>NZ_CYIG01000014.1 GCF_001298675.1 Paenacidovorax caeni
CCTCGTAACCTCCGGTGGCCTCCATCACCACCAGGCCAACATCCATGGACTGCAAGGCAGCAGCCAGCGCACAGTGGCCATCAACATCGTTGGCAAACCGCTGGACATCGCTGTGGGTGCCCAGTACACAGACATCGACGTGTGCCTTGGCCACGTCGATACCTACCGTCACTGATAAAGCAGACATGATCTTCAACTCCCATGCTTGTACATGCGCGCTCAACGGTGGCGCGCGTAACCGTTCGGGCTCAATGAAGACCTGCGCGGTGGCCGTGCGTTCTGTACTCAGGGACGGGCTCGAACACCCCAGCGGCTACCAAACTGCACGGGCCGGTCTGGCTACCTTTACGGCAGTCAAACTCTACCGCGACGGTCTGGATGGAAGATACAAGCGGCTGCGCCGCTGGCCTGGGCCGTGCCGGTTTCAAGGGCCAGGGGCTGTGTAAGGCACCGCCATGACCGATTCCGCCGCCGCGCTCAAGGCCCGCTACGGCGAGCGCTACCGCTGGCTGCTGCTGCTCAGCGTGATGGTGGGCACCATGGCCTCCATCATCTCTTCGACCATCGTGAACGTGGCCATTCCCGACATGAGCCACCACTTCGCGCTGGGACAGGAGCGCGCGCAGTGGGTCACCTCGGGCTTCATGGTGGCCACCACCGTGGCCATGCTCACCACGCCATGGCTGCTGGCGCGCTTCGGTTACCGCACCACCTACGTGGGTGCGGTGCTGCTGCTCATGGTCGGCGGCATTGGTGGCGGGCTGGCCAGCGAATACTGGCTGGTGCTGGTCGCGCGCGTGGCCGAGGGGCTGGCGGCCGGCGTGGTGCAGCCGATCCCCGCCGTCATCATCCTGCACGCCTTCCTGCCGCACGAGCAGGGGCGCGCCAGCGGCATCTTTGGCATGGGCGTGGTGTTGGGCCCCGCCATTGGACCGAGCATCGGCGGGCTGCTGGTGGACTGGTTTGGCTGGCGCTCCATCTTCTTCATGGTCGTTCCACTGTGCCTGGCCTCGCTGTGGCTGGCGTACCGGTTCGTGCCGGTCACCGCACCGGGGGGCGCTGATGCCGGGCGCGACGGCGCGGGGCTGGACTGGGGCGGCCTGCTGCTGGGCGCCGGTGGCACGCTGTGCCTGCTCAACGGCCTGGTGGCGTTGCATGGCGGGCCCGCCGGCGAGTCGGCCGGGCTGCTGGGTGCGGCGCTGGCCGCGCTGGTGCTGTTCGTCTGGTGGCAGCGACGCCTGCTGGCACGCGGAAGCAAGCCGCTGATGGATCTGCGCCTGTTCGGCTACCGCCAGTTCGCCATGGGCTGCGTGGTGGCCTTCATCTACGGCACGGCGCTGTTCGGCTCCACCTATCTGCTGCCCGTTTTCATGCAGCTGGGGCTGCAGCTGTCGGCCTCGCATGTGGGCACCATCATGCTGCCGGCGGGTATCGCGCTGGCCGTCACCATTGCGCTGGTAGGGCGCCTGGCGGACCGGCGGCCTACGCCGCTGCTGGTGGGCACCGGGCTGGCGCTGCTGGCGGTGTCGTTCGCGTGCATGGTGCTGGTGCGCCCGGGCACGGCGCTGTGGCTGCTGGTCGCGGTGACCCTCGTTGGCCGTGTCGGCCTGGGCTTCATCCTGCCGTCGCTCAACCTGGGCGCCATGCGTCCGCTGGACAAGGCGCTGATCTCGCAGGGGTCGAGCGCCATCAGCTTCATCCGCATGCTCGGCGGCGCGGCCGGCGTGAGCCTGTGCGGTATCGTGCTGGAATGGCGCCTGGCGGCGCACGGCGCCACGCTGGCCGGCACAGCGGCGAGCGCCAGTCGCACGGCCGCTTTCGCCGAAACTTTTTTGATGCTCACCGGCCTGTGCCTGCTCGCGCTCGCGGCGGCCTGGCAGCTGCGCGAACCCGCATCTGTTCGCCCCTCCTGAACCTGACCTGCCTGCCATGTGCCAACTGCTCGGAATGAACTGCAACACGCCCACCGACGTGCGCTTCAGCTTCACAGGCTTCGCCCAGCGCGGCGGGGTCACGGGCGACCACACCGATGGCTGGGGCATCGCCTTTTTCGAGGACAAGGGCCTGCGCCACTTCGTCGATCACGAGCGTGCGGTGGATTCGCCCGTGGCCGAGCTGATCCGGCGCTACCCGGTCAAGAGCCGCAACGTCATCGCGCACATCCGCAAGGCGACGCAGGGCGTCGTGAGCCTGGAGAACTGCCATCCCTTCGTGCGCGAGCTGTGGGGGCGCTACTGGGTGTTTGCGCACAACGGCGACCTGAAGGACTTCCGCCCGCGCCTGCACGCGCACTTTCAGCCCGTGGGCAGCACCGACAGCGAGCACGCCTTCTGCTGGATCATGCAGGAGCTGTCCAAATCCCACGCGGGTGTGCCCACCATCGACGAACTCACGCTCACGCTGCGCGAGCTGGCGGCGCGCATCGCGCCGCACGGCACTTTCAATTTCCTGCTCTCCAACGGGCTGGCGTTGTGGGCGCATGCCTCGACGCACTTGCACTACATCGAGCGGCGCCACCCCTTTGCCAGTGCGCGCCTGAGCGACGAAGACCTGAGCCTGGACTTCTCCACCTGTACCACGCCCAGTGACCGCGTGGCGCTCATCGCCACCGCGCCGCTGACCTGCAACGAGCAGTGGACCGCGTTCGAGAGCGGCCAGCTCAAGGTGTTCGTGGACGGCGTGTGCCGCTGACGCAAACCCTGCCGCCGCCCGGCGTTCCCATGAAGCGCTACGAGGCCCTGGCGGCCGACATCGAGGCCTCGATCCGCGCCGGTGTACTGCGCCCGGGGGACCGCCTGCCCTCGGTGCGCCACACCTGCGAGAGCCGCGGTATCAGCGCCTCGACGGTGTTCCAGGCCTACTACCTGCTGGAGGCGCGCGGGCTGGTGCGTGCGCGCGAGCGTTCGGGCTACTACGTGAGCGAGGGCGCGCGCAAGCGCCCGCCTGCGCCCGACCATGCCTCGCAGCCTGCGGACGCCTCCATCGCCGTGGACGTGAGCGAGTTGGTGTTCGAGGTGCTGGAGGCCAGCCGCACGCGCGACACCGTGGCCTTCGGTTCGGCCTTCCCGAGCCCGCAGCTGTTTCCGTTGGCGCGTCTGGGCCAGTCGCTGGCGGCCACGGCACCCGCGCTCGACCCCTGGAGCACGGTGGACGACCTGACCCCCGGCAACCCGGCGCTGCGCCGCCAGATCGCGCTGCGCTACCTGGCCGACGGGCTGCGCGTGCACACCGATGAGATCGTCGTCACCAACGGTGCGCTGGAGGCGCTGAACCTGTGCCTGGCCGCCGTCACCCGGCCGGGCGGCGCGGTGGTGGTCGAGTCGCCCACCTTCTACGCTGCGTTGCAGGCGCTGGAGCGCCTGGGCCTGCAGGCCATCGAGGTGCCCACGCACCCGCGCGAGGGCATCGACCTCGCGGCGCTGGCACACGCCCTGGAGCGCCACCGCCCGCAGGCCTGCTGGCTCATGACCACGTTCCAGAACCCGCTGGGCAGCCTGATGCCCGAGGACAAGAAGCAGGCGCTGGTGGCGCTGCTGGCACGCCACGGCGTGCCGCTGATCGAGGACGACGTGTACGCCGAGCTGTACTTTGGCGACCGGCGCCCGCTGCCCGCCAAGGCCTTCGACCGCGAGGGCCTGGTGCTGCATTGCGGCTCGTTCTCCAAGTGCCTGGCGCCGGGCTACCGGCTCGGCTGGGCGGCGCCGGGGCGCTTTGCCCAGGCCGTGGCGCGCCAGAAGCTGACCACCACGCTTGGCGCCTCGGCCCCGGTGCAGGCAGCGCTGGCCGACTACCTGCAGCGCGGCGGCTTCGACAAGCATCTGCGCCGCCTGCGCCAGACGCTGGCCGCGCGCCAGGCGCGCGTGGCCGAGGCTGTGGCCGCGCACTTTCCGCCCGGCACGCGCGCCACGCAGCCGGCGGGTGGCTACTTCCTGTGGGTGGAACTGCCGGAAGGCGCTGACACGCTGCGGTTGCATCGCCAGGCGTTGCAGCACGGCATCAGCATCGCGCCGGGGCCCATCTTCTCGGCCTCGCGCGGCTTCGCGCATTGCCTGCGGCTGAACTACGGCCAGGAATGGAACGCGCGCAGCGAAGCCGCGCTGGCCACGCTGGGGCAGCTGGCGCACGCACTCTGAAGCAGCGTGGGCGCACTTTGGTGCCAAAACGGCCTCCAGCGCTTACTCAGCAAGCGCAAGGTGCTATGAAAAAGTGACTCAACCGGCCTGTGCGCCGGCGCCGGGCAGCGCATTCTCGTCGGCTGTGCCGCACACCGCCGCGCGCAGCGATGCCCCTTGGTCTTTAGCATTATTGGTATGACCAATAAGAATTTAATTGCGACGTTGCGTGGAAAATAAGTGTTAACCCTGTAATTGACGTGAAGATAAAGCCAGAGAATCGCCCCACTTTGTGTGGTTTGGTCTGTTGGTAATACCAATTTGGTTTATGCGGGCCGCTGCACGAGACGTGCCAGTCTGCCTCTTGCGCCAGCCGTTGCCCGGGTCCGTACGACCCGTGCTGCAAGCCACTGGAGGCCGCGCCGCCCGCGGTGCGCGACTGGAGGAGACCGACCCCCGCAGGCCCACCGGCCCGCACAACGCACTTCGCACAACGGCCATGCAAACCCTCTGGCAACAGAACTACGACCCCGCCGGGAACATCTGGATCTCGGCCCTGGTCGCGCTCATTCCCATCGTCTTCTTCTTCCTTGCGCTGACCCGGCTGCGTCTCAAGGGCTACCAGGCCGGCACCATCACGGTGCTGCTGGCCTTGGGCGTGGCGCTGCTGTTCTACAAGATGCCCGTGAGCGCGGCGCTGGCCTCGGCCGTGTACGGCTTCTTCTACGGTCTGTGGCCCATCGCCTGGATCATCGTGGCCGCGGTGTTCCTCTACAAAATCTCGGTCAAGACGGGGCAGTTCGACGTCATCCGCTCGTCCATCCTGTCGGTGACGCCCGACCAGCGGCTGCAGCTCATTCTGGTGGGCTTTTGCTTCGGCGCGTTCCTGGAGGGCGCGGCGGGCTTCGGTGCGCCCGTGGCCATTACGGCTGCCTTGCTGGTGGGCCTGGGCTTCAAGCCGCTGTATGCGGCTGGCCTGTGCCTGATCGCCAACACGGCGCCGGTGGCCTTTGGCGCCATGGGCATTCCGATCATCGTGGCGGGGCAGGTTTCGGGCGTGGATGCGTTCGCCATCGGCCAGATGGCCGGGCGCCAGTTGCCGTTCATGACCGTGATCGTGCTGTTCTGGCTCATGGCCATCATGGATGGCTGGCGCGGCGTCAAGGAAACCTGGCCCGCCGTGCTGGTGGGCGGTGGCTCGTTCGCACTGGTGCAGTTCCTCACGGCCAACTACATCGGCCCCGAGCTGCCGGACATCACCTCGGCCATCGTGTCGCTGGTGGCGCTGACGGCCTTCCTCAAGGTTTGGCAGCCCAAGCGCATCTTCCGCTTCGAGACCGAGGACGGCGCCAAGGCCGTGGCACAGCCTGCTGCGCCGGCCGCCACGGGCCAGCCGCTGACGGCGGGTGCCATCGTCAAGGCGTGGTCGCCCTTCATCATCCTCACCGCCATGGTGACGGTGTGGAGCATCAAGCCCTTCAAGGCGCTGTTCGCCGCTGGCGGCCCGCTTGCCTCGACCATCATCAACATCCCGGTGCCGTTCCTGCACAACCTGGTGGAGAAGGCGCCGCCCGTGGTCGCCAAGGTCACGCCCTATGGTGCGGTGTACACCTTCAACTGGCTGCTGGCCACTGGCACGGCCATCCTGATCGCGGCCATCATCACCATCGCCTTCACGCGCCTGTCGCCCGCCAAGGCCGCGGCCACGCTGGGCGAGACGTTCAAGGAACTGGCCATCCCGATCTATTCCATCGGCATGGTGCTGGCGTTCGCCTTCGTGGCCAACTACTCGGGCCTGTCGGCCACGCTGGCCCTGGCGCTGGCGCACACCGGCCAGGCGTTCACGTTCTTTTCGCCCTTCCTGGGCTGGATCGGCGTGTTCCTGACGGGCTCGGACACCTCGGCCAACGCGCTGTTCGCCGCGCTGCAGGCCACCACCGCGCAGCAGCTGGGCCTGCCCCAGGTGCTCACCGTGGCGGCCAACACCACGGGCGGCGTCACGGGCAAGATGATCTCGCCCCAGTCCATCGCCATTGCCTGCGCGGCCGTGGGCCTGGCCGGCAAGGAGTCGGACCTGTTCCGCTTCACCGTCAAGCACAGCCTGATCTTCGCCGTGATCATTGGCGTCATCACGACGCTGCAGGCCTACGTGTTTACGTGGATGATTCCGGGCCA
The DNA here is from genome assembly GCF_001298675.1 of Paenacidovorax caeni. Classification (GTDB taxonomy): domain Bacteria; phylum Pseudomonadota; class Gammaproteobacteria; order Burkholderiales; family Burkholderiaceae_C; genus Paenacidovorax; species Paenacidovorax caeni. The sequence goes on from NZ_CYIG01000014.1 coordinate 6,288, forward strand.
TTGAAACCCCGGAATCTGAGAGCTCCCCATGCGCCTAGCCGATCACGTTGTCGAAAAACTCCTCGCCCTGGTGCAGGAACGCGGTCTGCAGCCCGGACAGAAGCTGCCCGCCGAGCGGCAACTGGCCGAGGTGCTGGGGGTGTCGCGCACCTCGGTGCGCGAGGCCATCCAGAAGCTGGTCAGCCAGGGCGTGCTCTCGGCGCGGCGCGGCGACGGCACCTACGTGCAATCCCGCCCCACCGCCCACTGGCTGCAGGAAGCCATGCAGCCCCTGGCGGGCCTGATGGATGCCGACCCGCATTACCGCTACGACGTGCTGGAGACGCGCCACGCGCTGGAGACCAGCACCGCCTGGCTGGCCGCACAGCGCGCCACCGCGCAGGACAAGGCGCACATCCAGCGCTGCTTTGAAGTGATGCTGCAGCACCAGCGCAGCGGCCATGCCGAGCTGGCCGCGCGCGCCGACGCGCAGTTCCACCTGGCCATCGCCGAAGCCTCGCACAACCTGGTGCTGGTGCAGGTGATGCACAGCCTGTTCACCGTGGTGCTGTCCACCGTGGAGCGCAACCGCCACGACATGTTCCGCCTGAGCGCGCCCGTCACGCTGCAGGCCCTGACCGCGCAGCACCAGGCGCTGATGCAGGCCATCCTGGACGGCGACCCGCAGCGTGCGCGCGAATGCATCGGCGAGCACCTGGAGCATGTGCGCACCACCATCCAGCGCCTGGACGAAGACCGCGCGCGGCGCGAGCGTTCCATGCGCCTGCCGCTTGACCTGGCACCGACGCTGCTCCCCGCAGCCGAGCCGCCGACCCCGCCATGAGAAAACCATCATGATCATTTCTTCCAGCGCCGACTACCGCGCAGCAGCGCAACAGTTTCTTCCCCCCTTCCTGTTCCACTACATCGACGGCGGCGCCTATGCCGAACAAACGCTACGCCGCAATGTGGACGACTTCGCCGCCGTGGCGCTGCGCCAGCGCGTGCTCAAGGACATGAGCCAGCTCGACACCCGCATCGAGCTGTTTGGCGAAAAGCTCAGCATCCCCGTCGCCCTCTCGCCCGTGGGCCTGACGGGCATGTACCGCCGCCGCGGCGAGGTGCAGGCGGCCCGCGCGGCCGATGCGCACGGCATTCCGTTCACCATGTCCAGCGTGTCGGTCTGCCCCATTGAAGAAGTGGCGCCCAAGATCCAGCGCCCGATGTGGTTCCAGCTGTATGTGCTGAAGGACCGGGGCTTCATGCAGAACGCGCTGGAGCGCGCGCAGGCCGCCGGCTGCACCACCCTGGTGTTCACCGTGGACATGCCCGTGCCCGGCGCGCGCTACCGCGACGCGCATTCGGGCATGAGCGGCCCCAACGCCCCGCTGCGCCGCTACTGGCAGGCCGTGACGCACCCGCGCTGGGCGGTGGACGTGGGCCTGCTGGGCCGCCCGCATGACCTGGGCAACATCTCGGCCTACCGAGGCAGCCCCACAGGCCTGGCGGACTACATGGGCTACCTGGGGGCCAACTTTGATCCGTCGATTTCGTGGAAAGACCTGGAGTGGATCCGCGCCTTCTGGAAGGGGCCGATGGTCATCAAGGGCATCCTGGACCCCGAGGACGCCAAAGACGCCGTGCGCTTTGGCGCGGACGGCATCATCGTCTCCAACCACGGCGGGCGCCAGCTCGACGGCGTGCTGTCGTCGGCGCGCGCGCTGCCCGCCATTGCCGATGCGGTGAAGGGCCAGATCAAGATCCTGGCCGACTCCGGCATCCGCAACGGCCTGGATGTGGTGCGCGCCATCGCCCTGGGCGCCGACTGCGCCATGATCGGCCGCGCCTACATCTATGCGCTGGCAGCCGCCGGTGAGGCGGGCGTCAAACACCTGCTGGAGCTGCTGGAAAAAGAAATGCGCGTGGCCATGACCCTGACCAGCGTGGCCCGCGTGGCGGACATCACGGGCGACCTGCTGGTGCGCGAAGCATGAGCAGCGTGCCCGAGGTTCCGCGAGAAGCCCTGCTCGCGCAGCTGCGCAGCGCCGTGGGCGCCGCCCATGTGCTGACCGGCGACCAGGCCACGCGGCGCTTTCGCAAAGGCCACCGCACCGGCGAAGGGCCGGTGCTGGCCGTGGTGCGTCCCGGTACGCTGCTGGAGCAGTGGAAAGTGCTGCAGGCCGCCGTGGCGGCCGGGCGCATCGTCATCATGCAGGCGGCCAACACCGGGCTGACCGGCGGCTCCACCCCCGACGGTGCCGACTACGACCGCGAGATCGTGCTCATCAACACCCTGCGCATCACCGGCGTGCAAGTCATCCAGGGCGGCGCCCAGGTGGTCTGCCTGCCCGGCGCCACGCTGGACCGCCTGGAGCAGACGCTGGCGCCGCTGGGGCGCGAGCCGCACTCGGTCATCGGCTCGTCGTGCATTGGCGCCTCGGTGCTGGGCGGCATCTGCAACAACTCGGGCGGCGCGCTGGTGCGCCGGGGGCCGGCCTACACCGAGCTGGCGCTGTACGCCCGCGTGTGCGGCGACGGCACGCTGGAGCTGGTGAACCACCTGGGCATTGCCCTGGGCCGCACGCCGGAAGAAATCCTGACCCGGCTGCAGGACGGCCGCTACACCGAAGCCGACGTGGACAGCAACCCGCAGCGCGCGGCCTCGGACACGCGCTACGCCGACGATGTGCGCGCCGTGGACGCGGACACGCCCGCGCGCTTCAACGCCGACCCCTCGCGCCTGTTCGAGGCCTCGGGCTCAGCCGGCAAGCTGTGCCTGTTTGCCGTGCGGCTGGACACCTTTCCCAAGGAGCCCAGCACGGTGTTCTACATCGGCAGCAACGCGCCCGACGACCTCACGGCCGTGCGCCGCCACCTGCTCACGGCGCTGCCGCGCCTTCCGATTGCGGGCGAATACATCCACCGCACGGCCTACGACATTGGCGAAAAGTACGGCAAGGACACGTTCCTGCTCATTGACCGCTTTGGCACCGCACGGGTGCCCGCGGCCTTCGCGCTCAAGAGCCGGGTGGACGGTTTCTTTGAACGCCTGGGCCTGCGCGGCGTGACCGACCACCTGCTGCAAGCCTTCACCAACCTGCTGCCCCGCCACCTGCCCGCGCGCATGGGCGAATGGCGCCAGCGCTACGAACACCACCTGCTGGTGCGCGTGTCCAACGACACAGCGGAGGCCACGCGCGCCTTCCTCGCCCAGCACTTCGGCAACAGTCCCACGGGCGGCTGGTTCGAGTGCGACGCGGAGGAAGGGCGCAAGGCTTTCCTGCACCGTTTTGCCATCGCCGGCGCCGCCATCCGCTACCGCGCGGTGCACCGTGCAGAGGTCCAAGACATCGTGGCGCTGGACGTGGCGCTGCGCCGCAACGACCGCGACTGGGTGGAGGAGCTGCCTGCCGACGTGGAGCGCGACACCGTGCACAAGCTGTACTACGGCCATTTCTTCTGCCATGTGTTCCACCAGGACTACATCGTGAAGAAGGGCGTCGACCCGCTGGCCATGGAGCACCGCATGTGGGCGCTGCTGGACGCGCGCCGCGCCGAGTACCCGGCCGAGCATAACGTGGGCCACCTGTACGTGGCCAAGCCCGCGCTGGCGGGCTTCTACCGCGCGCTGGACCCGACCAACACCTTCAACCCGGGCATTGGCCACACCGCGCGGCTGCGTGGCTGGGAGGAGTGTTGTGACCGCCCGGGTGGCTGGCCGAAGGGGTATTCCGAAAAGGCTTGATTGCTTCTTTTTTTGGAGCTGCTAGCGCTTGCTGCTATTGGGTTAGGGGCTGTTTTTGCGCTTTTTGGGGTTTGTTTCCCGGGGCCGGGACTCGCCCCGGCGGGCGACACCCTTTTCTTGCGCGTGCAAGAAAAGGAAGCAAAAGAAGCACGCCCCTGCTGTCCGTATCCCCTGCGCTTCGCTCCGGGGCAGCCTGCGGTGCTTGGGCGCGGGACGGTGCCGCGTAACTCGCTGCGCGCCTGCGGCGCTGCGCTCAAACAGACGCGGCAAGTCAGATCACGAAGCGCGTGTGTCCTTCGGCACACGCGCCCCCCCCACGCCCTGCGCTCCTCGGTACGGCCAGAAGGGGTTTGAAGCCCCATACGGGCCATCGCTGCGCTCGGCCTGGACTTCGCGGCGCGTAGCGCCTGCGCCCGCGAGGCCGAGCGCAGCGATGGCCCGTGTCGTCTCCACCCCCTTTCAGGCTGCGCCTGGGGCGAGGCGCTGGTGGGGTGGCATGCGCGCAGTCGCGCATGCGTCGTGAACTGACTCGCTGCGGTTGTTTGAGCGCAGCGCGTAGCGCGCAGCGAGTTCCGCAGCGCACCCCGCCAGCGTCTCGCCCCAGGTGTGCCCCCACGCGCAGCTTGGGGGTCGCAGACTGCGGGGCGCGTTTCTTTGCCTCCTTTCTTGCCGCGCGGCAAGAAAGGAGGTCGCCCGCCGGGGCGAGTCCCGGCCCCGGGAAGCAAAACCGCTACACGCATCAAAACGGCACCAAACCCAATACCAGCAAGCGCAATCAGCTATCAAATTTGAAAGCAGCCCCAGGTCCGCGCATCAGGACGGCGCCCGTTCCTGCAGGCGCAGCAAAGTCTGGCTGACCAACGCCCGCAGCGCCGGGGCGCGCACTGGCTTGGCGAGGAAGCCCCAGCCACGCTCGGCGGCCTGGCTGCGCAGCGTGGCGTCGCGCTCGGCCGTGACCAGGATCACGGCCGGTGCCTGGCCCCAGCGCTGGCACAGCGCGGCGTACACGTCGGGGCCGTGGTGGCTGCCCAGGTGCACGTCGAGCAGCACCAGCTGCGGTGCCTGGCCCGGCGCGGCCTGGGCCAGCGCCTCGGGCGCGCCCCCGGCCAGCGGCACCGCGCAGCCCCAGCGTTGCAGCAGCGCCTGGGTGGCGGCGCGGGTCTGCGGGTCGTCCTCGATGACCCAGGCGCTGCTGCCGTGCAGCGGGGCGTCGTCCGCCAGCTCTGGCGCGGCCGGCAGGGCGGCGTGGGCCTGCACGGCGGCCGGGTCGCCCAGCGGCACGCGCACCCAGAACACGCTGCCGCGCCCGAGCTGCGAGCGCAGGCCGATCTCATGGCCCAGCAGGCGGCCCAGACGCTCGACGATGGCCAGGCCCAGGCCGGCGCCCCGGTCGCCGTCGCCGCCTTCGTCGAGGCGGCGAAACTCCTCGAAGATCTCGCGCTGCAGTGCCTCGGGAATGCCCGGGCCCTGGTCGTGCACCTCGATGCGCACGTGCGCGCCGTCGCGCCGGCAGCCGACCACGATGCGCCCCTGGCGGCTGTAGCGGATGGCGTTGGAGACATAGTTCTGCACGATGCGCCGCAGCAGGTTCTCGTCGGTGCGCACCACGTGCCGCGTGGGCATGCACGACAGCTTCAGCCCGCGCTTGCTGGCGAGCACGCCGAAGTTGTGCGCCAGCACCTGCAGCAGCGGGCCCAGGGGCACGTCGCGCACGTGCACTTCGAGCTGGCCGGACTCCATGCGGGCGAGGTCCAGCAGGCTGCTGAGAATGGCGTCTTGCGCCGCCAGGGCGCTGTCGATGCTGTCGGCCACGTGGCGCCCGGCGTCGTCGTGCAGGTGGCTGCGCAGCAGCGAGGTGAACATGCGCGCTGCGTTCAGCGGCTGCAGCAGGTCGTGCACGGCAGCGGCGACGAAGCGGCTCTTGGTGCGGTTGGCGCGCTCGGCCTCGCGCCGGGCGGCGTCCAGGTCGCGTGTGCGTTCGGCCACGCGGCGCTCCAGCGCGTCGGCCAGCGAGCGCAGCTCGCGCGCGGCATTCTTGTAGCTGGTGATGTCGGCGTAGCTGGTCACGAAGCCGCCCTCGGGCAGCGGGTTGCCGCGGATTTCCAGCACGGTGCCGTCTTCCTTGGCGCTTTCGTGCAGGTGCGGCGTGCCACTGCGCAGGTGCGCCAGGCGCCGCTCGATCGACTCCTCCAGCGGCCCGTGCCCGAGCAGGCCGCGCCGCGCGTTGTGGCGCAGCAGGTCTTCGATGGGCTGGCCCACGCGCATGAGCTCGGGCGGGTAGCGGAACAGCTCCACGTAGCGCGAGTTCCAGGCCACCAGGTTGAGCTGCGCATCGATGATCACCACGCCCTGTGGCAGGTGCTCCAGGCTACGCGACAGGCCGGTGTCGGCCTGCTTGGCCGCCTGCACGATGCCGTCCTGCGCGGTGCGCAGCTCCTGGGCATGCTGGTGTAGCACCGCCTCCAGTTCCTCGCGGCTGCGCTGGCGCAACAGTGACAGGCGCTGGCGCTGGCGCGCGAACAGCACCAGCAGGGCCAGCGCCAGCCAGCCACCGGCGCCCGCGGCGGCGGCCCAGCGGCTTTCCGCCAGGCTGTTGTGCGTCTCGTGCACCAGGTGCAGTTGCCAGGGGGTGCCGGCCAGGGGCTGGGTCTGCCACAGCACGCGGCCCGGCAGGGCGGGCAGGTCGGCGGATTGCACGCGCACCAGGCGCCCGCCGTTGTCCAGGCGGCTGTCCACACGGTACGCCAGCGGGCGCAGCGGCTGGTTGGCGTACTGCCGCGTGGCCTGGAGTTCGCGGCGCCCGGCCTCGTCCAGCGGGTTGAGCAGACGGTAGCGCCATGCGTCCTGGCTGGCCAGGAAGACCACGCCGTGCGCGTCGGATGCAAGCACGATGTCGGGTGTCTGCAGCCACTCGCGCTCCAACTCCTGCAGTGCGATCTTGATGGCCACCAGCCCCAGGGTGTGGCCGCTGCCGTCGCGGATGGCCTGCGACAGAAAGTAGCCCGGCTCGCCCGTGGTCACGCCGATGCCGTAGAAGCTGCCGCGCCCCTGCGCCAGCGCCTGCTGCACGTAGGGGCGGAAGCTGTAGTCCACGCCCACGTTGCTGGTGGCGGTGCGCCAGTTGCTGGCCGCCACGGCCTGGCCGTCGCGGTTGAGCAGGGTCAGCGTGGAGGACTGGCTGGCGCCGTTGGCCTGCTCCAGCTTGCGGTTGAGCGCCTCGACCTCGGCGGGCGACAGCGGGTGCGTCAGTGCATCGCGCAGCTGTGCATCCAGCGCCAGCACCTCGGGCAGCGTACGGTAGCGGTCGATGCGCTGGGCCAGGGCCTGCCCGTACAGCGCCAGCTGGCGCTCCACGCTGGCGCTCTCCTCGCTCAGCGAACGCTGCCAGGTCCAGTGTCCGGCCAGGAGCATGCAGCCCGCCATACCCCCGAGGACGACCAGCAGGGTCCAGAGTTTGCGGCGCGAGGGTGGGGTCATGGTGGGTAGGTGTTTTCCCTAGGTTTGGGCGGGCATTCTCAGGGAGCCGCCCGCCGACTAATACCAATAGGTTATCGGCGCAAAAAGTTCCCGGCGGTACAAACGGCTCCCTCGAACACCCCACAGGGGTGGTTCCCCGCGATTTCTGGAGACCTTGCATGCACGCCATTCCCGCCCACGCAGCCCCTTTGCCTTCGACGCTGCGTCTGCCGTTTTACCGGCAACTGTATTTTCAGGTGGTGATCGCCATCGTCCTGGGGGTGCTGCTCGGCCACTTCGAGCCCGCCTATGGCGAGGCGCTCAAGCCGCTGGGCGACGGCTTCATCAAGCTGGTGAAGATGATCATCGCGCCGGTGATCTTCCTGACCATCGTTACCGGCATCGCCGGCATGTCGCAGCTCAGCGCCGTGGGCCGTGTGTTCGGCAAGGCCATGGCGTACTTCCTGTTCTTCTCCACGCTGGCCCTGGTGGTTGGCATGATCGTGGCCAACGTGGTGCAACCCGGCGCGGGCATGAACATCAACCCCGCCGACCTGGACCAGACGGCCGTCAAGTCCTACGTGGCAAAGTCGCACGAGATGACGCTGACGGGCTTCGTCATGGACATCATCCCGAAGACGCTGATCAGCCCGTTCGTGGGCGACAACATCCTGCAGGTGCTGCTGGTGGCCGTGCTGTTCGGCATCGCGCTGGCCCTGGCCGGTGAGCGTGGCACGCCGGTGCTGGACTTCCTTGAAGCGCTGACGGCGCCCGTGTTCAAGCTCGTGGCCATCGTCATGAAGGCCGCGCCCATCGGCGCCTTCGGTGCCATCGCTTTCACCATCGGCAAGTTCGGCCTGGGGTCGCTGGTGAACCTGGCCTGGCTGGTGGGGTCGTTCTACGTCACGTCGCTGCTGTTCGTGGTGGTGGTGCTGGGCACGGTGGGGCGCCTGTGCGGCTTCTCGGTGCTCAAGCTGTGCCGCTACCTGAAGGCCGAGCTGCTGCTGGTGCTGGGCACCTCGTCGTCCGAATCGGCCCTGCCGTCGCTGATGGAAAAGATGGAGAAGGCGGGCTGCAGCAAGTCAGTGGTCGGCCTGGTTGTGCCCACGGGCTACTCCTTCAACCTGGATGGCACCAACATCTACATGACGCTGGCAGCGCTGTTCATCGCGCAGGCCACGAACACCGAGCTGTCGCTGGGCCACCAGGTCATGCTGCTGCTGGTGGCCATGCTCAGCTCCAAGGGCGCAGCGGGTGTGACCGGCGCCGGCTTCATCACCCTGGCCGCCACGCTGGCCGTGGTGCCCGAGGTGCCGGTGGCGGGCATGGCGCTGATCCTGGGGGTGGACCGCTTCATGAGCGAGTGCCGTTCGCTGACCAACTTCGTGGGCAATGCCGTGGCCACGGTGGTCGTCTCGCGCTGGGAAAATGCGCTCGACTACCAGCGCCTGCACGCGGCCCTCGATGGCCAGGCGGTGCCGCACGCGGCACCGGCCGGGCTGCCGGTGGGCGCTACCGCCACCGTCCAGGCTGCGGGCTAAGCCGCGCTGCATTCCCCCCAAGGGCCCGCAAGGGCCCTTTGCTTTTTGCCGCCGAACCCCGGGTGCGTCGTGTGCCCCTTTTTTGATAGCGTTTGGCGCTTGCTGCTATTGGCCTGGAGTGCATTTGGCTTGAAATGCCAGGGCGCCGCCATGCGGCCGTCAACCGTCAGCCGTACGGGCCGGGGCCCTGTGCGTTGCAACGGGCTGCGGCGCCAGCGCGCAGTCGGGCTACGATCGGGCGCATCGATAGTCACCGAGAAACGCGCCGCCATGACCACCGAAGCCCTGCTGGCCTACGCCCACATCCTCGCCATTCTGATGACTGCCACCTTTCTCGCCAGCGAGGCGGCGCTGTGCCGCCGCGAGTGGATGAACGCCGCCGTGGTTGAGCGGCTGGTGCGGCTGGACCTGCTCTACGGCATCAGCGCGCTGGCGCTGCTGGCCACGGGCCTGGCGCGCACCTGGTGGGGCATGAAGGGCGCGGGCTGGTACTGGTCCCAGCCGCTGCTGCATGCCAAGGTCACGCTGTTCGTGGTGATCGGGCTGATGTCGCTGGGGCCGACCATGCGCTTCCTGCGCTGGCGCCGCCAACTGCGCGCCACGGGGGCGCTGCCCGCCGAGGCCGAGGTGCGCGGCGTGCGCCGCCTGGTGATGATCGAGGCGCACCTGATGGTGCTGATCCCGCTGCTGGGGGTGTTCCTAGCGCGGGGCGTGGGCACGAAATAAAAAAGCCCCGCGCGCGGCGGGGCCTGGAGTTGGGGCGCGGGGATGCGTCAGGCCGGGGCGCCGGACAGGCAGCCCTTCATGAAGGCCTTGCGCTCGTCGCCCTTCAGATCCTTGGTCTTGGCGTCGGCGTTGCACGACTTCATCTTGTCCTGCTGGGTTTCCTTCTTGGCCGACAGGCAGGTCTTCATGAAGGCCTTGCGCTCGTCGCCCTTCTTGTCGCCCGCCTCGGTGTTGCAGGTCTTCATCTTGCTTTGCTGGGCGGTGGGGGCCTTCTTGGCGTCGCCATCGGCTGCGTGGGCGGTGAACGAGAGGGCGAGGCTGGCGACGGCCAACAGGGAAAGCAGTTTCTTCATGTAGTGCTCCTGCGAAAGTGGATGGATGACCCGGTGCGCATGCGGCACGCGGGTCACCCAGCATAACGCCGCCCAGGGGCTCCAGGATGACGGGGCGCCCCCGTAGCATGCGTGCGGTGTTCTCGATGGTCAGGAGGTCCTAGGCAGGTCGCTACGCCGGCGGCACGGCGGCTTCATGGAAGGCCTTGAGCCTGCTCTGGATCACCGAGGTGTCATGGGCCAGGCCGTGGAGCGAAAAAGCCACATCGCCACCGCCACGGAAGGCGCGCTGCAGCGCCTGGGTGATCGGGCCTTGGGCGCCATGGCGCAGCCTTGCCACGATGGCGTCGGTGCGGAAGTTGATGTGGACACTCTCCATGGCATTCCAGCGCACAGTCTGCGGATCGTCTTGCCGCAGGTCGAGAATGCCCTGGGCGTCAATGATGAGTGCGGGCTCCCGGTCCTGGTGGGCATCCCAGGCCCATCGGGCCAGGGTCCAGGTGATGCAGAACGACCCGAAGGCCCCGATTGCACCGATGAGGGTGAGCAGCCGGTCGTTGGATGCCACTGCCAGAAAGACGGAGTACGCCGTGGTCAAGGCCATCAGCACGGTGAACGGCACCTGGAAGTACAGCGTCCAACGGCGTCGGTACAGATGGATGGCGGGGGGCTGCATGTGCGGCGGGGCTCCGGGTGGTGGGTGTGAAACGATTGTGCCCGCGGCTCCGCCTGGGGCGCAAACGGGGCGTGCCACCGGGTCGGGCGGTGTGTGTCCTGCCAGCGTCATTGGCGGCCCCGTAAAATCCGCCGATGCTCACCGCCAAAAATGAATTGCTCGCTGCGCTGGCAGCCGAGCTGGAAAAACTGTCCGAAGGCGCTGGCGCCAAGGCCGCATTCGAATCGCCCAAGGTGGCGGCCCATGGCGACTTCGCCTGCACTGCTGCCATGCAGCTGGCCAAGCCGCTCAAGCTCAACCCGCGTGCACTAGGCGAGCAGCTCAAGGCTGCGCTGGAGTCCACGTCGGCCTTTGGCCGCTGGGTCGATGCGATCGAGATCGCAGGCCCGGGCTTTCTCAACATCCGCTTGAAGCCCGCCGCCAAGCAGGCCGTGGTGCACGAGGTGCTGGCCGCGGGCGAGCGCTTTGGTTACCAGCCGGACAACGGCCAGCGCGTGCTGGTCGAGTTCGTCTCGGCCAACCCCACGGGCCCGCTGCACGTGGGCCACGGCCGCCAGGCGGCGCTGGGCGATGCGATCTGCAACCTGTTCAGCACCCAGGGCTGGAACGTGCACCGCGAGTTCTATTACAACGACGCGGGCGTGCAGATCGACACGCTCACCAAAAGCACGCAGCTGCGCGCCAAGGGCTTCAAGCCGGGCGACGACTGCTGGCCCACCGATGCCGACAACCCGTTGGCCAAGAACTTCTACAACGGCGACTACATCGCCGACATCGCCCAGGCGTTCCTGAACAAGGAAACCGTCAAAGCCGACGACCGCGAATTCACCGCCAACGGCGACGTCGAGGACTACGACAACATCCGCCAGTTTGCCGTGGCCTACCTGCGCAACGAGCAGGACAAGGACTTGCAGGCGTTCAACCTGAAGTTCGACGAGTACTACCTGGAGTCCAGCCTGTACACCAGCGGCCGCGTGGAGGCCACGGTGAACAAGCTCATCGCCAATGGCAAGACCTACGAGCAGGACGGCGCGCTGTGGCTCAAGAGCACCGAGTACGGCGACGACAAGGATCGCGTCATGCGCAAGCAGGACGGCACCTACACCTACTTCGTGCCCGATGTGGCCTACCACATCGCCAAGTGGGAGCGTGGCTTCGCCAAGGTCGTCAATATCCAGGGCACGGACCACCATGGCACCATCGCCCGCGTGCGCGCTGGCCTGCAGGCGGCCGACGTGGGCATTCCCCAGGGCTATCCCGACTACGTGCTGCACACCATGGTGCGCGTGGTGCGTGGCGGCCAGGAAGTGAAGATCAGCAAGCGCGCGGGCAGCTACGTCACGTTGCGCGACCTGATCGAGTGGACCAGCAAGGATGCGGTGCGCTTCTTCCTTTTGAGCCGCAAGCCCGACACCGAGTACACCTTCGACGTGGACTTGGCCGTGGCGCAGAACAACGACAACCCGGTGTACTACGTGCAGTACGCCCATGCGCGCATCCGCTCGGTGCTGCGGGCGTGGCAGGAGCAGGGCGGCGACGTGGCTTCGCTGCAGGGCGCGGATCTGTCGGCCCTCGAAGGCCCGCAGGCCCAGGCGCTGATGCTGCAACTGGCCAAGTACCCCGAGATGCTCACTGCCGCCACCGAGGGCGAGGCACCGCATGACGTGACCTTCTACCTGCGCGACCTGGCCGCGAGCTACCACAGCTACTACGATGCCGAGCGCATCCTCGTGGACGACGAGGCCGTCAAACGCGCGCGCCTGGCCCTGGTTGCCGCCACTGCACAGGTGCTGGCCAACGGCCTGGCGGTGCTGGGCGTGTCGGCTCCTGAACGAATGTAAGCCTCTACTGCTATGACAACACGACAACGCGGCGGCACCATCGTCGGCTTCATTTTCGGTTTGATCGTCGGGCTGGGGGTGGCGCTCGCCGTCGTGGTTTACGTGATGAAAGTGCCCGTGCCTTTCATCACCAAGGGCGGGTTGCGCGGCCCCGAGCAGGACGCCGCCGAGGCCGAGAAGAACCGCAACTGGAACCCCAACCACATGCTGGCGGGCAAGCCCGCGCCTGCGCGGCCTGCCGAGCCGGCCGCCCCGGCAGCCTCCGAGGCCGTGGCACCCACGCCGTCCAAGGTGGCGGAGCCCAAGCCGGACGCCAAGGATGCTGCGAAGGACGCCGTGGCGAAGAACGCCAAGGACAAGGACGCGAACAAGCCCGCGGCCTCGGCCGATCCGCTGGGAGATTTCGCCAAGGCCAAGGCCTCGACGGCCACGGCAGAGCCGTTCGAATACTTTGTGCAGGCTGGCGCGTTCAACACCCAGCAAGATGCCGATGCGCAGCGCGCCAAGCTGGCCATGCTGGGTTGGGAGGCGCGCGTGAGCGAACGCGAGCAGAATGGTCGCGCCTACTTCCGCGTGCGCGTAGGGCCGTTTGCCAAGCGCGATGACGCCGAGCAGCTCAAAGACAAGCTCAAGGGCGCGGGTGTCGAATCGACCCTGGTGCGCGTGCAGCGGTGATGCCCGGCCAGGTGCCAGGCACCCGAGAGTGAACTTTTCACGGGGGCGCTGCTCCCATCGCTATTCCGATCAAGGAGATTGACGAAACATGAAACGCCGCGAGTTTTCTCTCACCGCCGCCTCGGCCCTGGCCATGGGTGCCCTTTCCCTGCCCGCCGTGGCACAGCCCCGCGAGGGCAAGGACTACCGCAAGCTGGCCAAGCCTGTGGCCACGGACGCGCCCGCCGGCAAGGTGGAAGTGATCGAGTTCTTCTGGTACAGCTGCGGTCACTGCAACGCCTTTGAGCCGACCTTTGCCGCCTGGCTGAAGAACGCACCCAAGGACCTCGTGGTGCATCGCGTGCCCGTGGCGTTCAACGGCAGCTTCGTGCCGCAGCAAAAGATTTATTACGCCCTTGAAGGCCTGGGCAAGACTGAGGAAATTCATGCCAAGGTGTTCCGCGCCATCCATGTGGATCGCCTGAAGCTCACCAAGGACGACGAAATCTTTGACTGGATGGGCAAGCAAGGCGTAGACGTGGCCAAGTTCAAGGAGATGTACAACTCCTTCACCGTGTCCAACCAGGTGCGCAAGGCCACGCAGATCCAGGACGCCTACGGCGTCGAGGGCGTGCCCTCGATGGGCGTGGCTGGCCGCTACTACACCGACGGCACCATGGCCGGCAGCATGCAGAACGTGCTGCAGGTGGTGGACCAGCTGGCGGCCCAGGCGCGCAAGGGCGCCTGAGGGCGTCCACACGCTTCGAGCCCTTTTCTCCCCTCTGGACCAACAGCCCGCCCCTGCGGGCTGTTTTTCTTTCTCCCGACCACGGGGTTGTAAGGATGGCAAAGGCTTGCCTTCCTAGAATGCGCCGCCCATGTTGCACTGCAGCATGGGGCTATCGCTGCCAACAATCCAGGGAGAAAAATGTCCAATCCACTCTATGACAACATCAAGCGCGACCCGCGCTACGCGCAGCTCGTGCGCGAGCGGGTGCGGTTTGCGACGACGCTGGCGCTGCTGGTCATCGGCGTCTTCTTCGCTTTCGTGCTGCTTGTGGCCTTCGTGCCTGGCGTCATTGCCCAGCGTCTGTCCGAGGGCAGCAACCTGACCGTGGGCGTGGCCCTGGGGTTTGCGCAGTTTGTGTTCTTTTGCGCGCTCACCTGGGTGTATGTGCGCCGCGCCAACAGCGACTTCGATCCCCGCAACGCACAGATCGTGCAAGACGCCCTGAGGAAGTCGTGATGCGCATGTCCTCCTTCTCCTCTTCTTCGCGCGCGCTGCTGGCGCTGTCTCTGCTGCTGCCGGCCCTGGCCTGGGCGGGCCCTGACCTGGGCGTGGCCCAGAAGCAGCCGCTCAACTGGCATGCCATCGGCATGTTCTTCGTCTTCGTGCTGATGACGCTGGGCATCACGTACTGGGCTGCAGGCCGCTCCAAGTCGGCGTCGGACTTCTACACCGCCGGCGGTGGCATCACCGGCAAGCAAAATGGCCTGGCGATCGCTGGCGACTTCATGTCGGCAGCCACGCTGCTGGGCCTCACGGCCATGATCTACGGCGACGGCGTCGATGGCTACATCTACATGGTGGCCTTCTTCGTTGGCTGGCCCATCATCCTGTTCCTGATGGCCGAGCGCCTGCGCAATCTGGGCAAATTCACCTTTGCCGACATTACCGCCTACCGCCTGCGCCAAGGCCCGGTGCGCACCATGGCCGCCGTCAGTTCCCTGACCGTGGTGTGCTTCTACCTGGTGGCGCAGATGGTTGGCGCCGGCCAGCTCATCAAGCTGCTGTTCGGCCTGGACTACAACGTGGCCCTGGTTGTCGTGGGTGCGCTGATGCTGGTGTACGTGATCTTCGGCGGCATGGTGGCCACCACCTGGGTGCAGATCATCAAGGCCTGCATGCTGCTGGCGGGGGGCACGGCCATCATGCTGCTGGCGTTCTCGCAGTTTGGCTTCAGCTTCCAGACCCTGACCACCAAGGCCATGGAAGTGCATAAGCTGGGGCAGAACATGCTCTCGCCGGGCAAGCTGCTGGCGGATCCCGTGACCGCCATTTCCATGGGCCTGGGGCTGATGTTCGGCATCGCTGGGCTGCCGCACATCCTGATGCGCTTCTTCACAGTGACCAATGCGCAGGAGGCGCGCAAGTCGGTGTTCTACGCCTCGGGCATCATCGCCTTCTTCTTCAACGTCATCGCCATCATGGGCCTGTGCGCCATCGTGCTGGTGGGCACCAACCCCGAGTTCTTCGAGGGCGGCCAAGTTGGCGGCAAGCTGGTGGGTGGCGGCAACATGGTGGCGCTGCACCTGGCCAAGGCTGCGGGCGGCAACCTGCTGTTGGGCTTCCTCTCGGCGGTGGCGTTTGCCACCATCCTGGCCGTGGTGGCCGGCCTGGCGCTGGCCGGTGCCTCCGCCATCTCGCACGACCTGTATGCCCGCGTCATCATGAAGGGCCAGGCCAGCGAGGAGAAGGAGATCCGTGTATCCAAGATCGCGACCCTGTGCCTGGGTGTGGTGGCCGTGCTGCTGGGCATGGCGTTCGAGAAGATGAACGTGGCCTTCATGGTGGCACTGGCCTTCGGCGTGGCCTCCTGCGCCAACTTCCCGGTGCTGCTCATGTCCATGTACTGGAAGGGCCTGACCACGCGTGGCGCCCTGGTGGGCGGCTACACCGGGCTGATCAGCTCGGTGCTGTTCGTGCTCTTCTCCAAGTCGGTGTGGGTGGACGTGCTGGGCAATCCTGCGCCGCTGTTCCCCTACACGCAGCCGGCGCTGTTCGCGATGCCGCTGGCGTTCCTGGCCATCTACGTGTTCTCCAAGCTCGACACCAGTGCCGAGGCACAGGCCGAGCGTGCAGCGTTTGACGACCAGTACGTGCGCGCGCAGACGGGTGTGGGCGCTGCCAGCGCCGCCGCGCACTGAGTGCGCAACGCTGCCGGGCTGTGCAGGCACGGCAGCCACGCCGGGAGGCGGTGGTCTGGCTACAATCAACGCAAGATTCGTGCCCCTCATGATTAAACGCCTCCTCCCCTTCCTCCTGGCTTCGGCCCTGATCGCCTTGGGTGGCGGCGCGCATGCCGAGCGCGCCGACCGCAGCAAGCCCATGAACATCGAAGCCGATGCGCTGCACCACGACGAGCTGCGGCAGACCAGCGTGTTTACCGGCCGCGTGGTCATGACCAAGGGGTCCATCGTGCTGCGCGGCGAGCGCCTTGAGGTGCGCCAGGATCCGCAGGGCTACCAGTCGGGCACCGTGGCTGCTGCGCCCGGGCAGCGCGCCTTTTTTCGTCAAAGGCGCGATGCCGCACCAGGCCAGCCTGAGGAGTTTGTCGAGGGCGAGGGCGAAACCATCGAATACGACGGCCGCGCCGATACGGTGAAATTCATCCGCCGTGCCGAGCTGCGCCGCTACCGCGGTGCGGTGCTGGACGACGAGATCACCGGCGCCGTCATCGTCTACAACAACCTCACTGACCAGTTCTCCGTGGATGGACAGAAGAGCGCCACCAGCGCCGAGGGCGGCAAGGGCAAGGATGGCCGTGTGCGCGCCATGCTGGCGCCCAAGGAGACCTCCAGCCCCGGACCGGCGCCGGGCACGGTGCCTGCGCTGCGCCCCAGCACGGCGATTGATGGAGGCCAGTGAGTGAGTACCGCTGACAACGGCTGCGACGGCAGCTGCCTCGAAGTACTGCACTTGGCCAAGTCCTACGGCAGCCGCAAGGTCGTCAAGGACGTGTCGCTATCGGTGCGCAAGGGGGAGGTCGTCGGCCTGCTCGGGCCCAACGGCGCGGGCAAGACCACCTCGTTCTACATGATCGTTGGCCTGGTGCGCAGTGACGGCGGCGATATTCGCATCGACGGCCAATCGGTGGCCAACATGCCGATCCACCGGCGCTCGCGTCTGGGGCTGTCGTACCTGCCGCAAGAAGCGTCGATCTTCCGCAAGCTCAGCGTGCAGGACAACGTGCGCGCCGTGCTGGAACTGCAGACCGACGAGCGTGGCCAGCCCCTGCCACGGGCCGTGATCGAGGAGCGCCTCACGGCCCTGCTGGAGGAGCTGCGCGTGCAGCACCTGCGCGAATCGCCTGCGCTGGCACTGTCGGGCGGCGAGCGCCGCCGCGTGGAAATCGCCCGCGCCCTGGCCACGCAGCCGCGCTTCATCCTGTTGGACGAGCCGTTCGCCGGCATCGACCCCATCGCCGTGATCGAGATCCAGCGCATCATCGGCTTCCTGAAGGAGCGTGGTATCGGTGTGCTGATCACCGACCACAACGTGCGCGAGACGCTGGGCATCTGCGACCACGCCTTCATCATCAGCGACGGCGAGGTGCTGGCCCGGGGCACCCCCTCGGAAATCGTGGACAACGCCGAAGTGCGCCGGGTGTACCTGGGCGAACACTTCCGCATGTAGATGCAGCCCAGCCTGTCGCTGCGCGTCTCGCAGCATCTCGCCCTCACGCCACAGCTGCAGCAGTCGATTCGCCTGCTGCAGCTGTCCACCCTGGAAATGGCCCAGGAAGTCGAACAGATGCTGGGCGACAACCCGTTCCTGGAGCGCGAGGACGACGATGGTCCACTGCCCGAGGCACCGCCAGAGCCACCGCGGGCCAGCACTGCCGCCAACGAGGCGGATGATGCTCCTGTTTCAGGAGCTGCTGACGCTCTCCCAGTAAGCGCTGAAGGCCAAAATGACGACTACGTTCCCAGCGATTGGGAAGGTGATGGCGCCGTTGACGCCGCGCACAGCGATGGCGAGTGGGGGGGCGAGTCGGCGCCGCGCACGCGCAGCCAGGACGACGACGGGCCCGACGTATTCGAGCGCGCCCGCGGCCACGAATCGCTCACCGCGCACCTGCACCGCCAGGCCCTGGGCCTGCGCCTGCAGGAGGCGGACCGCGCAGCGCTGTACTTCCTGATCGAGTCGCTCAATGACGATGGCTACCTCGAAGACACACTGGAGGACTTGGCCGAGAGCCTGGCGGGCAGCGAGGATCTGGAGCAGCGCGAGGAACTGCTGCACCACTTCACCGTGGCGCTGCGCCTGCTGCAGAGCCTGGAGCCCACCGGCGTGGGCGCGCGCGACCTGACCGAATGCCTGGTGCTGCAGCTGCGCGCGCGGCAGGACGCCAAAGAGGCTGACCCGGCGGTGCTGCAGACCGCGCTGGCCCTGTGTGCCCAGCCGCTGGAGCTCCTGGCCCGGCGCGATGTGCGCCGTCTGGCCCAGGCCAGCGGTGCGGGCGAGGAGGGCACGCGCGCCGCCATGGCGCTGATCGCGCGCCTGGAGCCGCGCCCGGGCCGGCGCTTTGCCGACGTGCAGCGCAACGTGGTCGTGCCTGACGTGATCGTGAAGAAGGCGGGCCATGGTTTCAGTGTGCAGCTCAACCCCGACGTGATGCCGCGCCTGCGCGTGCACGAGGTCTACGCCAGTGCCTTGCGTGGGCAACGTGGCCAGGACGGCCACCAGGCGCTGCAGGCGCGCCTGCAGGAAGCGCGCTGGTTCATCAAAAACATCCAGCAGCGCTTTGACACCATCCTGCGCGTATCGCAGGCCATTGTGGAGCGGCAGAAAAACTTCTTCGTGCATGGCGAAATCGCCATGCGCCCGCTGGTGCTGCGCGAGATTGCCGACGAGCTGGGCCTGCATGAGTCGACCATCTCGCGTGTGACCACGGCCAAGTACATGGCCACGCCGCAAGGCACCTATGAGCTGAAGTACTTCTTCGGCTCGGGCCTGGGCACCGACACCGGCGGCAACGCCTCCAGCACGGCGGTGCGCGCGCTCATCAAGCAGTTCGTGGCCGCCGAGAACCCTGCCAAACCGCTGTCGGACAGCCAGATCGCCGAGATGCTCAAGGAGCAGGGCATCGAGTGCGCGCGCCGCACGGTGGCCAAATACCGCGAGGCGCTGAAGATCGCGCCCGCCAACCTGCGCAAGACCCTCTGAACATGGCCCGCATCGTCTGTGACCTTCCGCCGCGCTTTGGCTTTGCCACCGAAGTGCAGGTCTATATCAACCACGTCAACCAGGGCGGCCATCTGGACAACGCACTGCTGCTCACGCTGGTGTCCGAGGCGCGCGTGCGCTTCTTCCGTGCGCTCGGGCATTCCGAGGCCAACGTGGGCGGCTTGCCCATCGTCGTGGGCGACATGCAGGCGCAGTACCGTTCCGAGGCCTACCACGGCGAAACCCTGCGCGTGGAGATGATGCCCATGGACCTGAGCCGCTGCGCCTTCGACCTGGTGTGGCGCATCACCGAGGTGGCCCAGGGCCGCGAGGTGGCGCGCGGTAAGAGCGGCATTGTCTTCGTCAATGGCGCCACGCGCCGCGCTGCCACCATGCCCGAGGCGGTACGCGCCCAGCTGCAGGCGCTGTAGCGCGCCGATGGCCGAAAATTTATAAGAAATCCGGCCCCAGCGCTTGACTGTCAAGCGCTGGCAGCTATCAGTTCAGGAGTCTTTGCGTCCCGGTGGGTGGCAGCTTGAAGCCTGCCACCACCTCGGCCAGGTCGTGCGCCTGCTGCTGCAGCGCATGCGCCGCCGCAGCGGCCTGCTCGACCAGCGCGGCGTTTTGCTGCGTGGCCTGGTCCATCTGCGATACGGCGCCGCCGACCTCGGCGATGCCCGTGCTCTGCTCCTGGCTGGCGTTGCTGATTTCGTTGACGATGGACGTCACGCGGCGGATGCTCTGCTCCACCATGCTCCATGGTGGCGCCAGCGTCCTTTACCAGGCGGCTGCCGGCGTCAACCTGGGTCACCGAGTCGTCGATCAGCCCCTTGATCTCCTTGGCCGCCGACGCGGCGCGCTGCGCCAGCGAGCGCACCTCGCCCGCCACCACGGCAAAGCCCCGGCCCTGTTCGCCGGCGCGCGCGGCTTCCACAGCAGCGTTCAGCGCCAGGATGTTGGTTTGGAAGGCAATGCCGTCGATCACCTGGATGATGTCCACGATCTTGCGTGAGGCCGCGTCAATGCCGCCCATGGTCTGCACCACCTGCTCCATCACACGGCCGCCCTGGCCAGCCACTTGCGAGGCGCTGGCTGCCAGCTCGTTGGCCTGGCGCGCGTTCGCGGCGTTTTGTTGCACCGTGGCGGTGAGTTGCTCCATGGCCGAAGCGGTTTCCTCCAGCGAGCTGGCCTGCTGCTCGGTGCGCGACGAGAGGTCGTTGTTGCCCGAGGCGATCTCGGAGGTTGCCAAGCGCACCGATTCCGATGCGTCGCGGATGCGCTGCAGCACCGAGGCGATCTTGTCGGTGAAGGCGTTGAACGACTGGCCGATCTGTGCCAGCTCGTCGTGCCCTTCGGCGTTCATGCGGCGCGTCAGGTCGCCTTCGCCCGAGGCGATGTCCTGCAGCGCATCGCGCACGGCCACCAGGCGGCCCAGCATGCGCCGCACCACCGCTGCCATCACCAGGGCGGCGGCGATCACGCACAGCACGGTGCTGGTCATGGCCACCTGGCCCAGGCGATCCAGGGCCGACAGCGCGTCAGACCGTTCGGCGGCCACGGCCAGAATCCAGGGGGTACCGGGCACCTTGGCGGCGTAGAGCAGGTGGTCTTGGCCCGCCAGGCGCACCAAGGCGTGGCCTGCGGTGCCGGCCAGCCCCGTGAGCAGGCCAGCATCCAGCGCCGGATCCAGCTCTTTCACGGGCTTGAGCAGCAGCGCCGGGTTGGCGTGCGCGAGGATGTTGGATTGGCCGTCCACCAGGAAAGCGAAGCTCTTGCCCGTGGGGTGGATGCTTTTGACCTTGCTCACCACCGTGTCCAGGTGCACGTCGGAGCCCACCACGGCCACGGTTTTACCGCCTGACAGCACCGGCTCTACGAAGCTGATGGTGAGCTTGCCGGTGCTGGCATCAACGTAGGCCGGCGTGAGCGTGGCCTTGCCCTCCTGTTCGGCCTGCTTGTACCAGGGGCGCACCGTACCGTCATAGCCCTCGGGCATGGGGTGCGCGAACACGTTGCGCTTGTCGGCATGGACGAAATAGGCGTCGTCAAAGCCTCAGGCCTGCTTGGCCGCGAGCAGGGCCGGAATCGGGTCGGGCAGCGCGATGGCCGCCTTGAGCGAGCCGGTGACGCGCTGGTTGTCCTTGACCCACTGCGCCAGGTCGGCCGCGTGCAACTGCGTGACCCCGCCGATGCGCTCGTCCAGTGCCTGCAGCATGTTGGTGCGGACGACCAGGAAAGCGACCAGCGACAAAACGATCAGGGACAGGGTGGCAATCGCGACGCTGACACCAGTCAGGCGGGCGCGCAAGGTTTGGAACATGGTGGCTTCTCCTCTAACTGCAACATTGTGTGCGACCTCGCGTGACCTTGCCACCACGGTGTTTTTGGCGCAACACGGGCAAACCAGTGGTTGCCAAAGCGTATGCTCCACCTGTTTTATGAACACCTTGCAACTTTTCCTGCCCTGCGCCGCCGGCGTCGAGGGTTTCTTGGCCGACGAGGTCCACGCGCTCACCGGGCTGACCGGGCACGACCTGCTCGTGGGCCGTGGTGGCGTGCTGCTGTCCGCCTCCTGGCGCGAGGCCTTGCGCCTGAACCTGCACAGCCGTCTGGCCCAGCGCGTGCTGGTGCAACTGCAGCAGCGCCCCTACCGCAGCGAAGCCGACCTGTACGCCCTGGCCAGCGACGTGGCCTGGGAGCTCTGGTTCGCGCCCCAGCAGAGCTTCAAGGTCGAGGTCACGGCGCAGCACAGTCCGCTCAAGAGCCTGAACTTTGCTGCCCTGCGTGTGAAGGATGCCGTGGCCGACCGTTTCCGCGCCAAGCGCGGCGCGCGCCCCGATGTGGACACGCAGCGCCCCGACGTGCGCGTGCATCTGCACCTGACGGCGCAGGACGCCACCCTGTATATCGACACCTCGGGCGAGCCGCTGTTCAAGCGCGGCTGGCGCGTGGACAAGGGCGATGCGCCGCTCAAGGAAACCCTGGCTGCCGCCATGATCGCCGCCACGGGCTGGAATCCGCATGGCGATGCGCCCCTGCCGCTGTACGACCCCTGCTGTGGCAGCGGCACGGTGGTCATCGAGGCGGCGCAGATGGCTTGCCGCATTGCGCCCGGGCTGCTGCGTCGCTTTGCCTTCGAGCAGCTCCTGCCGTACCAGGCCCATGTCTGGCACGCTATCAAAGATGAAGCTGCTGGCGCAGTTACCACGGCCTCTGTGCCGATTTTTGGCAGTGATGTTGCGCACCGCATGGTGGACTTCGCGCAGCGCAACGCCGAGCGCGCCGGCGTGGCCGCCAGCGTGCAGTTGCGCGGCGGCGATGCCCTGCAGCGCATGCCGCCGTGCGAGCAGCCCGGCGTGATGCTGCTCAACCCGCCCTATGGCGAGCGCATTGCCGCCGCAGGGACGGCCGGGCGCAGCGCGCGCGAGCGCATGGCCGTGGCCACGCGCGCGGGCCGCGAAACCGCGCAGGCTGGTGACGGCGTGGATTTCTTCGCCCAGCTCGCCAGCCACTGGAAGAAGCACTACGCCGGTTGGCAGGCCTGGATGCTCACGCCCGACCTGCAGTTGCCCGGCAAGATGCGCTTGAAAGAGTCGCGCCGCGTGCCGATGTGGAACGGGCCTATCGAATGCCGCCTGTTCCGCTTCGACATGGTGCAGGGCGCAGTGCGCCAGCGCGCCCCGGCCGGGCCCGCCGATGCGGCCTGAGCTGCACCTGCCCGCGCAGGGCAGTGCGGTGCCTGCGCGCGCCGTGGTCGTGGACACCAACATCGTGCTCGACCTGCTGCTCTTCGCCGACCCCGCCGTTGCGCCCTTGCGCGGCCTGCTGGCGCAGCAGCGCCTGGACTGGATCGCCACCGCGCCCATGCGTGACGAGTTGGCTTGCGTGTTGCGCTATCCGCACCTGCAGCCACGCATGGCCGCTGCAGGCCTGGCGCCTGAGGCGCTGCTCGCCGCGTTCGCCGCCCAGGCGCGCCTGGTGGACGTGGCGCCGCGCGCGCCCTGCGTCTGCAAGGATGCCGACGACCAGAAATTCATCGACCTGGCCGTGGCGCACGCTGCCATCCTGCTGTCCAAGGACCGCGCCGTTCTGAGCCTGCGCAAAAGGTTGCTGGCCCATGGCGCACAGGTAGCCACAGCGATCGTTATTGAAGCAACGGAAGGACTTTCCCCATGACCGATACCCCACTGCCACCCGGCCTGAGCAACGACGAACTCGACGAACTCGACCAGATCCTGACCGATCTGGGCCAGCGCGTCGAGGAGATCCCGCAATGGGAGTTCTGTGACGGCTTCCTCACCGCGCTGGTGTGCATGCGCCGGCGTGTCGAGCCGGCCGAATACCTGCCCATGCTGCTGGACGATGGCGCCGTGCTGGAGGTAGCGGCCGACGCACCGCTGCCGCTGCTGCCTGCCTTCCAGGACGCGGCCCAGCAAGCGCGGTTCCTGGAGTTGTGGCAACGCCGCTGGGACGAGGTAGCGCACCAGCTCGCCGCCGATGTGCAGGCACTGGACGATGAGCAGACCTACCAGCCCCACGCGCTCGATATGCGTGGTGCCGTGGCCATGCTGTCGGAGGCCGAACGCGCTGAACTTGAAGGGCAGGAGCTGCCTTCACTGGGGCAAATCTGGGCCTTGGGCTTTATGTTCGCCGTGGAGAATTGGCCCGAGGAGTGGGCGGCTCCGCGCGACAAGGAGGCGGCGCAGTGGATCGATGCGGCATTGGAGAGCATCGTCGCGCTGACCGAGGACGATCTTGCCGCACCCAGCACCAACCTGTACGACGAGGAGGGCCCGCCCAGCGTGAGCCAGGACCGTATCGAGCTGCTGGGCGAGGCCATCTGGGCCGTGTACGACCTGCGCCAGGTCTGGAAAAGCCTCGGCCCGCGCATTGAGCCCGTGGTCCGTGCGCAGCAGCCCGGCCGCAACGACCCGTGCTGGTGCGGTAGTGGCAAGAAGTTCAAGAAGTGCCACGGTGCCTGATTGAGGCAAGAAGGGGGCACCGCCGCGTGCGTGCGTAAGTCGCTGGTGGTGCCCTGAGGGGTGGTGAAGTGGCATTGGTTGTGCCTGCGGTACCGCGTGTTTGAGCTGCATCAATCCATGTTGGATGCAAGCGGTTTCAATCGTGGGTTCCCCTGGTTTGACCCATGTTCGCTTCTCTTGCCATTCCTCCCGCCTGGCGGCCCGCGCTCGACCGCCTGGGCCAGACCGCGCCACGTCTGGCAGAGGCGCTCCTGGTCTACGCACTGGCGCTGGCCGTGGGGCAGGTGGCCTTCATGGACGGGTTTGGCGCGCTGCTGTGGCCGCTGAACAATGCCTACTGGATGTTCCTCTTCGTTGCCTGGGCGGGCGTGCGCCTGGGGTTTGGCGGCACGACCGTGCTGCTGGGTTTGGTGGCCCTGCAGGCCGGCTGGGGCACGCTGCGGGGGCGCGGTTTTTTTGCGCAGGACTTGCACAGTGCCGGTCTGGGCTATGCCTCGTACATGGCCATCCTGGCCTTGGTGGGCTGGTCGCTCGCCGGCTACCTTGCGGCGCTGGAGCGCCGCAAGGCCGACGCGCGCATCGCCGCCATCGCCTTTGAATGCCAGGAGGGCATGCTCATTACGGACGCCCAGGGGCGCATCCTGCGCGCCAACCGCTCGTTCCAGCATCTGAGCGGCTACGGCGCGCAAGAGGTGCTGGGGCGGGTTCCGACCTTTCTGTTGGCGCACAGCGGCACGCCGCCCGAGCCCTTGCCGTGGGCCGCGCAGCAGCGCCAGGAGTGGCACCGACGCAAGTCGGGCGAGCGCTACCCCGTGTGGTTCACGCGCACACCCGTCACCGGCGAGGGCGGCCGGGTCACGCACTACGTGCTCACCATGACCGACCTGAGCGACTGGCGCACCCAGCGTGCCCAGCGCCGCCAGCGTGAGCTGCAGCACCGCACGGCGCTGGTGCGCGAGGTACACCACCGCATCAAGAACAACCTGCAGGGCATCTCGGGCATGCTGCAGGCACTGGCCTTGCGCCACCCGCAGTTGCAGGCACCGCTGGCCGAGGTTACCGGGCAGGTGCAAAGCATCGCCGTGCTGCACGGCCTGCAGGGGCGCAGCCAGGCCGAGCAGGTACGGCTGTGCGAGCTGGTGCGCGAGGTGGCGCAAGGGGTGGGGGCGCTCTGGGGCCTGAACGTGGCCGTGGAGCTGCCGCCACGGCCGCTGGCGTGTACCTTGCAGGGCGCCGAGGCGGTGCCCCTGGCACTGATCGTGCACGAACTTATCGTCAACGCCGTCAAGCACGGCGGCCTGCGCCACCAGGACGTGCGCGTGGCCCTGAGCCCTGGCGCGCACCAGGGCGAGGCCTGCATCGCCATTTCCAACCCCGGGCGCTGGCCCGCCCAAGGCCCCGATGCCGCCCAGGTCGGCCTGGAGCTGGTGGCCGCACTCATGCCCCGCAGCGGCGCCGCGTTGGCCCTGGAGCAGCAAGGCGAGCGCGCGCTGGCGCGGCTGTGCCTGCAGCCTCCGGTGCTGCAGGCGGGACAAGGAGAACTCAACCATGCAATGCACTGAAGTCCAAGAACCCCGCGTTGCGGCGCGTTTACTCTTGGTGGACGACGACCGCCTGGTGCTGGGCACGTTGGCCCAGGGGCTGCGCCACATGGGCTATGCGGTGGATACGGCGGAATGTGCCGAGGAAGCCGAGGCACAGCTCACGGGCGGCCTGCGCCCCGACCTGGCGCTGATCGACGTGCAGATGCCGGGCGCTGGCGGCCTGTGGCTGGCGCGGCGCCTGGCGCAGCTGGAGCACGTGCCGTTCATCATGTTCAGTGCCTACGGCGACGCCGCCACCGTCGAGCAGGCCACGCGCTGCGGCGCACTGGGCTACCTGGTCAAGCCGCTGGCACTGGCGCAGATTCAGCCGGCCATTGAAACCGCACTGCAGCGTGCGCGCGAACTGGACGCGCTGCGCTGCACGCGCGCGCAGCTGCAGGCCGCGCTGGATGCCGACCGCGCCATCAACGTGGCCACGGGCATCACCATGGTGCAGTACCGCCTGACGCGCCAGCGCGCCTTCGAGACGCTGCGTGGCGCCGCGCGCACCCAGCGGCGCAAGCTCGCCGCCGTGGCCAGCGAAACGGTGCAGGCCTGCGAGCAACTGTTCCTTTGAGTTACATCAGACAAATGCACTGTGCGGCCCTGATCTCCGGGTTGCACCGTATACGGCTGACACAAGCCTGTTGAAGAATGCCCTTCGCCCGCGCGGCCTTGCACCGCCGCGCCGTGGCGTTCCCGGGGCCCTGATCCTGCCTTCGTTCTCGTCCGGCATCGTGCCGGGTTTGTATTCCATGCAGAAAGCAGGGTGTGCCGATGCAGGGCTCCTCCAACGATCTCCATGCAGCGGCTGCGGCTACAGAGCCGCTGGGCCGGATCGCTGATTTGCTCGCGCACCTGCGCATCCGCACGCGCATTGGGGCGCTGATGCTACTGGCCGCGCTCGTTGCCGCGCTGCTGGCGGCCATGGGCATCCGTGGGCTGGCGGCCTCGAAGGAGAGCCTGCGCGTGGTTTACGAAGACCGCATGGAGCCGGTGCGCAGCCTGTCGCAGATCTCCCACCTGATGCTGGCCAACCAGTTGCAGATGCAACTGGCGCTGGCGCGTGCCAACCCGCAAGGCGGCATCGTGCGGTTGGAGCACATTTCGGCTTGGCAGGCGGCCGAGCAGATCGAACAGAACGTCGCCGCCATCGACGAGCTGTGGCATGGCTATCTGGCGGCGTCGCGCAGCACCGCCGAGCAGGCCCTGGCGCAGCAGTTTGGCGAGCGCTGGGGGCGCTACCTGCGCGAGGCCGTGGCACCGGCGCTGGCCGCGCTGCGCGGGCTCGACTACCTCGGTACCCAGCGCCTGGCGGCGAACGCGCACAAGCTGTACGAGCAGGCTTACCCCGACATTCAGACGCTGGTGAGCCTGCAGTTCGACCAGGCGCAGGCAGCCTACCGTGCGGGCGTGCAGCGCTACGAGCGCACGGGTTGGCTGGCCCTGGTGTCGCTGCTGGCGGCCATGGCGGTGCTGGGGCGGCTCGGGCAACTGCTGATTCGTTCCATCGCCCAGCCGTTGCAACAGGTCATTGCGCTGTGCCAGCGCATTGCCGCCGGGCGCCTGGACAATCCCATCGCCGTGCGTGGCCGCGATGAGATCAGCGAGGTGTTCCGTGCGCTGCGCACCATGCAAAAGCAGCTCGGTGACAGCGCACGCGCCATCCACCAACTGGCCTACTTCGACCCGCTGACCGAGCTGCCTAACCGCAGCCAGTTGCGCCAGTGCATGCAGCGTGCGCTGGAGGGCGGGGGTTCACCCTGCCATGGCGCGCTGTTGCTGGTGGATCTGGATAACTTCAAGGCCATCAACGACACCCTGGGCCACGAGGTAGGCGACCAGCACTTGCAGCACGTGGCGCGCCACCTGCGTGAAGCGGTGGGCGGCCAGGCGCTGGTGGCGCGCCTGGGTGGTGATGAATTCGTGGTGCTGGCCGATGCCCTGCACGCCGACGAGATCCAGGCACATGAGCAGGCCCGTGCCCTGGCGCAGCAAGTGCTGACGGCGGTGGCGCGGCCGGTGCACCTGGCTGGGCGCATGCTGCTGACCAGCGCCAGCCTGGGCGTGTGCCTGTTCCGCCCCGGCATGGGTTCTGCCAAGGATTTGCTCAAGCGTGCCGACACTGCCATGTACCAGGCCAAGGCGGCCGGGCGCAACGCCTACCGCTTTTACGACCCCGTGCTGCAGGCCCAACTGGAGGCGCGCACGGCGCTGGAGGCCGCGCTGCGTGGCGCCATTGCCGCGCAGCAACTGGCGCTGCACTACCAGGTGCAGGTGGACGCGCAGCGCCAGCCGATCGGCGTGGAAGCGCTGCTGCGCTGGCACCACCCGCACCATGGGCCGGTGTCGCCGGCGCAGTTCATCCCCATTGCCGAGGATTCGGAGCTGATCCTGGAGCTGGGCGACTGGGTGCTTGACGCCGCCTGCACCCAGTTGCGCGCTTGGTCCGACACCCCGCACATGAGCGCGCTGACGGTGTCAGTGAACGTGAGCGCGCGCCAGTTCGCGCACCCGCACTTCGTCGAACAGGTGCAGGCGGCGCTGGCGCGCTCGGGCGCGCGGGCCGATCTGCTGATCCTGGAGCTGACCGAAACCATGGTGCTGCAGGACGTGGCCGACACGGTGCGCAAGATGCAGGCGTTGCGCTGCCTGGGCGTGCGTTTTGCGCTCGACGACTTTGGTACCGGCTATTCCAGCCTGTCGCAGCTGCAGCGCCTGCCGCTGTACCAGCTCAAAATCGACCGCAGCTTCATCCAGGACATGGGCGTGCAGGCCAACGACACCGTGATCGTGCAGACCATCGTCGGCATGGCGCGCAACCTCGGCCTCGACGTGGTGGCCGAGGGCGTGGAAACCGAAGCGCAGCGCCAGGCGCTGGTGCAGCTCCAGTGCCCCGGTTTCCAGGGCTACCTGTTCGGTGCGCCGCAGACGGCGCAAGCCCTGCATGCCGTGCTGGGCGGGCCTGGCGTGGCCCCGCGGCGCACCCTTTCCGTGGCCTATCCCTTGTCCGACAGCAAGCAGGAGAAGACGGCATGAACCGCTTCAAGATTTCCACCCGCGTGGCCCTGATGGCCGGCGCCTTGTCTTTGCTGGTTTTGGTCATGGGGCTCATGGGCCTGTGGGGCACCGCCCAGGCCAATGCGGCACTGCGCGTGTTGTACGAGGAGCGCCTCACGGCCACGCAACAAATCGGCCAGATCCAGGGGCTGCTGCTGCGCAACCGGCTGGCGCTGGCCGTGGCCCTGGTAACACCGGTGCCCGAGCAGATGCGCGCCAGCGCCGACGAGGTAGAGGCCAATATTGCCGCCATCACCGGCATTTGGACCGCCTACCAGCGCAGCACCATGGACGCGCAGGAGCGCGCGCTGGCCGAGCGTTTCGCCAAGCACCGCCAGCGTTTCGTGCAGGAGGGGCTGGTGCCCTCCGTGGCAGCACTGCGCGCGCAGGACCTGGAGCGGCTGCGCACCCTGGTGCTGGAGGCCGTGCGCCCTCTGTACCAACCGGTAGGCGAGGACATTGCCGCACTGGTGGAATTCCAGCACACCGCAGCGGGGCAGGCGCACGCGGCGGCACAGACGCGCTATGGTGCCTTGCGTGCCTTCGCCATCGGGGCCATCGCTAGCGGGCTGCTGTTCGCGTTGCTGTTCGGCGTGGCGCTGGTGCGCGGCATCGGGGCGTCGCTGGGGCAGGCCGTTCAGGCGGCGCAGCGCGTGGCCGGCGGAGACCTGGCGCGGCCTATCGAGGTGCACGGGCGCGACGAAGCTGCGCAGGTGCTGCAGGCGCTGGCTGCCATGCGCGAGCAGCTGGCCATGGTGGTGCACGGCATCCGCGGTGGCAGCGAGAGCGTGGCCAACGCCGCCGTGCAGATCGCGGCTGGCAACCAGGACCTGGCCCAACGCACCACCGAGCAGGCCAGTGCGCTGGAGCAGCAGGCGGCCGCGCTGGAGCAACTGGGGGCCACCATGGAGCACAGTGCCGCCAACGCGCGCGAGGCCCAGCAGATCGTGCTGCGCGCCAGCGACGCCGCCACCCAGGGCGGCGAGACCATGGCGCGCGTGGTGCGCACCATGGGCGAGATCCAGGCGCAGTCAGCGCGCATGGCGGACATCATCGGGCTGATTGACGGCATCGCCTTTCAGACCAATATCCTCGCGCTGAATGCTGCCGTCGAGGCTGCGCGTGCGGGCACGCAGGGCCGCGGCTTTGCCGTGGTGGCGACCGAGGTGCGCAGTCTGGCGCAGCGCGCGGCCGATTCAGCCAAGGAGATCCGCCAGCTCATCGACACCAGCGTGGCGCGCGCCACCGAGGGCGCGGCCCAGGTGGACAGCGTGGGCCGCACCATCGCCGACGCGGTGGACGCCATCCGCCGCGCCGCGCCGCTGATGCAGGAAATCAGCAGCGCCAGCGCCGAGCAGAGCGCAGGCATGGCGCAAATTGGCGCCGCCGTGCAGCACATGGACCAGGGCACGCAGCGCAATGCTGCGCTGGTTGAGGAGATCGCCCACGCTGCCGAGGGCCTGCGCCAGCAAGCCCAGGCCCAGGTGACGGCGATTGGCGTGTTCCGCCTGGCCGACATGCCCGCCACCCCCATGGCCGCGCTGGAGCCGCAGCCCCGGCCCCAGGCGGCGGCAGGCCCCGGGCCACGGCCGCCGCAGCCGCCGCGCCTGCCCCAGCCCGCCGCGCGGCGGGCGTTGAAAGCGGCTTGAGCCCGGGGAACTACGCGGCGGCCAGCAGGCCGTGCAGCCGCTGCAGCGCGTGCTGCACCGTCTGCGCGCGCACGGCGGCGCGGCCGCCGTCGAAGTGGCGGCATTCGCTGAACGTCTGCGCGCCCACGCGCCAGCCGAACCAGACCGTGCCCACGGGCTTGGCGGGGGTGCCGCCCGAAGGGCCGGCCACGCCCGTGACGGCCAGTGCCACTTGGGCGTGCGAGCGGGCCACGGCGCCCTCGGCCATGGCGCGCGCCACTGGCTCGCTGACCGCGCCGTGCGCCGCGATCAGTGCGGCGGGCACGCCCAGCAGTTCGCTCTTGGCGGCGTTGGAGTAGCTGACAAAGCCGCGCTCGAACCACTGGCTCGAGCCCGCCAGCGCCGTGCAGGCGCCCGCGATCAGCCCGCCGGTGCAGCTCTCGGCTGTGGCGAGCATCCAGCCGCGCGCCAGCAGGCTTTCTGAAATTTGGGTCAAAACGGCCTCTAGCCCTTGCTCGTCAAGCGCTACCAGCTCCTGAAATGAGAGCGTCATGCGTAGAACCTCCACACCGCAAGCACGAACAGCGTACAGAACGCGGCGACGAAGTCGTCGAACAGGATGCCCCAGCCGCCGCGCCAGCCCATGCCTTTGAAGTACGCGTCGGCCCAGCCCACCGGCCCGGGCTTGGCGGCGTCGAAGAAGCGAAACAGCGCAAACGCCGCCGCCTGCCCCCAGAACCCCATGGGCATGGCCAGCCACAGCACGATCCAGAAGGCGACGATTTCATCCCAGACCACGCAGCCCGGGTCGGCCACGCCCAGGTGGCGCGCCGTCAGCGTGCAGGCCCACCAGCCCAGCGGGATGGACACGGCGATCACCACGCCGATGCCCGCAGGCAGCAGCAGGTGCTGTAGCAGAAGGTACGCCAGCCAGGCCCACAGCGTGCCCACCGTGCCGGGGGCCTGGGGCGAGAGGCCGCTGCCAAAGCCCAGGGCGATGAGGTGGGCCGGGTGGGCCAGCAGGAAGGCGCGTGTGGCGCGCGCGGGGCGGGGGAAGGGGGCGGAGGCGGTCATGCAGTCAGCGCCGCTCTTGCAGGCGCAGGTCCTTGGCGTAGCGGATGGTGTGGCTCGCGCCGAAGCGCGCGGTGGCGCCTGCGGCCAGGGGCTGGCTCCAGGCGATGGTGCCGGGCTGCTGGTTCCAGGCGCTGTCGGCAGGCGGCGGATCGTAGCGCGACTGCACGCTGATCTGCTCGTTCTGCGAGAGAGGCGCTGCGTCCAGCACCTGCAGCGCGATGGCTTTGTCGTGGCGGTTCTCCACCGTGTAGGCGCGCTGGATCTGGCGCTCGGTGGTGGCGCCCGTCAGGCCGGCGCTGGCGCTGTGCTCGCGCGGCGCTTCGGCGCGTACCAGCACGCGTTCATCGCGGCCAAAGGACAGGCCGGTGCGCGCCAGCTCGGCGCCGTCCAGCCGGCCGTTGCCCACGAAGGCGCCGTCGCGGTACAGCGCCACGGCGGCGGCAGGCCACACGCCAGCCGGGACGGCGAACTGCGCCACCAGGTAGGCGGCTTCTTCCACGGCCGGCACAGCGCGCGTGAGCAGTTGTGCGCGCACGTCCTGTTGCCCCAGCGCCAGCGTGACGCGCGGCCCGCCCGAGGGCACGGTGATGCGCTGCGGCACGCTGAACTCGGTGGCGTAGGCGGTGTCGAGCACGCCCACGTCAAAGCTGGGCAGCGGCTCCGGCGCTGCTTCGGCCAGGGGCTGGCTGCGCGCGAGGGCGGCCGGGGCCGCAGCGGCGGCAGCATAGGCCGGTGCCGGGGCGGCGGGCGGGGGCGGCGGCGCAACGTCCAGCCGCCAGGGGCGCGGCAGGCCGCCCGCCGTGGCGCGCGTGGGCTGGCCGGTGGAGAGGGTCAGCGCCACGCCGCTCCAGTCTTCACCCGTGGCCTGCGCCACCAGGGCCAGGCGCTCCAGGCGCACCGTGGCCGTGGCGCTGTCGAGCGTGGCGCGGTAGCTCGGCGCCCAGCCCGGGCCGCGCACCTGGTAGGACAGGCGCAGATCGGCGTCGCGCTCGGTGGCCAGCGTCACCGTCACGGTGCTCACACGCGCGCGTGGGCCGGCCAGACGGTCGCGCTCGGCGCCTACCGCCTTGAGCGCAAGTTCCGCTGCCTCCAGGCGGCGCTGCGCCTGGTGCTGGCGCTGCAGGTTGTCTTGCGCGCCACGCCGCAGGGCGTCGGTGGTGCTGGCGATGAGCGCGGGTGCTGGCGCCTTGCCTTCGGGCGCGCCGCTGGCCGTGGCCTTCAGGTAGCTCTGCGCCAGCTCCAGCGCCTGCACCTCGGCGCGGGCGTTGGCCACCTCGTCCTGGGCTTGGCGCCAGCGCTCGTCAAGCGGGCTGGCGCAGCCGCCCGCGCCGCCGGCAATGTCGCGGTCCTGCACCTGCACGCTGCTTTCGCCGATGCGCACGGCCGCGTCGGCGCTGACCTGCAGGCTGGCGGCGTCGAGCCCCTGCGGCAGGCACTGGAAGGTATAGCTGCGGCTGCCTGCAAGGACGCGCGCCACGCGCTCCACCGTGGCGCTGCCAGGGTAAACCTTGACGCTGGCAATGCGCGACGGTGCGTTCTGTGCGCCAGCCCCGCAGGGCGTGGATAGCAGGCCCGCGCAGGCGAGTGCGCCGAACGGGAGCTTCAAAGCAGCAAGGGTTGTGTGTTTCAAGGGAGCCTTTGGGAGCGGGTGGATGGGTGCGCTGAGCCGCTTTGGTTGGTTGCACCGCGGGTTTTATCGCGGATCGCGCGGAGGATGGGGCGTATGACGGCGGGTCATGGGTATGTCACAAATTTTTCATAGCCTTGTTGGCGTCTTACTTTAGCTATTCATCCAATCACCATGAAATCTGCCATCCCCTTTGTTTCTACGCTGCTTGCCCTGAGTTTGGGTCTGACCGCTTGCGGCGGCTCTGGCGATGGCTTTCAGTTGCCTGGTGCGACAGGCACGGCCCTGCCTTATGAGTTGATGAGCAAGGTGGACAACGCCGAGAAAACGGAAATTCGCAATGGTAGCTACGGCTCCTCCATGGCACCGCACCCGACCCGCGAGGGCTATTTCTATGGCTTGAGCGACCGTGGGCCGAACGCGGCCACCGAAGCCGGCAGAACGCCTTCCGGCATCATTTTCCTCACGCCCAGCTACACGCCGCGCATTGGCCTGTTCCGGCTGACCAGCGAGGGCAAGGCTGAACTGGTGGACACCATTTTGCTCAAGGACCCCAAGGGCCGCCCGATCACCGGCTTGCCCAACAAGAGCTTTGGCAGCACGGGCGAAACACCTTACAACCTCGATGGCAGCGTCGTCTCGCTGGACCCGGATGGCGATGGCATCAAGGGGTTCGATGAAAGCGGACTCGATTCGGAGGGGCTGGTGGCGTTGAAGGACGGGACGTTCTGGGTCAGCGATGAATACGGTCCGCACATCGTGCACTTTGACGCCACAGGCAAGGAAATCGAGCGTATCAACCCGTTCGCCGCAGACCCCCGCAACAAGGCGGGCCGCGTGTTGCCTGCGGAGCTGTCCACGCGCTGGCCCAATCGGGGCATGGAGGGGCTAACCATCACGCCCGACGGCAAGACGCTGGTGGGCATCATGCAATCGAACCTGTACAACCCCACCAAGGAGGTGGGCAGCATCAACCTCACGCGCATCGTCACGGTCAATATCGAGAGCGGCGCCGTGGCACAGTATCTTTACAAACAGGACGCGGCGGGCCTGGCCAATTCGGAAATCGTGGCCCTGAGTACCACCAGCTTTCTGGTGATCGAGCGTGATACCAAGTTCTACGGCATCGATACCGGCACGATCCGCAAGAATGTCTACAAGATTGATCTGAGCAACGCGACGAACGTCGATCGCTCCAATGCCTCCCTGCGCACCGGCAAAGCGGAGCTGACGGTGAGCGCTGCCAATGGCCTCCTGGTCAATGGCAAGACGCTGGAGCTGGTCATCAAGGACGCGGGCACGGCCAACAACTTCGCGGCGGGCTGGAGCCAACTGGCCGCTTTGGGCATCCAGCCGGTGACCAAAACGCTGGCCTATGACGGCATCGCTGCGCAGAAGTACCCGCACGACAAGATGGAAGGCCTGTGGGTGATCGACGCCAACCGCCTGGGCATCATCAACGATGCTGACTTCATGATCGCCCCGGACGGTGTTGGTGGCGTCAAGCAGAAATACCTGTACGACGGCAAGGTCGAGAGCAACATGCTCTATGTGGTGAAGCCGATCGCGCCACTGTTCTGAGCGGGCCGGGCGGCGCCCTTCACGGGAGCGCGCCGTTGCCCTGCGCCTGCAGGGCCGCCAGCAGCCCGTGGCAGGCATCTTCGACCAGGTCGAGCACATCCTCGAAGCCTTGCGCGCCGCCGTAGTACGGGTCGGGCACTTCGCTGGCGCTGTGGGTGCGGCAGAAATCGGTCAGGCGGCGCAGCCGGCTGGTGCGGTCGCTGGGGCACAGGGCACGGGCCGCGCGCTCGTTCGCGGCGTCCATCACCAGCACCAGGTCGAAATCTGTGAAGTCATCGCGCCGCAGCTCCCGGGCGCGCTGCGCCGACAGGTCGTAGCCGCGCCGCGCTGCATGCTGCTGCGCGCGTTCGTCGGGTGGTTCGCCGACGTGGTAGCCATGTGTGCCGGCAGAGTCCACCGCGATGTAATCGGCCCAGCCGGCGTCCGCCACCAGCTTTTCCAGCACGCCATGGGCCGTGGGGCTGCGGCAGATGTTGCCCATGCAGACCATGAGCACGCGCATGCTGGGGCTGCCTGGTGCCTGGGGGCGTGCGGGCAGCAGTGGGGGCTTGGCAGGCATGGGGTCAGGCGAAATGGTCAAAGGAGGCGTAGGCCGCGGGTTGGGGCTGGCCCTGCGCATCGAGCAGGCGCAGCCCCGGCGTGGCGGTGATGCGGCCGATGCGCGTGACGGCGACGTCAGCCTGGCGTGCGGCGCTCTGCACCGCTTCGCGCTGGGCGGGGGCGGCCGTGAAAGCGAGCTCGTAATCGTCGCCGCCAGCCAGGGTGCACTGGTGCATGAGTTCCATGTCAAAAATGGCTTCAGGGCCCGTGAATAAAGCGCTAGCAGCTATCAATTCGGTAGTTTTTGCGAGTTCGATCTCGGCCCCCGCGCCGCTGGCGGCGAGGATGTGGCCCAGGTCGCCGAGCAGCCCGTCGCTCACGTCGAGCGCGCTGCTGGCGATGCCACGCAGCCGCTGGCCGAGTTGCACGCGTGGCGTGGGCTGCTCCAGCCGCTGGCGTGCGCGCGCCAGCGCACTGGCGGGCAGCTGGATGCGGCCCCTTAGCGCCTCCAGTGCCAGCCGTGCGTCGCCCAGCGTGCCGCTGACCCAGATGTCGTCGCCCACCTGCGCGCCGCTGCGCAGCAGTGCCTGGCCTGCCGGGACTTCGCCGAAGACGGTGATGCACAGGTTGAGGGGGCCGCGCGTGGTGTCGCCGCCGATGAGCACGCAGTCGTGCGCGTCGGCCAGGGCGAACAGTCCGTCGGCGAAGGCCTGCAGCCAGGACGCATCGGCCTGCGGCAATGCCAGCGCCAGCGTGAAGGCCAGCGGCCGCGCGCCGCAGGCGGCGAGGTCGGAAAGATTCACGGCCAGGGCTTTGTGGCCGAGGGTGCGCGGATCCACGTCCGCGAAGAAGTGGCGCCCCTCGACCAGCATGTCGCTGGAGACGGCCAGGTGCATGCCCGGGCGCGGCGCCAGCAGTGCGCAGTCGTCGCCCACACCGAGCGCCACGGCGCCGCCGCTGCGCACGGGGCGCGTGAAGTAGCGTGCAATGAGGTCGAATTCGCCCATATCGCTCACGGTGTTGCCTGCCCGCGAAAGCGCAGCGCCGCCTGGCGGCTGACCTCGGCCAGCAGCTGCTCTTCGCGCTGGCGCTCGCGCAGCCAGCGCGCGTCGTTGCAGTTGGCCTCGATCTCGCCGCGCAGCAGGTGCAGCGCGCCAGCGGCGCCGTGGTGCTCGCCATGCGGGGCGATGCGGTCGAGCGTGTGCAGCAGGTGGTCGCGCAGCGGCATGTGTTCGCCCGTTGCCGGGTCGACGTAGACCGCGTCCAGCCCGAAGCGGCAGGCCTGGAAGCGGTTGTAGGTGTAGACGAGATAGTCGTCCTCGGCGGGCACGAA
This sequence comes from Paenacidovorax caeni, assembly GCF_001298675.1. GTDB lineage: Bacteria > Pseudomonadota > Gammaproteobacteria > Burkholderiales > Burkholderiaceae_C > Paenacidovorax > Paenacidovorax caeni. The sequence goes on from NZ_CYIG01000014.1 coordinate 42,596, forward strand.
GGGCTGCTCGGCCAGGAACCAGGCAGCGAGCGATTGCACGAAGCCCGCCAGGGCGGCGGCGCGCTCGACGCTCAAGGGGGTGTCGAAGACGCGGATTTCGATGGTGCCGAATTCGGGTTTGGGGCGGATGTCCCAGTAAAAGTCCTTCATGCTCTTGACGACGCCGGTGCGTGTCATCTTGTCGAAGTACTGGCCGAATTCGTCCCAGGTGAGTACGCAGGGCGCGCGGCCCGAGAGCGGGAAGGCAAACACCGAGTTCAGGCGCGCCGAGTCGAACTGCGTGTCCTGCCCCTGCACGTAGGGGCTGGACGCCGACAGCGCGATGCAGTGCGGGATGTAGCGGCTCATGCGGTGCAGCATGACCAGCGCGGCGTCCGCGCTGGGACAGCCGATGTGCACGTGCTGGCCGAAGATGGTGAACTGCTTGGAGAGGTAGCCGTACAGCTGCGACAGCTCCTGGAAGCGCGGCTTGTCGTAGATGCGGCGCTCGTGCCACATCTGGAACGGGTGCGTGCCGCCGCCGGCGATGGCGATGTTCAGCTTGTCGGCGCACTTGACCAGCGCGTCGCGAATCAGCGTGAGCTGCCCCAGCACCTCGCTGCTGGAGTGGCAGATGCCGGTGGAGACTTCGATCATGCTGTTCGTCATCTCCGGCACCACGCTGCCGGGCAGGGGGATCTTGTGCATCAGCCGCAGCATGTCTGCGGCGTAGGGCGCCAGGTCGTAGTCGTGCGTATTGAGCAGCTGCAGCTCCAGCTCCACGCCCAGCGTCAGGGGTTCCGATTGGTGGAAGGCTTCAAGGCTCATGGTGTGTCTCCTTTGCCTGCGCGGGCCGCCAGCGGCGCCCAGGGCCGGGAGCTTTCCCCGGCGCGGTAGATGGCCACCGTGGCCAGCACGGCGCCAGCGATCTCCATCAGCAAGATGGCGGGCAGCGCCACACGCGCGATCAGGTAGCCCGTGGCGGGTGAGGCCACGACGAACTGCGAGGCGATCAGCAGCGCGATGGCCGACATCGGCGTCATCGCGCAGCCCAGCCACAGCGCCTGGCGCCAGCTCGCGCCGCTGCCCACGTTGCCCAGGCCCACGCCCACGGCCTTGGCCAGCAGGCGCACGGCGATCAGGGCCAGCACCACGCCGGTCACGGGCGCGCTCCAGTCGGCCTGTGCCGCCACCGTGGAAACGAGCACGAACAGCAGCATGTTCAGCAGCGACGACACCGGCCCGAGCTGGCGCGGCCAGGCCCAGGGGCGCGGGTACCAGTGTTTGAGCAGCATGCCGCCCAGCAGCGCTGCCAGCGGCGCTGAGCCGCCCAGGTGCGAGGCCATGGCCGAGGCGGCCGCGATCAGCGCCAGCAGCACGATGGTGGTGTTCTCGCTGGCCGGGCTCATGAAGCGCAGCGCCCAGCGCATCAGCAGTGCCAGCAGGGCCGCGCTGAGAATGGAGATGCCCAGCACCACCATGACCGGGGAGATGGTCTCCAGCAGGCTTTGCGCGGGCCGGTTCATCAGCTCGGCGCGTGCGCTGCCCAGCGTCAGGACGTACAGCGTGGAGAGCGTGGTGAGCACGATGGCGCGTTCCGTCACCGGGCCGGCGGCGCGCGTATCGGCCACCACGCGCGTCAGCACGGTGGGCGAGGCGGCCATGGCCACCAGCGCCAGCGCACCGGCCACGGCGGTGGGCGTGTCGAGCCACAGCAGCACCTGGTACACGGCGAAGTAGGCCAGTGCCGATTCGGCCAGGCTTTGCACCAGCACCATGGGGTTGTGGCGGAACCAGCGCAGCGAAATACGTCCGCCGGTTTCGAACAGCACAATGGCTACGCTGAATTCCAGCAGGAACAGGCCGATGCCCTGCAGCGGCCAGACGGCGCCGCTGAATCCGGCCAGCCCGGCCAGGGTGCCGACGATGGAGTAGCCGACCACCTTGGGCAGGCCCGTGTGGCGCTGCAGCAGGTGGCCAGCGATGGCGGCCACTGCCAGCAGCAGCGACCATTGCACGGTAGGCAGCCCCGCCGAGGGGCGCAGCCATTGGGCCCAGAAACCGAGCAGTTCGTTCATGGGTTCTCCTTCTCATCAGGCGGTCCGCCGCAGGGGCGGGCCGTGGTGGAGGGCGGCAGGGCCGGCCGGTCAGGCCGTCTGCCGGGCGGGCAGGAAAAAGCTCAGTGGCGCACTGCGCAGGCGTGCGCGGATGGCGGCGTAGATGCGTGCGCGGTCCTTCACGCTCACGTTCTGCGCGCGCAGCGCCAGGCGGAACGCCAGGTAGAAGCTTACCGACACGTTCAGCGCGCCCAGCAGCGGCAGGCAGGCCATGGCCCACCAGAACAGCGGCAGGTGCAGCACCTGGGGCCCGAGGATACTGGCTGCCACGCCGACCTGGCCGGTGGAGAGGGTGACATGGCGTACGTCCAGCCCCAGGCCGAAGAAGGCCGCGAACACCGGCACGAGTCCCAGCATGAAGCCCAGCGAGATGTTGGCCGTCAGGCCCGAGATGTTCTCGCGCGCGAAGTGGGCCCAGCGCGCGGCACGTGCACGCCCCAGCCAGCGCGTGATGCGCGGGTTGTAGCGCAGTGCCGAGTCGAGCCGGTGCAGCACGAACCAGTTCTCCGTCCAGCCCGCGACGATGCTGCTGGCGAACAGCAGCACGCCAGTGAAGGCGGCGAACAGCATCGAGGGGCCGAGCAGGTGCTGCGTCTCCAGCACGTGCAGCGCCTTGTCGTGGTCGAACACGGGTGCGCCGGTGGCGTAGGCAATCGCCAGCGACAGCGCCATGGCTGCCGGGAATACCAGCAGCACGTTGCCCAGCACGGCGGCCACCTGGGTGCGTACCAAGTCGGTGACCTCGGTGACGAAGTCTTCCACGGCGTTGCCGCTGTCCAGGTCCTTGAGCTTGGCCGCCATGGCTGGTGCGGTCATGGCCGGCTGCTTGGTGGCCACGGTGAAGTGCAGCAGTTGGATCAGCACGAAGCTCACGGCGTAGTTCATGCCCGCCCAGAAGCCGCTCCAGAAGGCCGACAGCGCCAGCGCGTACAGGCCGAACTTGGCCAGCGTGGTAAAGGCCAGCACCAGCCCGCCACCCGCAGCCTTGCGCACCATGGCCAGGTACTCGGTGCGGTCGTGGGTGATGTAGTGCTCGCCGGTCTCGGCGCTGCGCTCGGCCACCTTGGCGGCGACGAGGGAGGAATTCGAGGCGATCAGTGCGCCCAGGTTGTGCCGGTCGCGCCCCACCTGCACCAGTTGTGCAAACAGGCGTGCCGCGTCAGCGGCGGGTTGGGGCGAGAGCAGGCAATCCAGCAGCACGCGCATGCGCAGAATACGTGCGCGCATCTGGCGCATGCGGAACACCAGGCCGACCGAGATGCCGTTGTCGTCGAAATGCGTATAGACCGAGCCCACGGCCGCGCGGCAGGCGTCGAGCCGGTCGCGCAAGCCCTGCACGGCGGCGTCGAGCCGGTCGGTGGTGCGCAGCGGGTGCAGTATTTCCACGCGCAGGCTCTCCACTTCGCGCAGCAGGGCGTGGAAGGGTTGGGCCTCGCGCGCTTCCCGGCTCATGCGCAGGCGCAGCTCGGGTGCGAAACCGGTCGCCAGCATCTGGCCGGCGCAGTAGCTCAGTGCGTCAAGCAGCACGCGCTGCCAGCTGGTGTGGCTGCGCTCGCTACCGCCGGTGAGCAGGGCCACCAGGCGCTGCAACGTGGCCTCGTCGAGTTGCGCCAGCCACTGCGCATCAAAGCTGCTGGGCAGGGCCAGCTCGAACAGCTCGGAGGCGTCGATGGTCTCCGGGCTGCGCGGCAGCAGCTTGGTGCGCAGGCGCGCCGAAAACTCGCTGAAGAACGCCGTGCGCGGCGCGAAACCGAAGTCGGCCAGCAGCGCCGTAATGTCCACGGCGTCCACCAGCTGCGCCCACCAGGCCTGCAGGCGCTGGCGCGCATCGGCGTCGGCATCCAGCGTGTCCAGCAGCAGGCGCACACGGCCCATGGCCGCTTCGGTGGAGCGGGCGTCGCCGCGAATCCACTCGCACAGATGGATCAGCCACAGGTGCCGCTCGGCCATCGGGGCGTCAGGCTGCAGCAGGTCGAGCAGCTGGGGCAGGTCGAGGCGGGGGCTTTGAAACATCAGTGCAGCGTCCGGTTCTGTAGGGTGTGGCCCGGCGGACCGTGGTCTTCGGTGGATTCCAGCATGAACATGGGAATGGCGCTGTCGAACGCGGTGCCGTCCTCGGCCACGCAAAGGTAGCGCCCGTGCATGGTGCCGCTGGCAGCGCGCAGGCGGCAGCCGCTGGTGTAGCGGAACGATTCGCCGGGCTGCAGCAGGGGCTGCTCTCCCACCACGCCCAGGCCCTTGACTTCCTCGGTCTGGCCGTTGGCGTCGCGGATGGTCCAGTAGCGCGCGATCAACTGCGCACCGGTCTGTCCCCGGTTCGTGATGGTGATGGTGTAGGCGAAGCTGTACACCCCCGCGTGTGGCAGGGATTCGCTAGGCAGGTACTGGGTTTGTACCGTGATCTGAAAGTCGTATTTCGACATCGCCCAATGGTAACTGCGACAATCTGAAGCATGAGCCGCACCTTCCGCATCGCCCCTTCGATCCTCTCAGCCGATTTCGCCCGCCTGGGCGAAGAAGTGAAAAACGTCGTAGCCGCCGGCGCCGACTGGATTCATTTCGACGTGATGGACAACCACTACGTGCCCAACCTGACCTTCGGCCCCATGGTTTGCCAGGCACTCAAGCCCCATGCCGTATTGCCCGACGGCCGCCCTGCGCCCATCGACGTGCACCTGATGGTGCAGCCGGTGGATGCGCTGGCAGCGGCCTTCGCCGAGGCGGGGGCGGACCTGATCAGTTTCCATCCTGACGCCTCGCTGCACGTGCACCGCAGCATTCAGGCCATCAGGGCGCAGGGCTGCAAGGCTGGGCTGACGTTCAACCCGGCCGCGCCGCTGGACGTGCTGGACTGGGTGATCGAGGACATCGACCTGATCCTGCTGATGAGCGTCAACCCCGGCTTTGGCGGGCAGAGCTTTATCGACAGCACGCTGCGCAAAATCGAGGCTGCGCGCAAGCGCATCGACGCCTCGGGCAAGGACATCCGCCTGGAGGTGGACGGCGGCATCAAGGTGGACAACATCCGCCGCGTGGCCGACGCCGGCGCAGACACGTTCGTGGCGGGCAGCGCCATTTTCGGCAAGCCCGACTACAAGGCGGTGATCGACGCCATGCGCGCGCAACTGGCCTGACCGCCATCTGGGCGGCGGCGCACCACCGTTTACGGCACGGTTCTGGTGGTGGTGGTCGTGAGTTCGCGCAGCAGCCCGCCCCCTTCGACGGAGCCGCCCACCGTGGCGCGGCTGCCCATGCGGGCCTGGCATTCCGCCTTGTCCTGCGGGGTCTTGAACGCATCGCAGCGCGCCAGTGCGTTGCGCTCGTAGGTGCTGGCGTCCATGCTGCTCAGGTCGCCGCTGCGTGCCGCCTGGGCGGCTGCGCCAGCTTCGCGCTCGCAGGCGCTGCGGCTTTCCTCGGGCAGGCGGGCGCACGCGGCGCGCTCCTGCTGCAATGCGCTCGGGGCCTGGTTGGCAGCGAAGGCTGCGCTGCTGCACAGCAGCATGGCGGCGCCCATGAGCGCCGGGAGGCGTGACAAGGTCATGGCATGAACTCCTTGAAGTGACGGAAAGACGCTACAAGCATAGGCCGGCCCGCGCGGAATGGGGCCGATGCCACTATTTTTTACCGCCTCAGTCCGGGCATGCCGATCCCGGGCGCGGGCATTGCGAAAGGTGAGCGAAATGACGGATGGCAGCAACGCAGCGGGCGCCCTGGTGGCGGGTGTGGACGCGGCGATGATCGACCTCGACGGCACCCTGGTCGATACCCTGGGCGATTTCACCGAGGCGCTGGGCCGCATGCTGGCCGACCTGGGCCTGCCCGCCATCGGTGCGGCGCAGGTCGAGACCATGGTGGGCAAGGGCTCAGAGCACTTGCTGCGTTCGGTGCTGAATCACGTTCTAGGCCAGGACCAGCAAGCGCCAGCAGCTACGAAAGTGGAAGCACTCTACCCCCAGGCGTGGGCGCGCTACCAGCACCATTACCAGGCCATCAACGGCCACCATGCGCAGGTTTATCCCGGTGCGCGCGAGGGGCTGCAGGCGCTGCGTGCGGCGGGCCTGCAGCTGGCCTGCCTGACCAACAAGCCCCAGGCCTTTGCCGAGCAGCTGCTGCGCGCCAAGGGGCTGGACGGCTTTTTCCAGCATGTTTTTGGCGGTGATGCCTTTGCGCGCAAGAAGCCCGATCCGTTGCCGCTGCTCAAAACCTGCGAGGCCTTGGGCACGGCGCCCGCGCGCACGCTCATGGTGGGCGACTCGCGCAACGATGCACAGGCCGCGCGTGCCGCGGGCTGCCCGGTGGTGCTGGTGGGCTATGGCTACAACCACGGCGAGCCGGTGCGGCAGGTGGATGCCGACGGCTTCGTTGACGCGCTGACCGAGCTGCTGCCTTGCGCCTGTTGACGGCCTTTGCAGGGGGGCGTTGCACCGCAAAGGCGTCAAAGATCGTGGACAGGCTCTACGGGGTTACACGTTCTTCTGCCCCGCCAGGCTCTCGCGCAGCCTTTCGGTGAATTCGCTGGCGGGCACGGGCCGGCAATACCAGTAGCCCTGTCCGTAGTCGCAGCCCGCTTCGTGCAGGATTTCGTGCTGCTCCTGCGTCTCCACGCCCTCGGCCACGACGTGGATGCCGAGCTGGTGCGCCATGACGATGATGGCCTGGCACAGCACGGTGTCGTCCGAGCCGCGCGTGAGGTGGCTGACGAAGCTGCGGTCGATCTTGATGTAGTCGATGTCGAAGCGCTTGAGGTAGGAAAGCGAGGAGTAGCCGGTGCCGAAGTCGTCCAGCGCCAGCTGGATGTTGGCTTTTTGCAGTGCCTGCAGCTTGGCGTCGGCTTCCTTGCCCGCCTCTAGCAACACGCGTTCGGTGATCTCGACGACCAGGGCGGAGCCGGGCAGCTGCAGTGCGTCCAGGCGTGCAATCCAGTCCTGCACGCTTTGCTCGCTCGCGTGCAGTTGCACGGGCGAGACGTTGACGCTCAGCTCGAAGGCGGGCGCGAGCATGGTGCGCCACTGCGCCACCTGCTGCGCGGCCTGCTGGAACACCCAGTCGCCCAGCGGCACGATCAGGCCCGACTCCTCGGCCAGCGCGATGAATTCGCCCGGGCTGACCACGCCGCGCAGCGGCTGGTTCCAGCGGATGAGTGCTTCGGCCTTGACGATGCGGCCGCTGGCGATTTCCACGATGGGCTGGTAGTGCAGCTCGAATTCCTGCCCGTCCAGCCCCTGCTGCAGGTCGCGCAGCAGCAGGCGTCGGTTCTGCGCTTCCTGCTCCATGGGCGGCGTGAACTCGCAAAACTGGTTGCGCCCCTTTTCCTTGGCTGCATACATCGCCAGGTCGGCGTGCTTGAGCAGGTCCACGCCGTCGTGGCCGTCGCGCGGGTAGAAGGTCAGCCCGGCGCTGACCGAGATGTGCACGGTGTTGCTGCCCAGTTCGTAGGGTTGGGCCACGGCGTGCAGCACCTTGCGGCAGATGGGGTGCGCGTCCACCGCATGGCTCAGATCCTGCAGGATGAGCGTGAACTCATCGCCGCCCAGGCGCGCCACCAAGTCGGTGCTGCGCACGCAGGACTGCAGGCGGCGTGCCACCTGGCGCAGCAGCTCGTCGCCCTCATCGTGGCCGAAGGTGTCGTTCACTTCCTTGAAGAAATCCAGGTCCAGGAACACCAGTGCGAACGGCTTGCCGCTCTGGCGTGCCCGCTCCATGCTGTGCAGCAGGTTCTGCTGGAACATCTGCCGGTTGGGCAGCTGGGTTAGGTGGTCGTAGTGCGCCTGGTGCCAGATCGAGGCCTCGGCCCGGCGCTGCTCTGTCACATCGGAAAACAGGCCGATGTGGCAGTTCACGCTGCCGTCCTCGTTGTACGAGGTGTTGATGGTCAGCCGCTCGATGTACTCCTCGCCGTTCTTGCGCCGGTTGCAGATATCGCCGCTCCACGTCCCACTCTCGCGCAGGCTGGTCCACAGGGCCTGGTAGAAGGCGCGGTCCTGGCGGCCCGAGCTGAGAACGTTCAGGCGCCGACCAATGATTTCGTGCGCTGCGTAGCCGGTGACGGCGGTGAACGCCGGGTTCAGATCCTGCACCACGCCCTGGGCGTCGGTCACCACCATGGCCTCGGTGGTGTGCTGGTAGACCAGCGCCGCACGGCGCGCCGAGGCCTCGGCGCGCTTGCGCTCGGTGATGTCCATCATCATGCCGATGATGGCCGGGCGGCCCTGGAACGTCATGACGGAGCCGAAGATCTCGACCTCGAACGTCGTGCCGTCGGCGCGCAGCAAGGTGCGCTCGTAGCGCGCGCTGTGCACCAGGCCGTGCAGACGCTCCAGCACGCGCCGGCGCACCTCCACATAGGCCTCGGGCGGGAACAGGCGCGCCAGCGCGAAGCCGCCGGCCAGCGTCTCGCGTGGGTAGCCGGTCATGCGTGCCAGCTGTTCGTTGGCGTAGAGGATGTCCAGTTTCTCGTCGAGCATGTAGATGCCCGCCACCTCGTTCTCGGCCAGGCCGTTGAACATGGCCTGCATCTGCGCCAGCGCGGTGCGCTCCTGGGCCACGTCGTGCAGCAGCTGGTGGATGTGCGCGGCCGAGTTGTCCAGCGCCCGTGCCAGCTCGCCCAGCTCGTCGCTGCTGGAGAACGGTACACGCGTGCCGTAGTTGCCCTGGGCCATCTCACGGCATTGGCGCGTGAGGATGTGGATGGGCCGTAGCACGCGCCGCGCCAGCAGCGCGTAGCCCAGCGCGAGCAGCAGCACGTCGAGCGCGAACAGCGCCATGCTGCTGTACAGCGCGCGCTGGTGCGTGGTTTCGGCGAAGCGTACGAGCTGGTCGAGCAGCGATTCGGTTTGTTCAAGCAGCGCGTTGCCCGTGGCGACGGCCTGCTCGATCTGGGCGCCGCCCGCCGCCAGCGGGGCCTGGCGCAGCGCGTCGATGGCCTGGCGGTAGCGCTGCCAGCTGGCGTGCAGGGTTTGCAGCATGGGGCGCAGTTGCGCGTCGAGCGGCTGGACCTGCATGCCGTGGGCGCTGCCGCCGTCGCGCAACGTGGCGTAGGTGGCCTCGAACGCGGCGTAGTGTTCCTCGGCAGCGGGCCACTGGCCCTCGGGGTGCTCGCGCGCGGCCAGGGCCTCCAGTCCGATGCGCTGGCTCAGCATGCGCATCTTCCCCGCCATGTTGACGGTGGCCGCCAGGTTGTCGGAGCGGCGCAGCAGCACCTGGATGGTGACGACGTTGCCCACGGCCAGCAGGGCCACCAGGAGCGCCGCCCATAGCGCCTTGCGCCGGAGCGTGCGCGGCCAGGGCAGCAAATGGTGTAGGGAGGAAAGGCTCATGGTGGGGGCGGGCGCGCTCGGGCAAGCTAAACGAGCGGCGTGGCGCTAGCGTCGGGTTGCACGGTCAATGATTGCAAAAATCATAGCTGCTAGCGCTTGCTAGGCCTTGTATTCAGATCAATATGTATCTGAAAACCAAGCGTAGCAAGCGCTGGCAGCTCACTTTTTAGAAGCTCTCCCATTCATCGCTCGTGGCGGCGGGCGGGGCGGGCGGGGCGGGCCGGGCGGGTGGCGGTGCCAGGGCGGCCTTGGGCGCTGCAGGTGGTTTGGCGTGGGTGCGCACGGCCGGTGCTGGTGCAGCAGGGCGGGGTGCGGGCCGCACCGGCGGTCGCGCGGTGGACATGGCGGCGGATGAAACGGCAGACGCGGCGTGCGGTGCGGGTGCGGCGGCACCCTGCGCGCCGGTGCGGAACGTGGCCACGGTGTTCACCAGCTGCAGGGCCTGCGTGTTGAGACCGCTGGCGGCGGCGGCCATTTCCTCGACCAGTGCGGCGTTTTGCTGCGTGGCCTGGTCCATCTGCGTGATGGCCTCGCCCACCTGGGCCACGCCTGCGCTTTGCTCGCGGCTGGCGGCGCTGATCTCGCCCATGATGTCGGTCACGCGGCGGATGGCGCTGACCACCTCGGTCATGGTCGTACCGGCCTTGTCGGCCAGGGCGCTGCCCTGCTCGACGCGTGCCACGCTGTCAGAGATGAGGGTCTTGATCTCCTTCGCCGCCTCGGCGCTGCGGCCCGCGAGCTGGCGCACCTCGCCGGCCACCACGGCGAAGCCCCGGCCCTGCTCGCCAGCCCGCGCGGCTTCCACGGCGGCATTCAGTGCCAGGATGTTGGTCTGGAAGGCGATGCCGTCAATCACGCCAATGATGTCGGCGATCTTGTGGCTGCTGGCGTCGATGTCGCGCATGGTGTGCACCACCTGCCCGACCACGCCCCCTGCCTGCTCGGCCACCTGCGTGGCGCTGAGGGCGAGCTGGTTGGCCTGCTGGGCGCTATCGGCGTTCTGGCGCACGGTGGAGCCAAGCTGCTCCATGGAGGCTGCGGTCTGCTCCAGCGCGCTGGCCTGGCTCTCGGTACGCCCCGACAGGTCGTGGTTGCCCTGGGCAATTTCGCTGCTGGCGGTGGCTACGCTTTCGGCACCCTGGCGTACGTCGTGCACGATGTGCGCAATGCTGTCGCGCATGGCGCGGATGCCGTGCGTCACGCTGTTGTTGTCGCGCGTCGGCGGAATCTCGACGGTGAGGTCGCCGTTGGCGATGCTGTGCGTGATGGCGTTGAGCTGCGCGGGCTCGGCGCCGAGCTGGCGGAAGATGCTGTGCGCAATGATCCAGCTCACGGCCAGCAGCAGCAGCGCCAGCAGGGCGGTGATGCCGCCAGCCTGCGCCAGCCGCTTCAGGAACGTGCTTTGCACCGTATCGGTGTACACGCCCGAGCCGATGACCCAGCCCCAGGGCGCGAAACCCTTGACGTAGGAGACCTTCTCCACCGGTTTGTCGCTGCCGGGCTTGGGCCACAGGTAGGTGATGAAGCCTTCGCCCTGTCGCTTGACGATGTTCACGAACTCGACGAACAGCAGCTTGCCCGAGGGGTCCTTGTTGTTGCTCAAATCCTGCCCCTGCAGCTCGGGACGGATCGGGTGCATGAGCATGCGCGGCACCATGTCGTTGACCCAGAAGTATTCGTTGCCGCTGTAGCGCAGCGGTCGCAGGGTCTCCATGGCACGCTGCTGCGCCTCGGCATCGCTCATCTGGCCCTTGGCTGCCAGGGCGTGGTAGTGCACGGCGATGCCGTGCGCTGTCTCCACCACCTGGCGGACGTTGGCGGCACGTTCATCGAGCAGGAGACTGCGTTCCGAGACCATCATGCTGGCCAGCAGCGCCAGCATGGACAGCAGGGTCAGCGTGACCAGCGCGGCCAAGCGGCGCGTCACGCTGAGTTGGTAAAGCCATTGCTTGGTATGTCTCCTTTGTTCTTTGAAACAATTGGAGACGAATATAGACCACTTCCCCTGGAATGCACCATGAGGAACTGCCCAAGGCCCTTTTTTGCCCAGGGCAGTGTTTCAGGCGGATGACAGCTGCAGGTGGTGTGTCGGCGGCAGCACGGCGGGTGTGGACGCGCTGCCACGGACCTGCATGCCGCCCGTGGACTGCGCTTCCAGCGTGAACACAGCGACGGCGCGTACCAGTTCCCCCGCCTGGGTCTGCAGGCTGGCGGCGGCGGCGGCGCTTTGCTCCACCAGGGCCGCGTTCTGCTGGGTGGTCTGGTCCATTTGCGTGATGGCTTCGCCCACCTGGGCCACGCCGCTCGCCTGTTCTTTGCTGGCGGCGCTGATCTCGCCCATGATGTCGGTGACGCGGCGGATCGCGGTCACCACTTCCTCCATCGTGCCGCCAGCCTTGTCCACGAGCTGCGAGCCCTGTTCCACGCGCTCCACGCTGGCACCGATCAGGCCCTTGATTTCTTTTGCCGCATCAGCGCTGCGCTGCGCCAGGTTGCGCACCTCGCCGGCCACGACGGCGAAGCCGCGGCCCTGCTCCCCGGCCCGCGCAGCCTCGACGGCGGCGTTCAAGGCCAGGATGTTGGTCTGGAAGGCAATGCCGTCGATCACGCCGATGATGTCGGCGATGCGGCGGCTGGCGTCGTGGATGCCGCGCATCGTCTCCACCACCTGGGCCACCACCTCGCCACCCTGCGTCGCCACGTTGGAGGCATTGCGCGCGAGCTGGTTGGCCTGCTGAGCGTTGTCGGCGTTCTGGCGCACGGTGGAGCCGAGCTGCTCCATCGAGGCGGCGGTTTGCTGCAGGGCGCTGGCCTGGCTCTCGGTGCGTGCCGACAGGTCGTGGTTGCCATGGGCGATCTCGCTGCTGGCGGTCGCCACGCCCTCGGCGTTCTGGCGCACGTGGGCCACGGTGTCGGCCAAGCGCGCCTGCATGTGTGCCAGGGCCTGCAGCAGCTGGCCCGCCTCGTCGCGCTGCTGGGCAACGGCAATGCGCATGCTCAGGTCACCCCGGGCGATGTTCTCTGCCGCCTGGATGCCCTGGCGTAGCGGCAGCGTGATGGAGCGCGTGGTCTGCCACGCCACCAGCGTGCCCAGGGCCAGTGCCGCCAGCGTGGCCAGGCCCAGCAGCCACAGGCTCTGGCTGGCCAGCGCGGCGTTGTCGGCCTGCGCCGCCTGTACCTGCGTGCCCATGTGCGCGCGCAGTTTGTCCAGCGCCTGCAGGTAGGCGTCGGCACGCGGGCGCAGGTCGCGATCGACCATGCCGGCAATGTCGGGCTCGCCGCCGCTGGAGGCGTGCCGGACCGTGTCGCGCTGCTCCTGGTAGGCCTGGCCAGACTTGGCAATCGCGTCAAGCAGTGCCTGGGCCTGGGGCGCCTGGGCAAGCAGTGCTTTGATGCGCTGCTGTGTCTGCGCCGCCGCTTTGTCGGTGGCGGCCATGGCGGCTTCGAGTTGATCGACGTAGCCGCGGTCGATGGCTTTGAGCGCCGCCTCGGTGCGGACCCAGTTGAGCTGGATGCTGGTGGCCCACTCTTCCACCAGGGCCTGCTGCTCCATCTCGACGGTGGCGAGCCGCTGGGCGGACTGGTGCAGCGCGCTGATACGTGACTGCGCATACAGCACGATGGCGACCGTGATGCACAGGATGCTGCCAAACGCCACGCCCAGGCGCAGGCCTACTTTGAGGTTGCCGAGTTTCATTGCTTGCGGGGCCTGAGGCCGTAAAGAATGCAGTAAACGCGCTCAGGAGGCCTTGCCGAGCAAGGCGTCCTTGAGCTTCCAGTCGGCGGGCTGCGGGCCCAACCAGATGCCCATCAGGGCGTTGAAAAACTCGGGCTCCTTGAACGGTTCGCCCTGCACCTGGCCCTTGACGGTGAGTACGGTGCCGGTGCCGGGAATCCAGTCGAGCATGAATTCCTCCCCTGGCAGCAGCTTCTTGTGCTCGGAGAAGATTTGGCTCATGCGCACGACGCCAGGCACGAGCTTGGAGAACGCGGCCCGGTCCATGTTGTCTTCCATGCCGCGCGAGAACAGCTTGCCCAGTTCCGCCGAGTCGATCTCGCGCAGCATCACGATGCGCATGCGCTTGGGGCCCTTGAGGGCCTGGATGTCCTGCGGCGTCTGCGCCTTCTTCTCCAGGTACAGACCTGCCGTGTAGACCTTGAACACCGCCTTGTAGCGGATGCCGGCGCCATTGAGCAGCAGGGGCTTGCCCTGCACGCTTGCCGCCTCCTCGTACTTCACGTCGGCCACGGTGGTCTGCGCCACGGCACTGCCACTGGCCAGCAACGCGGCCCCCGCGATGACGATGCAATGCCGAAGGAATTTCATACCCGACTCCTTAAAATAGAACGATCGTGCGTTTCTAATTGTTGCTGCGTCGGGCGCAAGCCGCAACAGGGTTTTCGAGCAGTCGGTGTCGCTTTGGCGTGACGGCGCGCCCGCTGCCCTCAGGGGTGGGGCGGCTTTGCTACACTTTCGCCCATGTTCATCCACCATGCGTTCGTTACAGGTTGTGCAGACCGGGGAGCCTGGCCCTGGCGCAAGCCTGCTTGCCTGAACGCCTGACGGCACCTGGGCGCTTCCCAGCGTGCACCCGTGGCCCCCTGTGCGGGCCGACCTCATGAACTGCGGCGCCACCCTCCCTCCTCCTCACGCGCGCCGCCCCCGTTGGGAGCCCCCCTGTCGTGATCACCGAACTCGAATTCAAGAGCCTGGCGGCCCAAGGCTATAACCGCATTCCGCTGATGGCCGAGGCCTTCGCGGATCTTGAAACACCCCTGTCCCTGTATCTGAAGCTGGCCCATTCGCAGGGCGGCGGCAAGCACAGCTTCCTGCTCGAATCCGTGGTGGGTGGCGAGCGCTTCGGTCGCTACAGCTTCATCGGCCTGCCGGCGCGCACGCTGCTGCGCGCCAGCGGCTTTGGCGCGGACGCCAAGACGGAGGTCGTCACCGACGGTGTGGTGGTGGAAACGGCCAGCGGCAATCCGCTGGACTTCATCGCCGCCTACCAAAAGCGCTTCAAGGTGGCACTGCGCCCCGGCCTGCCGCGCTTTTGCGGCGGCCTGGCGGGCTACTTCGGCTACGACGCGGTGCGCTACATCGAAAAGAAGCTGGAAGCCACCTGCCCGCCGGATGCGCTGGGCTGCCCCGACATCCTGCTGCTGCAATGCGAGGAGCTGGCCGTCATCGACAACCTGTCGGGCAAGCTGTACCTCATCGTCTACGCCAATCCAGCCGAGCCTGAGGCCTATGCCAAGGGCAAGAAGCGCCTGCGCGAACTCAAGGAGCAGCTCAAGTACTCGGTCAGCGCGCCCGTGGTCAAGCCGAGCGAGAGCCATCCGGCGCAGCGCAGCTTCGCCAAGGCCGACTACCTGGCGGCCGTGGAGCGCGCCAAGGAGCTGATTGCCGCCGGCGACTTCATGCAGGTGCAGGTGGGCCAGCGCATCCACAAGCGCTACACCGAGAGCCCGCTGTCGTTGTACCGTGCGCTGCGCTCGCTCAACCCGTCGCCCTACATGTACTACTACCACTTTGGCGACTTCCATGTGGTGGGGGCGAGCCCGGAGATCCTGGTGCGCCAGGAGCTGACCGAAGAAGGCACCAAGGTCACCATCCGTCCGCTGGCCGGCACGCGTCCGCGCGGCGCCACGCCCGAGAAGGACAAAGCGGCCGAGGTGGAGCTGGTGAACGACCCGAAGGAGCGTGCCGAGCACGTGATGCTGATCGACCTGGCGCGCAACGACATCGGCCGCATCGCCAAGACCGGCTCGGTGAAGGTGACTGAGGCCTTCGTGGTCGAGCGCTACAGCCACGTGATGCACATCGTCAGCAACGTCGAAGGCATCCTGCACGACGGCATGAGCAGCATGGACGTGCTCAAGGCCACCTTTCCGGCGGGCACGCTCACCGGTGCGCCCAAGGTGCATGCCATGGAACTGATCGACCAGCTCGAACCCACCAAGCGGGGCCTGTACGGCGGTGCCTGCGGCTACCTGAGCTACGCCGGGGACATGGACGTCGCCATTGCCATTCGCACGGCGGTGATCAAAGACGGCACGCTGTACGTGCAGGCCGCTGCCGGCGTGGTGGCCGACTCCGTGCCTGAGCTGGAATGGAAGGAAACCGAACACAAGGCCCGCGCCCTGCTGCGCGCGGCGGAACTGGTAGAGGAAGGACTGGAATGACCCGCGCCATTGAACACACGCAGCATTGCACCACCATGGAGGACGTGCGCCGCTACATCGATGCGCTGGACGACGTACTCGTGCCCCTGCTGGTCACGCGCGGCGGCTACATGACCCAGGCCGCGCGCATCAAGCAGAGCGACAGCCAGGTGCGCGATGAAGAGCGCATCGAGGCCATCGTGGCGCGCGTACGCGCCCGTGCCGTCCAGGAGGGTGGGCAGCCCGACGTGATCGAGGCCATCTACCGCAGCATGATGGAGGCCTACATTGCCTACGAACACCGCGAGTTCGCGCGCCTGCGCACGCCGGAGGGCCAGCCATGAAGCTCTTGATGGTCGATAACTACGACAGCTTCACCTTCAACATCGTCCAGTACTTTGGCGAACTGGGCGCGCAGGTGGAGGTGTTCCGCAACGACGAGATCACCCTGGAAGGCATTGCCGCGCGCGCGCCCGATCGGCTGGTGATTTCGCCCGGCCCCTGCTCGCCGGCCGAAGCCGGCATTTCGGTGGCGGCCATCCAGCACTTTGCCGGCAAGCTGCCGATTTTGGGCGTGTGCCTGGGGCACCAAAGCATTGGCGCGGCCTTCGGCGGCAAGATCGTCCGGGCGCAGCAGCTCATGCACGGCAAGACCAGCGTCATCACCACCACGCAGCAGGGCGTGTTCGCGGGGTTGCCGGCGCAGTTCACGGTGAACCGCTACCACTCGCTGGCCATCGAGCGCGCGAGCTGCCCCGAGGCGCTGGAGATCACTGCCTGGACCGAGGACGGCGAGATCATGGGGGTGCGCCACCGTACGTTGCCCATTGAAGGCGTGCAGTTCCACCCCGAGAGCATCCTCACCGAGCATGGCCACGCCATGCTGAAGAACTTTTTGGATCAAAAATAGGAGCTGTCAGCGCTTGCTGGGCAAGCGCTGGAGCCCTTTTTTATCCCAAAAATTACTGGAACGCGACTTCGGCGAAGCTGCGCAGCTTGCGGCTGTGCAGGCGCTGCACACCGCCGGCGCGCAGGATGGCGATCGCGCGCATGCCGATACGCAGGTGCTGGTCCACGCGCTCGCGGTAGAAATGGTTGGCCATGCCGGGCAGCTTGATCTCGCCGTGCAGCGGCTTGTCGCTCACGCACAGCAGGGTGCCGTAGGGCACGCGGAAACGGAACCCGTTGGCGGCGATGGTTGCGCTTTCCATGTCCAGCGCCACGGCGCGGCTCTGGCTGAAGCGGCGCTGGGGCAGGTTGTCCGGCAGCAGTTCCCAGTTGCGGTTGTCGGTGCTGGCCACGGTGCCGGTGCGCATGATGCGCTTGAGTTCGTCGCGGCCCATCTGCGTGACGTCGGCCACGGCCTGCTCCAGCGCCACCTGGATCTCGGCCAGCGCGGGAATCGGCACCCACAGCGGCAGCTCTTCGTCAAGCACATGGTCTTCGCGCACATAGGCGTGGGCTAGCACGTAGTCGCCCAGCTGCTGGCTATTGCGCAGACCGGCGCAGTGGCCCAGCATCAGCCAGGCGTGCGGGCGCAGCACGGCGATGTGGTCGGTGATGGTTTTGGCGTTGGCCGGGCCCACGCCGATGTTGACCATGGTGATGCCGCTGCCGTCGGCACGCACCAGGTGGTAGGCCGGCATTTGCGGCAGGCGCGGCGGCGGTGCGCCCAGGGCGTCGCTGGGCTGCGCTGGCAGGCCGGTGCGGCGGGTGACCACGTTGCCGGGCTCGACGAAGGCGATGTACTCGCTTTCGGGGCGGGCCATTTCCGCATGGCCCAGGCGCACGAACTCGTCGATGTAAAACTGGTAGTTGGTGAACAGCACGAAGTTCTGGAACCACTCGGGCAGCGTGCCCGTGTAGTGGCGCAGGCGGTGCAGCGAATAGTCCACGCGCGGGGCGGTGAACAGCGACAGCGGCTGCGCCTGCCCGGGTGCGGCACTCCAGGTGCCGTTGGCAATGCCGTCGTCCATGGCCGAGAGATCGGGCAGGTCGAACAGGTCGCGCATCAGCATGCGGCGCTCGGGCGTGAGCTGGCCCTCGACGTGGTCGTGCTCAGCGAACGAAAAGTGGATCGGAATGGGTTGGTTGCTGGTGCCGACTTCCAGTACCACGCCGTGGTTGGCGCGCAGCAGACGCAGCTGCTCCAGATAGTAGGAGGCGAACAGGTCGGGCCGCGTGAGGGTGGTTTCGTAGTGCCCCGGCCCCTCGACAAAGCCGTAGGCCAGCGCGGTGGCGGCGCGCGCCACGGTGCTGGTGTGCACGCGCACGCAGGGGTAGAAGGCGCGCACGGGCTGGGCAGGCGTTTCTCCCTGCACGAAGCGCTGCATGGCGCTGCGCAGGTGCTCGATCTGCTGCTGGTAGATGCGCTGGATTTGCGCCAGCGCCTCGGCCGGGTCGCTGTGCTGGGTGGGAGCGGTGAAGGTGGTGGTAAGGGCCATGGCGCTATTGTCCACGGCCGTTGTGACGTCAGCCGGCGGCCTGCCGCCAGCGCTGCCACCAGCCGGGGATCTGGTCTGCGGCCAGGGGGCGCGACAGTTGCCACCCCTGGGCAAGGTCGCAGCCCAGCGCGCGCAGCATGTGCTGCTGCTCGGCAGTCTCCATGCCTTCGGCGACCACCTGGAGCTGCAGGCTGTGCCCCATCTGGATGATGGCGGTGACGATGGCCACGTCGTCGCTGCTGCCCGGCGTGTCGGTGACGAAGGAGCGGTCGATCTTCAGCTTGTCGATGGGGTAGCGCTTCAGGTAGGCCAGCGAGGAATAGCCGGTGCCGAAGTCGTCGATGGACACGCGCACCCCCAGCGCGCGCAGGGCCGCGAGCATGCTGGCGGCGGATGTGCCCTGCTGCATGAGCACGGTTTCGGTGATCTCGATTTCCAGGAACCTGGGCGCCAGCCCCGTGGCGTCAAGCACCTGCCGGATGTCGGCCACAACGTCGCGCTGGCGTAGTTCCAGGGCCGAGAGGTTCACGGCCACCGGCACCTGCGGCAGGCCCGCGTCGTGCCATGCCTTGAGCTGGCGGCAGGCTTCGTGCAGCACCCAGCGGCCTATGGGGGTGATGAGGCCACGCGCCTCGGCGAACGGAATGAATTCGTCGGGCGCCACGATGCCGCGCTCGGGGTGCTGCCAGCGCACCAGGGCCTCGAATCCGGCCAGGCGGCCGTCGTCCAGCCACACCTGCGGCTGGTAGTGCAGGGTGAAAGCGTGGCGCTGGATGGCATCGCGCAGCAGCCGCTCGAGCTGCAGCTCCTCCAGCGGGGCACGGCCGTCCATGCTGTGCTGGTAGAACTGTCGGTTGGCGCGGCCGCTGTCCTTGGCGTGGTGCATGGCCAGGTCAGCGTGGCGCAGCAGCTCCTCGGCGTCCGTGCTGTCCTCGGGGTAGCGGCTGATGCCAATGGAGGGTGACAGCGTGATCGGCAGGCCGCCCACCATGCAGGGCGCGCCCATGGCCGCAAGCAGCTTGTCGGCCACGGCGGCGGCATCGTGTGCTTCGGACAGGTCAGGCAGCAGCACGACGAATTCATCGCTTCCCAGGCGTGCGACCAGGTCGCAGGTGCGCACGCTGGCTTTCAGGCGCGCCGCCATCTCGCACAGCAGGGTGTCGCCCGTGTGGTGGCCCAGGGAATCGTTGACGGTCTTGAAGTGGTCCAGGTTGATGAACAGCAGCGCCGCATGCCCGTGCTGGCGCCGCAGGCGTGCCAGGGTATTCTCTAGCTGCTCCATCAGGTAGCGGCGGTTGGGCAATTGGGTCAGCGGGTCGTGCAGCGCGATGAAGGCCATGTGCTCCTGCGCCTGCTTGCGCAGCGTGATGTCGCGCGCGACCACGATGCGGTACTCCTGCCCGTCGATGGGCATGGTCTTGCCCACCACCTCAATGGGAATGGCGTGGCCGTCGCGGTGCAGCATGCTGACCTCGTAGGGGTCTTCGCGTTGGGCGCGGGTGTACGCGATGGCGGTGGCACGGTGCTCCGGGCAGATGTAGTCAAAGACCATCGTTCCCAGCACTTCGGACAACGGGTAGCCGCACAGACGCTCCAGCGCCTCGTTGCCGTCGGTGATGTAGCCGTCGCGGTGAAAGACGATGGCCTCTTCCGTCGCTGCGCTGAACTTGCGCATGCGCTCCTCGCTGTCGCGCACCGCCCGCTCGGCCTGCCAGTGGTGCGTGATGTCGTTGATCAGCACGAAGGTGCCGAACTGCTTGCCACCCTGGAGGTGCGGAATCAGGTGCACTTCCAGCATGCGCTGCGACCCTTCGGCATCGCGGTGTGGCCGGGTGTGGCGCACCGGCTGGCCGCTGGTGCAGCGCTCCACGTGCGGCTGGATGCTTTGCCACACGTCCTCGCCAATGGTTTCGCGTGCCGTCAGGCCGAGAATGGAGGCCGTTGTGTGGCCGGTGGCGCGGGCGTAGCGCTCATTGGCGAAGCGGCAGCGCAGGGTCTCCGCTTCGAAGTACGCCATGCTGGCCGGTATCGCATCGGCGATCACACGCAGCAGCGACCCGCTGTCACGGGCCTCCAGGCCGTCCTGATTCTGTGTGGTGGGGTGATCCGGCATGTGTTACGCAATCTTTGTATCGGTTATAGCCGATCCGTTGCGGCGTGTGACTGGGTGAAAGTGCTGAGATGGGCACCGCCAGGGCGGGGCCCTGGGGCGCCAATATGCCTGGCGGCGCTTCTGCCATGTTTCAATGTGGTGATGGAAACCATGGGTGAAATCACGTCGGCCGCCGCAGTGCTGGCAGGTGCGCTCGGTAGCGGCTTGCTGATGGGCATCGAGCGCGAGCGGCGCAAGGGCAGGGGGCCGTTCCGGGCCTTCGCCGGCGTGCGCACCTTTGCGCTCACCGCGCTGGGTGGCGCGGCGGCAGCCCTGTGGGGGGGCATGGCGCTGGTGGCAGTGGGTGCGGCCTTGGTGGCGGCGCTGGCCGTGGCCGCGTATGTGCGAGACCGCTCTGGTGATCCGGGCGTGACCACTGAGGTCGCCCTGTGGCTTGCCTATGTGATCGGTGTGGTGTGTGCCCACAGCCTGCCCTTTGGTGCGGCATTGGCGGTGGTGACCACAGGGCTGCTGGCTGCGCGCGATGCACTGCACCGTTTCGCCCGCGACTGGCTGCGCCCTGCCGAGGTGCGCGGTGCACTGGTGCTGGCGGCGCTGGCGTTGCTTGTGCTGCCGCTGGCGCCGCACCGGCCTCTGTGGGGTGAGGTGCTGAATCCGCAGGTGGTGGTGCGGCTGGTGCTTGTGCTGCTGCTGATCCAGTCGCTGGCGCATCTGGGGCGGCGGCTGCTGGCCGCGCGCCATGCCTTGGTGCTCTCAGCGCTGGCCTCGGGCTTCGTGTCGAGCACGGCCACGATTGCCAGCCTGGGTGTGGCGGTGCGCGAGGGTCGAGAGCCCGCGCGGCGCCAGGGCGGTGCTGCGGCGCTGTCGTGCGTGGCCACCATGGTGCAGATTCTGGCGGTGGCTGCCACGGTCCAGCCGCAGTGGCTGGGCCGCCTGTGGGCGCCCGCGCTGGCCGGAGCGCTTGCGGCGGCACTGTGGGGCTGGGCGCTGCTGCGCACCCGGGCAGCAGGTCCGGTGGCATGGGCCGCGCCGGAGCAGGACGCGCCCATGTTCCGGCTGCGTGACGCTCTGCTGATTGCGGTGCTGCTTACGGGCATCCAGGTGCTGGTTTACGCCTTGAGGCTGTGGTGGGGGGAGGCGGGCTTGCTCGCTGGTACGCTGCTGGCGGCCTTGGCTGACGTGCATGCGGCTGTAGCCGCGGTGCTGGTGCAGGGGCGCCCGCAGGACGCTGCGGGGCCCGGGCTGCAAGGGGCGCTGGCGGCGGCGCTGTCGGTGCATGCGCTGAGCAAATGTGCCGTGGCCTGGGCCAGCGGTGGCTGGCACTACGCCGTGGCGGCGGGGGGCGGTGTGCTTTTGCACACGGGGGTGTTCGTTGCCGTACTGTCCCTGGTGTGAGGGGCATCTGTTGTAATCGGGCACTGTTCTTTCGCCGGTTGTTTGTCCTGTGTCTGTATTCATCCCCGCTTCCATGGGTGCCTGGATGACGCCACGCCGCCTGCTGCGCGTGTCCGTCGTGGTGGCACTGCTCACGATCGTGCTCAAGACGCTGGCCTGGTGGGTCACCGGGTCGGTCGGGTTGCTGTCCGATGCCCTGGAGGCCTTCGTCAACCTGGCGGGGGCGATGTTTGCGCTGGCCATGGTCACGGTGGCCGAGCGCCCGGCCGACGTCGAGCATCCCTATGGTCACCACAAGGCGGAGTATTTCTCCTCAGGCTTCGAGGGCATCCTCATCGTGGGTGCGAGCATGGCGATTGTCTGGGCCTCGGTGCAGCGCCTGTTGCATCCGCAGCCGCTGGAGCAGCTCGGCTGGGGCATGGCGCTGTCCATGCTGAGTACCGGGCTCAACGGGCTGCTGGCCTTGGCCATGTTTCGTACTGCGCGGCGCCACCGCGCAGTGGCCCTGGAGGGGGATGCGCGCCATCTGGTAACCGACGTCTGGACGTCTGTCGGGGTGGTCATTGGGCTGATAGCCGCCCAGGCCACGGGCTGGCTGTGGCTCGATCCGCTCGTGGGCATCGGCGTGGCGCTGAACATCCTGTACGAGGGTGGCGCGTTGGTGTGGCGTGCCGCCCAGGGGCTGATGGACGAGGCGGTGGAACAGGAGTTGATCGATCAGATCGAGGCCGTGCTGCTGCGCCACAGCCAGGCCAGCGCCGATGTGGTGCGTTTCGACAGCCTGGTGTCGCGCCGTGCCGGCATGCGCAGCTATGTGCAGTTGCACATGCATGTGCCCGCAGGCTGGACGCTGGGCCGCGCGGCGCAGGCGCGTGCTGCGGTCGAGTCTGAACTGATGGACACCGTGCCCGGCCTGCATGCCACCATCGAGCTGTTGCCCGTGGGAGCGGAGACGGTGTTCGAGCAGTCCGAAGCACAAGGCAGGTCCGCATGATGGCCCTGCTGCAGCGCGTGTGCCAGGCGCGCGTGGAGGTTGCGGGCGCCGTGGTTGGCGAGATTGGCCCTGGCCTGCTGGCGCTGGTGTGTGCCGAGCAGGGCGATGGCGAGGCGGAGGCGGACAAGCTGCTCGCCAAGCTGCTGAAGCTGCGTGTTTTCAGCGACGCGGCTGGCAAGATGAACCGCAGCGTGCAGGATGTGGGCGGCGGCCTGTTGATCGTGAGCCAGTTCACCCTGGCGGCCGATACCTCGGGCGGCAACCGGCCCAGCTTCACCCAGGCGGCGGCCCCGGCCGAGGGACGCAGGCTGTACGAGCATTTCGTGGCCCAGGCGCGTGCTGCGCACCCACAGGTCGCTACAGGCGTGTTCGCGGCCGACATGCAGGTGCACCTGGTCAACGATGGGCCGGTGACGATCCCGCTGCGCGTTGCACCGATGCTCACAAAATAAGAGCTTGCAGCGCTTACCCTGTAAGGGCTAGAGGCATTTTTTGCTTGAAGAGAAAAAAGGGGCCGAGGCCCCTTTTTTGCGTGGCGGATGCTCCGCGCTCAGTGGCCCGAGGCCCCTGCGGCACCCAGGCCGGTTTCCGAGCGCACTTGCTGCGCTGCGAAGGCCTCACGCTCCTTGGCGGCGCGTGCGCTGCTGTCCGTAAGGGAGAACAGCCACACACCCACGAAGCCAGCGATCATCGAGAACAGGGCCGGCGAGGAGTAGGGGAACAGCGCCGAGCCGGCGGGGTTGCCCAGCGTGGCTTCCCACACCGAGGGCGACACGATGGTCAGGCCCACCGAGGAGATCAGGCCCATGAAGCCGCCAATCACTGCGCCGCGCGTGGTGCAGCCCTTCCACAGGATGGACAGGATCAGCGGCGGGAAGTTGGCCGATGCCGCCACGGCGAATGCCAGGGACACCATGAAGGCGATGTTCTGCTTCTCGAAGGCGATACCCAGAACCACCGCCACCACACCCAGCGCCAGCGTGGTGACACGCGACACCTTCAGTTCAGCGGCGTTGTCGGCCTTGCCCTTCTTGATCACGGTGGCGTACAGGTCGTGCGACACGGCGGAGGCGCCCGACAGCGTCAGGCCAGCCACCACGGCCAGGATGGTGGCGAAAGCCACGGCCGAGATGAAGCCGTAGAAAATGTCGCCGCCCACGCTCTTGGCCACCAGCACCGCGGCCATGTTGGCCGTGCCTGCGCCGCCCTTGATCACGCCCTTGACCGTGTCGGACATTTCGGGGTTGGTGAGCACCAGGGTGATCGCGCCGAAGCCGATGATGAAGATCAGGATGTAGAAGTAGCCGATCCACACCGTGGCCCAGCCCACCGACTTGCGTGCTTCCTTGGCGTTGGGCACGGTGAAGAAGCGCATCAGAATGTGCGGCAGGCCGGCGGTGCCGAACATCAGCGCCATGCCGAAGGAGATGGCCGAGATTGGGTCCTTGATGAAGCCACCGGGGCCCATGATGGACAGACCTGCCTTGGCCGCTTCTTCGGGCGTCTTGCCTGCGTTGGCAGCGATTTGCGAGCGCACTTCGACACCCTTGGCGAACAGCGCCTCGGGGCTAAAGCCGTACTGCGCCATCACCATGAAGCCCATGAACGTTACGCCAGCGAGCAGCAGGCAGGCCTTGATGATCTGCACCCAGGTGGTGGCCGTCATGCCGCCGAAGAGCACGTACACCATCATCAGCGCGCCGACGATGACCACGGCCATCCAGTACTCCAGGCCGAACAGCAGCTTGATGAGCTGGCCGGCGCCAACCATCTGCGCGATCAGGTAGAACGCCACCACGATCAGCGTACCCGAGGCCGCGAACATGCGGATCGGGGGCTGCTCGAAGCGGTAGCCCACCACGTCAGCGAAGGTGAACTTGCCCAGGTTGCGCAGGCGGTCGGCCATCAGGAAGGTGATGATGGGCCAGCCCACCAGGAAGCCGATGGAGTAGATCAGGCCGTCATAGCCCGAAGCCATCACCGCTGCGGAAATGCCCAGGAACGAAGCAGCCGACATGTAGTCGCCCGCGATGGCCAGGCCGTTCTGGAAGCCGGTGATGCCGCCGCCGGCGGTGTAGAAGTCCGCTGCCGAGCGTGTCTTGGCGGCGGCCCACTTGGTGATCCACAGGGTGCCGGCGACGAACAGGCCGAACATGACGATGGCCGTCCAGTTGGTGGACTGCTTGGCTGCCTGGCCCACGTCGCCACCGGCGGCATGCGCAGCCGCCATGGCGCCGAGGCCGGCAAGTGCCAGCGCTGCGCTGGCGAGAGTCTTGGAGCCGCTCATTTCGTGACGTCCTTCATGATTTGTTCGGTCAGTGCGTCGAACTTGCTGTTGGCGACGTGCACGTAGTACACCGTGATGGCGATGGTGAACAGGATCACGCCCATGCCGATGGGGATGCCGAGCGAGGTCACGCCCGCGCCAATGGGCTTGGCCAGGAAGGGCTTGTCGAAGGCGATCAGGCCGATGTAGCCGTAGTACACGACCAGCATCAGGATGCTCAGCACGACCCCCAGCGGGGTACGTCGGGCGCGCAGCTCCTGGTACTTCGGATGGCGTTGAATCTTTTCAACTACCGGGTCACTCATGTTTGTCTCCTCTAGGTGGATAGTGCCGCGCAAGGCATGCGGCCTTGTGCAAACGGGCGGATTCTGCGAACCCGTACTGACCGCTTGCTTACGCGCTGCATCGCAGCAATTTCGCGGCTTTTGGTGTGATTTAGGTCTGTTTTTCACATCAAAAAACGCCTGATAAGGGTTACCGTGGGGGTTGTAAGTCTCGGTTCAGCAGGGCGTCAGGTTGTGTAAGCAATGCGTCAGTACGGCGTCAGTCGAGCGCCTGATAGTGGTTTTGCAGGCAGCAAAAAAAGCCTGCGATTTCATAAATACAGGAGACAAAGCAATGGCTATCAACGCGGCTCAAGGCGCGGGGAAGGTGGCTGCGCGCCCCATGACCCCCGAAGAACGCAAAGTGATTCTTGCGTCCTCGCTCGGCACAGTGTTCGAGTGGTACGACTTCTATCTGTACGGATCTCTGGCGGCCATCATCGCCAAACAGTTCTTCGCAGGGCTGGATCCAACCTCGGGGTTCATCTTCGCGCTGCTGGCTTTCGCGGCAGGGTTCATCGTGCGGCCCTTCGGCGCACTGGTATTCGGCCGCCTGGGCGACATGATCGGGCGCAAGTACACCTTCCTGGTGACCATCCTCATCATGGGCATCTCGACGTTCATCGTCGGCATCCTGCCCAACTACGCCAGCATCGGCGTGGCCGCGCCCATCATCCTCATCATCCTGCGCCTGTTGCAGGGCCTGGCGCTGGGCGGCGAGTACGGCGGTGCCGCCACCTATGTGGCTGAGCACGCACCGCACGGCAAGCGCGGCGCCTACACCGCCTGGATCCAGACCACGGCTACGCTGGGCCTGTTCCTGTCGCTGCTGGTCATCCTGGGCACGCGCACCGTCATGGGCGAGGCCGTGTTCAACGACTGGGGCTGGCGCATCCCGTTCCTGGTGTCCATCCTGCTGCTGGGCATTTCGGTGTGGATTCGCATGCAGCTGTCCGAGTCGCCCGCCTTCCAGAAGATGAAGGCGGAGGGCAAGACCTCGAAGGCGCCGCTGTCCGAATCCTTCGGCCAGTGGAAGAACCTGAAGATCGTGCTGCTCGCCCTGTTCGGCCTGACCGCCGGGCAGGCCGTGGTCTGGTACACCGGCCAGTTCTATGCGCTGTTCTTCCTGACGCAGCAGCTCAAGGTGGATGCCGTGACGGCCAACCTGATGATCGCTGGCGCTCTGGTGCTGGGCACGCCGTTCTTTCTGGTCTTCGGTTCGCTGTCCGACAAGATCGGCCGCAAGCCCATCATCATGCTGGGCTGCGCGCTGGCCATCGTGACCTACTTCCCCGTGTTCAAGGCGCTGACCGAGGCTGCCAACCCCGACCTGGCCGCCGCGCAGGCCAAGAACAAGGTCGTCGTTGTCGCCGACCCGGCGGAATGCTCGTTCCAGTTCAACCCCACCGGCACCGCCAAGTTCACCAGCTCTTGCGACGTGGCCAAGCAGGTGCTGGCCGCCAGCTCGGTGAGCTATGACAACGAAGTGGCACCGGCCGGTACGCCGGCGGTGATCAAGATCGGCAGCCACACTATTCCCAGCTACACCTCCAAGGGCATTTCGGCAGAAGAGGCCAAGGCCAAGGACGCCGAATTCAAGAAGGCCGTGGCGGAAACGCTGAAGGCCGACGGCTACCCCGCCAAGGCCGATCCCGCGAAAATGAACAAGGTGATGATGATCGTCATCCTGACCTACCTGGTCATCCTGGTGACCATGGTGTACGGCCCCATCGCCGCCATGCTGGTGGAAATGTTCCCCACGCGCATCCGCTACACCTCGATGAGCTTGCCCTACCACATCGGCAACGGCTGGTTTGGCGGCCTGTTGCCAACCACCTCGTTTGCCATCGTGGCGCAGACCGGCAACATGTACAACGGCCTGTGGTACCCGATCATCATCGCGGGTATCACCGTGGTGATCGGCACGCTGTTCCTGCGTGAGACCAAGGACGTGGACATCTACGCGAACGACTGAGGCGCCGTTCTCGGTGTTTTGAGGAATGCGTCTTCTGCATGACAGCCTGCGCGGATTCGCCGAATTTGCGCGTGAAATGTTGCAGATGCGCATCACTTTGGAGCCGCTTGGCCCGGATCGCCGGGCCAAGCGCCTAAAATTTCGGCAGTAGTTGCATGTGTGTTGTCCGGAGACCCCTGCCAGCCCTGCCCCTACACCTTATCGATGAATACAAGCATTCAAGGAAATCACATGCAAAAGAACCATCTGCTGCTGGCCCTGCTGGCTACTGTTGGCGCCACTTCCGTCATGGCACAAAGCAGCGTCACGCTGTACGGCCGCGTCAACACCAGCGTTGAGCGCCAAAAGGCCGGCGACGTCACCACCACCGGTATGTTCAACAACGCTTCCCGCATCGGCTTCAAGGGCGTGGAAGACCTGGGCGGTGGCCTGAAGGCCGGCTTCCAGCTGGAAGCAGGTTTTGCCTCTGACACCGGCGCTGGCACGGGCTGGCCTGGCCTGGCTTCTGGCACGGGCATCAACTTCGGCCGTCAAAGCGAAGTGAACCTGTCTGGCGGTTTCGGCATGGTGCGCCTGGGCAACTTCATGCCCGAGTCTTACTACGCTACCGCTGACTTCGTGAGCATGCACAACCACGACACCGGTTCTTCTTCCGACGCGCTGTACTACGACCCGGTGTGGTTCGGCGGCCTGGGCTCGAAGAACAAGGTGGGCTACCGTTCGCCGAGCCTGGGTGGCCTGGTGATCGATGCTGCAGTCAGCCTGCATGAGAAGGGTGATCTGTACGATGGCAACACGGTTGTAGGTAAATTGCCTGAGAAGAACGGCTTTGACCTGGCTGCCAACTACAACCTGGGCGCTCTGGCCCTGGGCGCTGGCTACAGCTATGTGAACAGCAACTACCAACTGGGCCTGCGCGCTGCCTACACCTTCGGCCAGTTCACGGTCGGCGGCTACTACCAGCGCAACAAGGACGACAACCAGCTGCTGGTTCCTGGTGGCGCCGGCACCCGCAACAACTTCCGCCTGGCGGGTATGTACACCATGGGTGCTTCCGAGTTCCACGTGAACCTGGGCCACGCCAACAAGTGGAGCAACGTGGCTGACAGCGCCGCCACGCAGTGGACCCTGGGCTACAACTACAACCTGAGCAAGCGCACCAAGGTGTACGGCTACTACACTCGCGTGAACAACAGCGCCGGCAGCGACATCAACGTGAAACAGGCTGGCGACGACTTCAGCTCGTTCGCGGTGGGCGTGCGCCACAACTTCTAAGCATGGCGGTGCGCTGGCTAGCGTCAGTGCCGCGTGCTTAAAAGCACCGAGCCCCACACCTTGCGGTGTGGGGCTTTTTTTTGCCCTTTGGGTACATAACAAGGAGACAAACCATGTGGAAGATCGCTGTCGGTTTCATTCTGTTCGCGGCGTTGTCGCTGTTCGTCATCATGAAGGCCGGCGACAAGGTGGACATGGGTGGCGAGAAGCATGGCGCGGAAGCCATGCATGTGCCGGACACCGCGCCCGCGGCCGTACCTGCCTCCGCCGCCAGTGCGCCATAACGGGCGGCGCCTGTGGGCGCTGCTGCCACTGGACCGAGCCCGCCGCGTGCGGGCTTTTTTGTGGGGGTGCCCTGGCCAGTGGCAAACCGGGACGCCTGCCAGGTTGCTGGTGGCCGGCCTAGAATGTTCCGCCCCACGCCTCATCGATACCGTCCATGAACCAGCCACCCCAGGGCCTGATCCGCATCCACGGCGCTCGCCAGCACAACCTCAAGAACCTCAACCTCGACATCCGCACCGGGGAGCTGACGGTGGTCACGGGTGTCAGCGGCTCGGGCAAGTCCAGCCTGGTGTTCGACACCCTGTACGCCGAAGGCCAGCGCCGCTACGTGGAAACCTTCAGCGCGTATGCGCGCCAGTTTCTCGACCGCATGGACAAGCCCGCCGTGGACAAGGTCGAAGGCGTGCCCCCCGCCATTGCCATCGACCAGACCAACCCGGTGCGCAGCTCGCGCTCCACCGTGGGCACCATGACCGAGCTGAACGACCACCTCAAGCTCTGGTTCGCCCGCGCTGGCCAGCTGTTTGACCGGCAGACTGCCCAGCCGGTGCGCCACGACTCGCCCGCCAGCATCTACGCTGAACTGGGGGCGCGCTGCGCCGCCCTGGGCGACCCGCGCATCGTGCTCACTTTCCCTGTGGAGCTACCCGCCAACACCACGCCCGAGCAGATGGCGCAGTGGCTCTCGGCCAGCGGTTTCACCAAGATCCAGGCCGAGCGCGAACACGAGGGCAAAAAGCTGCTCGACGTGGTGGCCGACCGCTTTCGCCTGGGCAACGTGGAGCGCGCGCGCGCTGTGGAGGCCATCGAAGTGGCGCTCAAGCGCGGCAGCGGGCGCCTGGCCGTGTACTGCCAGCAGGGCGAGGAGGCCTGGGACCTGTGGCGCTTTTCCACCGGCCTGCATTGCCCCGACAGCGATCTGCGCTACGCCGAGCCGATTCCGTCAATGTTCTCGTTCAACTCGGCCGTGGGCGCGTGCGACACCTGCCGGGGCTTCGGGCGTGTCATCGGCGTGGACTGGGGCTTGGTGATCCCCAACGACCGGCTGACCCTGCGTGCCGGGGCCATCAAGGCCATCCAGACCCCGGCCTGGGCCGAGGTGCAGGACGACCTCATGCGCCACGCCGAGAGCGCCGGCATTCCGCGCGACACGCCCTGGTACAAGCTCACGCCGGCGCAGCAGCAGTGGGTGATTGGCGGCACGCCCGACTTCAAGGCAGGCAACTGGAACAAGCAGTGGTACGGCATCCAGCGCTTCTTCGACTACCTGGAGAGCAAGGCCTACAAGATGCACATCCGCGTGCTGCTGTCCAAGTACCGCAGCTACACGCCGTGCCCGGCCTGCGGCGGCGCGCGCCTGAAGACCGAGAGCCTGCTGTGGCGTATTGGCACCCGCGAAGATGCCGATGCCGTGCTGCCCCCGGAACAGCGCTGCATGCCCCAGGGCGTGGCCTGGACGCGCGCGCAGCTCGAAGCGCTGCCCGGCCTGTGCCTGCACGACCTGATGCTGCTGCCGCTGGAGCGGCTGCGTCGCTTCTTCGCCCGGCTTGCTCCTGATGTGATAGCTGCTAACGCAGGTGGGGCGGGCGCTGGAGCCGAAAAGCCCTTGCAGGACGGCACGGCCCAGGCGCTGCAGCTGCTGCACACCGAAATTGCCACGCGCCTGCAGTACCTGTGCGACGTGGGCATTGGCTACCTCACGCTGGACCGGCAAAGCCGCACCCTCTCGGGCGGCGAGGTGCAGCGCATCAACCTCACCACGGCGCTGGGCACCTCGCTGGTGAACACGCTGTTCGTGCTCGACGAGCCCAGCATCGGCCTGCACCCGCGCGACATGGACCGCATCAACCAGGCCATGCTGCGCCTGCGCGATGCCGGCAACACCCTGGTGGTGGTGGAGCACGACCCGGCCGTGATGCTGTGCGCCGACCGCGTGATCGACATGGGCCCGCAGCCCGGCGAGCGCGGCGGCCAGATCGTGTTCGACGGCACGGTGGCGCAGCTGCGCCGTGCCGACACCCTGACCGGCCAGTACCTGGGCGGGCAGCGGCAGATTGGCAGCGGCCTCAAGCGCATGGTCACCGCGTCCACCCCGCGCCTGGTGCTGGAGGGCGCGCGCCAGCACAACCTGCGCGACGTGAGTGTGGAGTTTCCGCTGCATCGCCTGGTTACCGTCACCGGCGTGTCGGGCTCGGGCAAGTCCACGCTGGTGCAGGACATCCTGGCACCCGCGCTGCTGCGCCACTTTGGCAAAGCCACCGAAGCGCCGGGCGCGCACGACCGCCTGCTGGGCGCCGACCACCTGAGCGATGCCGTGTTCGTGGACCAGTCGCCCATCGGCAAGACCGCGCGCTCCAACCCGGTGAGCTACGTCGGCGCCTGGGACGCGGTCCGCGAGCTGTTTGCCACCGCACCGCTGGCGCGCGAGCGCGGCTACACCGGGGCCAAGTTCAGCTTCAACGCGGGCGACGGGCGCTGCCCCACCTGCGGCGGCTCGGGCTTCGAGCACGTGGAGATGCAGTTCCTCTCCGACGTGTACCTGCGCTGCCCCGACTGCGATGGCAAGCGCTACCGCCCCGAAATCCTGGAGGTGCGCATTGAGCGCGGGGGGCGTTCGCTCAACGTGGCCGATGTGCTCGACCTCACGGTGAGCGAAGCCGTGCAGCTGTTTGCCGCCGACCGCGAGGTGGTGCGCGCGCTGCAGCCCATCCAGGACGTAGGGCTGGAGTACGTCAAGCTCGGCCAGCCCGTGCCCACGCTCTCGGGCGGCGAGGCGCAGCGCCTCAAGCTCGCTGGCTTCCTGGCCGAGGCGGCGCGCAGCCAGGCCAAGTCGCGCCAGCCGCTGGCGCGCAAGGGCACGCTGTTTTTGTTCGACGAGCCCACCACCGGCCTGCACTTTGACGACATCGCCAAGCTCATGCGCGCACTGCGCAAGCTGCTGGACGCCGGGCACTCGCTCATCGTCATTGAGCACAACCTCGACGTGATCCGTGCCAGCGACTGGCTCATCGACCTCGGCCCCGAGGGCGGCGACGCCGGTGGCCAGCTGGTGGCCGAGGGCCCGCCGGAGGAGGTGCGCCAGCACCCGCGCTCGCACACCGCGCAGGCGCTGCGCGACTACGAG
The DNA here is from genome assembly GCF_001298675.1 of Paenacidovorax caeni. Lineage (GTDB taxonomy): Bacteria > Pseudomonadota > Gammaproteobacteria > Burkholderiales > Burkholderiaceae_C > Paenacidovorax > Paenacidovorax caeni. The sequence goes on from NZ_CYIG01000014.1 coordinate 74,385, forward strand.
CAGGCCCTGGGCCTGGGCGGCCACGCGGTGCACGAAGCGCCCGCTGTGCTATCGAAAAAGAAGCTGGTTGCGCTTGATGGTAAAGGGTTGGAGGCCAAAAACGTTATTGAAATCGTCAACGCCAAGGAGCACAACCTGCAGCACCTGAACGTGGCCATTCCGCGCGGCAAGTTCAACGTCATCACCGGCGTCTCTGGCTCGGGCAAGTCCACGCTGGCGTTCGATATTTTGTTCAACGAAGGCCAGCGCCGCTACCTGGAGTCGCTCAACGCCTACGCCCGTTCCATCGTGCAGCCGGCCGGGCGGCCCGAGGTCGATGCCGTGTACGGCATCCCGCCCACGGTAGCCATCGAGCAGCGCCTGTCGCGCGGCGGGCGCAAGAGCACGGTGGGCACCACCACCGAGGTCTGGCACTTCCTGCGCCTGCTCTACGTCAAGCTGGGCGTGCAGCACTGCGTGCACGACGGCGCGGCCGTGCAGCCGCAAACCATGGACAGCATTGCCGCGCAGCTGCTCACAGCCTACCGCGGGCAGCACATCGGGCTGTTGGCGCCGCTGGTCATGCACCGCAAGGGCGTCTATACCGAGCTGGCCGACTGGGCGCGCCCGCGCGGCTACACGCATCTGCGCGTGGACGGCGAGTTCGTCCCCACCACCGGCTTTCCGCGCCTGGACCGCTTCAAGGAGCACACCATTGAGCTGCCCGTGTTCAGCCTTGACATGGCCCCCGCGCAGGAGGCGCTGCTGCGCAGCAAGCTGGCCCAGGCGCTGGAGCTGGGTAAGGGCGTGGTGCATGTGCTCAGCAGCCTGCAGGGTTTGCAAGACGCACTGGAGCAGGGGCAGTCCACGGCCGGCATCGGGCGGCTGCAGGTGTTTTCCACCTCGCGTGCCTGCCCGGTGTGCGCCACCAGCTATGCCGAGCTGGACCCGCGCCTGTTCTCGTACAACAGCAAGCACGGCTGGTGCCCCGACTGCGTGGGCACGGGTGTCAAGCTGACCAAGGAGCAGCGCAAGCTGCTCGACGATTCGTTGCCCAGCGACAAGGACAAAGGCCGCGAGCACACTTTTGCCGAACCCGAGGTGGACGACCTGGCCGACGCCGCCTGCCCCACCTGCCAGGGCACGCGCCTGAACGCCACGGCGCGCGCCGTGCGCTTTGCCGGGCGCACCATCACTGAGGTGGCCCAGCTCTCGGTGAGCGCGCTGCGTGCCTGGATCGCCAGCCTGCAGCAGCCCGGCACGCTGGCGCAGCGCGAGCGCGACATCGCGCGCGACCTGCTGCCCGAAATCCAGAGCCGGCTGGAGTTCCTGGAAGAGGTGGGCCTGTCCTACCTCACGCTCGACCGGGGCGCGCCCACGCTCAGTGGCGGCGAGGCGCAGCGCATCCGCCTGGCGGCGCAGCTGGGCAGCAACCTGCAGGGCGTGTGCTACGTGCTCGACGAGCCCACCATCGGCCTGCACGCGCGCGACAACCAGATCCTGCTCAACGCCCTGCACAAGCTGGGCGACAAGGGCAACACCCTGGTGGTGGTGGAGCACGACGAAGACACCATCCGCCGCGCCGACCACATCATCGACATTGGCCCCAGCGCGGGCAAACGCGGCGGGCGCCTGATTGCCCAGGGCAGCGTGGCCGACGTGCAGGCCGCCGCCGAGTCGCAAACCGGCCGCTACCTGCTGCATGCGCTGCGCCACCCGCTGCAGCCGCGACGCGCCGTGCCATCCAGTGCTCCTGAAATAGGAGCTGCCAGCGCTTTGCAGAATTCAGTTTCAGATGAAAAATTATCTGAAAAGCCCAAGGGTAAAGCGCCAGCAGCTACAGAAAGTGAAGCGCCGCTGGCCTGGCTGACCGTACACGGCGCGCACCTGCACAACCTGCAGAACGTGACGGCGCGCGTGCCGCTGGGGCGCCTGGTAGCGGTCACCGGCGTCAGCGGCTCGGGCAAGTCCACGCTGGCGCGCGACGTCATGCTGGCCAACGTGCAGGCCTGGGTGCAGCAGCGCGCCACCAAGGCCGGGCGCGACGCCATGGACGCCGGCCAGGCGCCGCCGCTGGCCGGCTGCACCGGCCTGTCGGGCTTTGAAACCATCGACCGCGTGCTGGAGGTGGACCAAACCCCCATCGGCAAGACGCCGCGCAGCTGCCCGGCCACCTACATTGGCTTTTGGGACACCATCCGCAAGCTGTTTGCCGAAACGCTGGAAGCCAAGGCGCGCGGCTACGCGGCAGGGCGCTTCTCGTTCAACACGGGCGAAGGCCGCTGCCCCGCCTGCGAAGGCCAGGGCGTGCGCACCATCGAAATGAGCTTCCTGCCCGATGTGAAAGTGCCCTGCGAGGTCTGCCACGGCGCGCGCTTCAATCCCGAGACGCTGGCCGTTACCTGGCGCGGCAAGAGCATTGGCGACGTGCTGCAGATGGAGGTGGACGAAGCCGTGGGATTCTTCGCCAGCATGCCCAGCATTGCGCACCCGCTGCAGCTGCTGAAAGACGTAGGCCTGGGCTACCTCACCCTGGGCCAGCCCAGCCCCACGCTCAGCGGCGGCGAGGCGCAGCGCATCAAGCTCGTGACGGAGCTGACCAAGGTGCGCGACGACGTCGGCCGCCGGGGCCAGAAGGCGCCGCACACGCTCTATGTGCTGGACGAGCCCACCGTGGGCCTGCACATGGCCGACGTGCACAAGCTCATCCACGTGCTGCACCGCCTGGTTGATGGCGGCCACAGTGTGGTGGTGATTGAGCACGACCTGGACGTGATCGCCGAGGCCGACTGGATCATCGACCTCGGCCCCGAGGGCGGCAACGGCGGCGGACGCATCGTGGCAGCGGCCACGCCCGAAGACGTGGTGCGCCTGGGCACCCACACCGGCGTTGCGCTGGCGCCGGTGCTGGCGCGGGGCTGATCAGAAGCTTTCCCAGTCGTCCTTGTCCGCGGCGGGCGTTGCTGGCTTCGCCGGTGCGGCAATGCGCGTCGCCGCCGGGGCGGGCGCCGCCTTGGTGGCGGGCTTGGGCAGGGGCTTGTGGGCCGGCTTGGCTGCCACCGGGCGTGGCGCGGGCGCATGCGCCGGGCGCGCATTGCTGCGGGCGGGCGCGGCGGCCTGGCTGGCGTAAGCCCCGACGTTGAACACCGACACCACCTGCGCCAGGCGCTGGGCCTGCTCGCTCATGGAGGCTGCAGCGGCGCTGGCCTGCTCCACCAGGGCGGCGTTTTGCTGCGTCATCTGGTCGAGGTTGGCCACCGCCTGGTTGACCTGGCCGATGCCGTCGCGCTGCTCGGTGGTGGAGGCGGTGATCTCGCCGATCAGGTCGCTCACGCGGCGCACGCTTTCGACGATCTCGCCCATGCTTTGACCAGCCTGGCCGACCTGGTGCGAGCCCTGCTCGACGTTCTGCACGCTGGTGGTGATGAGGCCCTTGATCTCTTTCGCCGCCTCGGCGCTGCGCTGCGCTGCGCCAGGGTACGCACCTCACCCGCCACCACGGCGAAGCCCCGGCCCTGCTCGCCGGCGCGCGCCGCTTCGACGGCGGCGTTGAGCGCCAGGATGTTGGTCTGGAAGGCGATGCCATCGATCACGCCGATGATGTCGCCGATCTTGCGGCTCGATTCGGTGATGTGTTCCATGCTCACCACCACCTGCCCCACCACCTCACCGCCGTGCTGCGCTGCCTGGGCCGCCTGGGCCGCGAGCTGGTTGGCCTGGCGTGCGGTGTCGGCCGATTGCGTCACCGTAGCCGTGAGTTCTTCCATGCTGGCGGCGGTTTCCTCCAGGTTGGCGGCGGTCTGCTCGGCGCGGGCCGACAGGTCGTGGTTGCCCGTGGCGATCTGGCCGGCCGCGGCGGAGACCGACTCCACGCCCATGCGTACTTCACCGACCACGGTGCGCAGCTTGGCACCCATGGCCGAGAGCGCGCGCAGCAGGTGGCCGAGCTCGTCGCCGCGGTCATCGTGCACGTCCTGGGTCAGGTCGCCGTCCTGGATGGCTTCCGCCAGGCCCACGGCGCGTTGCAGCGGCTCGGTGAGGGAGTTCACCAGCCAGCCGGACAGCGCCAGGGCGCCCAGCACGACCACGACGCACACCGCCAGACTGATCCAGAGCGCGCGCTGGCGCTGTGCCTGGGTGCGCTGGGCGGCTTCGTCGCGGCGGCGCTCCTGCAGCTGGATGAAGTTGTCCAGTTCGCCGACATAGGCCGTCACCAGCGGTTGCAGCTTGTCGTTGACCAGTGCCGTGGCGGCAGAGACATCGCCCTGGCTGCGCAAGGCCGCAGCCTGCCGGATCACCTCCAGCGCCTGGCTGCGCGCGGCGCCAATGCGGTCGAGCTGCGCCTTGCCCTCGGTGGAGCTCACCAGTGCGGTGACCTTGCTTTGCAGCTCGGTGATGGCCTGGGTGTTCGATTCCTTCAGCAGGCGCTCGGCCAGTGCGGTGTCGCTGGTGCCCATCTGGACCACGATGCGGTGCACATCCAGCGCCACCATGCCCCGCCAGCGCACGGCGAGGGTAATGCGCTCTTCGCTGAGCTGGGCGGCGTGTGCGGCCTCGTCGTTGAGATCGAGCAGGTGCGACAGCAGCCCCCCCATCAGGACCAGCAGCGCCAGCGTCAGTCCCAGAACCAGGGCCCATAGCTTGCGGCCCACCGAGAAATGGTTGAAAAACATGGTTGTGAACTCCCTATGAAATGGCTTTGTGCCGTGCGGCCTGGCCACTTTTTCATACTCGCACAATTGCTGCGCTGCAGCAAAAAAAATGTGCCCTCTCCTAGGGAAGGTCTGCAAAACCCAGTCCGCCTGCGTGTCCGAGCTGACTGAGGCACGTTGAGTTTCGCGATGCGGATCGAAGCGACGATGGCAGCTCGATTCGCCGGCAAATTCCGGCGTTATGAGCCAGCGGCACGCCCATTTGACGCCCTGCGGACGC
>NZ_CYIG01000015.1 GCF_001298675.1 Paenacidovorax caeni
CTGGCACTGATGCACCACGCTCTCAAGGACGTTGTTGACCGAAAGCTCTGACCCCGGAGCGTCGCGAGATGGTTGTCCAAGGTCTTATGGTCGAGCACGGCATGAGCCAGCGCCGCGCCTGCCAGGCCAGCGGCATTGCCCGCTCCACGCTGCGCTACCGACCCATTGCACGCGACGCCTGCGGGGTCATCACCTTCATCCAGGCCTACATGGCGCTCAACCCGCGCCACGGCTTCGGGTTGCTGTACGACAGTGCCCGCCACCAGGGCAAGCCATGGGGTAAGACGGTGCTCTGGCGCGTGTACTGCGAGCTGCGGCTGAACCTGCCACGTCGTGGCAAGAAACGGCTGCCAGCGCGCATCAAGCAGCCCCTGCACGCGGCAGCTCAGCCCAACCAGGGCTGGAGCTGCGACTTCATGGCCGATGCCTTGTGGTCTGGCCGGCGCTTCAGGACCTTCAACGTCATCGACGAGTTCAACCGCGAGGGCCTGCGCATCGAGGTCGACACAAGCCTACCGGCTACTCGCGTCATCCGGGCCCTAAACGAACTGGTGGAGGTGCGTGGTGCGCCACTGTCGATTCGCCTGGACAACGGCCCCGAGTTCATCGCCCATGCCCTGTCCGAATGGGCGAAGTCCAAGGGCATTGCCCTTAACCATATCCAGCCTGGCAAGCCCACGCAGAACGCCTATGTCGAACGATTCAACAAGACCTACCGTACCGAGGTGCTCGATTGCTACGTCTTTGACAACCTGCAGGAGGTGCGTGACATGACGGCCGACTGGCTGCACCGATACAACCACCATCGCCCCCATGAAGCCCTCGGCCGCATCCCACCGGTTGAGTACCGTGTCAAACTGTTCCCCAACCTCTACTTCTGATTGGCTCAGAAATTCGAGGGGACTTCAAAATGCCGAAAAGAAGACGCTCCACACTTTTTCTTGCACACAAAGACAAAGAGCCCTTGAAGGGCTCTTTGTCTTGATGACACGTAGGGAAGCGTCAGACCTTCCACTTCTCTAGGAGCTTGTCCGGGTGCATGTTGTCATAGCCCTCAAAAGGCTGATGGATCCAAGGGTTGGTCGGCAAAAACTCCACCGAATAGTCGGGCGTGAAGGTCGACACCCCTTTGGTCCAGATGACGGCACTGCGCAATTCGGTGATCGGTGCGTAGCTGGTCTTGAGCATCTTGATGACCGCATTGAGCGTGTGTCCCGAGTCAGCCAAATCGTCGACCAACAGCACGCGCCCCGCAATCTCGCCCTTGGGGGTGGTGATGAAACGCGCAATGTCTAGGTGCCCCTGCACCGTGCCAGCCTCGGCACGGTACGAACTCGTCGACATGATGGCCAGGGGCTTATTGAAAATACGACTCAGGATGTCGCCTGGGCGCAGGCCTCCGCGCGCCAGGCACAGGATGGTGTCAAACTCCCATCCGGACTGATACACCTTGAGCGCGAGCTTCTCAATCAGGTTGTGGTACTCGTCGTAGCTTACGTACAGATGCTTGCCGTCTTCGGTCAACATGAAAGGCTCCTGAGTCTGATCAACCAGCCTGGTAAGGATGGGTCATCATGATGGTGTGATCCCGATCCGGGCTGGTCGAGATCATGGCAATAGGCACGCCCGTGACCTGGGTGATGCGCTCCAAATAATTGCGTGCGCTCTGCGGCAGTTGCTCATACACAGTGACGCCGACCGTCGACTCACTCCAGCCAGGAAGCGTTTCGTAGATCGGTTTGCAGCGCGCAATTTCGTCTGCCCCCATGGGCAAAAGATCAATGCGCTCGCCGTCAAGCTCGTAGCCCACACACAGCTGGAGCTCTTGCAAGCCATCGAGCACGTCAAGCTTGGTGATGCACAAACCCGACAAGCCATTAACCTGTGCACTGCGCTTGAGCAAGGCCGCATCGAACCAGCCACAGCGGCGGCTACGGCCCGTCGTCACGCCCTTTTCAGCGCCCACGGTGCTCATGTGATAGCCCGGCGTACCAGGCTTTTCCCAATCAAGTTCCGTCGGGAATGGCCCTCCACCGACGCGTGTGCAATAGGCCTTGGTGATCCCCAAGATGTAATGCAGCATGCCGGGCCCAACGCCAGACCCTGCAGCAGCATTGCCGGCCACGCAGTTACTCGACGTCACATAGGGATAAGTGCCATGGTCTACGTCCAGAAGCGTACCCTGCGCCCCTTCGAACAGTAGATTACCGCCTGCCTGGTGGGCTTCATTGAGCTCACGGGACACATCAGCCATCATGGGTTTGAGCAACTCCGCATGGCGCATGGCTTCCTCATAGACGGGCTCGAACTGCACAGCACCATCACGGATGTAAGGCTTGAGGGCATCGCCAAAGGTAAAGCTCCCCGAACCCAAGAATGTCTGCAGCACATGGTTGTGCAGCGCCAACAATTCGCGCAGCTTGGCAGCGAAGCGTTCAGGGTACTTGAGATCTTGCACCCGCAGCGCGCGACGGGCGATCTTGTCTTCGTAGGCAGGGCCAATGCCGCGGCCTGTGGTGCCAATCTTTTCTGCCCCGCCTTGCTCGCGCGCGGCTTCACGGGCTACATCCAGTGCAGCGTGAAACGGCAGAATCAGCGGGCAGGCCTCACTGACACGCAGACGCGAACGCACCTCCACCCCCGCCTTCTCCAAACCTTCGATCTCCTCGAACAGCTTGGCGGCGGACAGTACGACGCCATTACCGATATAGCACTTGACGCCAGGACGCATGATCCCGCTAGGGATCAGATGCAAAGCTGTCTTCACACCGTTGATCACCAAGGTATGGCCTGCGTTGTGCCCCCCTTGGAAACGGACCACGCCCTGGGCACTTTCGGTAAGCCAGTCGACCAGCTTTCCTTTACCCTCGTCACCCCACTGGGTACCGACCACGACGACGTTGCGACCTTTGTTCGTTTTCATGTCCAAATCCGGTTGATTTCTTGAATCCATCAAAGCGTGCGCACGACCCATTGGCCCGCTATGCACACCAACTCACGATCGCAGCGGAACTCATCCACTCCGCTGTCATGGCCTGGTAGCACGCAGACCACAGTTTCGCCCTGACTACGCAAAGCCGCGATAGCTGCGTTCAAATCCGCTGCCTCGCTCCAAGGCGCACGAATGGCCGCCTTGAGTGGATGCGGAGGCACCACCGCCACCAGTTGCTTAATATCGAGACTGAACCCAGCGGCAGGACGGTTGCGCCCAAATACCGCGCCTACCTCGTCATAGCGGCCGCCGCGCACCAACGCATCGCTCGCACCACGGGCATAAATGCCGAAACGCATACCGCTGTAGTAGGCATACCCACGCAGATCCGCCAGATCAAATGTGACGGGCACCTCCCCCAAGCGAGATGCAGCAACACGCAAATTTGATAGCAGCTCGCGCGCTCCAGCTATGCCTTGCAGGGCTTTTTCAGCCTCATCGAGCACCTGGATGTCGCCGTACAAAGTCAGCAAGGCGCGCAAACCGTCACGGGATGCGGAAGGAAAGTCACGCGTCAGCGCAGCCAGTTCGCTGGCATCCTTACTGGCCAGCGCTGCATGCACACCGCGCAGCACCTCTGCAGTAACAGGAAGGCCGGCCAAGAGACTGCGCACAAGACGCACGTCGGCAAGATCGACACTGAAATCACGCACCTTGGCAACACGCAGGCAATCAAGCGCCAAGCGCAACGCTTCAAGGTCAGCTTCCAGTCCCTGATGGCCGTAAATTTCAGCACCGAACTGCAATGGCTCGCGCGTGGCATGCGGACGATCCGGGCGGGTATGCAGCACCGGCCCGCAGTAGCACAGGCGGGTCACTGCCTGGCGATTGAGCAAATGCGCATCAATGCGGGCAACCTGCTGCGTGGTGTCCGCACGCAAACCGAGGGTACGGCCTGAAAGCTGGTCAACGAGTTTGAACGTCTGCAAATCGAGCGCTTCACCCGAGCCCGTCAATAAAGACTCGAGGTGCTCAAGCATCGGAGGCATGACGAGCTCATAACCGTAGCTGCGTGCCGTATCCAGGAGCCCGCGGCGCAGTTCTTCAATGTGCCGCGCCTCGGAAGGCAGGACATCGGCAATGTGATCCGGGAGGACCCAAGCAGACATGGGAGGAGGAGAGGCTGTTAAAAACGCGATTCTACCGGCTGGGGTTCAGGCGACCTTGGTCAGGGGAGACAAACCAAGACCCTCAAGCCCAAACCAGCATCAAAAGGCCGGCGAGGATGCTGCACAGCGCAAAGAAGCGAATCTGCCCATCGCGCATCTGCGCGATCTGCAAGAACGTCCTGCGCCACAGCGACGGCGCGACAAAGGGCATGAAACCCTCCAGCACGAGCACCAAGGCGCAGGCAAGCCAAAGGCTGTCGCTCCACTCCATGACAGGTAGCGCGCCGCTGACTACTTGCGCGGCGCTGCTGGGGCAGTCGCTGCACTGCCGCCATTGCGCATGGCTTTGAAGAACTCCGAAGAGGACGGATCAACCACCATCACATCGCTTTTCTTATTGAAACTCGCCTTGTACGCATCAAGGCTGCGATAGAACTGGGCGAATTGCGGATCTTTGCCAAACGCCTCGGCATACACCCGTGCGGCTTCGGCATCGCCTTCGCCCTTGATCTTCTGCGCGTCACGGTAGGCGTTTGCGACTGTGATCTCACGCTGGCGGTCCGCATCGGCCCGGATTTTTTCGCCTTCCGCAGCACCGGTCGAGCGCAGTTCATTGGCAACCCGCTTGCGCTCTGCCTCCATGCGGCGATACACCGATTCTGTAATCGCTTCGACGTAGTCCACGCGGGTGATCCGCACATCCACCACATCCACGCCCCAGGGCTTGGCGCCACGCACCGCTTCAAGCACTTCCTTCTTCACATCCGCCATCAAGGCTTCGCGCTTGGTGGAGAGCAGCTCACGCACCGTACGACGGTTGATTTCTTCCTGGAAGGCGTTGCGCACCACCCGGTTGAGTTGCAGTGCACCGGCATTCTCATCCATACCTACGTTACGGATGTACTCCGACGGCTCGGAAATGCGCCACCGAACGTACCAGTCGATCACCACCCGCTGCTTCTCTGCCGTGAGCATGGGCTCGGTGTCAGAGCTGTCGAGGGTCAGCAAGCGCTTGTCGATGTAGGCCACCGTCTGAAACGGCGGCGGCAGCTTGATGTTCAGCCCTGGTTCGGTGATGACTTCCTTAATCTGCCCCAGTGCATACACCACACCGAACTGGCGCTGGTCCACCACGAAGAGCATGGAACTGGCCATTGCCAGTGCCAGCAGAATAGTCGTAACAAAAAAACCGACTCGGTTCACAAGGCTCTCCTAGCGCAGCTCGCGGTCACGCGAGCGGCTGTTGTCACGGGTACGGGAATCATTGCCAAACCCCGATGGGGCGGCAGCAGGCGCAGAGCTGGGGCCTGCGGGCGGACCGTCGACCGCAGCCACGGACGGCTGTTGGGCCACGCCTTGCATGATCTTGTCCAGCGGCAAGTACAGCAGGTTCGAGCCTTGGCGCGACTCCACCAGCACCTTGGTTACATTGCCATAGATTTGCTGCATGGCTTCGAGATACAGGCGGTCACGTGTGACCTGGGGCGCTTTCTGGTACTCGGCCAGCAAGGCACTGAAGCGCTGCCCGTCACCCTGGGCCTGGGCAACGATACGCGCCTTGTAGGCTGCTGCCTCTTCGCCAAGGCGAGATGCTGTACCCACTGCACGGGGCACCACATCATTGGCATAGGCCTGCGCCTCGTTCTTGGCGCGTTCGCGCTCTTGCCCTGCCTTGAGCACATCGTCAAACGCCGCCTGCACCTGTTCGGGAGGACGAACACCACCTTGCTGCAGATTGATGCCCACAACTTCGACACCGATCTTGTAGCGATCCAGGATGGTCTGCATCAGCTGGCGCACGCGTGGGGCGATCTGGTCGCGCTCCTCAGCCAGTGCCGTATCCATCCGCATCTTGCCCACGACCTCGCGCACCGCTGTTTCTGCAGCCTGCACCACGGCATCGGCCGGGTTCTTGCTCTCGAACAACCATGCTCGCGCGTCGTTCAAACGGTACTGCACCGCAAACTTGATTTCGACGATGTTTTCGTCTTCCGTCAACATCGCGGAATCACGCAGCCCCGTGCTTTTGATCACGCTGTCTCGCCCTACGTCAGCAGAGCGGATCTGTGTCACGAAAACGAGCTCATGCCTTTGGATCGGATAGGGCAGCCGCCAGTTGATACCTGCCCCCACAGTGGCCTTGTACTTGCCAAACTGGGTGATCACTGCCTGCTGGCCTTCCTGGACGATGAAAATACCGGTTCCCATCCAGATGACAAAGGCGATACCTGCGATCAGCCCTGCCCCGATGCCCGCATTGCGCATGTCTGGCTGAAAGCCGCCCCCATTGCCGCCACGCCCGCCCCCACTGCCACCGCCGAACAGGCCTGACAGCTTGCGGTTAAGGTCGCGCCAGAGCTCATCCAGATCAGGGGGCTGGCCTCCCGGCCCAGGATTACGCCGCCCCTGAGGGGGACGGTCGTCCGGCCGATGGGCATCGTCCGCCGGCTTGTCATCACCACGGCCCCAACGCGGATCGTTCAAATTGAACATTCCCCGGATACGCTGCGGCAGCATCGCCCAACGCGGGGCGCAAATTGGAAAAATCATGCAATGTCTCAGAATTGTTGGATGCAGGGCAATCGGGCATTCTGCCCAATCAGACCAGATCCTCCGGTAATTCAGGAGCAATGCCAGGGGTCATGCCCCGGCCCCGCTCAGCGATCACGGTCGCGGTCAATTGCTGGCGCAGCGCCTGCAGCCCTTCTCCTGTACGCGCACTCAGGAATACGCGCGGCACAGGTCGACCATCCATCTCATAGCTATCTTGCAACTGTAGGGGCCGCTGCTCCGGCGCGAGCGCATCGAGCTTGTTGAACACCAGCAACTGGGGGATATCCACGGCATCGATTTCAGCCAGCACCTTTTGTACCTGCTGAATTTGTTCCGGGAAATGCGGATTGGCAGCATCCACCACATGCAGAAGAAGATCCGCATCCACGGCCTCCTGCAAGGTGGCCTGGAATGCATCGACCAGACCGTGAGGCAAATCGCGGATGAAACCCACCGTATCCGACAACGACACCGACCGACCCGCATCAACCAAGTACAACTGCCGCGTGGTCGTATCCAAGGTGGCAAAAAGTTGGTCAGCGGCATAGGCGCGCGCCTTGACCAGTGCGTTGAACAACGTCGACTTGCCTGCGTTCGTATACCCCACCAGGGAGATGTTGAAGGTGTCACGGCGCTCACGCTGGCGGCGCTGCGTCGAGCGTTGGCGCTTGACTTTGAGCAAACGTTCCCGGGTACGCTTGATCGCGTCCCCAATCATGCGCTTGTCCAACTCGATCTGCGTCTCTCCAGGACCGCCTCGCATGCCGATGCCGCCCTGCTGTCGCTCAAGGTGCGACCAGCGGCGCACAAGGCGCGTACTCAGGTACTGCAGCCGCGCCAACTCAACCTGAAGTTTGCCTTCATGGCTGCGCGCGCGCTGGGCAAAAATTTCCAGAATGAGCAGGGTGCGGTCATAGACAGGAACTTCCAGGTGGCGCTCCAGGTTGCGCTGCTGGGCCGGGCTCAGCGCCTGATCGAAAAGCACCTCCACCGCGCCATGCATTTGCACCAGCAGACGAATTTCATCCGCTTTGCCACTGCCCACAAAAAGAGCAGCATCGGGCGCTTTGCGCTTGCAAGTCAACCGGGCCACGGGATCCAGACCAGCGGTTTGTGCCAGCAAACCCAGCTCTTCGAGTTCGGCATCGAAGTGGGGCAAACCGAAATCTACCCCGACCAAAACTACCGCAGCGCCTTTGTGCTGCGCCGAAGCATCAGAACCCACGAAAGCCCTCCTCTGGGCCAGCATCCCCGCACGTACGGGGGGCGGTAGTAGAGCGCAAACTCAGGAAACGCTGGCGTCGCCGTCCGCATTGTCCGCCGTGGAGAAATTCACAGCCCGGCCCGGAACAATGGTGGAGATAGCGTGCTTGTAGACCATTTGCGTCACGGTGTTGCGCAGCAGCACAACGTACTGGTCAAAGGATTCGATCTGTCCCTGCAGTTTGATGCCGTTGACCAGATAGATGGAGACCGGCACGTGCTCGCGGCGCAGCGCGTTCAGGAACGGGTCTTGGAGGAGTTGGCCTTTGTTGCTCACGATATTCTCCGTGTTCAAGAATGTTGTTGTAATACGCCACCTTACCACAGCGCATCGCTTATTCGGGACTCAAGGGCTTTCGCCGCTACTCCTTGTCCACGAACGGATTGTGCGAGGTCTTCATCTCAATGCGCAGCGGCGTGCCCACAAGGTTGAACTCCTTGCGGAACCGGCCTTCGAGGAAGCGCTTGTACGCATCGGTGACCAGTTCCAGCGAATTGCCGTGAATGACGATCAACGGCGGATTCATTCCGCCCTGGTGCGCATAGCGCATCTTGGGCCGGTAGCCCCCCACACGCTTAGGTGTTTGGAACTGCACGGACTCCAGCAGCAGCCGGGTCAAAATGGGTGTCGGCATCTTGCAAGTGGCTGCCTTGTGGGCCTGTACGATCGAAGTCCACACCGGGCCCAGCCCCTGGCGTTTTTGTGCCGAGATGAAATGTAGGTTGGCGAACTTCAGGAACGACAGCCGCGTCTCGATCGAACGCTCCAGCATCTGGCGCTGGTAGTCGTCTACCGCATCCCATTTATTCACCGCAATGACCACGGCACGGCCACTTTCGAGGATGTAGCCGGCAATGTGTGCGTCCTGATCCGTCACACCCTGGGTGGCATCGAGCAGCAGCAGCACGACGTTGGCAGACTCAATCGCCTGCAGGGTCTTCACTACCGAGAACTTTTCGATAGCTTCGAACACCCGCCCCTTGCGCCGCAAGCCAGCCGTATCAATCAGCTCAAACTTCTGTCCTTGCCGCTCGAACGGAACGGAGATGGCATCGCGCGTCGTGCCCGGCATATCGAATGCCACCAAGCGCTCCTCGCCCAGCCAGGTGTTGATCAAGGTGGATTTGCCAACGTTGGGACGCCCCGCAACGGCCAGCTTGACCGGGCCGCTCCCTTCCTGCGGCCCACCATCGTCTTCAGGCTCAGGCAGGTTCAGCGGCTCCAGAGCCTGCTCCACCAGACCACGAACGCCCTGGCCATGTGCTGCCGAGACGGGGTAGACCTCGCCCAGCCCCAGCTCGTAAAACTCGGACAGCTGCACGCCCGATTGCATGCCCTCAGCCTTATTGGCTACCAGCAGGCATGGCTTGCCCAGTCGCCGAAGATAGTTGGCAATGTCATGGTCCTGCGCCGATACGCCTGCGCGGGCGTCAACTACGAAAACCACCACATCCGACTCGGCCACAGCCTGTTGGGTCTGCTTGGCCATCTCGCGGAATATGCCGCTTGATGCATCTGGCTCAAAGCCGCCTGTATCAATGACGATGTACTCGTACTTGCCCTGGCGGCCATTACCGTAATGCCGGTCGCGCGTGAGACCGGCAAAGTCAGCCACGATGGCGTCACGTGACTTGGTCAGGCGGTTAAACAACGTGGATTTACCGACGTTGGGGCGCCCAACGAGCGCAATAACAGGTTTCATGCCCTGTGACTCCCGCACATCAATCGGGCCGGAAGCCGTAGACCGCGCCATTGCGCGTCACGACGACCAGCGTGTTGGCCGCAACCACTGGCGTGGCGGCAATGCCGGAGTTGTCGGTGCCGAAGCGATTGAGCGGCTGCCCGTCGTCACGCGAGAGCAAATGCACCCAGCCGGCATCATCACCCACCACCACCGAGCGGCCCAGCAGCAACGGTGCCGTGAGCTTGCGGTACTGCAGACGATCGTACGACCAGGCGCGTGCGCCATCGGCACGGCGCCAGGCCTGCACAAAGCCATTACTTTCCGTGCCAAACAGCAACGTGCCATCACCGTCAATGCCCGTAGCACCGTTGGCAACCTGGCTCCACTGGGTCGCGGCGCGGGCCGTGTTCACGCAGCCAACGGCTGCCTGAAAAGCGCGCACACAGACACTGTCGTCCACCCGGCTCACCGGGGCGACGAGCTCGACCAAGCGCTCCACATCGTTCGTGCCGCGCGGCGTGGCAACAGGCGCCTCCCAGCGCACCGTGCCATTGTCGGGATTGAAGCCCACCATACGCCCCGCCATGCCAGCCACCAGGGTGTCGCCGACCGCCATGAGGACACCGGGCTGGCGCAGCACCAGAGGCTCACCCTGGCGCTGCTGGCGCCACAGGCGCTGGCCCGTGGCCGCGTCGTAAGCTGCCAGCGAACGGTCAGCGGCCAGGACAAAAACGCGCTCCCCGGCGACCAGCGGCGCCGTGTAGGCCTGTGCCGTTAGCGGTCGGCGCCAGACTTCGCGGCCATCGGCCACCACGATGAGTTCATTGCTGTCCGAAACCACGGCCGCACGCTGCCCATCGCTACCAACCCCTGCGATCAGCGGCTGCCCCAGCTGGGTGCGCCACACATCGCCCCCTGTGCGGGCATCGATCGCCGCCACCGCACCCGTGTCAGAGGCGACGGTCACCACCGAGCCGTTGACATGGACAGCCAGCGCCAGGCGATCAACCGGACCGACTTTGGCCAGCCAGGCCTGGCGCACGGCCAGCACCGGCTCCATGGCGCCCAGCTCCAGTGGCTTCGGCTTGTTCGAGCCGCCACCCCACAGCGAACAACCGGACAGCAGCACGGCGGACGCCAACGCCAGCATCCCCAGCGGACGCGCCAAGCGCGCGTGCAAAACGCTGTGCATCATTTCGCCCCCCCTTGGGCTGGCGCCCCTGCAGCCGGATCGACACCAAGTGCGTTGAGTTTCACCTCTACGATACGGCGATACTCCTGGCCCTCGTCAAAACGCCGATAGGCTTTGGTGTATTCCTCGATGGCTTCGGCCTTCTTGCCCTGCAGGGCATAAATATCCCCCCGACGATCGGCTGCGGCGGCATCAAACTCCGGAGGAATTCCAGACGACAGCTGCTTGAGCGCCTCATCGTAGGCCTGCTGCTGCGTCAGCACGCTGGCCAGACGCAGGCGTGCCAGCGCCTGGTGGCCAGGATCGGCTGCCTTATCGGCGACCCAGGTGAGTGCGGCCTTGGCGCCGTCCAAGTTACCCGCATCGGCCTGCGCTTTGCCCAGCTGCAGCCCGGCAAGACCGGCCTGCACCGTGCCCGCATAGCGCTCGCGCAAATCAGCGAAGGCCTGCTCCATACGGCCCTGGTCCTTGGCGGCAACGGCGGCATCCACGGCATCCATCAGCGCCGAGGCCTGGAATGCCTGGCGGCTTTGCCAGTACTGGTAGCCATTCCAGGCGGCCAGGGCGCCAAACACCACCAACAGCACCGAACTGATCAGCGTGCCCCAGGCGTTCCAGAAATGCTTGAGTCGGTCAAGCTGCTCTTGTTCTTCGAGGTCGAGGTGATGTGCCATGGAATGCGTTGCAAAATTTAAGCGTTGGATTGTAGAGTGGCTGCCCACTGCGCCACGTCAGCCAGCGAGCGCTCCACCTGGGCGCCACTGCCGTCGCGCAGCGCTTTGACGAGGACCTGACCACGCGCCAGCTCCTCGCTGCCGAACACCAGGGCATGGCGCGCGCCGCTGGCATCGGCCTTCTTGAACTGCGACTTCATGCTGCCCACACCATCGGCACTGCCTGCATGCTGGATCACACGCACGCCCTGGGCGCGCAAGGCCTCCAGCGTAGCCACCACAGGAGCCAGAGGTGTGCCGGGCGGCACGACGGCATACGCATCGGCAGCGCTGGACGGCATGGGCAGGTCGAGCTCCTGCGCCAGCAGGAGCAGGCGCTCGATGCCCAGACCAAAGCCCACGGCAGGCGCGCTCTTGCCACCCAGCTGGGCGATCAGGCCGTCGTAGCGGCCGCCTCCGCACACCGTACCTTGCGAGCCAAGCTGGTCGGTCACCCACTCGAACACGGTGAGGTTGTAGTAGTCCATGCCACGCACCAGGCGCGGGTTGATGCGGTACGCCAGGCCCACGGCATCGAGTGCGGCACGCACGGCATCAAAATGGGCGCGCGACTCAGCGCCGAGGAAGTCCATCAACTGCGGCGCGGCCTCGATCAGCGCCTGCATCGCAGGGTTCTTGCTGTCGAGGATGCGCAGCGGGTTGCTGTGCAGGCGTCGGCGCGCGTCTTCGTCCAGCGCGTCGGCGTGGTCCTCGAAGTAGCGCACCAGGGCATCCCGGTGCGCGCGGCGCTCGGCGCTCTGGCCCAGGCTGTTGATTTCCAGGCGCACATGCTGGCCTTCGACCAGCCCCAACTCACGCCACAGCGCGCGCGCCACGAGGATCATTTCAGCATCCACGTCCGGCCCCGCGAAGCCCAGCGCCTCTACGTCAAGCTGGTGGAACTGACGGTAACGGCCCTTCTGAGGCCGCTCGTGGCGAAACATGGGACCGGCGGTCCACAAGCGCAGCGGGCCGTTGTAGAGCGCGTTGTGCTCGATCATGGCCCGCACCACACCCGCGGTGCCCTCGGGGCGCAGCGTGAGCTGGTCGCCGTTCATGGCATCGGTGAAGGAGTACATCTCCTTTTCGACGATGTCCGTCACCTCGCCCAGGCCGCGCACGAACAGGGCCGTGGGCTCGACCACAGGTGTCAGCAGGTACTGGTAGCCATAGCGCGCCAGCACCTTGCGCACGGCGGATTCGAACCACTGCCAGCGCTCGGAGCTGGGCAGCTTCTCTGTGCGCGGCACGGCGGCCGGCAGGATGTCGTTCATGCCTTTAACGGCGCTGAGCTTTTGCGCTTTGCTCGGCGCGGAGGATGGGGTGACGCTCACGGCAAGGGGTTCCCGAAGAAATATAAATACAAAGAAAATTGGCCTCTAGCGCTTATGCAGCAAGCGCTAGAAGCTCATTAAATGATAGCAACCAAAGGTCAGCGCACACCGTAGCGGCGCTGCACGTACTGCTCGACGATGTCGTGAAATTCTCGGGCGATGTTGTCGCCGCGCAGGGTCATGGCCTTCTCGCCATCAATAAACACTGGCGCTGCCGGCGCTTCACCGGTGCCGGGCAGGCTGATGCCGATGTCGGCATGCTTGCTCTCGCCAGGGCCGTTAACGATGCAGCCCATCACGGCGACCTTCATGGCTTCAACCCCGGGATAGCGCCCGCGCCACACCGGCATCTGTGCGCGCAGGTAGTCGTCGATCTGCTTGGCCAGCTCCTGGAACGTGGTGCTGGTGGTGCGCCCGCAGCCCGGGCACGCCGTGACGCTGGGCACGAACACGCGCAGGCCCAGGGCCTGCAGGATTTCCGAAGCCACGACCACCTCTTGCGTGCGCGCCTCGCCGGGCTGCGGCGTGAGCGAAACGCGAATGGTGTCGCCAATGCCCTCCTGCAACAAGATCGACAGGGCCGTCGCCGACGCCACCGTGCCCTTGGTACCCATGCCCGCTTCGGTCAGGCCCAGGTGCAGCGCGTAGTCGCAGCGGCGCGACAGTTCACGGTAGACCGCGATCAGGTCCTGCACACCACTGACCTTGCACGACAAGATGATCTGGCTGCCGTCGAGCCCCAGGGCCTCGGCCTGCCGGGCGGACTCGATGGCCGAGGTGATCAGCGCCTCGTACATCACTTGGCGCCCCTCCCACGGCTGGGCACGGCGGCTGTTGGCGTCCATCAGCTGCGCCAGCAGCTCTTGGTCCAGGCTGCCCCAGTTGACACCGATGCGCACGGCCTTGTCCCAGCGGATCGCGGCCTCAATCATCTGGGCAAACTGCTTGTCCTTCTTGTCGCCCTTGCCGACATTCCCGGGATTGATACGGTACTTGGACAGGGCTTCGGCACAGGCCGGAAAGTCCGTCAGCAGGCGATGGCCGTTGTAATGGAAGTCCCCCACCAGCGGCACATCCTGGCCCATGCGATCGAGCTGTTCGCGGATGTAGGGCACGGCCTGCGCAGCCTCCGGCGTGTTCACCGTGATGCGGACGAACTCGGAGCCTGCCTGGGCCAGCTCCTTGACTTGGATGGCCGTACCGATGGCATCCACCGTGTCGGTGTTGGTCATCGATTGCACGCGTACGGGGGCGTCGCCGCCCACGGTGACCACGCGGCTCCCCCACGCAACCCGTGCCTGGCGCGTACGACGCGCCCGGGGCTCGGCCACCGCGATCGGCTGCTCCTCGCTGTTCATTGCTTGCACTATTTCACCTCAAAGCGCGCAACGTTCTCGCGCGCGACTGCGGACAGGTCGAACGGTGCGCCGCGCACCATCACTTCGGTGGCATTGACCTTGCCCACCACCACAGACAAGGGCGGCTTGCCCGGCGCCTGGGCCGACTCGCCGGCCTTCAGGGTGCGCTCGAACACCACTGCACCCGCAGCATCGCGCACCTGCACCCAGGATTCCGCCGTGGCACGGAACTCCAGCAGTGCTGAAGCAACGACCGTACCGGCAGCGGACGCCACGCTGGCGGCCACCATGGGCACCGCTGCAGCGGGCACCGCAGCCGTTGGCGCTGCAGCAGGCACGTCGCTGGCTGGCGATTGCGCCGACACAGCCGACTCCGCGCCTGGCACCGGCTCAGAGACAGAGCCATTCTCCTGGGAAGCCTCAACCACAGCCTGTGCCGGTGCGGGCACAGGAGCACGCGCCAGATCGAACTCCAACATGCCGCTGGGCAAGAAATACACCGCAGCCGCAGCGGCCAACAGCACCAGCACCGTCAGGCTCACGCCGCGCGAGGCCACCGGCAGACGCAAAGGCGGTGCTTTGTCCTGCGGATCCTTGAACTTTGCGTTCAACCCATCCTTATCGCCCACCAGGCGTGGCGCCTGTCCCTGGGGCAACTGCCCCAACACAGGCGCCGGATCGACCTTGAGCGTGCGACACACGCTGGACGCCAGGGCACGCGCGAACACCGCGTCTGGCAACACGGTAAAGTCGTCGTTCTCTAGCGCTTGGAGCTTGCTCACCGGCACCTTCAGCGCACTGGCCAGTACCGCGATGTCCATGCCCGCAGACTGGCGCGCCTGGCGCAGCAGCGCCCCAGCGCTGGCGCCCGCCTGACTTTCGTGGGTCATGGTGTCATTCATCGAACGCCCTCCGCTTGTAGGCGCCGAGTTCGCGCGATTCCGGGAATCGCTTTTGCAGCTGCTCGCCCAGTTGGCGCATGGCCACGTCGCTGCCCAGGGCGCGCTCGATTTTGATCCCCAGCCAGAGCGACTGGGCATTCGCCAGCTCGCTGTTGTTCAGGCGCCGAATGTAGAACTGCGCACGCGTCAAATCGCCCCGGCGCTGCAGCAGCAAGGCCAGGTTGTAGGCGACCACCGGGTTGCCAGGGTCGAGTTCATAGGATTTCAGCAGCGCCTGCTCGGCCTGACTGGCCTGGCCTGCGGCGTCATGGCACAGCCCCTGCGCCATGTAGGTTTTGCTACGTGCCGTGTAGTTGCGCTGGGCCAGGGCGCGCTCGAAGTGCTGATCAGCCTCCGCGAACTTCTTCTGCTGGCACAGCAACCAGCCATAGTTATGCGCCACATCAGGATCGGAGGGACGTAGCGCCATCGCGCGCCGGAAACTTTCCTCCGCCAGACCGTAGTCGTCCATGCGCATAAAAACCAGGCCACGCAGGTTGAAGGCATCGGCATAGTTGGGCTCGATGGCCAGGGCACGCTTGATCTCGTCCAACGCCACCGTAAGCTGACCACGCTCGTAGTAGCTTGCGGCCAACTCGAGTCGGATGCGGGCGCGGCGGTGGGTTTCCGTTTCATCGGAGGCCGTCACGATGTCAGAACCGTCGCTCGACGTGGTGCCTCCAGGCGTTGCACAGCCGCCCAGCACCGCCAGCGCCATGCCACCGGCCACCAAGCCCCAGCGGCCCCGCTGCAGCCAATCCACAACCGTTCCCATCATGCAGAGCCTCCTCGATAACTGCGGTACGAACCGCTAAACCGGCTTGATTTCAATGGTGCGCCGCCGCGCCATGCGCTCGGCGGCACGTGTCCTGTCCTTCACATCCCCTGCCAACTGGCCACAGGCCGCGTCGATGTCATCGCCGCGCGTCTTGCGCACCGTGGTGACAATCCCCGCATCACTGAGCAGCTTGGCAAACTCAGACACCCGCTGAAGCGGTGAGCGCAGCAGGCCAGACTCTGGGAAGGGATTGAAAGGAATCAGGTTGAACTTGCACCACACCTTGCCCTGGGCATGGCTGCGCACAAGCCGGATCAACTGCTGTGCATGCTCGGGTTGATCGTTGACGCCATCGAGCATGCAGTATTCAAAGGTGATGAAGTCGCGCGGCGCGTGGTCCAGGTAGCGAATGCAGGTCTGGAGCAACTCTTCCAGTGGGTACTTGCGGTTGAGCGGCACCAAATGGTCGCGCAGCGCATCGTTAGGGGCATGCAGCGACACCGCCAGTGCCACCGGGCAGTCGAGCGCCAGCCGATCCATCATCGGCACCACGCCGGAAGTGGATACCGTCACGCGGCGGCGGGACAAACCATAGCCGTGGTCGTCCAGCATCACCCGCAATGCAGGCACCAGAGCACCGTAGTTCTGCAACGGTTCCCCCATGCCCATCATGACGACGTTGGAGATCACGCGGTCACTGCGGCCCAGACGCTGGCGCAGGTGGTGTTCGGCATACCAAAGCTGGGCCAGGATTTCGCCAGTAGTGAGGTTACGGCTGAACCCCTGGTGGCCCGTCGAGCAAAAGCGGCAACCCACAGCGCAGCCCGCCTGTGAAGACACGCACAGCGTGCCTCGGTCGTCTTCAGGAATAAAGACCGCCTCGACGGCATTGCCACCGCCGACGTCGAACAGCCACTTGACCGTACCGTCCGCCGACGCCTGCTCCGTCAGCACGGGCAAGCCGGTGATGCAGGCACGATCCTTGAGTTTTTCGCGCAACGACTTGGCCAAATCGCTCATCTGGCCAAAATCGTGCGCGCCACGCTGGTGAATCCAGCGGAAAAGCTGCGTGGCACGAAAACGCTTCTCCCCTAGCCCCTCGCAAAAGGCGGCCAGTCCGTCGAGGTCGAAATCGAGAAGATTGGTCGTCATGCCCAGTCATGCACCCGTGCCAGACGGCACGGGAAGCACACTCAACGCGAGTAGATGTTCAGGCCAGGGAAGAAGAAGGCCACTTCCACGGCAGCCGTTTCAGCCGCATCGGAACCATGCACGGCATTGGCGTCGATGCTGTCGGCGAAATCTGCACGGATCGTTCCGGGTTCAGCCTTCTTGGGGTCGGTAGCGCCCATCAGCTCGCGGTTCTTCAGGATGGCGTTCTCGCCTTCCAGGGCCTGCACCATCACCGGACCGGAGATCATGAAGTCCACCAGGTCCTTGAAGAAGGGACGCTCTTTGTGCACGCCGTAGAACTGCTCAGCCTCCAGGCGCGACAGGTGCACCATGCGGGCGGCCACGACTTTCAGGCCTGCAGCCTCGAAGCGAGCGTAGATTTGGCCGATCACGTTCTTGGCGACAGCGTCAGGCTTGATGATGGAGAGGGTACGTTCGATAGCCATTTTCAAATTCCTAAAAGTTTCGATTTTTTTGTCCAACAGACAAAACCTTCAATTCTAGCGGGCGCGTTGGTGTCCAGCCCGTTAACCCGGACATGCCAGATCAGCGCCCACTTTTGCGGGAGGCGCTACGCTTCTGTCCAAGGCGCTGGCGCGAAAGACTGTCTGCACCAATATACCCAAGCGATGTCTTCATGGGATCGGGCTGCGCACTCGCACCAGCGCCCCGACCACGCTGCGGCGCATTCTGCGATGCACCTTGCCCCTTGCGCCCCCCCGCGGCGCCTCCTGCACCGCGTGGAGCAGCTCCAGTGCGCCGACCACGACCTGCACCCTGCCCCTGCACGGCACGTGGCCGCTCCTGCATACCAGCCGCTGCCATAAGCGCACGGATATCCTGCTCATCGAGCTCCATCCACGCTCCGCGCTTGAGGCCGCGCGGCAGCAGCATGGCGCCGTAGCGAATACGAATGAGCCGGCTCACCGCATGGCCCAAAGCCTCGAAGAGACGACGCACCTCCCGGTTACGCCCCTCAGAAATCGTGACGCGATACCAGCGGTTGGCACCCTCGCCCCCACCGTCCTCGATGGAGCCGAACGCGGCAGGGCCGTCTTCGAGCTGTACACCGTCGAGCAGCGTCTGGCGCTCCTCATCGCTCAAGGCACCGAGAACGCGCACTGCGTACTCACGCTCCAAGCCGAAGCGTGGGTGCATCAGCTTGTTGGCCAGATCACCGGAGCTGGTGAGCAACAGCAAGCCCTCGGTATTGAGGTCCAACCGCCCCACCGACTGCCATTTGCCCTGCGCCAGGCGTGGCAACCTGCGAAACACCGTGGGGCGGTTCTGCGGATCGTCGTGCGTCACAACCTCCCCCACCGGCTTGTGGTACGCGATCACACGCACGGGCGGTGGCTCAATGCGGAAACGGATGGGTTTGCCGTTGACCTTGACCTGGTCACCATACTGCACGCGCTGGCCGACATGGGCGGGTTCATTGTTTACCGAGATGCGCCCTTCCAGGATCATTTGCTCCATCTCGATGCGCGAACCCAGTCCGGCCTGGGCCAACACCTTGTGCAACTTTGGTGTTTCGGGCTGCGGCAAAAGTACCCGCTTGGGCACTGGCACATCGGCCCGCGCCTCGTCCTCATCGAAGGCCCCAGAAATCACATCGGCAAACCGGTAGCCTTCGGTCTCGGCTACAGCCGCAGGTCGTGGCGCCTTTTTGCGCGGGGCCTGCTGCGCATTAGCCTTGGCTGGCTCGGTCGGCCCGCCCGTCTCTACAGCGTCGGAGGGAGTGTTGTCATTCATGGCTGAGTGCTGTGCCACCCGAGGGGGCACCCTGTTCGTTCAAAGATGTTTCAAAAAGCTCGCCCACCACAGGCGCTTCCTCAAGCGCGCCAAGTGACTGCATTACCCCGGCTTGCGCACGCGTGTCGTCCAGCATGGGCAACTGGTTGAGCGACTGCAGCCCCAGGTCATCCAGAAACTGGCGGGTAGTGGCGAACAACGCAGGCCGCCCCACCGTTTCACGGTGGCCGATGACCTCGACCCACCCGCGATCTTCCAGCTGTTTGATGATGAGGCTGTTCACTGTCACACCGCGAATATCCTCAATGTCGCCCCGTGTTACCGGCTGGCGGTAGGCGATGATGGCCAACGTCTCGAGCGTGGCGCGCGTATAGCGCGGAGGCTTTTCGGGATGCAACCGGTCAAGGTACTCGCGCATCTCCGGCCTGCTCTGAAAACGCCAGCCACTGGCCACGCACACCAGCTCCACCCCTTTCTGCATCCAGTCCTGCTGCAGCTCTTGCAGAAGCGCCTTGATACTGTCGGCACCCAGCATATCGTTGAACAGCATGCGCAGATCCCGCACGCTCACAGGCTGCGAGGCACAAATCAACGCGGTCTCAAGGATCCTCTTGGCATCCACCGAGTTCATGGTTCAGAGGCTTCCGGGGAAGTGGCACGTTGCACCGAAAGTGCAACGCCAAGAATCAAAAAGAAGGATTCGGTATGTCAGCGCTCCGCAAGGCAATGAGGCGGTGCTGAAAGCCAGGTTACCGGCAACGAGGGAAGAGCAGTACGCATCAAGCGGCTGCGGCGCCATTGTAGCGCAGGGCCCATTGCAGCACGGCCTCTTGCATATCCTCGGGCAAGGGGGCATGAAACTCCAGCGCTTGCCCCGTCACCGGATGGACGAAGGCCAAGCGATAAGCGTGCAGCGCCTGGCGGGCCATGCCAGCGGCAATGCCACCACCATAGAGCCCATCCGCCACCAGGGGGTGCCCGATGGACGCCATATGCACGCGAATCTGGTGCGTGCGCCCGGTGTGCAGCGTGCAACGCACAAGGCAGCCGAGATCATTCCCGGCCAAACACTCGAAATCGGTGCGCGCAGGCTTGCCCGCATGCTGCGCCAAGTCGACGACTGCCATGCGCAGGCGATTGCGCGGATCACGCCCTACCGCCGCATCGACGGTGCGCAAGGTACTCCCGTGCCACGCGCGATGCCCCAACGCAAGGTACTGGCGACTGACCTGACGCTGCGCGATCAAGCGCACCAGGGCATCCATCGTGGCACGCTCACGCGCCACCACCATCAGGCCACTGGTGTCTTTGTCCAGCCGGTGCACGATACCTGCGCGCGGCAAGAGCATGGCTTTCGGATCGCGCCCCATAAGGCCATTGAGCAGCGTACCGCTCCAGTTACCTGGCGCTGGATGGACCACCAGCCCAGCAGGCTTGTTGACCACCAGCAGGTGGTCATCTTCGAACACCACGGGCACGGGCACCGCTTCAGGCTTGAATGCCTGGCTTTGCTGCGTGGGTCGAATTTCAACCGCCAGGGCATCACCCGCCTTGGCCTTGTGTGCAGGCTTGAGAGATGCCACGCCATTGAGGCGAACCAAACCGAGACCCAGCAACTGCTGCAGGTAACTGCGAGACAGTTCCGGCACCAGTTCGGCCAGCGCCTTATCCAGACGCACACCATGCTGGGTGACTCCAACAACCAGGCTGCGAACCTCGACCTCGGAGGACTCTAGGGCCTGCTCATCCTCCTCGGGCTCTTGCCAGCCAGCAGGCTGGACGACAACCATGTCGGCGCGTCTCAGCGGGACGGCAGGTAGCGCGACGGATCGACCGGCTTGCCCTGGCGGCGGATCTCAAAGTGGAGCTTCACGCGGTCCGCATCGGTGCTACCCATTTCGGCAATTTTCTGCCCCTTGCGCACCGACTGGTCTTCCTTAACGAGTAACGTCTGGTTGTGAGCGTAGGCGGTCAAGTAGGTGTTGTTGTGCTTAAGGATGATCAGATTCCCGTAACCCCGCAGCCCGGCCCCCGCGTACACCACACGACCGTCCGCAGCGGCCAGCACGGGATCTCCCGCCTTACCACCAATGTCGTAGCCCTTGTTGCGCGCCTCATCGAAGCCAGCGAGCAGACTGCCAGCGGCCGGCCAGATAAAGCCCAAGCCGTCGTCCGCCGCTGCGGCTGGTGCTGGTGCAGGTGCCGGTACTGCAGCTGGCGCCGAAGCTGCCGTGCTCGGCGCCACGCTCGACGAGGACACTGGCCGTGTCACGACCCCGGAATCCCCAACGACCGCAGGCGCCACAGGAGCCGCCGCCACCGCCGAGCCTGGTGGAACCACGCGCAAGACCTGACCCACCTCGATCAGGTTCGGGTTCTCCAGGTTGTTCCACCGCGCAATGTCTTTCCAAGACTGGCCATTTTCCAAGCCGATACGGATCAACGTATCCCCTGGCCTGACGCTGTAGTAGCCCGGCTTACCCGCATTCTCAGCCCCGGGCAGCGGCTTCGGAGCCTCGACCACGGTGCCCGGCGTTGCGGACGGGACTGCGCCCGCGGCCGTTCCTCTGTCCTCGACAGGAGCCCTGTTGAGCGAAGTCCCGCAACCGGCCATCAGCAGACCGGCCAACACCACAGAACCCCAACCCACAAGACCACGCGATACCAACATAAACAATCCTTTTCAGGCAACCCCCGATTTTAAAGGGACAAAGTGCACAGCCTCGAGCACGCTCTCCTTGAAGCCCTGCGGCGTCTTATCGACCACCAGCAAGGCCTGCTGGCCCCCGCCGTGCGCCATCGGTGCCACCAGACGACCGCCGACCGCCAACTGGTCATACCAGGCGCCAGGGACAGCCTCGCCGCCCGCTGCGGCGATGATGGCGGCATAGGGCGCACCAGGACCATAGCCCGCCATGCCGTCACCAAAAATTAGGTGCACGTTTGCCAAGCGCAGGGGGCGCAGGTTCGCACGAGCACGCTCGTGCAAACCGCGCAGCCGCTCAATGGAATACACCTCGCGGGCAACGCGTCCCAAGACGGCTGCTTGGTAGCCGCACCCCGTACCAATCTCCAGCACACGCCCCAGACCAGCGGTCGCGCAAGGCGCTCCCAGGAGCAGTTGCAACATACGCGCCACCACACTGGGCTTGGAGATCGTTTGCCCCAGCCCGATAGGGAGGCTGGTGTCCTCATACGCCTGGTTTACCAAAGCGCTGTCAACAAAGCGATGGCGCTCCACATCCCGCAAAGCCTGCAAGACAGCAGGGGCCGTAATGCCACCGGCCGCCAACCGCTGCACCATGCGCGCGCGCACGGCGGCGGAGTCCAACCCCACGCCCTGGGGCGCCGGCGCCTGGGGACGCAGCGCCAACGACTGGCCTGCGGGGCGCGGCGCCGCGACGGGTGCCGATGAGGGCAGGCGTGCAGGAAAGCCCGGGCGGCGCGACTGCATCACGCGCCTGCCGCACCAGCGACCAGACGCGCCGCCGTCTGCGCCCAATAGGCCAGATGGTCATGGTCGGTGAGATCGACCTTCAGCGGTGTCATGGCTACGTGGCCCTGCGCTGTGGCATGGAAATCAGTGCCCTCCGCCGCGTCTTTGGCGGCACCCGCCCCGCCAATCCAGTACATCACTTCGCCACGCGGACTCTCTTGCGTGATCACACGCTCCGCGGCATGGCGGCGCCCCAGGCGGCACAGCTTCAGAGGCCGCAGCGCTTCGTACGGCATGTTCGGAATATTGACATTGAGCAGCCAGGGCTGCGCTTCCGCGCCCAGCCCCACGAGCCGCTGCGACTGCATCTGCTGCACGATCTCGCGCGCCTTGCGTGCTGCGGACTCCAGCTCCCCCCAGCCCTTGTCCACTTGGGAGAAGGCAATCGACGGAATGCCGAACAGATAGCCCTCCATGGCAGCACCCACGGTGCCGGAATAGATGGTGTCGTCGCCCATGTTGGCGCCATTGTTGATGCCTGAGACCACCAGGTCCGGCCGATAGCCCAGCAGCCCCGTGAGGGCGATATGCACGCAGTCGGCGGGCGTGCCGTTCACGTAGCGAAAACCGTTGGCGGCGCGGTGCACATACAGCGGTGAATGCAGCGTAAGGGCGTTGGATTTGGCGCTGTTGTTGTGCTCAGGCGCCACTACCTCGACATCTGCAACGGTACGCAGCGCTTCGTAAAGCGCCGTGATGCCGGGAGCCTGGTAGCCGTCGTCATTGGAAATGAGGATCTTCATGGTCGCAAAACGGATTGCGCTGATTGTAGGGTCGCGCCAGGGACAATCCCGGGCGGCTTGCGCTCCTTATCATGCGGCGCGATTTCACGCGCCCCCCATTCTCAAAAAAGGAGACTCCCCATGCACGCTTGGCTTTGCACCACCCCGACCGGCGTCGACGCCTTGGCCTGGACCGAACTGCCCACACCCGAACCCAAAGCGGGTGAGGTACTCATCGAAATCAAGGCCGCCAGCCTGAACTTTCCCGACCTGCTGATCGTGCAGAACCAGTACCAGATCAAGCCGCCCCTGCCCTTCGTGCCGGGTGCTGAGTACGCAGGCGTAGTGCGTGCCGTGGGCGAGGGCGTGAAACACCTGCAGCCCGGCCAGAACGTCGCCTGCCTCTCCGGCACCGGCGGCTTCGGCACGCACACGATCGCGCAGGCTGCCCTGTGCATGCCTCTGCCGCCCGGGTTCGCGCTGGAGGACGCCGCAGCTTTCATCATGACCTACGCCACGTCGCACCACGCACTGATCGACCGCGGCCAACTGCAGCCTGGTGAGACCGTGCTGGTGCTGGGTGCAGCCGGCGGCGTTGGCACGGCGGCCATCCAGATCGCCAAGGCGCGTGGCGCGCGCGTCATCGCCGCCGCAAGCAGCGATGACAAATGTGCACTGTGCCAAGCCCTGGGCGCCGATGCGACCATCAACTACACCCGCGAAAACCTGCGCGACGCCATCAAGGCCGCTACCGCAGGCAAGGGGCCGGACGTGGTCTACGACCCGGTTGGCGGTGATTTCGCTGAACCCGCGCTGCGCTCCATCGCCTGGCGCGGACGCTACCTGGTGGTGGGCTTTGCCTCGGGCCCCATCCCCGCACTTCCCCTGAACCTGCCGCTGCTCAAGGGCGCCTCCATCGTGGGCGTGTTCTGGGGCGAGTTTGCCAAGCGCGAGCCCCAGGCCAACGCCACCATGATGGCCGAGCTGGCCCGCTGGTACGGCGAAGGCAAAGTCAAGCCTGTGCTCGACCGCACCCTTCCCATGTCCGCGCTGCGCGAAGCCTTCGCCCTCATGGGCTCACGCGCCGTGAAGGGCAAGCTCGTCCTCGTCAACGCCTGAAGACTGGCAAGCGCCCCGCCAAAGCCCGGCATCTGGTCAATGCCGGGCGCCTCTGTCAAACTCCGGTCGTCCTGGCGTAAATTTGCACATGGCAGACCGAAACATATCCGACATCGCGCGCGAAACACTCCGGCAACTGGCCCTGCGCAGGCTGCCCCCCACCCCCGAAAACTACCAAGCCATCTATGCAGAAATCGAAGGCGGGCCAGTGCACGTGCCCTTCCCCGAAGCACCGCTGCGAGCCATCCTGCGCGTGCTGCCAGGCCAGACGCCAGCGCAGATCCGCCTGCTAGAGCAGTTAGGCGCAGCAATCAACCGCAAGGACTGGCAGGCACTGCAAAGCGTCATGGTAGGCTACGCCAACCTGGGACTGCACGCCACAGGCCCTGCGCTGAAGGAACCCGCCGCAGAGCCGCTCGCCGTGCTGCCCGAGGACCTTGCCGAGCAGCTCGCGCGTTTGATGGACAACATTCTCAACACGCTCAGTGAAGACGATGCCCGCGTGCACGACATGGCGGTGCAACTCGTCGACATGCTGCGCGAAGGCGCAGCGCCCTCGTCCACACTGGTGCTGCTGCTGAACAACTTCACCTACCGCCTGTCGTTCGCCACCGAAGAGCAAGGCGCCATACGCCTGGGCCTGCTGGCGCTGCTGCGCCTCGTGTTTGAGAACATCTCGGCCCTCAGCCCCAACGATGACTGGCTGCGTGGCCAAGCCGAAGCGCTGATGGCAGCTGCCACCCCTCCGCTGACACTGCGCCGCCTCGACGACGTACAGCGCCGCCTCAAGGACGTCATCTACAAGCAAACCGAGGCACGCGCACGCAGCGCCGAAGCACAGGAGCAGATGAAGGAGCTGCTCGCCACCTTCATCGAGCGGCTGGCCAAGATCAGCTCCTCCAGTGACCGCTACCACGGCACCATGGAGCGCTGCGCCGAACTGATTGGCCGCGCCTCGCGCCTGGAAGACATCACGCCCGTGCTGCAGGAGGTCATGAGCGCCACGCGCGCCATGGCGCTGGACAGCCGGGTGGCCCACGACGAATTGGAGGCGCTACGCCAGCGCACCGAGGAAAAACACGCCGAGATCGCCAAGCTACAGGACGAACTCGACCGCGCCAGCGCCCTGGCACGCCACGACCCACTGACCGGCACCCTCAACCGCAAAGGCCTGGACGAAGTCATGGAGCGAGAGATCGCACGCTCGCGGCGCAACGGTGCGCCTCTGTGCGTAGCCCTGCTGGACGTGGACAACTTCAAGTCCATCAATGACCGTCTGGGGCACGACACAGGCGACGCGGCGCTCGTGCACCTGGCCAATGTCGCACGCTCGGCCATGCGGCCGCAGGACATGCTGGCGCGCTACGGCGGCGAGGAGTTCGTGGTTGTGCTGCCGGAAACCACCCAGGCCCAGGGGATAGAAGCCATGACGCGGCTGCAACGCGAACTGACGACCCGGTTTTTCCTGCAAAACAACGAGAAAATCCTCATCACCTTCAGCGCCGGCGTCGCCCAACTCGGAACGGAGGAGACCAGCACCGAAGCACTGCGCCGCGCCGACCAGGGCATGTACCTGGCAAAGCGTGCTGGTAAGAACCGCGTCGTCGCGGCATGAGCCTCTTGCGGCGCGCCCTCTTGCAGCGCGCCGCCCTGGCAGCGCTGGCCACCCAGGTGCCGCGCTGGGCGTGGAGCCAGGAACGCCTGCGCCACGACCCGTTCGCACTGGGTGTTGCCAGCGGCGACCCCACGCCCAGTGGCGTGGTCCTCTGGACCCGCCTCGTGCCGGCAGCCCACGGCGCGCCCCTGGCGCCGCTCACGGTGCACTGGGAACTGGCGGACGACGCAGGCTTTCGCCGCATCGTGCAGCGCGGCCAGGCCCCGGCGCTGCCAGAATGGGGGCACAGTGTGCATGTGGAACTGCAGGGCCTGGCACCCAGCCGCTGGTACCACTACCGCTTTCAGTGCGGCGACGCCGTGAGTGCCACCGGCCGCACCCGCACAGCACCAGCGCCGCAGGATCTGCCCGCACGGCTGCGCATGGTCTTCGCCTCGTGCCAGCGCTGGGAGCACGGCCACTACGCCGCTTGGCGCCATGCAGTGGATGACGCACCCGATTTGGTGCTTTTTCTGGGCGACTACATCTACGAATACGCCAGCCCGCGGGACGCCACGGGCCTGGCCCGCGTGCACGCACTGCGCGCCGCATCCACCCTGGCGGACTACCGCGACCGCTACGCCCTGCACAAAAGCGACCCGCTGTTGCAGGCAGCGCACGCCGCCTGCCCATGGAGCGTGACCTGGGACGACCACGAAGTGCAAAACGACTACGCCGGCGTACGCGGGCGCGACGGCGACGGCGGCGGGGATACGCCAGCTTTCCCAACCATGCGCCAGGCAGGCTGGCAGGCTTTTTACGAGAACATGCCCCTGCGTGCGGCCAGCCTGGCGCGCGGGGTCGATGCGCTGCAGGTATATCGCAGCCTATCCTGGGGACGCCTGGCGCATATCCACCTGCTCGACACGCGCCAGTTCCGCGACTGGCAAGCCTGCCGCAAGGAAGGTACCAGTGGCGCAGGTGGTGTGCGCCCGGCGGATTGCGCAACCTGGAGTGCCCCACAGCGCACGCTGCTAGGCGCCGCACAGGAGCAATGGCTCGATGCGCGCCTGGCCGAAAACCCGTCTGAGAATGCCCCCCATTGGAGCGTGATCGCACAGCAGACCTTGTTCTCGCCGCGCCACTACCCCTCGGGCGTGCGCAGCACCGACAGCTGGGACGGGTACCCCGCCGCACGCGAGCGCCTGCTGCAGTCGCTGCAGCGCCACCCACAGCGCAACACCGTGTTCCTGGGCGGCGACATCCACCAGAACTACGTATGCAACGTGCTTGCCGAGCCAGACCGTGCGCACGCTGCGGTGCTCGCGAGCGAATTCTGCGGCACCTCCATCACCTCACGCTCTGGCGCCACGCAGGCCAAGGTGGACGCCATCGCCCGGCACAACCCCCACGTGCTGCTTGCGCGCTGCGACCTGCGTGGCTATGGCCTGGCCGACGTAACACCCACACGCTGGACCACCACGCTACGCGTACTGGACGACCCACTGCGCATTGACAGCGGTGCCAGCAGCCTGGCGCGCTTCGTGGTCGAGGATGGCCATCCCGGACCGCAGCGCGCCTGAACTCGCTCCTCTTTCAATAGCTGTCAGCGCTCTACCAGCATTGGTTTCAGACCATTTTCCTCAATACGCGCGGACACTGCGAGCGCGCCGCCCCAAAACCATCACGACACGGAAGATGCGGAAAAAACGGTTGCCGCATTTCTTGAAAAACCAAGGACATCTGGCGGCCCGCATGATCTCCACTGCCGCCAGCGTAGCCTCATGCCATCACGGTGGCAAAACCGGCTGTTCGCTAGCAGCATGCGCACGGGCCGCAAAACAGCACCCGTGCTGAGCCTGATCTACCCGAGCAAGCCTCATGGGCTACATCCGTGCGAACTCATAGCAGCGACCGCCAGGGGAAGGGGCCGCTCCACCGCGCTACATAACCCGCTGCAAGCCGAAGTCTGGCCCACAGCACCCGCTGCATGCTAAATACTGAAGCTCGCGAGCAGAAGCTGGATTCAACAAGAAAATCCGCATTGAACCCGCTCCAATCAAGCGCCAGCCGCTATAAAAAATGCCGGCCAGCGCTTGCGCACTGGCCGGCATTCTGGTGACCCGCGAAGGACGGTCAGACCTTGGCGGCCACTTCGGCGTACTCAGCGATCTCGTTGAAGTTCATGTAGCGGTACACGCTGGCCTTGTCGGCATCGATCACGCCCATCTCCTGGAGGTATTCCTCCTTGGTAGGCAGCTTGCCCAGACGCGAGGCAATGGCAGCCAGTTCCGCCGAGCCCAGGAACACATTGGTGTTCTTGCCCAGGCGGTTGGGGAAGTTGCGGGTGGAGGTGGAAATCACCGTCGCACCTTCACGCACTTGGGCCTGGTTGCCCATGCACAGCGAGCAGCCGGGCATCTCGGTACGCGCACCGGCGGTGCCGAAGGCGGCGTAGTGGCCTTCCTTGATCAGCTCGCTCTGGTCCATCTTGGTGGGCGGTGCCACCCACAGCTTGACGGGAATGTCGCGCTGGCCGCCCAGCAGCTTGGCTGCAGCGCGGAAGTGGCCAATGTTGGTCATGCACGAACCGATGAAGGCTTCGTCGATCTTGGTGCCGGCCACTTCGGACAGGAACTTGGCGTCGTCCGGGTCGTTCGGGCAGCAGACGATGGGCTCTTTGATGTCGGCCAGATCGATCTCGATGACGGCGGCGTACTCGGCGTCCTTGTCGGCTTCGAGCAGGTTCGGGTTGGCCAGCCAGGCTTCGACCTTCTCGATGCGGCGCTGCAGCGTCTTCGCGTCTTGGTAGCCGTCGGCGATCATGTTCTTCATGAGCACGACGTTGGAGCGCAGGTACTCAGCGATCGGCTCGGGGTTGAGCTTGATCGTGCAACCAGCGGCCGAGCGCTCGGCGGAAGCGTCAGACAACTCAAACGCCTGCTCCACCTTCAGGTCTGGCAGACCTTCAATTTCAAGAATCTTGCCCGAGAAGATGTTCTTCTTGCCCGCCTTGGCCACGGTGAGCAGACCGGCCTTGATGGCGTACAGCGGAATAGCATGGACCAAATCGCGCAGCGTCACGCCGGGCTGCATTTCGCCCTTGAAGCGCACCAGCACCGATTCGGGCATGTCCAGGGGCATGACGCCGGTAGCGGCACCGAAGGCCACCAGGCCGGAACCTGCGGGGAAGGAAATGCCGATGGGGAAGCGGGTGTGCGAGTCACCGCCCGTGCCCACGGTGTCGGGCAGCAGCAGGCGGTTGAGCCAGCTGTGGATCACGCCGTCGCCGGGGCGCAGGGCCACGCCGCCGCGGTTGCTGATGAACTGGGGCAGTTCGCGGTGGGTTTTCACATCCACGGGCTTGGGATAGGCGGCGGTGTGGCAGAACGACTGCATCACCATGTCGGCCGAGAAGCCCAGACAGGCCAGGTCCTTCAGCTCATCGCGCGTCATCGGGCCGGTGGTGTCCTGCGAACCCACGGTGGTCATCTTCGGCTCGCAATACGTGCCGGGACGGATACCCTGGCCTTCGGGCAGGCCGCAGGCACGACCGACCATCTTCTGCGCCAGCGTGAAGCCGGCCTTGGATTCAGCCGGGGCCTTGGGCAGGCGGAACACGGTCGATGCGGGCAGGCCCAGGGCCTCACGCGCCTTGGCGGTGAGCGAGCGGCCAATGATCAGGTTGATACGGCCACCGGCGCGCACTTCGTCCAGCAGCACGTCGCTCTTGAGCGCGAACTCAGCCACGGTTTCGCCATTCTTGACGATCTTGCCATCGTAGGGCAGCACGTCGATCACGTCGCCCATTTCGAGCTTGGACACATCGACTTCGATGGGCAGCGAGCCGGAATCTTCTTGCGTGTTGAAGAAGATGGGGGCGATCTTGCCACCCAGCGTCACGCCACCGAAACGCTTGTTCGGCACGAAGGGAATGTCCTGGCCGGTGGCCCAGATCACCGAGTTGGTCGCGGACTTGCGCGAAGAACCGGTGCCCACCACGTCACCGACGTAGGCAACCAAGTGGCCCTTCTTCTTCAGGTCTTCGATGAACTGCATCGGGCCGCGCTTGCCGTCTTCCTCGGGCTTGAACGCCGCGTCAGGACGCGTGTTCTTGAGCATGGCCAGGTAGTGCAGCGGAATGTCGGGGCGGCTCCAGGCATCGGGTGCGGGCGACAGGTCGTCGGTGTTGGTTTCGCCAGGCACCTTGAACACGGTGACGGTAATCTTCTTCTCGACCTCGGGGCGGCTGGTGAACCACTCGGCGTCAGCCCAGCTCTTCATCACTTCCTGGGCCTTGGCGTTGCCGGCCTTGGCCTTGGTGGCGACGTCGTTGAAGAAGTCGAACATCAACAGCGTCTTCTTCAGCGCTTCAGCAGCCACGCCAGCGACTTCAGCGTCGTCGAGCAGCTCGATCAGGGGATGCACGTTGTAGCCACCCACCATGGTGCCCAGCAGCTCGGTGGCCTTGGCCTTGGAGATCAGGCCCACCTGGATGTCGCCATGCGCCACGGCAGCGAGGAAAGAAGCCTTGACCTTGGCAGCGTCGTCCACGCCCGGGGGCACGCGGTGCGTGAGCAGATCGAGCAGGAATTCGGCCTCGCCTGCGGGCGGGTTCTTGATCAGCTCGATCAGCTCGGCCACTTGGCTTGCATCAAGGGGCAGCGGCGGGATGCCCAGGGCGGCGCGCTCGGCGACGTGGTCGCGGTAGGCTTTCAACATGTTTGACTCTCTCCAGTCGTTTTCAAAAAGTGGGGCTAGCTATTGGGAATCGGTCGGGCATCACGTGCCGTGCGGGGACGTGGCCGGCGCGGTCATTTGTCGGCGGGCTTGTCCAACAGGCTGGGCTGCGGGTTGGTCTTCAGCGCCTCGGCCACCTGCACCTGGGCCGGACTCATGCATTCGTCGGCCAGGCGCTGGCCGAGCTTTTGGTTCATGAGCATGGACTTGTTGGCAATCTGCAGCCATACAGCGCCGCGTTGCGTGTCTTCCAGGCGCACCGCGCCCGTGCTGCTGACCACCGGGGTCATGTGGTACGCAAAGCCCTTGCCGCTGATGTGGAAACGCCCTGGCGCCTTGGGGTCGGGCGTGACGTTGACCGACGCACCCAGTTCACAGGCAATGTGGCCGGTGTGCACGCGCTCGGCCACGGCCAGCTCTTCCGGGCCAAGCTCAGCGCTGGTGGAGGCCGAAGCCACGGCGGCGGCCGCCGCAGCCGCCGCAGCCGCCGTGCCAGCAGTGGCTGCGGCGCGGTTGGAGCGCGCAGCTGCCTTGGCCACCACAACCTTCTTGGGCGCGGCCTTGGCGCTGGTCTTGCTGGACTGTGCCTTGGCGGCAGGCTTGGCAGACTTGGCGGGCGCAGCCTGGGCCAGGACCAAGGCGGGGGCCAGCAGCAATGCGGAGACGAGGAACGATTTCATGGCGATTCCGACGAGAAAGAAGAAGGGGATCCATCATAGAACCAGCGCTGCACGGCCTCGGGCAGCGCGCGGCCGGTCTGATGGGCCCGCTCCAGCAATTGCCAGTAATAACGGTAACTGGCGCGGTCATGCAGCACCCCAGCGCTGCTGATGGGCGCCCAGTCGGCGGCTGCGGCAGCGCTGAGGATGCGCGCGGCCTGCTCGACCTCGCCCTGTGCGGGCGCGAAGGCGGCAAGAATGGGGCGAATCTGTGCGGGGTGAATGCTCCACATGCGCGTGTAGCCGAGCTCGCTGGCGGCGCGGCTGGCGGCGGCATGCATGGCGGAGGCATCGGTGAACTCGGTCACCACGCAGTGCGATGGCACCTTGCCGTGCGCATGGCAGGCGGCGGCGATCTCCAGCTTGGCGCGCACGACCAACGGATGGCTGAACTGCCCCGCCACGCCCATGGCCGACGCGGGGATGGCGCCACCGTGGGCGGAAACAAAGTCCATCAATCCGAAGCTGATGCTCTGCACGCGCGGATGGGCGGCAATGGCGAAGGCCTGCTGCACGGCGGCAGGCGACTCGATCAGCACATGCAAGGGCAAGTGGGCCGCACCGGCGCGCAGCAGGGCCTGCTCGGCGTGCAGCACGTCGTCCACCGACTCGACCTTGGGCACCATGATGTGGCACAGGTGCTGGCCGGCCTCGCCCGCAATGACGGCCATGTCGTCCGCAAACGCCGGATGGTCGACGGCGTGCACGCGCGCTGCCACGCGGGCCCCGGGGGCTGCTTGCTGCGCCAGCTGCACGACGAGCGCGGCATGCGCGCGCTCCTGGCCGACAGGGGCACCGTCCTCGCAGTCAAGCGTGACGTCGAACATGCAGTGGCCGAATTCCGCCGTCAGCTCGGCTTGCAGCTGCAGGCTCTTGCGCATGCGCACTTCGACGCCGCTGTAGTGGTCGCACACTGGCAAGGAGCAGGCCATGGCCTGGGCGCCGAGCAGGATCTCTCTGGGGTGGGGCATGGCGGCAGTCATCGAGGCCTGGCGGGTTGCGCTGGGGAGGTGTGACGGAAAAATGGTGTTGCCACTGCCCGCCGGCTACCTGCGCGGTGCACGCAGAGCCTGCAGCGGCAACATCATGTCTCTATCAAAAAGAGAGCTGCTTGCGCTTGATTGGTAAGGATTCAAGGCTTTTAACCACCTCAAACCCTTTACCAGCAAGCGCTAGCAGCTATGCTTTTTACAGCAGATGCTTGACGCCGTCGGCTTCGCCTTGCAGCTCAGCCAGGGTCTTGTTGATGCACTCTTGCGAGAACGCATCAATTTCCAGACCTTCGACAATCTTGTATTCGCCGTTTTCGGTGGTGACGGGGAAGCCAAACACGATGCCCTTCGGAATGCCGTATTCGCCATTGGAAGGCACGCCCATGGTGACCCACTCGCCCTTGGAGCCCAGGGCCCAGTCGCGCATGTGGTCGATGGCAGCGTTGGCAGCCGAGGCAGCCGACGACAGGCCGCGTGCGGCAATGATGGCGGCGCCGCGCTTGCCCACGGTAGGCAGGAACACTTCTGCGTTCCAGACCTGGTCGTTGATGGTTTCCTTGACCGACTTGCCATTGACGGTGGCAAAGCGGTAGTCGGCGTACATGGTGGGCGAGTGGTTGCCCCACACGGTCAGCTTGCGGATGTCACCCACGGCGCAGCCGGTCTTGGCAGCGATTTGCGAAGCAGCGCGGTTGTGGTCCAGGCGCAGCATGGCGGTGAAGTTCTTGGCCGGCAGATCAGGGGCCGACTTCATGGCGATGTAAGCGTTGGTGTTGGCAGGGTTGCCCACCACCAGCACCTTCACGTTGCGGCTGGCAACCTTGTTCAGGGCCTTGCCTTGCACGGTGAAGATGGCGGCGTTGGCGGCCAGCAGGTCGGCACGCTCCATGCCGGGGCCACGCGGACGGGCACCCACCAGCAGGGCGTAGTCGGTGTCCTTGAAGGCTTCTTCGGGGTTGCTGTGGGCTTCGATGCCAGCCAGCAGGGGGAAGGCGCAGTCTTCCAGCTCCATGATCACGCCCTTGAGCGCGTTCTGGGCCTTCTCGTCGGGGATTTCCAGCAGTTGCAGGATGACGGGCTGATCCTTGCCCAGCATTTCGCCGGAGGCGATGCGGAACAACAGGGCGTAGCCGATTTGGCCAGCGGCGCCGGTAACGGCGACGCGAACGGGCTTCTTGCTCATGGTGAGACTCCAATCAAGGATGGAAAAAAACGGTGTGGTGCAAGGTCGCACCAGCGTCTGTCACCAGCAGCCCGCGCCCCGCAGAACAGCTCGCAAGTGTAGCGCCGATTCGAGGCCTGCGTCAATTTGTCTTATGTCTTATATAAGATATGATTGGACAACCAGACGGATGCGGCGCAGCATAGCGCGCCGCCATTGCACCGCCCCATGTCCAACACCACGCCCGCCGCCCCCGAAGCCCCCGCTGCCATCAGCGGTAGCGGCCAGGGCACCCCCGCCTTCAGCCCGCTGTACCAGCAGATCAAGGGCCTGATCCTGCAGAGCCTGCAGGCCGGTGAATGGAAGCCGGGCGAGGCCATCCCCAGCGAGATGGAGCTGGCTGCGCGCTTTCGCGTGAGCCAGGGCACGGTGCGCAAGGCCATCGACGAGCTGGCCGCCGACAACCTGGTGGTGCGCCGCCAGGGCAAGGGCACCTTCGTCGCAACACATGCCGAACAGCATGTGCAGTACCGATTCTTGCGCCTGCTGCCCGATACCGGCGACGCCAGCGAAGAAGGTCCGGCGCAGCGCAGCATCATCGACTGCAAGCGCGTGCGCGCCAGCGCCGACGTCGCACGCGCCCTGCAGCTGCGCACGGGCGACGCCGTGCTGCAGGCGCGGCGTGTGCTCGCCTTCGCAGGCACCCCTACGATTTTGGAAGACATCTGGCTGCCCGGCCAGGCCTTCAAGGGGCTGACGGCGCAGCAAATGGCCAGCTACCCCGGCCCGACCTACGCCATGTTCGAAATCGACTTCGGTGTGCGCATGGTGCGCGCCGAAGAAAAGCTGCGCGCCGTGCTACCCGACACCGCCCAGGCCCGCCTGCTCGGCGTGGACTGCGCTACGCCGCTGCTGAGCGTGGAGCGCATCGCCTACACCTACAACGATGTTCCCATGGAGTTACGCCGTGGCCTGTACCGCACCGACACGCACCACTACCGCAACGCGCTCAACTGAGCCCCTGCCGAGCTCCCGAATGGCGCGCACCACAAGGCATATCCCGCACTCATCGCAAAAACATCCCTCTTTGTAAGCCCCCGTTTATTGCGTTGCAATAGAATTTTGGGCTGTTCGCCTCCCGGCGATTACAACGCAGTTACATCCACGAGAAAGCACTTGCCATGACCGAGCTTGCCAAGAAGCGGCCTGAGTACCGCAACATCAACATCTTCAAAGACGTGCGCACCTACCGCATGCCGATCGCAGCGGTGGTCTCCATCCTGCACCGGATCAGCGGCATGATCATGTTCCTGCTGCTGCCGTTCGTGCTGTGGATGTTCGACACCTCGCTTTCGTCCGAGATCTCGTTCGCCCAGTTCAGCGCCGCCTTCACGGCGGGCCTGGGCTTCGTGCCCGGCTGGTTCGTCAAGCTGGTGGCGCTGGCCCTGATCTGGGCCTACCTGCACCACCTGATCGCTGGTCTGCGCCACCTGTGGATGGACATCGACCACCACATCGTCAGCAAGGAATTTGGCCGCACATCGGCCGCTGTGACGCTGGTGCTGAGCCTGGGCCTGACGCTCGTACTGGGCGCCAAGCTGTTCGGCCTGTACTGACCCCGCCCCCCGATTAGAAGGAAAAACACCATGTCCGTGACCTATGGCTCCAAGCGCACCGTCGTCGGTGCCCACTACGGCGTGCGCGACTGGCTGGCCCAGCGTGGCACCGCCGCCGTGATCGTTCTGTTCACTTTCGTCCTGCTGGCGCAGGTGCTGTTCAGCAAGGGCCCTATCGGCTACGACCTGTGGGCCGGCATCTTCGCCGCCCAGTGGATGAAGGTACTGACTTTCGCCGTGATCCTGGCGCTGGTCTGGCACGCCTGGGTTGGCGTGCGCAACGTGTGGATGGACTACGTGAAGGCCGACGGCCTGCGTTTCGCCCTCTACATCTTCACCATCGTCTGGCTGCTGGCCTGCACCGGCTGGGGCTTCCAGACCCTGTGGCGCCTCTGATTCCCCGCGATTGAAAGAAAACAATGAGCTATACCAAAGCCAACATCACCAAGCGCAAGTTCGACGTGGTCATCGTGGGTGCCGGCGGCTCCGGCATGCGCGCCTCGCTCGAACTCTCCCGTGCGGGCCTGAACGTGGCCTGCCTGTCCAAGGTCTTCCCCACCCGCTCGCACACCGTGGCCGCGCAGGGCGGCGTGTCGGCATCGCTCGGCAACATGAGCGAGGACAACTGGCACTACCACTTCTACGACACCATCAAGGGCTCCGACTGGCTGGGCGACCAAGACGCCATCGAGTTCATGTGCCGCGAGGCTCCGAACGTGGTGATCGAGCTGGAACACTTCGGCATGCCGTTTGACCGTAACCCCGACGGCTCGATCTACCAGCGCCCCTTCGGCGGCCACACCGCCAACTACGGCGAAAAGCCCGTGCAACGTGCCTGCGCCGCTGCCGACCGCACCGGCCACGCCATGCTGCACACGCTGTACCAGCAGAACGTCAAGTCCAAGACCAACTTCTTCGTGGAGTGGATGGCGCTGGACCTGATCCGCAACACCCAGGGCGACGTGGTGGGTGTCACTGCGCTGGAACTCGAAACCGGCGACCTGTATGAGCTGCACGCCAAGGCGGTGCTGCTGGCCACCGGCGGTGCAGGCCGCATTTTTGCCGCATCGACCAACGCCTTCATCAACACCGGCGACGGCCTGGGCATGGCAGCGCGCGCTGGCATCCCGCTGCAGGACATGGAGTTCTGGCAGTTCCACCCCACCGGCGTGGCCGGCGCGGGCGTGCTGCTGACCGAAGGCTGCCGTGGCGAAGGCGCCATCCTGCTCAACAGCAACGGCGAGCGCTTCATGGAGCGCTATGCCCCGACCTTGAAGGACCTGGCACCGCGCGACTTCGTCTCGCGCTCCATGGACCAGGAAATCAAGGAAGGTCGCGGCTGCGGTCCGAACAAGGACTACATCCTGATGAAGCTGGACCACCTGGGCGCCGACACCATCCGCAAGCGCCTGCCCTCGGTGGAAGAGATTGGCCACAACTTCGCCAACGTGGACATCACCAAGGAGCCGATCCCTGTGGTGCCCACCATCCACTACCAGATGGGCGGTATCCCCACCAACATCAACGGCCAGGTGGTGGTGCACGACGGCGTGCAAAACCGCGTGGTCAATGGCCTGTACGCCGTAGGCGAATGCTCGTGCGTGTCGGTGCACGGCGCCAACCGCCTGGGCACCAACTCGCTGCTGGACCTGCTGGTCTTCGGCAAGGCCGCTGGCAAGCACATCGTGCAGTACGTGAACGGCTATGGCGACCACCAGCCCATGCCGGCTGACGGCGCTGACCGCACCCTGGCACGCCTGAACCAGCTGCAGGAATCCAAGGAAGGCACCTACGCGCAGGACATCGCCGGAGACATCCGCGCCAGCATGCAGCAGCACGCTGGTGTGTTCCGCACGCAGAAGGGCATGGACGAAGGCGTGGTCAAGATCAACGCCATCCGCGAACGCGTGTCTTCCGTGACGCTGCAGGACAAGTCCAAGGTCTGGAACACCGCACGCATGGAAGCGCTGGAAGTGGACAACCTGATCGAAGTCGCCCAAGCCACCATGACCTCCGCTGCCGCGCGCCACGAATGCCGCGGTGCCCACACGGTGTACGACTACGAGCACCCGGCCGACCACCCCGAGTGCCCACTGGGCCGTAACGACAAGGAGTGGATGAAGCACACGCTGTGGCACAGCGCCGACAACAGCCTGACCTACAAGCCCGTGAACCTCAAGCCACTGACGGTCGAGAGCGTTCCGCCCAAGGTCCGCACCTTCTAACCGTAGCCCCACGAGAAACCAACATGAAGCGCACTTTCCAAATCTACCGCTACGACCCGGACAAGGACAGCAAGCCCTACATGCAGACCGTCGAGATCGAGCTCGACGGCCATGAGCGCATGCTGCTGGACGCCCTGGTGAAGTTGAAGAAGCAGGACCCCACCATCTCCTTCCGCCGCTCGTGCCGCGAAGGCGTATGCGGCTCCGATGCGATGAACATCAACGGCAAGAACGGCCTGGCCTGCCTGACGAACATGAACACCCTGTCGGGCACCATCGTTCTCAAGCCGCTGCCCGGTCTGCCGGTGATCCGCGACCTCATCGTGGACATGACGCAGTTCTTCAAGCAGTACCACTCGATCAAGCCTTATCTGCAGAACGAGACCCCGGTGTCGCCGTTCAAGGAGCGCCTGCAGTCGCCCGAGGAGCGCGAGGAGCTCAACGGTCTGTACGAGTGCATTCTGTGCGCCAGCTGCTCCACCAGCTGCCCCAGCTTCTGGTGGAACCCCGACAAGTTCGTCGGCCCCGCTGGTCTGCTGCAGGCCTACCGCTTCATCGCCGACAGCCGTGACGACGCCACAGGCGACCGCCTGGACAACCTGCAGGACCCGTACCGCCTGTTCCGCTGCCACAGCATCATGAACTGCGTCGACGTGTGCCCGAAGGGCCTGAACCCCACCCGCGCGATTGGCAAAATCAAGGAATTGATGGCCCGTCGCGCCCTCTGAAGCCATGGCAGACGATCAACTGCTCGACGAACGGGAACGCGGCGTCCTGCGCTGGCGCAGCCGCCGCGGCCTGGTCGAGAACGATTTGTTCATCAAGCAATTCTTCGCGGCCCATGGAAATGGCCTGACCCGCGCGCAAGCGCAGGGTCTGGTCGCCTTGATGGATCTGGCCGACAACGACCTGCTCGACCTCCTGCTGCGGCGCAAGGAGCCCTCGGGCGACCTCGACACGCCGCAAGTCAGGCAGGTGCTGGAGCTCATGCGCCGCCCGCCCGCAGCACCGGCTCAACTGGCATAACCCCCTAGGAAGGAAACTGGAAATGAAA
Source organism: Paenacidovorax caeni (assembly GCF_001298675.1). Taxonomy (GTDB): domain Bacteria; phylum Pseudomonadota; class Gammaproteobacteria; order Burkholderiales; family Burkholderiaceae_C; genus Paenacidovorax; species Paenacidovorax caeni. Next base: position 38,286 of record NZ_CYIG01000015.1, read on the forward strand.
CTGGCTGACAACAAAGCAACGCTCTCGTTCAGCAACGGCAGCCCGAGCATCGATCTGCCCATGTACCACGGCAGCATCGGCCCGGACGTTATCGACATCCGCAAGCTGTACGGTCAAACGGGCATGTTCACCTACGACCCCGGCTTCCTCTCGACGGCGTCCTGCCAGTCGTCCATCACCTACATCGACGGTGACAAGGGCGAGCTGCTGTACCGCGGCTATCCGATCGAGGAACTCGCCACCAAGTGCGACTACCTCGATACCTGCTACCTGCTGCTCAATGGCGACCTGCCGAACGAAAAGCAGCGCACGGACTTCCACAAGCTCGTGCTCGACCACACCATGGTGCACGAGCAGATGCAGTTCTTCCTGCGTGGCTTCCGCCGCGACGCCCACCCCATGGCCGTGCTGACCGGCCTGGTGGGCGCGATGTCGGCCTTCTACCACGACAGCACCGACATCAATAACCCCGAGCACCGCCACATCGCGGCGATCCGCCTGATCTCCAAGATGCCCACGCTGGTGGCCATGGCCTACAAATACGGCAAGGGCGAGCCCTACATGTACCCGCGCAACGACCTGTCGTACGCCGGTAACTTCCTGCGCATGATGTTCGGCACCCCGTGCGAGGATTACAAGGTGAACCCGGTCATTGAGAAGGCCATGGATCGCATCTTCATCCTGCACGCTGACCACGAGCAGAATGCCTCCACCTCCACCGTGCGCCTGTGCGGCTCTTCGGGCACCAACCCGTTTGCGGCCATCGCCGCCGGCGTGGCCTGCCTGTGGGGCCCTGCCCACGGCGGCGCCAACGAGGCTTGCCTGAACATGCTGGAAGAAATCCAGGCCATGGGCGGCGTGGCCAAGGTCGGCGAGTTCATGGAGAAGGTCAAGGACAAGAACTCCGGCGTCAAGCTGATGGGCTTTGGCCACCGCGTGTACAAGAACTACGACCCGCGCGCCAAGCTCATGCAGGAAACCTGCAATGAAGTGCTGGCCGAGCTGGGCCTGGAAAAGGATCCCCTGTTCGCCCTGGCCAAGCAGCTGGAGAAGATTGCCCTGGAAGACGACTACTTCGTACAGCGCAAGCTCTACCCGAACGTGGACTTCTACTCCGGCATCGTGCAGCGCGCCATCGGCATCCCAGTGAACCTGTTCACCGGCATCTTCGCGCTGGCCCGCACCGTGGGCTGGATCGCCCAGCTCAACGAAATGATCAGCGACCCCGAGTACAAGATCGGCCGCCCACGCCAGCTCTTCACGGGCTCGCCGCGCCGCGACGTCAAGTAAGCGCCGCTGCCCACCCGAAAGCCCGCAGGCTCACGCCTGCGGGCTTTTTTATCGGCACACGTCCACGTGTCGTATGAAAAAGTGAGCAGCACGCGCTTGCTGTGTGAGATTTTTTGCTTGTTTCCACTGAAAGATTCTTTTACAACCAGCGCCTGCAGCTATCGTTTTCAAAGCATCCGCCATGCACAGACCCCTCGAATTCGTGGCCTCGCATGCCTGCTTCGGAGGCGTGCAACGCTATTACCGCCATGCGTCCCGAGAAACCGGGCTGCACATGCCGTTCGGCATCTACCTGCCGCCGCGTGCGCTACACCGCGCGCCCGTGCCCGCGCTGCTGTGTCTGGGAGACGTGGATGCCAGCGAGGACACCTTCGCCAGCCTCGCTGGTGCCCAACGCCTGGCTTCCGAAATGGGCCTGGCCCTGATCACCCCTGACACGCGCCCGCGCGCAGTGCACCTGCCCGAAGCGGCCAACAGCTTCTACCTCGACGCCACGCAAGCGCCCTGGTCACGCCACTGGCGCATGGAAAGCTACCTGGTGCGCGAACTTCTGCCCCTGGTAGCTGCCGAGTTGCCCATCGATGGCCTGCGCCTGGGCATCCTGGGGCATGGCATGGGCGGGCACGGTGCACTCATGCTGGCGCTGCGCCACCCCGGCCTTTTCAGGAGCCTATCGGCCTTTGCACCCATTGCCAGCGCAGCCAGCAGCTCCTGCGGCCAACTGGCCCTCGGCAACTGCCTAGGGCCTGACCGCGAGGCCTGGCAGACCTACGACGCCTGTACGCTGATGGCGGCCCAGGCCCGCCCGCCGTACCCGCGCGGCATCCTGGTCGACCAGGGACTGGCCGATACCTGGCTGGCGGCGCAGCAACTGCAGCCCGAGGCCCTGGTCGCCGCATGCGCCCAGGTGGGACAGCCCCTCACCCTGCGCCGCCACGCGCGCCATGACCACGGCTACCACTTCATCCAGAGCTTCATCGACGACCACCTGCATCACCACGCGGCTGCGCTGGGCTGAACCTGCTGCCTACAATCGCGCACCTATGTCCGCCTTTCTGCAGCGGCTGCGCCGTGCCCGCGCCGCGTCCTCGCCCCTTCCTCCAGCCTCCAGCGCCTCGCACCCCGCCACCCTGGTGGTTTTGGTGAGCCTTTGGCTGGCCAGCGTGTGCAACCTGCCTCTGTGGCGCGCCGTAGCCGCGCTGCCGGGCACCGAAGGCCTACGCGGCTGGGGTTTCGCCCTGGCCTTCATGGTGCTGGTAGCAGCGGGTAACGCGGCCGTGATCGGCCTGCTGGCCTGGGGCCGCGCGCTCAAGCCCGTGCTGGGGGTGATGCTGCTGGCAGGCGCCGCCGGGGTGTACTTCATGTGGAGCTACGGCATCGTCATCGACACCACCATGCTGGTGAACGTGCTGCAAACCGACCCGCGCGAGGCCGTCGACCTGCTCAACTGGCGCATGGCGGCCGCCCTGCTGCTGCTGGCCGCACCGCCTCTGGTGTGGCTACTGCGGCGCCCCGTGCGCCGCCTGGGCTGGTGGCGCCAGCTGTGGCACGGTGTGCTGCTGATCCTGGCGGCGGTGCTGGTGGGCGTGGGCAGCCTGCTGCTGGTGTTCCAGGACTTTGCCGCCACCATGCGCAACCACACCCAGCTGCGCTACCTCATCAACCCGCTCAACAGCCTGTATGCGGTGGCCGACCTCACCACCCGGCCGCTGCGCATGGACACGCGCACGCTCGCGCCACTGGGGCGTGACGCCCAATTGGGCACTAGCTACGCCACGCAGGCCCAGCCCCCGCTGCTCGTCCTCGTGGTGGGCGAAACGGCGCGCGCCGCCAACTTCACGCTCAATGGCTACGAACGCCCCACCACCCCCTTGCTGTCAGCCCGCCAAGACCTGGCCAATGCGCCCGACGCCTGGGCCTGCGGCACCAGCACAGCGGCCTCGCTGCCATGCATGTTCTCGCACCTGGGGCGCGCCGAATTCGGCAAGCGCAAGACCGATGCCGAAGGCCTGCTCGACGTACTGCAGCACGCCGGCCTGGGCGTGGTCTGGATCGACAACCAGTCGGGCTGCAAGGGCGTGTGCGACCGCGTGACCGAGATCGGCACCGCGCGCCTGGCCGATGCGCAGTTGTGCCCTGGCGGCGACTGCCAGGACACCATCATGCTGCGCGACCTGGACGCGCACATTGCGGCCTTGCCGCCCGAGCGGCGCGCACGTGGCGTGGTCGTGGTGCTGCACCAGATGGGCAGCCACGGCCCGGCCTACGCCAAGCGCTCACTGCCCGCGCACAAGCGCTTCACCCCGGAGTGCCAGACCAACGCACTGCAGCAGTGCTCGCGCGAACAGGTCGTCAACGCCTACGACAACAGCATCGTCGCCACGGACTTCTTTCTGAACGCCACCATCGAGTGGCTGCAGGCGCGCGCCCACCAGGCGCAGACGGCGCTGCTGTACGTTTCGGACCACGGCGAATCGCTGGGCGAGAACAACCTGTACCTGCACGGCCTGCCGTACGCCATCGCGCCCGACGTGCAAAAGCACGTGCCCTGGATCGCCTGGCTGTCCCCCGCGCTGCAGGCGCGCAGCGGCGTGACGACCGCCTGTCTGCAACGCGAGTGGGCGCACCAGCGCCTCTCGCACGACAATTACTTCCACTCCGTGCTGGGCCTGCTGGACGTGCACACCAGCGTGTACCAGGACAGCCTGGACGCCTTCGCGCCCTGCCGCTAACCCCTGCGCGGCAGTGCGGGATGGGCGTTTCGCTACAGTCCCGGGCAACGCTCTCATCTCCACGGAAAGAACACACGCCATGTCACGCAAGCCGCAAATCATTCTGTCCTCGCTCGATCTGGACCGCATCGAAGCCCTGCTCGCCGCCATCCCGGCCAGTGCCTTTCCCGGCAAGGCCGATCTGCAGGCAGAACTGGATCGCGCCGACGTACTGGCGCCAGAGGAAATGCCGCCCACCGTGGTCACGATGAACTCGACGGTGCAGTTCACCATCGTCGAGACAGGCAAGTCGTTCTGCCTGACCCTGGTCTACCCGCGCGACATGGATGGCAGCGCCGACCGGGTCTCCATCTTCGCCCCCGTGGGCAGCGCACTGCTCGGTATGTCGGTAGGCGACGAACTGGCCTGGCCTGGCCCTGGCGGCAAGGCCATGACGGTGCGCGTCAAGGAAGTGGTGTACCAGCCCGAAGCCGCGGGCGAACTGCACCGCTGAACACTGATAAAAAAGGGCTCTAGCCCTTTACCAGCAAGCGCTAGCAGCTACGAAATAAAGAGCATTCAAAACCGGCTGCTGGCCAGCGCCACCAGCATGCCCGTGCCCACCATGCCGGCCTGCCAGCGCAGCGCGACGCTCCAGGAAGGCACGTGGCGCTCCACGCGCAGGTACAGCAGGCGTCCGGCAGCGATCGACAGCCCGAAAGCCAGCACCATGCCCAGCAAGTTCGGCCACGGCGCGTCGGGCCACAAATGGTTCACCACGGCGTTCACCAGCAGGCACACCGAGAAGTGCACCAGGAACACCGAGTACGACATCTGGCCCAGGCGCGGCAACCAATCGGCCCCGCGCCACGCCACACCGTGGCGCTTCACGGCCATCAGCAACAAGGCCGCCACCAGTGCCACGGCAATGCGTGCGCGGAACTCCAGCCACAACGCCAGCAGCCCCACCGCCGCCATGCCAAGCCCCCAGGCCCAGGCCCGGGGTGCACGCGCGGCCCAGAAGGCGCACATGCCCAGGCTGTACGAGCCCCAGAAGTACCAGGCCCACATGTCCTGATCGGGCATGCGGTTGAACACCAGCAGCGACAGCGCACCACCAGCCGCCACCATGCCAGGCGCCCAGCGCTGCACCCGCGCTGGTGCATGGCGCAGCGCAGCCAGCAGCAGCACCGCGCAGGCAAACAGCTGAAAGTCGATGGCCACATACCAGACACCGGCGGAGAGCGCTTCCTCGCCCACGATGTCCTGTAGCAGCAGCGCGTTGGCCAGCAGCTGGTGCAGTTCGGGCTCACCCGGAACGGACGGGTGCTCCAAGAATGGGCGCACCAGCGCCGCCGCCAGCACGGCCACCAGCAGTGCCACAGCGTAAGGCACGATCAGGCGCACAAAGCGCCGCCCGATGTGCTGCGCCGCTGGCCCCTCCCGCAGCACCCCGTCGGGCGCCAGGCTGGCGGCAGCCAAATAGCCGCCCAAAACCAGGAACACCTGCACTGCCATGCGGCCGTATTCGGAGAGCACATCGACCACGGAGGGAATGAGGTCGTGGGCGGAGTCCGACATGGGGCCGTAGAAGGCCAGGTGGTGGGCAACGATGGTGGCGCAAGCCAGGCCCTTGACCGAGTCGATCAGGGCATTGCGTGACGGGGATGGCATGGGAGGATGGGGTGTGTCAGGCAGCACTGCAGGCGCAAAAAAGGCCGGTGCTGCGCAGGAATGCCCGTATTGTGCGCCGATTGGCCCGATCGTGCAGGCTGCCGCAGGGCCGCATCAGCGCCCCCCAGCATGCTGCTAGTAGCGTCGTTGCAGCGTGCGCTCGCACTGCATCTGCTGTGGCCGGGCCGAATCCCAGCGTGCTGCACCGCACGCGCTCGAGTCCACGACCTCGGTGCCCGCCACACGGTAGCGCTGTACCACCTCGGGCGCAGGATGACCGTAGCGGTTGCGGTAGCCGGCCTGTACCAGGGCCCAGCGCGGCCCCACGGCCTCGATGAAGGCGGCGCCCGACGATGTTTTGCTGCCGTGGTGCGGCACCAACAACAGCGTGGCGGCCAGCGGCGCACCCCGTGCCAGCAGGGCCTGCTCCTGCGGCTGCTCGATGTCCCCAGCCAGCACGGCCGCCACGCCCTGGGCGCTGCGAATACGCAGCACGCAACTCTGGGCATTCGGGCGCCGCGCATCCAACAGCGGTGGCGGGTGCAGCAGCTCAAACACCACACCATCCCACTCCCAGCGCTGGCCCGCCGTGCAGGGCCGGGGCGCAGCGGTGGTGCCCTCCACCGCCACACCCCACAGCGCGGCCCCAGGCTGCGCGGCGAGCACGGCCGGGGCGCCACCCGCGTGGTCGCTGTCGCTGTGGCTCACCATCAGCGCGTCCAGGCGCACCCCCAGGCTGCGCAGCAAGGGCACCAGCACGCGCTCACCCGCATTGCTGTGAAGACCGAAGCGCGGCCCCGCGTCGTACAGCAGTGCATGCCCCGCCGTGCGCACCAGCACGGCGTTGCCCTGCCCCACGTCGGCCGCGATCAGGTCGAATTGCCCGATGGCAGGGCGTGCCGGCTGCCAGCACAGCGCGGGCACCAGCAGCGGCAGGCCCAGCACGCGCAGGCGCCAGGGCCAGCGCAGCGCCAGACATAGGCCCCCCAGCACCGCGCCCCCGGCAGCCCACAGGGGCGCCGCCGGCAAGGCCAGCACCGCCCCGGGCCACGCGGCCAAGGCCTGCAACAGCGCTACCAGAGGCTCCAGGCTGACCGCCGCCGCCTGCCACAGCGGGGGCCACAACATGCCCAGCAGCGCCAGTGGCGTCACCACCAGCGTGACCCAGGGAATGGCCACCAGGTTAGCCAATGCCCCCACCACCGACACCTGGCCGAACAACAGCAGCGACAGGGGCGTGAGCGCCAGCGTCACCACCCACTGCTCACGCAGGAACTTGCGCACATGGCCTAAAAGGCCTCCAGCGCTCGCCCCATAAGCGCTACCAGCTACGAAATCAGAAGCAAAAAGCACCCCCACAGCGACAAAGCTGAGCCAGAAGCCGGGCTGCAACAAGGCCCATGGGTCGGCCAGCACCACGGTGGCACACGCCAGCAGCCACACCTGCTGCCAGGGCCAGCGCCGCCCGGCCAGGCGCAGCAGCGCCATCGCCGCCAACATCAGCACCGTGCGCTGCGCCGGCACGCCCCAGCCGCTGAATAGCGCGTAGCCCGCCGCCAGCAGCACGCCGCCCAGCAGCGCAGCGTGCTGCGCGGGCCAGCGCAGGCACAGCCGCTGCGAGCGCCGCCACAGCCAGCCCACGGCGGCCATGGCAATCCAGGCGAACAGGGTGATATGCAAACCCGAAATGCTCATGAGGTGGGCCACACCAGTGGCGCGGAACAGGTCCCAGTCGGCGCGGTCAATGGCGCGCTGGTCGCCGGTCACCAGGGCAGCCACCACGCCAGCGGCGCGTGCCGCGCGCTCGCGCTGCGCGGCTTCGGCCTGGGGCTGCACCAAGCGCAGCACGATGGCATCACGCACCTGCTGGCGCCATTGCTCCACCGGGTGGTGCCACCCCTCGGACAGCAGCCGGGGCGCGGCGTCCCTGCGGCCCGCGCGCACGTAGCCCATGGCCTGCACGCCCTGCTCCCACAGCCACAGTTCGTAGTCGAAGCCGTGCGGGTTGCGCGCGCCGTGTGGCGCCTTCAGGCGGACGGTGGCCTCCCAGCGCTGGCCCGCGCGCAGGGCCGGCAGCGGGCGCTGTGGCTCGTCCGGCGCATCGGCGCCCTGCCAGCCGCTGGCGTACCAGCCCAGCTCAACCATGGGCGGCAGGCGCACGGCCTGCCCATCGAGCCACGCGGACTCCACTGCGAAGCGAAAGCGCAATCCGGCATCGCCGCGCTGCGGCATGGCCGCCACCATGCCTTGCACGCGCAGGTCGCGCCCTTCCAGCCGAGGGTCAAGCGCCTGGGCCTGGAAGGCCACGGCGCGCAGGCCGCACAGAGCGAACATGGCCAGCGCAGCGCACGCCATCACGCCCACACGCTGACGGCTCCAGGGCAGCATGGCCAGCAAAACCGCAGCCGCCATGCCCACGGCGTACGCACTGCCCGGCCACAGCTGTGGCTGCACCAGTTGCAAGGCCGCCCCGGCAAGCAAACCGGCCAGCAGCCAGGGCAGGCGCCAGGCATTCATGTAGCCACGCTCCCGGGTACCATGTGTCCCTTTATTCGCCGACTGAAACGAGCCAGACCATGAGCGTTTACGACCAATTGAAAGCCTTGAACATCACCCTGCCCCCCGTGGCTGTGCCTGCCGCAGCTTACGTGCCCTACGTGCAAACGGGCAACCTCGTTTTCCTCAGCGGCCACATCGCGCGCAAGGATGGCAAGCCGTGGGTGGGCCAACTGGGCCGCGACGTGACCACGGAACAAGGCCAGGCCGCCGCACGAGCCGTAGCGATCGATCTGATGGGCACGCTGCACGCCGCCACCGGTGGCGACCTGAACCGGGTGCAGCGCATCGTGAAGCTGATGAGCCTGGTCAACTCCACCGGCGACTTCACCGAGCAGCACCTGGTGACCAACGGTGCCAGCGAACTGCTGGGCCAGGTCTTCGGCGCCGAGAAGGGCGCGCATGCACGCAGCGCCTTCGGCGTGGCACAGATCCCGCTGGGCGCATGTGTGGAGATTGAGCTGATCGCCGAGCTGGGCTGACGGGCGCACTCGCGGGCAGGATGCACTGCCCGCACAAAAAAAGCGGGCCCAGCCCGCTTTTTCAATGTTCAGAAGCTTTCCCACTCGCCGTCGTCAGGCACCGCCTTCTTGGGCGCAGTGGCGATACGTGGCGCCGCAGCGGGCGGGTTGGGCGCAGGCTGGGCTGCCGGTTTGGGCACGGGTTTGGGCGCGGCCACCTGGGGCGCGGGGGCTGCCGCCTTGCCGGTCGCTTTGCTTGGCACCGCGCGCGGCTTGGCCGGCGCCGGCATGGCCGGTGCGGGTCGGGGCGCCGCCGTACGCGGCGCCTGGTAGGCAGGCACCTGCCCAGTGGCCATGCCTGCCACCTTGAACGCCGAAACGGCCTGGGCCAACTGCTGGGCCTGTTCGCGCAAGCTGTGCGCGGCGGCTGCGCTCTGCTCCACCAGCGCAGCGTTCTGCTGCGTCATCTGATCAAGTTGGCCCACCGCCTGGTTGACCTGCGCCACGCCCGCACTCTGTTCCTGCGAAGCCGCGGTGATTTCGCCAATCATGTCGGTCACGCGCTGCACGGCCTGCACCACTTCCTGCATGGTGCTGCCCGCGCCTTCCACCAGGCGCGAGCCGGTTTCCACGCGCTCCACGCTGGCCGTGATGAGTCCTTTGATTTCCTTGGCCGCATCGGCGCTGCGCTGCGCCAGACTGCGCACTTCACCAGCCACCACGGCAAAGCCTCGGCCCTGCTCACCAGCGCGCGCCGCTTCCACGGCGGCATTCAAGGCAAGGATATTGGTCTGGAAGGCAATGCCATCGATAACACCGATGATGTCGGCGATCTTCTGGCTGCTGTGGTGGATGTCCTGCATGGTCGAGACCACTTGCTCGACCACTTCGCCGCCACGGCGGGCCACACCGGAGGCCCCTGCGGCCAGGCTGCTGGCCTGTTGCGCGCTGCCCGCGCTTTGCTGCAGCGTGCTGGTGAACTGCTCCATGGCTGCCGCCGTCTGCTGCAGGTTGCTGGAGGTCTGCTCCGTGCGCGCGGACAGGTCCTGGTTGCCCAGCGCGATCTCCGCGCTGGCGGTGGAGATACTGTCCGTGCTCTGGCGCACCTGCAGCACCATGCGCGACAGTGCCTCGCTCATGGCGTACAGCGAGCGCAGCAGATCGCCGAATTCGTCGCCCCGCGTCACCGCCTCGCGTGCGCTCAGGTCACCGCTGGCAATGCAATCCGCCAAGTGGCGCGCTTGGGCCAACGGGCGCTGAATGCTGCCAATGAGGAAATAGGCGCCGACGACGATGGACAGAATGAGCAAGCCCACCACCACAGCCGCGATTTTCACGGTGAGCAAGCGGTTGCTGGCGATGTCCGCCTGGCTGGCCTGCGCTTGCTGCCGCTGCAGCTCCACGAAGTCGTGCAGGGTCTTCAGGTAGGCCGCCACCGCTGGGTTATAGGACTGCTTGACCAGCGCCACCGCTGTATCGTTTTGCCCTTCTGCCTTGAGCTTCAGCGCCTGGCCACGCAGGTCGATCATGGCCTTGCGCGCAGCAGCGATCTTGGCCATCTGAGCCTTGTCGGCCTCGCCGGTAGCCAGGGCTTCAAGCTTTTTTTGCACCTCGGAAATTTGCGCCGAGGTTGCGGGGATGATGGCCTTGAACTCCGCCTCCACCGCCGGATCGCTGCTCACCACCAGGGCCTGGGTGCGCGCGGCGTTGGTTTCCGTCAACCCCGCCCAGCGCAAGGCTGATTCCACGCGCGTACTCATCTCGCGCGATGTGGCATCTGCCTGGGCCTGGGCCTGGGACGTTCGGTAGCCGGAGAACCCGAACACAGCCGCCAGCGCCACGACGATGGCAATGACAGCCGACCACAGTTTATGGGCCATGCGAAGTTGCGGCATTTGTTCCTCCTGGTGCCTTGTCTCTCGTTGCTGCGCCGCGTCTATTGCGGGCAGGCGCTGCTTGGAATTTACCTATCTTTACAACAGAGCGTAGCACCAATTTTGGCCGCACTGCACCCCGATAAACATCACTCCACGCGTGTCACCCGCTGGGGTTTGAAGCCCAAGTCTGCAGCCTTGCCCTTGCGCGCACGCGCGGCACGGGCGTTGTTCAGGCTGCGGATTTCGAGCTGTTCCTCGCGCTCCTTGCCGCCGCGCCCCAAGCCCTCGATGCGCACGCTGCGCGTGTACGCGGCTGCACCTGCCAGGCTGTCCTTGTCCTCCAAGTCGATCAGCATCAGGCCGCGCCCGCCGTTGGCCATGGCTTTCAGCTCGCTGATTTCGAACGTCAGGATGCGCCCGCCCGCCGAGGCACAGGCCACGTGCGTGGCAGGCAGCAGCGGCTGGCTGCCGCTGCTGCCTGCCGCGTGCGAGGGCGCGCACAGCGTCTCGCCCTCGCCCAGGGTGACGAAAGCCTTGCCGCCCTTCTGGCGCGACACCAGGTTCTCCACCTGCGCGAGAAAGCCGTAGCCGCCCGAGCTGGCGAGCAGCAGCTGGGCCTGCGGCGGCCCGGCGAAGTAGTGCAGCAGCTGGGTGCCCGCCTCCAGCTCGATCAGCGTGGTCACGGGCTGGCCATCGCCGCGCCCGCCGGGCAGGCTGGCCACGGGCACGGAGTACACCCGGCCATTGCTGCCGAAGACGATGAGCTGGTCGACCGTGCGGCACTCGAAGGTGCCATAAAGCCCGTCGCCCGCCTTGAAGGCAAAACTGCCCGCCTCGTGCCCGTGTCCTTGGCGCGTGCGCACCCAGCCCTTCTGCGACACCACCACGGTGACGGGTTCATCGAGCACCTTGACCTCGGCCACGGCCTTTTTCTCGGCCTGGATGAGGGTACGGCGCGCGTCGGCAAACTGTTTGGCGTCAGCCTCGATTTCCTTGACCATCAGACGGCGCAGCGAAGCGGGGTTGGCCAGAATGTCCTCCAGCCGTCCCTGTTCCTCGCGCAGTGCCGACAGCTCCTGCTCGATCTTGATGGCCTCCAGGCGCGCAAGCTGGCGCAGCCGGATTTCCAGAATGTCCTCGGCCTGGCGCTCTGACAGGTTGAAGCGCGCCATCAGCGCTGCCTTGGGCTCCTCGGCCGCACGGATGATGGCAATCACCTCGTCGATGTTGAGCAGCACTAGCTGCCGCCCTTCGAGGATGTGAATGCGCTCCAGCACCTTGGCCAGGCGGTGCTGGCTGCGCCGCGTGATGGTGCCCTGGCGGAAGTCCACCCACTCGGCCAGCATCTGGCGCAGCGACTTTTGCGTGGGCCGACCGTCCAGCCCCACCATGGTGAGGTTGATGGGGGCCGAGGTTTCCAGGCTGGTGTGCGCCAGCAGTGCGGTGATCAGCTCCTGCTGCGGCACCTTGCCGGTCTTGGGCTCGAACACGATGCGCACCGGCGCGTCTTTGCTCGACTCGTCGCGCACACCGTCGAGCACGGCCAGCATGCTGGCCTTGAGCTGGGTCTGCTCCTGCGTCAGGGCCTTTTTGCCCGCCTTGACCTTGGGGTTGGTGATGTCCTCAATTTCTTCCAGCACCTTTTGCGCCGAGACGCCGGGCGGCAGCTCGGTCACCACCAGCTGCCACTGGCCACGCGCCAGGTCTTCAATCTTCCAGCGCGCGCGCACCTTGAGACTGCCGCGCCCACTGCGGTAGGCGTCCTGGATATCGGCCGCGCTGCTGATGATCTGCCCGCCCCCCGGGTAGTCAGGGCCGGGCACCAGGGCAAAGAGTTCGTCCTCGGTGAGCTGTGGATTCTTGACCAGCGCCACGCAGGCGTCGGCCACCTCGCGCAGGTTGTGGCTGGGGATTTCCGTGGCCAGGCCCACGGCAATACCGCTGGCACCGTTGAGCAGCGCAAACGGCAAACGCGCAGGCAGCTGGCGCGGCTCCTCGGTACTGCCGTCGTAGTTGGGCACGAATTGCACGGTGCCCTGGTCGATCTCGTCGAGCAGCAGGCCGGCAATCTTGGTCAGGCGCGCTTCGGTGTAGCGCATGGCGGCGGCGCCGTCGCCGTCGCGGCTGCCGAAGTTGCCCTGCCCGTCGATCAGCGGGTAGCGCTGGTTGAAGTCCTGTGCCAGGCGCACCAGCGCGTCGTAGGCCGACTGGTCGCCGTGCGGGTGAAAACGGCCGAGCACATCGCCCACCACGCGCGCGCTCTTGACGGGCTTGGCCGGGGCGTTGCCGCTGTAGGACAGGCCCATGCGGTCCATGGCGTAGAGAATGCGCCGCTGCACGGGCTTGAGGCCGTCGCACACATCGGGCAGCGCGCGGCCTTTGACGACCGACAGCGCGTATTCCAAATAGGCACGCTGGGCGTAGCCGCCCAAGTCGAGCGCGTCACCCGCTTCGGGAGCGGGGGGAAGGAGGAGAGAAGAGTCGCTCATGCTTCAAAAATAGGAGCTGCTAGCGCTTGATGGATAAGCCCTAGCGGCCAAAAACATCAAATATCCACTTCCACGGCGTCGCCGTGCAGCTCCATCAGCTCGCGGCGCGAAGCGGCCTCGCCCTTGCCCATGAGCTTAGTGATCAGGCCTTCGGTGTCGGCAAAGCCCAGGCTGCCCAGTTGCACCGGCAGCAGGCGGCGCGTGTCGGGGTTGAGCGTGGTTTCCCACAGCTGTTCGGCGTTCATCTCGCCCAGGCCCTTGAAGCGGCTGAGCTGGCATTTCTCGCGTGGCACGCCGTCCTTGGCGGCCTTGTCGAGGATGGAGGCCAGCTCGGCCTCGTCCAGCGCATAGAGCTTGGCCGCGGGCTTTTTGCCGCGCGCCGGAATGTCCACGCGGAACAAGGGCGGACGCGCCACGTAGATATGGCCGGCCTCGATGAGCTTGGGAAAGTGGCGGAAGAACAGCGTGAGCAGCAGCACCTGGATGTGCGCGCCGTCAACGTCGGCATCCGAGAGGATGCAAATCTTGCCGTAGCGCAGGCCCGAGAGATCCGGCGTGTCATCGGGCCCGTGGGGATCGACGCCGATGGCGACTGAAATGTCGTGCACCTCGGTGTTGGCAAACAGGCGGTCGCGCTCCACCTCCCAGGTGTTGAGCACCTTGCCGCGCAGCGGCAGCACGGCCTGGTTTTCCTTGTCGCGGCCCATCTTGGCGCTGCCGCCCGCCGAGTCGCCCTCGACCAGGAACACCTCGTTGTAGGCCAGGTCGCGGCTCTCGCAGTCGGTGAGCTTGCCAGGCAGCACGGCCACGCCCGAGCCTTTTTTCTTCTCCACCTTCTGGCCGGCGCGCTGGCGCGTCTGCGCCGCCTTGATGGCGAGTTCGGCCAGCTTCTTGCCGTACTCCACATGCTGGTTCAGCCACAGCTCCAGCGCCGGGCGCACAAAGCTGCTCACCAGGCGCACGGCATCGCGCGAGTTCAGGCGCTCCTTGATCTGGCCCTGGAACTGCGGGTCCAGCACCTTGGCGGAAAGAACATAGCTGGCGCGGGCAAACACATCCTCGGGCATCAGCTTCACGCCCTTGGGCAGCAGGCTGTGCAGCTCGATGAAGCCCTTGACGGCCTGGAACAGCCCGTCGCGCAAGCCGCTGTCGTGCGTGCCGCCGGCGCTGGTGGGGATGAGGTTGACATAGCTCTCGCGCACCGGCGCGCCCTCTTCCGTAAAGGCCACCGCCCAGGCGGCGCCCTCGCCCTCGGCAAAGCTCTCGTCGGCGCCACCGGCAAAGCCTTCGCCTTCGAACAGGGGGATCACCGGGTCGGCGCTCAGGGTCTGCGACAGGTAGTCGCGCAGGCCGCCCTTGTACTGCCAGGTCTGGGTTTCGCGGTTTTTCTCGTTGACCAGCGTCACGGCCACGCCGGGCATGAGCACGGCCTTGCTGCGCAGCAGGTGCGTCAGCTCGCCCAGGGGCAGACTGCTCGACTCGAAGTACTTGGCGTCGGGCCATACGCGCACGGTGGTGCCCTGCTTGCGCTCGCCGGCCTCCAGCGGGCGCGCCACCAGGGGCTCGACCACATCGCCCCCCGCAAACACCAGGCGCGCCACCTGGCCTTCGCGGTGGCTGGTGGCCTCCAGGCGCGTGGCCAGCGCGTTGGTCACGCTCACGCCCACGCCGTGCAAGCCGCCCGAGAAGCTGTAGGCGCCGCCCTTGCCCTTGTCGAACTTGCCGCCGGCATGCAGGCGGGTGAAGACCAGCTCGATCACGGGCGCGTTTTCCTCGGGGTGCAGGCCGAAGGGAATGCCCCGGCCATCGTCCTCGACGCTGACCGAGCCATCGGCATGCAGCGTCACTTTGATCTTTTTGCCAAAACCGGCCAGCGCCTCGTCGGCGGCGTTGTCCAGCACCTCCTGGATGATGTGCAGGGGGTTGTCGGTTCGGGTGTACATGCCCGGCCGCTGCTTGACGGGCTCCAGGCCCTTGAGCACGCGGATCGAGCCCTCGGAATAGTCGGATGCGGAAGGGGGTTTGACTGCCATGGGCGCGGATTGTAGTGCGGCAGGCGCCGCCTCACTGGATGAAAAAACAGGTTGTCAAGGGCGCGCTGCAGAGTTTTCCCGGATTGGCTACATTCGCACGATGCATAAACAAAATCAAAAACTGTCTATAGGCCAAGTGCTGGCCTGCGGGGGACTCATCGTTACGCTGTCCATGGGCATTCGCCACGGCTTTGGCCTGTGGCTGCAGCCCATGACGCAAGCAATGGACTGGACACGCCAGGACTTCGCCCTGGCCATCGCCGTGCAAAACCTGGTGTGGGGTTTCACGGGCATTTTCGCGGGCATGCTGGCCGACCGCTTCGGCGCTTTCAAGGTCATCGTCGGCTGTGCGGTTCTTTATGCGCTGGGACTGGTGGGCATGGCGTATTCGGCCACGCCGCTGGTGTTTGCCATCACGGCCGGGGTACTGATCGGCATGGCCCAGTCGGGCACCACCTACGCGGTCATCTACGGTGTGATCGGCCGCAACGTTGATGGCTCGCGCCGCTCCTGGGCCATGGGCATCGCTGCGGCGGCGGGCTCATTCGGGCAGTTTTTGATGGTGCCGACCGAAGGCTGGCTCATCAGCCAGTTTGGCTGGCAGCAGGCGCTGGTGCTGCTGGGCATGGCGGCGCTGCTCATCGTGCCGCTGGCGCGTGGCCTGCGCGAGCCCGGTTTTGCTGGCGGTGCCCTGCTGAAACGCGAGCAAACCATTGGCCAAGCGTTGCGCGAGGCGTTCAGCTACCCCAGCTTCCAGCTGCTGATGGCGGGCTACTTCGTCTGTGGTTTTCAGGTGGTGTTCATCGGCGTGCACCTGCCCAGCTACCTGAAGGACCAGGGCCTGTCGCCCCAGGTGGCCAGCTATGCGCTGGCGCTGGTGGGCCTGTTCAACGTCATTGGCACGTATGCCGCCGGCTCGCTGGGCCAGCGCCTGCCCAAGAAGAACATCCTGGCCTTCATCTACTTTGCGCGCTCGGTGGTCATCACGGTGTTCCTGCTGGCGCCGCTGTCGCCGATGAGCGTGTACCTGTTTTCCGCCGTGATGGGCATGCTGTGGCTGTCCACCGTGCCGCCAACCACGGCCGTGGTGGCGCAGATTTTTGGCGTGGCCCACCTGTCGATGCTGGGCGGATTCGTCTTCTTCAGCCACCAGATCGGCAGCTTCATGGGCGTATGGCTGGGTGGCTACCTGTACGACCGCCTGGGTAGCTACGACATTGTGTGGCTGCTGACCATCGCACTGGGCGTGCTCGCGGGCCTGGTGAACTTGCCTGTGCGCGAAAACGCCATCCAACGCGCAGCCCCCCAAGGCGCCTGACCATGCCCAGCAAGCGCCAGGCCCTCGCCTACGCTGCAGCCCTGGTGGCGTTGCTGGCGGTGTTCGGGCTGTACACGCAGCCCGAGTTCCTGATCACCCTGGCGGACCAGCTCTGGGCGTGCTTCTAGCGTGAATCGCTCCCGGCTTGTGCGAACGCCCGCTCTGTGAACCCAGGTATCGCCTAGCGCCAGCGAGCATCAGGGCACAGGGCCACGCGAATCCTTGGCGTTGGCAGTGGCGGAAGCTGATTTGCGCAGCCAGCGCATCAGTCCGCCCAGTAAGGGAAATTTTTCGTACAGCTCCTCGGCGGCATCCCAGTAGTCGCGGTGCAACGTCACACGCCCCTGCGCATCGAAGCGCACCAGGGTGGCCCCGTGGATGCATTGCACCACCTGCGGCCGCCAGCGGCGCATGCGAAAACGGAACTCCCAGCCCAGAAAAGCCTGGTCGCCTTGCTCGATATGCTGGGTCACGGTGAAGCGCGGCTCGTCCAGCGTGGCGAACATGTGGGCAAAAATCTGTGCGATGGCTGGCACGCCGCGCACGTCGTTGAAGGGGTCCTTGAAGCGTGCGTCAGGCGCGTAATAGGTGTCCAGCGCGGCCAGATGGGTCGGCGACAGCTGCTCGTAAAACGCGATCAACCGCTGTGCAGCGGATGGCGTATCGGCGCTGGCGATGGGAGGCAACGTGTCCATGTTCAAAGCCCGGTGATACGGTGCACGAGGGGGAAATACCAGCGGTAGGGCAGGCAGCGCATGAGCTTGAGTACGCCCGTGAAGCGCTTGGGAAAGTGCATTTCGAACTGCCCCCGCTCCCAGCCGCGCACGATGGCCTGCGCTGCCTGCTCGGGCGTGAGGAGCGCCGGCATGGAAAATTGGTTTTGCGCCGTCAGCGGGGTATCGACGAAGCCAGGGTTGACCAGGCTGACACCCACCCCCTGGGGGCGCAGGTCCAGAAACAGGTTTTCCGCCAGATTGATCAGCGCCGCTTTGGTGGGGCCGTACGCCAGGCTTTGCGGCAGGCCACGCCAGCCGGCCACGCTGGCCACCAGGCTCAGGTGCGGCGTACGCCCCGCCGCTGCCGCCTGAACCAGCGCGGGCACCACGGCCGCCAGTACCTGCAGCACCCCAGTGACGTTGACGCGCTGGTGCCGAAGCAGTTCGGCCAGATCCAGTGCGTTGGCCGACATCGGGCGGTAGTGGCCGGCGCAGTAGCACACCAGATCCAGCGGTGCCGCCGCGAGCAGTTGCTGCGCCGCACTGGCGACGGCCTGCGCATCGGTCACATCCAGCACCAGCGCCTGGCTGCCAGGATGCTCGCGCACGAAGGCGTCGAGCAAGCCTTGCTGGCGCGCCGACACACACACCTGCGCGCCACGCGCATGCAGCAGCGCAGCCACGGCACGCCCAATGCCGCTGGACGCGCCGATCAGCCACACACGTCGGCCCCGCCAGTCGGTGATGGGAGGGTTGAGGGGCATGGCGCTACTCCTTGGAGAAAGACAGCAGCACCTCGCCCAGCGTGACGCCAAACTTGCTCATGGTGGCGCGGTTGAGCATCACACGCTCGTCAACCAGGAACATCCAGTCGTCAAACTGCACTTCATATTCCTTGCCGTCCACCGGCAGGCGCAGCGTGTAGCTCCAGCGGAAGGCATTGCCGGACGCCTGCCCCTGCGCCTCGCCCACCACGTCGTCGGCACGGCCGGTGTAGCGCCCGTTCTCGTGCTTGGTCAGACGCCACACGCGGCGCTGGGTGCTGCCGTCGGAATAGCTGAAGGCTTCGTCCAGCACGCCCTGGTTGCCTTGCCAATGGCAGTCCATCACCACCGTGAAGCGGCGCACCACCTCGCCACCGCGCTTCTGAAAAATGCCATGCGCATGGATACGGCCGTTGAAATAGCGGTCCAGCTCCAGGCTGGGCCGCTCCTGGGCATAGTCGCTCACCTGGGGGCTGGCGCACCCCGCCAGCACGGCCGAGCCCGCCAGCACGGTGAATAAGACACGGCGGCGTGTGTTCATGGTGTCACTCCTTGGGTACGGTGAGGGAAAGCGATCAACAGCCGATACAGCAGATAGGCGGCCATGAGCTTGAGCGCGCACGGCAGCAGCGCATAAATCCATGCCAGGCGTTGCAGCGCCAGCGGGTCTTGGCTGCCGGGCTGGTAGCCCAGCCATTGCAAAAGGGGCAGCGTCAGCCCTGCGGCCAATGCCAAGTTGAGCTTGGTGGCCAAGTTCCACCAGCCCAGGTAGGCGCCGTCGTGCACGCCTTGGGCGCCGTGGCGCTCGATCAGCAGGGCCAGCAGCGCACCCGGCACGGCCAGGTCAGCGCCCAGCGCCGCCCCCGACAGCACGCAAATCAGCCCAAAGGCCACCACCTGGCCGCTGCCCAAGCCAGCCGCCCAGCCAAAGCAGGCCACAGCCACCAGCATGCCGGCAAGCCACGCCCACTCCAGCCCGAGGCGACGCACGACACGCACCCAGAGGGGCATGGACAACGCCCCGCTGACGAAATAGAGCACCAGAAACAGCGCGATGTGCGCCTGCGTAGCCAGTAACCGGTCCTGAGCGAAGAACAGCATCAACGCGGCCGGTATGGCGCTGGCGATGCCATTGCACAGGAACACCGCCAACAGCCGCCGGAAGGCGGGCTCGGCCAGCGGCTGCCACAGCCGCGCCTCGGGCGCTTGCCAGGCCCCTGCGGCAAACCGTGGACGCGGCGCACGCCACAGCGCCCACCAGCCGGCTACCAGTGCCAGCGTGAACACGGCCAGCATGGTGCCCGCCCCCCACGCCACAGACAGCGCGCTGGCCGTGACCACGCCCACCAGCCCGGCCCCTTCGCGCCAGGCCACGATGCGGCTGCGCTGTGCGGCATCGCCCCCCAAGCGCACGCCCCAGGCCTGGTGGGTAATCACCAGCAAACTGTGCGCAAGGCAGGTGAATAAAAGCCCTGCCACCATCCACGCCGCCAGCGCGGCAGGCCCTTGCACGCGCGGGAAAAACAGGCCGGCCATGCCCACCCCCAGCAGCAGCACCAAGAGCCCCGCCATCCACAGCACGGCATGCACGGTACGGTGGTAGACCCGGTCGCTCAACCGCCCCAGCAGCGGTTCGGCCCCCGCATCGATCAGGCGCACCAGCATCAGCAACGCGCCTACCGTGGCCAGCGACAGGCCACGGTCACTGGCGTAATAGTGCGGCAGCACCACATACAGCGGCAGTGCGGCAAAGGCCAGGGGCAAGCCCAGCAGCCCATAGGCCAGGCCCGCGCGCCAGGGCAACACTTGCGAGGCGTTCCATGGCAAGGCACGGGTCATGGCCCTGCTCCTGGTTGACGCGCCAGCAAGGCGCTGCGCAGGCCAGGTTCGGAGGTGCGGGGCGAGAGCCAAATGCCAAAGAACAAGCGGGCCAGCTCCGCGTCGCCAATAGCACCCAGCGCCTGGCTACCTCGCCACAGGCGCATGCCTTGCTGGGGCAGGTAAAGGCCGGTGAGCCGGTCACCCGGCTGGACATCGGGCAGCAGGGTCGCCAGCTGCTGCTGCCAGCGCTCGGCCTGCGCAGGGGCCAGTGCCGTCTGGCGCTGGATTTCCTCGATGGAGCGCCGCGCGATGGCCGCGCCGGTGAAGGCGCGGTGATAGGTCAGCTCCAGCGCCAGTGGGTGGGCGCCGAAGGCGTCGGCCTGAAAGCCCGGGGTCACCCACAGGCGCGCATCGTAGATACGCAGGCCGAGAAAGCGCATCTGCCCTTCGCCAGCCAGCGTGGCATCTGCCAGCGACTGGTGTACCCAGGGGGGCGCGGCATCGCTCCCAGGCCCCACTGCCGGGTTGGCTGCCGCAGCCGCCAGAGCGACGGCGGAGAGTGCCGCCAAGGCCCAGCGTTTGAGTGATGAAATTTGGCTCTGAGGCATATGCAAAGCGCGCTAGCAGCTATGGTTTTTGATACACCACCTAGACGGCGGCACCCGGCAAACGCAAGGCCAAGGGCGATGGCGCCAGCGACGCGGAGGATGCCCGGCGTGCAGCGGCGGCCTGTGCGCTCCCCTGCGCTGCCTGCGACAGGTGAAACACACTCACCACCTCCGCCAGTTGCGCCGCCTGCTGCTTCAAGGCTTGTGCAGCCGCCGCACTTTGCTCGACCATCGCAGCGTTTTGCTGCGTGGCGCGGTCGAGGTGGGCCACGGCATCGCCCACCTGGGCAATGCCTTCGGTCTGCTCTGCGGTGGCGTTGCTGATTTCGGCAATCAAGTCCGCCACGCGTTGCGCCTGATCGACGATATCGGTCATGGTGGTGCCCGCATCGCCCACCAGGCGCGCGCCCTGCTCCACCTTGGCGACGCTGCTGTCGATCAGGCCCTTGATCTCCTTGGCGGCGTCCGCACTGCGCTGTGCCAGGGCGCGCACTTCGCCCGCCACGACGGCGAACCCCCTGCCCTGCTCACCGGCGCGTGCGGCCTCCACGGCGGCATTGAGCGCCAGAATGTTCGTTTGGAAGGCGATGGCATCAATCACGCCAATGATGTCGGACATCTTGTGGCTGCTGGCGGTGATTTCATCCATGGTGCTGACCACCTGAGCCACCACGGCCCCGCCCTTGTGCGCGGCTTCGCTGGCGGAGGCCGCCACTTGCGTGGCCTGACGGGCGGACTCGGCGTTGTGGCGCACCGAGGCCGTCATCTGCTCCATGGAGGAGGCTGCCTGCTGCAGGTTGGCCGCCTGCTCTTCGGTGCGCTGCAACAGCCCGGTGTTACCGCCTGCAATCTCTTCGGAACCCGTTGTGACCGCGTTCGACGCCTGGCGCACCTGGCCCACCACGCGGGCCAGGCTGGCCTGCATGGCGCCCAACGAGGCCAACACACTGCCAGGTTGCGCCTGGGCGGCGCCGGCCACCGGCTGCAGGTCGCCCTGGGCCACATAGCTGGCGACTTCGGCCAGCGCCGTGGGTTCTGCGCCGAGTTGGCGCACGATGCTGCGTGCCACGCTCCACGCCACGACCGCACTGATAAGCAAGGCCAACGCCAGCGCCGTGAACATGACGCCCAAGAAGCTCTCGGCCTCGTCCATGGCTGCCTTGTTGGTCTTTTGAATGCGCGCTTCCTTGAAATCAATGAGCTTGTTGATCGCCGCCAGCCACTGCACGTACTGGGGCTTGGCCTGTGTCCACAAGGTCTGGGCGGCGGCGGTATCGCCGGCCTGCACCTGGGCAATGATGGCCTGCGTAGAGGCCACCGCCTGGGACTCGGCGCTGCGAATCTCGGCATACAACTGCCCGAGCTCGGGCGCCGCGCCGGGGCGGGTGATGAGCTTTTCCAGCGGCGCCGCGGACTGTGCGTAAAAGTCAGCCAATGCGCCGATGGTGGCGATCTCCTTGTCGCGCTCGGCAGGTGTAGGGCTTAGCACCACATCACGCACAGCGATGGAGCGGTCATGGGCGGAGCCGCGAAAGTTGATGGCGTGGCGCTGAACCTGGGCGTGGATGTCGCTGTTGACATGCAGCGCATCCGCAATGCGGTTGACCTTCACCACAGCGATGCCCGTGAGCACGACCAGAAGCGCCAAGATCAGCCCGAACCCCACGTACAAGCGGGTAGCAACTGCCATTCGTGAGAAAAACATACGGAATCCTTTAGCGGAGGAGGAAAGTCTTTGCTGTAGACAGCAAGGCTGGATAACCAAATTGCGCTTGCCTGCGCGTCAATCTCGCACCAGCGTGTACTGAACCACGTCGATGCTGCCGGCATCGAATGCGGCCTCGCAGTACGCCAGATAGAACTCCCAGGTCCGCTGGAAGGCTGGGTCAAACCCTTGCGCCTGCACCTGGGCACGCCGCTGGGCAAAACTGTGGTGCCACCTGCGCAGGGTTTCTGCATAGTCGGCGCCGAAGGCGAACTCCTCGACCACACGCAGCCCGGCCTGCCGGGCCGCCGCACGAAAGCGCTCAGGACTGGGCAGGCAACCGCCAGGGAAAACGTATTGCTGGATGAAATCCGTGCCCCGCACATAGCGCTCGAACAGCCTGTCGTCGATGACGATGCTTTGAATGCAGGCGCGCCCACCGGGTTTGAGCAAACGCGCCACGGTGCCAAAGTAGCTGGGCCAGAAGGCCTGGCCAACCGCCTCGACCATCTCGATGGAGCAAATGGCGTCGAACGGTGCATCCTGGATATCGCGGTAGTCCTGCAGGCGCAGCTCCGCCTGGGCGGACAGCCCGGCCTCGTGCAAGCGCTGGCGACCAAACGCCAGCTGCTCGGTGGAAAGCGTCACGCCGGTCACATGGGCCTGGAACTCCCCCGCTGCCATCTCGGCCAGCGCGCCCCAGCCGCAGCCAATCTCCAGCACGCGGTCGCCCGGCTGCACGCCGGCGCTGCGCAAGGCGCGGCGCACCTTGGCGTGCTGGGCAGCCGTCAAATCGCCCGCCAGATCGCCCTGGAACCAGGCAGACGAGTAATTCATGCTCGGGTCCAACCACAGCGTGTAGAACGCGTTGCCCAGGTCGTAATGGGCGTGGATGTTGCGCCTGCTGCCGGTGCGCGTGTTGCGGTTGAGCAGGTGGCGCAGCCGGTAGGCCAGCCGCCCCCACCAGGCGCCATAGACCAGCGACTCCAGCGCATCGCGGTTGGCCATCAGCAAGCGCAGCAGGTCGGCCAGGTGCGGCGTGCTCCAGTGCTGGTCGATATAGCCCTGCGCCAGACCAATGTCGCCCGAACGCAGCACCGCGCCGAACACCTGCCAGTCGTGCAGGCGCAGGCTGGCGTGCGGGTGCCCTCCCGGGCCAAATAGCAGGGCGGTGCCATCGGGCAGCTCCAGGTGCAACGTGCCGTGCTGCAGCCGCTGCAAGTGACGCAGGGCATGTCGGGCCGTACTGGGCAAGTCGGCTGGCAACGACAACGGCAAGGGCAACGAGATCGGTGTCGAGGTGGTGGTGTTCATGGTCAGCGGTCGGTTGCAGATGAACGGGTCACAGGCAGCACGGGCGCCTGCGGCTTGGCGTAAAACGGAACCTGCTTAAGCCACAGCAGCAATGCATTCCAGAGGATTCGGGCCGTTACGCCCAAGGTGAGCAGTGGGTAGCGCCACAGGGCACGCCGACGGCTGGCAGCATTGAGCGGCTCCAGCCGCCCGGCCATACCGGTGAGCAGCAACGGCCCCTCGGCATCGTGGTAGTCGATGCGCACCCGTGCGGATTGCAATCCCTCGGCGCCGCTGCGGCGAAATTCAAAGCGGTAGCCGCCCTCCACGGTGCAAAAGGGCGAAACATGAAATGCTTTGCGTGCCTGCAGTTCCTGCCCATAACGCGGGTGGTCCAGCAGGTAGGCGTGGCGCTCGCCAAAGGTGTTGTTCACTTCGGCCACGATGGCGCGCAGGCTGCCGTCCGTACGGTGGCAGTACCAAAAGCTCACCGGCTTGAAGCTGTAGCCCAGTACGCGCGGGTAGCACTGCAGCCAGATTTCACCCTGCGCGTCGGTAACGCCCTCGGCTTGCAGCAGTGCCTCCAGCCAGGCCAGTGCGCCGCCCTGCTGCGGGCCTTGCCCGGCGCCATGGTCGGCATCCCGAAACGCAAGCCATCCGGGCCGGTTGAGTGCCAGCACGCCTGCGGCATCGGGCTGCTCGCGCAGCGTGCGCATGGGCAGCAGCAAAAAGAAGGTGGGCACGATGAAACGGTGGCGGCGCGGGCGCAGCCGGGTGTGCCACACGTGGCCGAAGCCGATGTGCGGCACATTGCGCCGCACGCCAGCACGGGGCGCGGGAGTGTTCATGCGGCCTCCCGGTAGCGCATGCGCATTTGTGCCAGCAGTGCATCGGCCGCGCGGTAACCCGATTGCAGGCCGTCCTCATGGAAACCGTAGCCTGTCCATGCGCCGGCGAACCAGGTCCGCTGCACACCTTGCAGCTCGGCCACCTGCTTTTGCGCGGACCAGGCACTCAGGTCGAAGACAGGGTGGTCGTAATCGAACTCGCCCAGGATCTTGGCCGGGTCGATAGGGCTCACGGGATTGAGCGAAACCAGCACCGGCTGCGCAAAAGGCAGGGGCTGCAGGCGATTGAGCCAGTAGTGCAAGCAAACCTGGGCCGACTCCTGGGCACCATCGGCAGCGCGCTCGTAATTCCAGGCGGCCCAGGCGGCCCGGCGCCGCGGCATCACACGGGTGTCGGTGTGCAGCACAGCCCGGTTGGGCTGGTAGCGTATGGCCCCGAGCACACGCCGCTCGGCAGCGCTGGGCTGCGCCAACAGGCGCAAGGCCTGGTCGCTGTGCACCGCCAGCACCACGGCGTCGAAAGGCTCGGTGACCCCAGCCGCTCGCACGGACACGCCGGCCATGGTGCGCTCAATGTGCGTTACCGGCGTGGCCAGGCGCGCATCCAGCCCTTGCAGGATGGCGTGGACGTACTGGCGTGCACCGCCCGCCACGGTGTGCCACTGCGGCCGGTTCTGCACCTGGATAAGGCCGTGGTTGTGGCAAAAGCGCACCATGGTGGCCACCGGGAAACGCAGCATCTGGTCGGTCGGACAGCTCCAGATGCAACCCAGCATGGGCAGGAAATACCAGTGGCGAAAAGCCGCGCCAAAGCCATGCTGGTCGAGGAAATCGCCCAGTGGCTGAACAAGCGCTTGTTCCTGCCCACTTTCGGCCAAGTCCGTACACAGGCGGTTGAAGCGCAACAGCTCGGAGAGCATGCCCCAGAACCGCGGGCGCAGCAGATTGCGCCGCTGGGCAAACACGGTTGCCAGGTTGGAGCCGCTCCACTCCAGTGCCCGGGCACCCAGTACGCCCGCGCCTGGCACCTGGACTGAGAACGACATGTCCGATGGCGCCGTAGGCACCTGCAGCTCGGCCAGCAATGCAATCAGACCGGGATAGGTGCGCTCGTTGAACACCAGAAAGCCCGTATCCACCCCATGCGTCACGGTGTGCCCATGGCGGTCAGGGAAAGACACATCAACCGTGTGCGTATGCCCACCGAAATAGTTGCCAGCCTCAAACAGCGTCACCCGCGCGTGCCCGCGCAGCCGGTGCGCAGCCGCCAAGCCCGAAATGCCCGATCCGATGACTGCGACTTTCATGGGTTTTTGCTCCGTTGTGGTTGATGGTTCAGCACGATTGCGCTTTTCATGTGGCGTAATGTACTAGACAAAACAAATTTTGTCCTAGACAATTAATCCAACAAATCAATCAACCATGAACTCTCCGACACCCCCCAGCGCCCTGTCGACGCCTGCATCCAGCGACGACGGCTTGCCGATTGCCGCCGTCGAACGCGAGACTGGGCTGGGCAAGGACACACTGCGTGTGTGGGAGCGGCGCTACGGCTTTCCAACGCCCTCGCGCAGCCCATCAGGGGATCGGCTCTACAGCGCAGAGCAGGTGCAACAGCTCAAGCTGATCAGCCGCTTGCTTGATGTGGGACTGCGCCCTGGCAAGGTTGTTGGCCTGGATCAGGCCGCATTGCAGGCCCTACTGAACCAGCACACTCCGGTACAGACCGCTATTTTGTCCAAGACAACATCCAGAGACGTCGCGACCGACCCGGCGATCGGAGAGCTGCTTCACGCTATCGGCACGCACGACCCGCGCGCCCTGCGACACGGCCTCTGCCACGCGCAATTGCGCATGGGACTGGCGCCTTTCGTGACCGATCTGGTGGCGCCCTTGACGACAGCGGTAGGCGAAGCCTGGGTGCAGGGACGGTTTGAGGTTTTTGAAGAACATCTTTATACCGAGGTCGTCACCGGTGTGCTGCGCACTGCAATTGCCTCGCTGAACACGCAGGCAATGCCCCAGGGGCCCAAAGTGCTCCTCACGACGATCCCGCAAGAGCCGCACAGCCTCGGGCTGCTGATGGTCGAAGCACTGTTGGCACTGGAGAGCTGCACTTGCGTGTCACTGGGCACGCAGACGCCACTCACCGACATTGCCGAGGCGGCACGGGCACACCAGACCGACGTGGTAGCACTGAGCTTTAGCAACTTGCACAAAGCGACCATGGTGCTCAACAGCCTGCGTGAGCTACGCGCCCAACTCCCGGCATCAACGGCGCTTTGGGTCGGTGGTTCCTGCACCGCGTTGTACCAATGGCCGCTCGCCGGTGTCAGCGCTGTACAGCACCTGTCAGGCTTGCAGCCTTTGGTGGCGCAGTGGCGCCACACCCATTAACCCGCGAGAGGATTTGACATGCGCCCGAGCGCGCCCACACGCCACGACACCACCACTGTTTTGCGGCGACGCAAGCTCCCTGCGGCCCTCGCGCTGCTGGCCGCAAGCACCTGCCTCCTATTAGCCAGTTGCGCCAGCACGCTCCCGCCGCCCGGCGTGACAGCAGTCACCCCATTTGACGTACAGCGTTACGCGGGCCGCTGGTACGAGCTGGCACGCCTGGATCACAGTTTCGAGCGGGGCATGACCGATGTTTCGGCCACCTACACCGCGCAGGAAGATGGGAGCGTGCGCGTCGTCAATCGCGGCTACATGCCAGCCACAGGCCAATGGCGCGAGGCGGTCGGCAAGGCCTTATTCACCCAAGCCCCCACCATCGGTTCGCTCAAAGTCTCCTTTTTTGGACCCTTCTACGGCGGCTACCATGTCGCCGCGCTCGACCCCGACTACCGTTGGGCGTTGGTTCTCGGCCCGGATACCAGCTACGCATGGATTCTGTCGCGCAGCAAACACCTGCCCACCCCAGAGCGCGATGCCATCGTGGCGCAAGCGCATGCCCTGGGTGTAGACACCTCCGCACTGATCTGGGTGACGCACACGAACACCCCACCTGCAAAAGCGCCCATCAAGAGCGGAAGCCTAGACTGAACGCGCGCTACCGCACCCAGCCCAGACTAATCCCCTGGAGGTTCGAGCGGCCCCGGCAGGAGCTAATTGTGCAACCCATTGAATTTCAATGGGCTTTTCTTACTCACTGACAAAGCAAAAAAGCCCGACCCCTTTCGGAGTCGGGCTTTTGCTATCAATGGTCGGCGTGGCGGGATTCGAACTCGCGACCCCTTGCACCCCATGCAAGTGCGCTACCAGGCTGCGCTACACGCCGACAAGACCTAGATTATTACACACTTTCAGGTCGAAAAGAAAGCAGCGCCCGAATCTCGCACAATTCCTGGCGTACCGCTTGAACGTCCAGAACGCGCTCTTGCCCATCCACGGCCGGCGAACTCTCCAGGGGCTGGCGGCCCTCCTCGATCTCCTCGCCGCTCTCTTCCTGCGACACTGCTGCATCGCGGTCGGCCAAGACCAGTTCCTGCAGGCGGTTGCGTGCGCCGCTGATGGTGAACCCCTGGTCGTACAGCAAGTCGCGGATGCGGCGGATCATCAACACCTCATGGTGCTGGTAATAGCGGCGGTTGCCGCGCCGCTTCATTGGCCGCAGCTGCGTAAATTCCTGCTCCCAGTAGCGCAGGACATGCGGCTTGACGCCGCACAGCTGGGCCACCTCACCGATAGTGAAATAGCGCTTGGCGGGAATGGAAGGAAGCGTGTTACCCATGGATGCAATCACCGTGCGCGAGAACAACCTGAAAGCCTACTGCACTCGCACGCGCCGCGCCAGCGGCATGTGCGAGTGGATGCAAAGCGTTGCTATGCGCCGCCCTGAATCTGCTCCTTGAGCTTGCTGCTGGCATGGAACGTGACCACCCGGCGGGCCTGGATCGGGATAGCCTCGCCCGTGCGTGGGTTACGTCCAGGACGCGGCGCCTTGGTACGGATCTGGAAGTTGCCAAAGCCCGAGAGCTTCACGTCCTGCCCCTGCGCCAAGCGCTCCGAAATCAGGTCGAAGAAGGCATCGACCATGTCCTTGGACTCGCGCTTGTTCAAACCGATCTGGTCGAACAGCAAATCGGCCAGCTGTGCCTTGGTCAGCGCCGGGGTTTCCAGGCTCTCTACGGCGAATTCGATCACGTCAGCTCCTCCTGTGGTTTGGTCAGGCCCGTCACGCGCGCAGCTTGGCCCCCGTGCGGGCGGCCAACTGCTCGACGACCGCCTGCACGGCCGCCTCGATTTCGGCCTCGGTCAGGGTGGCCACATCGCTGCCCAGCGTCAGGCGCACGGCCAGACTTTTCTCGCCTTGCGCCAAGGCACCGACAGCGGCCTCTTCGCCCGCACGCAGAGGCTTGGGACGGTAAACGTCAAACAGCACGGCGCCGCGCAGCGTGGTGGCGGGCAGTGCGGCCTCGATGGCGCCCATGAGCTGGGCGTGGGTCACGCTCTCGGCCACAACCACCGCCAAGTCACGCTGGACGGACTGGTGCTTGGCCACCGGGCGGAATCCAGGCACCGGGCGCTGCAGAACGGCATCCAGCTCCAGCTCGAACAGCACCGGCGCCTGCTGCAAGTCCCAGGACTGGCGCCAGCGCGGATGCAGCTCGCCGACATAGCCGATCTCGCGCCCTGCCACGCGCACGCGCGCGCAGCGCCCCGGGTGCATGGCCGGGTGCTCGGCCGGTTCGAACTGCGCCTGCAGCGGGGCCAGCAGCGCCTCGACGTCGCCTTTGACGTCGAAGAAGTCCACGCCCTGCTCCTTGCTGCCCCATTGCAGCGGCAGTGCCGCGCCATAGGCCAGGCCTGCGACGCGCATGGGCTGGTGAAAGCCTTCGACCGTGGTGTCTGAGCTCTTTACGCTGGCGTCACGCAGAAACACCCTACCAAGCTCGAACACGCGCACGCGCTCGGCCTTGCGGTCGAGGTTGAACTTCAGCACCTGCAGCAGCGCCCCCAGCAGCGTGGAGCGCATCACGCTCATCTGGCTAGCGATGGGGTTGAGCAGCCGGATCGGTTGTGCGTTACCGGCCAGCTCATGCTCCCAGCGCTCCTCGACGAAGCTGAAGTTGATGGTTTCCTGGTAGCCCAGCCCGGCCAGTTGGCGCCGCACGGCGAAGGGATCGCGCGTCGATTCCAGCGGCAGCTTGGGCGTGATGGGGGCCAGCGGCGGCGTAGTGGGCAACTGGTTGTAGCCCACCATGCGGGCGACTTCTTCGATCAGGTCTTCCTCGATGAGCAGGTCGAAACGGTACGACGGCGGCACCACGGTGAGTACGCCCTCGCCTTCGGTCACATCCAGGCCCAGGCGCTGCAGCGCCTGCACGCATTGCACCTGGGTCAAGGGCATGCCGATGACCTTGGCGGCGCGCGCCACGCGCAGCGTGACGGGTTGCGCCTGTGGCAGGTTGACGCACTGGTCATCCATGGGGCCGCACTGCGTCTCGGCGGTGCCGCAGATCTGCACCACGAGTTCGGTGATGCGCTCGATATGCTCCACGGTGAGCTGCGGATCCACGCCACGCTCGAAGCGGTGGCCCGCGTCCGTGGAGAAGTTGTAGCGGCGCGAGCGCCCGGCAATCGCCTTGGGCCACCAGAAGGCGGCCTCGATGTAGATGTTCTTCGTGGTGTCGGACACGGCCGTGGCGTCGCCACCCATGATGCCGGCCAGCGACTCCACCGCGTGCGCGTCGGCAATCACGCCCACCTTGTCATCGACGGTGACGGTGTTGCCATTGAGCAGCTTGAGCTGTTCACCCGCGCGGCCCCAGCGCACTTCCAGGCCGCCGTGGATCTTGTCCAGGTCGAAGATGTGCGACGGACGGCCCAGCTCGAACATCACGTAGTTGGAGATATCGACCAGCGGCGCCACGCTGCGCTGGCCGCAGCGCGCCAGGCGCTCGACCATCCACTGCGGCGTGCGGGCCTGGGTGTTGACGTTGCGCACGATGCGGCCGGAGAAACGCCCGCACAGGTCGGGGGCACTGACCTTCACCGGCAGCTTGTCAGCATGACCAACGGGTGCCACGGGGAACGCCAGCGGCTTCAGCGGCGCCCCGGTGAGCGCAGCGACCTCACGCGCAATGCCGTAGACGCTCAAGGCATGCGCCAGGTTTGGCGTGAGCTTGAGGGTAAACAGCGTGTCGTCCAGGTTCAGGTACTGGCGGATGTCCTGGCCCAGCGGTGCGTCCAGCGGCAGCTCGAGCAGGCCCCCGTGGTCGTCCGCCAGCCGCAGTTCGCGCGCCGAGCACAGCATGCCGTGGCTTTCCACGCCGCGCAGCTTGCCCACCTTGATGAGAAACGGCTTGCCATCGTCGCCCGGCGGCAGCTCGGCGCCCACCTGGGCGCAGGGCACGCGGATGCCGGGGCGCGCATTGGGCGCGCCGCAGACGATGGTGAGCGGCGCAGCGCCGCCCACGTCCACCTGGCACACGCGCAGGCGATCGGCGTTGGGATGCTGCACGGCCTCCTTGATCTCGCCGACGACGATCTTCGAGAACGGGGGCGCCACGGGCGCCAGTTCCTCGACCTCCAGGCCGGCCATGGTCAGGGTCTCGGCCAGTTCTTGGGTGGTCAGGGGCGGATTGCAGAATTCACGCAGCCAGGATTCGGGGAATTGCATAGTCGGATAGCTCGGTATTCAGGGCAGAGCGCTGGAGAGCGGCAGTGCGGGTTTGCTCTTAAAACAGGAGCTGGCAGCGCTTATTCTGTTTTGATTTCACGAACAAAAACATCTGAAATCATTGCAGGATGAGCGCTAGAAGCTCTCATTTCAGGAGCGAAACTGCGACAGGAAACGGATGTCGCCGTCAAAGAACAGGCGCAGATCGTTGACGCCGTAGCGCAGCATGGTCAGGCGGTCGGGGCCCATGCCGAAGGCGAAGCCGATGTATTTCTCGGGGTCCAGCCCCATGTTGCGCACCACGTTCGGGTGCACCTGGCCGGAGCCGGCCACTTCCAGCCAGCGGCCCGCCAGCGGCCCCGTCTGGAACTGGATGTCGATCTCCGCGCTCGGCTCGGTGAACGGGAAGAAGCTGGGGCGAAAACGCAGCACCAGGTCATCCTGCTCGAAGAAGGTCTTGCAGAAGTCGGTGAACACAACCTTGAGATCCTTGAAGCTCACGTTCTCGCCAATCCACAGGCCCTCGCACTGGTGGAACATGGGCGAGTGCGTGGCGTCGCTATCGACACGGTAGGTACGGCCTGGCGCAATGACGCGAATTTCAGGCATGGCCTGCCCGGCATCGAGCAACGCACGGTATTTCTTCACGTGCTGCACGGCAAAGCGCACCTGCATCGGGCTGGTGTGCGTGCGCAGCAGGTTGGGGGCCTCGGGCGTGCCGCCTTCGACATAGAAGGTGTCGTGCATGGAGCGTGCCGGATGGTCCTCGGGCGTATTCAGCGCCGTGAAGTTGAACCAGTCGGACTCGATCTCCGGCCCCTGCGCCACGTCGAAGCCCATGGAGCCAAAGATGCGCTCGATGCGCTCCAGCGTCAGCGACACCGGGTGCAGCCCGCCCTGTCCACGCTGGCGGCCGGGTAGGCTCACATCCAGCGCCTCGGCCTTGAGCTGGGCCTGCAACTCGGCGTCGGCCAAGGCCTGTCGACGCGCCGTCAGCGCGGCCTCGATGGCCTGCTTGGCTACGTTGATGGCGGCGCCGCGCGATTTCTTTTCCTCGACGGAAAGCTGGGCCATGCCCTTCATCAGCTCGGTCACGCGGCCCGACTTGCCCAGAAACTGGGCCTTGGCGTTTTCCAGCTCGGCGGGGGTAGCGGCCTGCGCAAACTGCTGCTGCGCGCTCGCCACCAGGGAATCCAACTCGTTCATACGACTCTCGTGCATTCGTGCATGCGTGAAAAGAAACAAGGGCTAGTGCCTTTTCAAGCCCTAGCCCTTGCTGGTAGTGCGCTGGCAGCTATTAAAAAAATAGCTGCCGATCGTGAACTCAAGCAGCCAGCTTGGCCTTGACTTGCTCCACGATGCTGCCGAAGGCAGCCTTGTCGTGCACCGCGAGGTCGGCCAGCATCTTGCGGTCGATCTCGATGGCCGCCTTCTTCAGGCCGTTGGCGAACTGGCTGTAGGTCAGGCCCAGTTCACGTGCAGCGGCATTGATACGGGCGATCCACAGCTGGCGGAACACGCGCTTCTTGGTACGGCGGTCACGGTAGGCGTACTGCCCGGCCTTCATCACCGCCTGCTTGGCGATGCGATAGACGTTGCCGCGGCGGCCGCGGAAACCCTTGGCCAGAGCCAGAACCTTCTTGTGACGGGCGCGTGCCGTTACACCACGTTTGACGCGAGGCATGTGTTTTCTCCTTGTTCGTCAGTGAATTACAGGCCGGCCTTGGGCAGCATTTGCGCCATGTGACCCATGTTGGTCTCATGCACAGCAACTGCACCACGCAGGTGGCGCTTGTTCTTGGTGGTCTTCTTGGTCAGGATGTGACGCTTGAAGGCTTGACCGCGCTTGACGGTGCCACCCGGACGAACGCGAAAACGCTTCTTCGCGCTGCTCTTGGTCTTCATTTTGGGCATATCAATGCTCCTTTATGCGTGCCCGCGAGGCGTTTGCGCTGAATGCGCAACCTTGTTGGCCCCCGAGTCACTTCTTCATCTGCCAGCGCCCTTGCAGGGCACTGGCGGATTCTTGGCGCCTCATGCCGCCGGAGCGGCTGCTGCAGCGCCTTCTGCCGCCGATTTGCCGGCAGGCTTTCTCTTGCCCGGCGCGATCATCATGATCATCTGCCGGCCTTCGAGCTTGGGGAACTGCTCCACCACGATCAGATCAGCGAGGTCATCGCGGATGCGGTTGAGCAGTGCCAGGCCCAGTTCCTGGTGCGTGATCTCACGGCCACGGAAGCGCAGCGTGATCTTGCACTTGTCGCCCTCCGCCAGAAAACGGCGGATGTTGCGCAGCTTGATGTTGTAGTCGCCATCGTCGGTACCGGGACGGAACTTGACTTCCTTGATCTCGATGACCGTCTGCTTGGCCTTGGCCTCGGCTGCCTTCTTCTGTTCCTGGTACTTGAACTTGCCGTAGTCCATCAGGCGGCAGACCGGCGGGTTGGCCGTAGCGGCGATTTCCACCAGGTCCACATCCAAATCACCCGCCATGCGCAGGGCTTCTTGCAGGCTGACGATACCAATAGGCTCGTTCTCAGGGCCAGACAGGCGCACTTCAGGCGCCGTGATTTCACGGTTCAGGCGGTGCTTGCGCTCCTCGCGCTGCCGACGGTCACGAAATTCAGTAGCGATGGTTTTCACCTTCAATCAAAATGCTACAAAAAGCGTAGCTGCTGACGCACGAACGACAATAGTTTGCGCGCAACTCATGCAAGCGGTGATTCACAAATCAGGCTTTGGAGGCGATGTCCTGTGCGATCAATTCGACGAAGGCGTCGACGGACATCACACCGAGGTCTTTGCTCCCTCGGGCGCGCACCGCAACCGCACCGGCTGCCTTTTCCTTGTCGCCGGCGACAAGGATGTAGGGCAGCTTCTGCAGCGCATGCTCGCGTATTTTATACGTGATCTTTTCGTTACGCAGATCGGTCACCACGCGCAGGCTTTGATTCGGCAAGGCTTTGTGCAGCTTTGCGGCAATTTCACGACAGTAGTCGGCTTGGGCATCGGTAATGTTGAGCACCGCCACCTGCACCGGCGCCAGCCACACCGGCAGGGCTCCAGCGTGTTGCTCGATCATGATGCCGATAAAGCGCTCCAGACTACCCACAATGGCACGGTGCAGCATCACCGGACGGTGGCGGTTGCCGTCTTCACCGACAAACTCGGCATCCAGGCGCACGGGCATCGAGAAGTCCACCTGAATGGTGCCGCACTGCCACTGACGGCCAATGGCATCCTTGAGCGTGTACTCAATCTTCGGGCCGTAGAAGGCCCCCTCGCCAGGCGAGATTTCATACGCGCAGCCAGACACCTCCAGGCTGTGAATCAGCGCCGCCTCGGCTTTGTCCCAGATCTCGTCCGAGCCAATACGCGCTTCGGGACGCGTCGCCACCTTGTAAATGATGTCGGTGTAGCCAAAGTCCTTGTACACGCGCTGCAACAGCTGCGTAAAGGCCAGCACTTCGGGCTGAATCTGGTCTTCGGTACAGAAGATATGCCCGTCGTCTTGGGTAAAACCACGCACACGCATGATGCCGTGCAGGCCGCCAGTAGGCTCATTGCGGTGACACTGGCCAAACTCGCCATACCGCAAGGGCAAGTCACGGTAGCTCTTGATACCTTGCTTGAAAATCAGGATGTGCCCAGGGCAGTTCATCGGCTTGAGCGCGTAGTCGCGCTTTTCGCTCTCGGTGATGAACATGTTTTCGCGGTACTTGTCCCAGTGGCCGGTTTTCTCCCACAGGGTCTTGTCCAAAATCTGCGGCCCCTTAACCTCCTGGTAGCCGTTGTCGCGGTAGACGCGGCGCATGTACTGCTCCACCTCCTGCCACAAGGTCCAGCCCTTGGGGTGCCAGAACACGGTACCGGGCGAATGCTCGTCAATGTGGAACAAGTCCAGCTCACGGCCGAGCTTGCGGTGGTCGCGCTTTTCGGCTTCTTCAAGCATGCGCAGGTACTGCTGCAGCTCGTCCTTGGAGGCCCAGGCCGTGCCATACACGCGCTGCAGCATTTCATTGCGGTGGTCGCCACGCCAGTAGGCGCCGGCCACCTTCATCAGCTTGAAGTGCTTCAGTTTGCCCGTGCTGGGCACGTGCGGGCCACGGCACAGATCCTCGAAGCCGCCCTCGCGGTACAGACTGACATCCTCGTTACTGGGAATGCTGGCGATGATCTCGGCCTTGTAGTGCTCGCCAAGTCCCTTGAAATACGCCACAGCCTCGTCGCGCGGCAGCACGCGGCGCACCACTGGCTCATCCTTGGCAGCCAGTTCCGCCATGCGCTTTTCGATGGCAGCCAGATCATCGGGTGTGAATGGGCGCTTGTACGAGAAGTCGTAATAAAAGCCATTCTCGATCACTGGGCCGATGGTGACCTGCGCTTCCGGAAACAGCTCCTTGACCGCATAGGCAAGCAAGTGTGCAGTGGAGTGGCGGATCACCTCAAGGCCTTCCGGATCCTTGGCAGTGAGGATCGACAGCGCGCTGTCCTGCGTGATCTGGTAGCTGGTATCGACGACCTTGCCATCGACCTTACCAGCCAACGCCGCCTTGGCCAGGCCTGCGCCAATCGAAGCAGCCACCTCGGCCACGGTGACCGGGCCTGGGTACGCACGCTGGGAACCATCGGGGAGCGTAATCTGAAGCATGTGTGCAAATCCTTGTTCAACTGAAAGATACGGTATGCGCTCCCAGCCAGAAAGCAAAAAGCGCGGAACACGGTCCGCGCTTTTCGAGGGGAAAGAGAAGGCTCTCGTGCAGGCGCGAACGGCCAGCCTCAAAGGCTGGAGAAAGTCTCCGTGGTAGTTCGCGGTGTCATAACCAGCAATGCCTTTCTCGCCCTTGTGTGTTGAAAGGGCGCATTTTAACCTGCACCAACGAAAAAAGCCCGAAGCCGAAGCTTCGGGCCTTCCTTACACCACGAAGATCAGTGGAACTGCTCTTCTTCGGTGGAGCCGGTCAGGGCCTTCACGCTGGAAGAGCCGCCCTGGATCACGGTGGTCACGTCGTCGAAGTAGCCTGCGCCGACTTCTTGCTGGTGCGACACGAAGGTGTAACCCTTCTCACGTGCGGCGAACTCGGGCTCTTGCACCATGTTGACGTAGTGCTTCATGCCTTCGCCGCGGGCGTATGCGTGGGCAAACTGGAAGGTGTTGAACCAGTTGATATGGATGCCGGCCAGCGTGATGAACTGGTACTTGTAGCCCAGCGCCGACAGTTCTTCCTGGAAGGAAGCGATCTGCGAGTCGTTGAGGTTCTTCTTCCAGTTGAAAGAGGGCGAGCAGTTGTACGACAGCAGCTTGCCAGGGTTGGCAGCCAGCACGGCCTGGGCGAATTCACGGGCAAAGCCGATGTCAGGCACGCCGGTTTCGCACCACACCAGGTCGGCGTAGGGCGCGTACGCCACGCCACGGCTGATGGCTTGCTCCAGACCGTTCTTGACACGGTAGAAGCCTTCTTGGGTACGCTCGCCAGTCAGGAAAGGCTTGTCGTTGGCGTCGTGGTCAGACGTAATCAGGTTGGCAGCCTCGGCGTCGGTGCGGGCCAGGATGATGGTGGGCACGCCCATGGTGTCCGCTGCGAAGCGTGCGGAAATCAGCTTTTCAATGGCTTCCTGCGTGGGCACCAGCACCTTGCCGCCCATGTGGCCGCACTTCTTCACAGCAGCCAGTTGGTCTTCGAAGTGCACGCCAGCAGCACCTGCGGCGATCATGTTCTTCATCAGTTCGAAGGCGTTCAGCACACCACCGAAACCAGCCTCTGCATCGGCTACGATAGGCAGGAAGTAGTCCACGAAGCCTTCATCACCAGGATTGATGCCACGGCTCCACTGAATTTCGTCGGCACGCTTGAAGGTGTTGTTGATGCGGCGCACCATGGTGGGCACCGAGTCGTAGGCATACAGCGACTGATCGGGGTACATGGTTTCCGACGTGTTGCCGTCAGCAGCCACTTGCCAGCCCGACAGGTAAACGGCTTCGAGACCGGCCTTGGCTTGTTGCATGGCTTGACCAGCAGAGATTGCACCGAAGGCGTTCACGTAGCCCTTCTTTGCACCGCCGTTAACCTTTTCCCACAGCTTTTCAGCACCACGGCGAGCCAGCGTGTACTCAGGCTGCAGGCTACCGCGCAGGCGCACCACGTCTGCAGCGGTATAGCCACGCTTCACACCCTTCCAGCGGGGGTTCTGCGCCCAGTCTTTTTCCAGGGCGGCGATCTGCTGCTCACGGCTCAGTTGGCGGTTCAGGGAATCAGGCATGAAGTCACTCCATCGGGTTGATTGATAACGGTGGGCATACAAAGCAGCCCATGGAGACAACTTTAAGTCTTCTATAAGACTCGCGCAAGCTCTTATGTCTTATA
Organism: Paenacidovorax caeni; assembly: GCF_001298675.1. GTDB lineage: Bacteria > Pseudomonadota > Gammaproteobacteria > Burkholderiales > Burkholderiaceae_C > Paenacidovorax > Paenacidovorax caeni. The sequence continues at coordinate 75,440 of NZ_CYIG01000015.1, forward strand.
TAAGAGATAAATTTTTACCTTTTAAATCAACAACATGAGATCAAAATATCTCAATGTGAAATCAATTTTCTCCAATCGAGAGCTCGCACCACCTGGAAAGCCCATCAATTTTTTGCATTGTGAACTTTGGTTTTCGCCTTATGGAATCAATTGACTGCGCGCACCGCATGGATCGGGCATGATGCGCCAATCGTCGACACCCAGCTTTTTCGTGAGTACCCCGAGCCGCCCTACCGCCTATCTCTGCCTAGCCCTGAGCATGTCGCTCGTGGGCAGCTATGTGGCATTGTCCAAGCCCCTGGCGGCTACCCTACCGATCTTCCTGCTGGCTTGGCTGCGTTTCGGCATCGGAGCGGTAGCCATGGTGCACTGGCTTCCCAAGCCCGCCGATGAGCCCAAGTTGACCGCCTCAACGCGCAGACTGCTGTTTCTGGAAGCGTTTCTGGGCAACTTTTTGTTCACGCTGTGCATGATTTCCGGCGTGAGCCTGACCAGCGCCGTGACCGCTGGGGTCATCATGGCGGGCATTCCTGCTGCCGTGGCGGTCATGAGCTGGCTTTTCCTGAAAGAGCACATCAGCGCCCGCACTTGGTTCGCCGTGGCCTTGGCCGTTCTTGGGATTGGCCTTTTTTCGCTATCAAAACAAGAGCATTCAGCGCACAGCGCACATGCCTTAATCGGCGAAAATGCCTCAAACATGGCATGGCTTGGTCATCTGCTCCTGGTGGGTGCCGTGCTGTGCGAGGCGGCCTATTCAGTGATCGGAAAAAAACTCACCGGCACGCTCGGACCCAAGCGCATTACCTCGTTAATTAATCTGTGGGGGTTCGCCCTCGCCACGCCCCTGGGGGTATACACGGCGCTGCGCTTCGACTTCAGCGCCGTGGGCTGGAGCACCTGGCTGCTGCTGCTGTTCTACGCACTTGCAGCCTGCATGTGGACCGTGTGGCTGTGGATGACGGGTTTGAAAGCTGTTCCGGCAGCCCAGGGCGGCATTTTCACCGTACTGCTGCCGGTCAGCGCTGCATTGGTGGGCGTACTGGCGCTGGGCGAATCCTTGAACGCCATGCAGCTCCTCGCCTTCGCCCTGGCGCTGGCCAGCGTACTGCTCGCCACCCTGCCCTCGCGCCTGGCAAGGCGCGTCCGCTCATAGAGGGCGGCCGCTGACGACAATGCCATCGGCATCGGCGTAGAGCCAGTCGCCCGGCCGCACCCAAACGCCCTGAATCTGCACAGGCACATCGCTGCGGCCTTCTCCGCGGCGCTCAGTGGGCATCGGCAACAGACCCACCGCGCGAATACCCACAGACGCCGTCTGCAGCTCGGCAATATCGCGCACGCAGCCATTCACCACCAAGCCCGCCCAACCGTTCTTGGCTGCAGCCATGGCCAGATTACCTCCCACCAGTGCGCGGCGCAGCGAAGCACCGCCATCGACTACGAGTACACGCCCCTGGCCCGGCGACTCGACGGCAGCCTTGACCTGGGTGTTGTCCTCGAAACACTTCACGGTGCTCACAGGGCCGCAGAAAGAGACAACGCCGCCATAGTTCTGGAACACTGGCGGTAACACACGCAGTTCGCCCTGGTCGTCGCCCTTGTGGGCATCGCAGAAATCGCAAGTGCTAAAGGAAGGAGAAGAAGCCGCTGTGGTCATGTATGTATCCCTTTTGGATCGTTGCTCAGGTGACGGCCGGTGCACCAGCACGACCGCGCGCGCATTGTCGCGTCCGGCACGCCTTGGGGTTTGCCCGCAGTGCCCCAGCGCAACAATTCGAGGCAAAAAAGCATGCGCCAGCTTGGAAAGCGGATTTTTTCCCAGTAGCATCGCCCTGCCAGTGGAGCAGTGCCGTTTTCGCTGGTGTTACCTACGACTCCCAGAAGGATTAAACCGCTATGGCAACTGCTGCAAAGAAGGCCACCGCACCGAAGACTGAAGCCGCCGCTAAAAAGCGCACCCCCAACGCGGCCTTCATGAAACCCCTGACGCCGAGCCCCGCGCTGGCTGCCGTGGTGGGTGCCAAGCCGCTGCCGCGCACCGAGATCATCAGCAAGCTGTGGGCCTATATCAAGGAACACAACCTGCAAGACCCCGCTAACAAGCGCATGATCAACGCCGACGCGAAACTCAAGGACGTGTTCGGCAAGCCCCAGGTGTCGATGTTCGAGATGGCTGGACTCATCGGTAAGCATGTGAAGTAAGCAGACCACCCCCCCAAAAGCCGGCACACGCCGGCTTTTTTTAGGTTCATCGCGCCTTTCCGGGGAAGGCGGCCTTGATCTTCAGGAAGAAATAGGCTGAATCCCGGAACCCGTAGGCCATACGCTTGATGACCTTAATGCGGTTGTTGACGCCCTCGAGAATGCTGGTGTTCAAGGGGAAGATGGCTGAGGCGAGGATGCCACGCAGGTACTTTCGGAGTCGCTTTGCAAAGGCGATCGCCGGCGCGATGCCGCTTTCGATCGCCAGGCGGTACCAGTCTTTCCATCTTCGGGCGCCGTCTCTGACCGATGGCGCAAACCAGATTTCCTTAATGGCGGTCTTCAGCAGATAGACAGTAGCCAGCGGTGCGTTGGCCGCCAGCAGTTCCTCGAGCTTGACCGCCTGCTCGTTGCCCAGGTTGTCACGGTTGCGCAGCAGCAACCAGCGCGAGCGCTTGATGACCTGACGTTGTGCGGGCGCACTGCGCAAGGCATTGGCCTGATCGACGCGCACCCGGTCGACGACCTCCCGACCAAAGCGGGCGACGACATGGAACAAGTCATAGACGACTTCGGCGTTCGGGCAATGGGCGCGCACCTCCAGATCGAAGGCGGTGTTCATGTCCATTGCGACCGCCTCGATGTGCTGACAGCCCTCTTTGCCCAGCAATTCGAAGAAGGGCCGGATCGCCTCGCGGCTGTTGCCTTCGCCGACCCACAACACGCGCATACGTTCAGCATCCATGATCACCGTCGCGTAGCGGTGCCCCTTGTGCAGCGCGAACTCGTCCATCACCAACCGACGCACGCCCTGCGCATCGAAAGTGCCATACCGGGTCTGCAGGCGCCGATGGTCGATGCGCTTGATGGTGTGCCAGTGCAAGCCCGTGAGTTGGGCGACGTGGGCGATCGGCAGGATCTGCACCAGCGCCTCGATCCAGGCGCGTAATCGGTGTGTGATGCGCTCACCCGTGTCGAGCCAGCTCAGGCGCTCGGCCGCCCGTGCGCCACACTGGTAACAGTCGAGGCGGCGAATCGGCACATCCAGCCAGACGTGTCGATCGAACCAGTCTCGATCGCGCACCCGGCGTCGCCGGCGCTCGTGGAGCAGAACACAGTCGCTACCGCAGCGCCCACATCGCGGGCGGTGTGAGGGGTCTTCAGAGAGGGTGAGAAGCAGCGAACCGTCGGCTCGCTCCTGGCATGAATCGACGAGGCGGCCTTCCCAGAAGACCACGCCCAACATAGCATCGCGCATGACGGGGAAGAGGAAGGGGATCGGTTTGTTTGGCGACTGCCAATCTACCAACCTCAGAACCGTCAACCACTACTTCCCCCAGATCGCGCGAAGAA
>NZ_CYIG01000016.1 GCF_001298675.1 Paenacidovorax caeni
GGGCAGACTCAACCGCCGCGAGATCGCCGCCCTGGCGGGCGTGGCGCCCGTGGCCAATGACTCGGGTAACAGGAAGGGGCGACGCAGGGTGCAGGGTGGGCGCTTTGAGATACGGCGTGTGCTGTACATGGCCACGCTGACTGCAGCGCGCTACAACCCGGTCATCCGGGCGTTCTACGAGCGTTTGAGGGCTGCGGGCAAACTGCCCAAGGTCGCCTTGGTGGCATGCATGCGCAAGCTGCTGACCACGCTCAACGCAATGGTCAGAACCGGCAAACCTTGGGACCCGTCGCTTCATCGTGCTTGACTTTGAAGACGGTTACTCAGGGGGGTGTCTCATTCCTCCACGCGCTCAAAGGTCTTGGGGTCGAAGAAGGCCTCGACGCGCTTGCCGTCCGGGGTCTTGGCGTAGACCTCGTAGCAGGTGTCGGTGCGCTCCATGCGGCGCACCTTCCAGCCTTCCTCGGTGAGCTTCTTCTCCAGCTCGGTGTGCGGGCGCCATTCTGATTTGGGGTGGGGCTTGCACTCCACGTTGCCGTGGGCGAAAGCGGTGCCCGCGCTGGTGGCCAGGGCGAGGGCGGCGATGCGGAGGGTCCAGGGTGTCATGGGGGTGTTTTCTTTCTGTGATGCAGGGGAGCACGCACTGCGCGCAGTGCGTGAAACGGGCGCGCCCAGGCGCGGGCCGCTGCGCAGGGGGGCGTTCATGGCTTGGCCCAGCGGCGCAGGAGGTTGTGATACACGCCGGTGAGTTGCAGCAGCCGCATGTCGTCGGGTGCGACCAGCGGCGTCATTTGCTGGATCGACTGGTCCAGGTCGAACAGCAGCGTGCGCTCGCCTTCGTCCTGCACCAGGCTTTCGATCCAGAAGAACGAGGCCACGCGCGCCCCGCGCGTCACTGGCGTGACGCGGTGCAGGCTGGTTGAGGGGTACAGCACCATGTCGCCCGCGCCGAGCTTGACGGCCTGCACGCCGAACGGGCCTTCCACCTCCAGCTCGCCGCCGTCGTACTCCTCGGGCTCGGCCAGGAACAGCGTGGCCGAGAGGTCGGTGCGCATCTGCTGGCTGCTGCCGGGCAGGAACATGAGCGCGCTGTCCACGTGCGCGCCGTAGGTGCCGCCGTCGGCATAGCGGTTGAACTTCGGCGGGTAGATGGTGCGCGGCAGCGCGGCCGAGATGAACAGCGGTGTGGCCGCCAGGCGGCGCAGGATGTGCTGGCCCAGGCGCACGGCGAGCGCGCTGCCGTCGGCCACCTGCTGGTTGCGTTTGACGCTCTTGGCCAGCGTGCCGGCGGTGGCGGCGCCGTCGTTCCAGTCGCTGGCGTCCAGCTCCTGGCGGAATTGGCGGACTTCGTCCTTGGTCAGAACCTGGTCGATGGAGATCAGCATGGCGGTTTCTCGCAAGTCACTCTGGAGTCGTGGAAAGGGGGAGCAGTGCCTCGGGCGTGATGTCGGCCAGCCGCGCGCAGCCGGCCTGCGCCATGCAGGCGTGCAGCTCCTCGGTCAGCAGGGTCAGCATGTGGGCCACGCCGAGCGCCCCGGCTACGGCCAGTGCATAGACCTGCAGGCGGCCGATGAGCACGGCGTCGGCGCCCAGGGCCAGCGCCTTGAAGGCGTCCTGGCCGCTGCGCACGCCGCCATCGAGCAGCACGGGGTAGCCGGGGCCGACGGCGGCGCGCACAGCGGGCAGCCGCGCCAGGCTGGCGGGCGCGCCGTCCAGGCTGCGCCCACCGTGGTTGGAGACGATGACGCCGGCCACGCCTGCGGCGCGCAGTGCGGTGGCGTCGCCCGGGTGCAGCACGCCCTTGACCCAGACGGGCAGGCGGCTTTCCTGCAGCAGCCAGTGCAGGTCGTCCCAGGTGGGGGCGTGGCGCATGGCGCCCTGGAAAATGCGGCTCGCCCCGTCTGCCAGCGGCTGCGCGGGCAGCGGCGGGTAGCCGGTGAGGTTGGCGGCCACGCAGTCGGCGGGCATGCTGAACCCGGCCTGCAGCGCGCTGCGGCTGGCCAGCTGGATGCTGGCGTCCAGTGTCAGCACGATGGCGCGGTAGCCTGCCTGCTCGGCGCGGCGCAGCAGGTCGCGCGAATGGGCGCGCTCGGGCTGCAGGTAGAGCTGGAACCAGCGCGCCGGGCCGGCGGCGCAGGCGATGGCTTCGAGCGTGCACGACGACAGCGTGCTCGCCACCATGCAGGTGCCGGTGGCCTGGGCCGCGCGCGCGGTGGCGGCTTCGGCCCCGGCGTGGGCCAGGCGCTGGTAGGCCACGGGGGCCAGCAGAAAAGGGTGGGGCAGCGCGAGGCCGCCCAGGGTGAGTTGCGTGTGGCCTTGGCGCACGTCGCGCAGCAGGCGCGGCAGCGGCGCCCAGTGGCCGAAGGCGGCGCGGTTGGCGGCCACGGTGGTGTCCCAGCCGCAGCCACCCGCCACGTAGGCGTGGTGGCTCGCGTCCATGGCCTGGGGCGCCAGCAACTCGTAGTCGATGGCGTTGTGGATACCGGGGGGGATGCGGTCGGCTGGATTCATCAAAAATAATAGCTGCCAGCGCTTACCAGGTAAGCGCTGGAGGCCATTTTTTTACAGGTCAAGGTTCAGCGTCAGGCGCACGGCGCGGGCGTCACCCTTGTAGAGGAAGGCGCCTGAGCGGTACACGGCGGTGTAGTAGTCCTTGTTGGTCACGTTCAGCACGTTCAGGCGCAGGTCGGCCGTCTTGTTGATGCGGTAGGTGGCAAACAGGTCGTACACGCTGTAGCTGGGTACGGGCTGTGCGCAGTAGCCTTGGGCGTTGTAGCCCGCGCCGGTGTCGGGCTGGCCGCCGCACTTGCCGCTCTCGTAGCGGGCCACAGCGCCCAGGCCGAAGTCGCGCGTGAACTGGTACTTGCCCTGGATGGTGACGGCGCGGTCGGCGAAGTTGGACAGCGGGTTGCCGACGTTGGCTGCATTCACCGAATCCAGCACCTTGGACTTCATGAAGGCCACGCCTGCCTGCACTTGCAGCGCGCGTGTCACGTTGCCCGCCAGGCCGAATTCGATGCCCTGCACGCGGTTCTTGCCGGTGTTGAACATGCCGGCGGAGTCATAGCCGGTGCCGCTGGGCGCGGCTTCCATCACGTCCTTCTTGGTGGTGCGGAAGGCGGCGGCGGTGAACAGCAGCTTGTCGTCCAGCAGGTTCCATTTGGTGCCGATCTCGAAGTTCTGCGACAGCTCGGGCTTGGCGTTGGCGTTGCCCTTGGTGTCCACGACCAGGCCGCCGTAGCCGGCGCTGGTGCCCACGTCGGACTCGCCGCCGTTGATGTCCTGCGCGCTGCTGTAGCTGGCGTAGACCATGCCCATGGGGTTGATCTTGTAGCTCACGCCCAGGTGGCCGTTGAGCAGCGTGTCCTTGTAGCCGTAGTCGGCGGTCTGCGCGCCGGTGGCGGCGTTGTAGGTGGACAGGCTCAGGTCGGTGCGGTCGGCGCGCAGGCCGCCGAACACGGTCCATTTGTCGGTCAGGTCCACGGTGTCCATGATCGACAGCGCCAGCGCCTTCACATGCCAGTCGCGGCCCATGGCGTTGCGGTCGTAGGTGCGGCCCGACAGGCCGCCCAGGTTGGGCAGCGGCACGCCGTTGGCGTCGGTGATGCAGAAGCCGTTGTTGGCGGTGGCTGTGGCGTTGGTGATGCAGTTGGGCTTGCCGTTGGTGGTGACCTTGTAGTTGCCCGACTTGACGCGGTGGTCGGTGTACTCGAAGCCGAAGATGAACTCGTGCTTGAGGCCGCCGAGCTGCGCATCCCAGCGCAGGTTGTCCTGGTGGGCGAAGTACTTCACGTCCTGCCAGCCGGTGTGGCCGCCGTCGATGGCACCGCGCTGCGCGGTGGCGTTGAACGAGGCGCCGGTGGTGGCGTAGCCGTTGTCGGAGGTGCCGTAGCGCGTCAGGCTGGTGAACTTGAGGTTGGGCGCCAGGCGGTAGGCAATGCGCGCCGAGACCGTGTCCACGTCGGACTGCACGAAGTCGTTGTCCTGCGCGTACACGGGCACACCCTTGGCCGGGATACGGTTGGGCGGCGTGCCGACGAGGTAGGCGCCCAGGTCAGGGCGCGTGTCCTTGGCGCGCAGGCCGTAGTAGTCCAGCGTGACCGACAGGTCCTTGTTCACTTCCCACAGGCCCGACAGCGCCAGGCCCTTGCGGCTGCGCGCGGAGGGGCTGCGCTCGGGCACGTCCTCGCCCGCATGCAGCGCGTTGGCGCGCAGCGCGAAGCTCTCGCCGAAGCCCTTGTTCGCGTCCATGGTCACGCGGTGGTGGCCGTCGGTGCCAATGCCGGCGGAAACGCGCGTGAAGTCATAGTCCAGCGTGGCCTGCTTGGTGACGGCATTGATCGCGCCGCCCGCCGAGCCGCGGCCCGCGAAGCTGGAGCTGGGGCCCTTGGTGATTTCGATCTGCTCGATGGCGAAGCTCTCGCGCGTGGTCATGCCGGTGTCGCGCAGGCCGTCCACGAACACGTCGGAGCGCGCTTCCTGGCCACGGATGATGTAGCGGTCGCCGAAGGCATTGCCGTTTTCGCCCGTGCCCAGGGTGATGCCGGGCTGTGCCGCCAGGATCTGCTTCAGATCGGTCAGGCCCGAATCATCGATGGCCGCCTTGGTCACCACCGAGATGGTTTGCGGCGTTTCCGCCAGCGGGCGGGTATGGCGCGCGTCGGCCGAGGTTTTGGCCTTGTAGGGCGCGCCGACTTCGGCGTTCGGGTTCGGGTCGATGGCCTGCTCCTGCACCGTAACGGTGGGCAGGGTGGTGACGGGCGTGGCGCTCTGGGCCATGGCGCCCAGGGGCAGCAGGACGGCGGAGGACAGCCCGGCGGCGGCCATGCCGTTGACCAGGCGCAGGCTCTTGGGCTTCTTCGTGCAAGCAGGGTTCATGGTGTGAAGGTGCTGAAGGTTGGAGTGCAATGAAAACCAGGGATACAGGGCGGTGTATCTTAATACAAACGAAACTGGTTCTCATTAGCTATATTTTTCAAGGCGACATTTAGGGGGATGAAAGCAGGCCCGCTCAGTGCATGCCGCATCGAAGGGCGTTGCCTGGGCTTTGGTTGCTTCGCAGGGGCGCGTTGTCTCGGGCCGTTCACACGCCCCTGAGCCAGGCTGGGGTGGCGCCAGGCATGAGACCCTTGGGGCAGGAAATGACGGTCAATACGTTGACCGGGGAGGGCGCGTTGGCATGGGTATGCGACGCCATGGCACTGACGCACAAAAAGATGCAGCAGGCGCCATCAACGGCCTCGATGGTGTTTTGCGCGCGGTGGCGCGAAGCGAGGCCTGCGGAGGTCAGGCGTTGCGCAGCATGTCGCCTTCGCGGGTGGCGGCACCTGAGCGCACCAGATCCTGTGCCAGCGCGTCGAGCCAGTCGGTGAGCGCCTGGTCGCTGAAATGGCGGGCATGCAGGGTGCCGAAATAGGGCGTAGCCGTGGCCCAGGCGCGCAGGTCGGCACGGGCGATCTGCTGCCATTCGAGCAGCTTGTACTTGAGCAGCACCTTGGCGGCGTACAGCGCGTGCTTGGTGGGGTTGCGCACGAAGCCCTCCAGCCGCTGGCGCGCGCCGGCGAGCGCGCGCGGCGCGTCGTGGAACACCGGGCCGTGGCCGGGGATCACGGTGCGCGGCGCGAGCCGCTCGATCAGGTCGAGCGTGGCCGCCACGTCGGCGAAGGCTTGCTCGCCCTCCAGCTCGGGGAAGACCACGCCAAAGCCGTTCTCCCACAGCGCGTCGGCGGACAGCAGGATGCGCGCCTGCGGCTCGAACAGCACCACCGAGTGCGGGTCGTGCCCCGGCGCGGCGTGCACCTGCCAGGGCTTGTCGCCCAGCAGCACGCAGGAGCCCGGCTCCAGCAGCGCTTCGGCGCGGAATGGCGGGCAGTGCTGGCCAGTGGGGGTGTAGCTCAGCGCGTAGGCGTCCCAGGCACGCACGTGGGGTGCCTGGCCCGGCGGGATGGCGGTGTGCACGCCGGGCCACGCCGCCTGCAGCGCGGCGTTGCCGCCGCAGTGGTCGCTGTGCAGGTGGGTGTTGAGCACGCGGTCCAGCGGCCGCCCGCCCAGGCAGGCGGCCACCAGCGCCACGGTCTGTTCCGCATGGCTGTGGTAGCCGGTGTCTACCAGAGCGCTGTCGTGCCGGCCGATGAAGAGGATGTTGTTGGCGGACAGCCAGCCGCGCTCCAGTACGGTGATTTCAGGCGGTAGCCCATGCGGGGAGAGCGTCATCAGCTATCAAAAAAATAGTAATCGCGGTGGTTCGTGGCGCGGCGCGGCGCCCACGGCCCATGAAACCGGCGCGGCCCCGGCCCGCGGACGCCGCGCGGAAGGGTCAGCTGCGCAGCTCGCGCCGCAGGATTTTGCCGACGTTGGTCTTGGGTAGCTCCTCGCGGAATTCTATGTACTTGGGCCGCTTGTAGCCGGTCAGGTTGTCGTGGCAGTAGCGCACCAGTGCATCCTCGGTCAGCGAGGCGTCGCTCTTGATGACGAAGATCTTGATGGCCTCGCCCGACTTCTCGTCCGCCACGCCCACGGCCGCGCACTCCAGCACCCCGGGGCACAGCGAGATGACCTGCTCCAGCTCGTTCGGGAAGACGTTGAAGCCCGAAACGATGATCATGTCCTTCTTGCGGTCGATGATGCGCGTGTAGCCGGCCTCGTCCATGATGCCGATGTCGCCGGTGCGCATGAAGCCGTCGGCCGTGAAGGCTTTTTCCGTCTCTTCGGGCTGGTTGTAGTAGCCGCGCATGACATTGGGGCCCTTGATGCAGATCTCGCCGCTCTGGCCCGTGGGCAGGCTGGCACCCGCGTCGTCCTTGATGGCGATCTCGATGCCCGGCAGCGGCAGGCCGATGGTGCCCGTGAAGCTGGTGTTGCTCACCGGGTTGTTGGTGCCGATGGCGCAGGTCTCGCTCATGCCCCAGCCCTCGATCATGGTGCTGCCGGTGACCTGTTGCCATTGGCGCGCCGTGCCCTCGGAGGCGGCCATGCCGCCGGCCTGCGAGACGCACAGGTGCGAAAAATCGAGCTTGCGGAACTGCGCGTTCTGCAGCAGCGCGTTGAACAGCGTGTTCACTGCGGGCAGCATGTGGAAGGGGCGCTTTTTCAGCACGTCGACGAATTTCGGGATGTCGCGCGGGTTGGGAATCAGCGTCAGGCTCGATCCCTGGCGGATGGCCAGCAGGCACAGCGTGAGCGCGAAGATGTGGTACAGCGGCAGCGCCGCGATGCTGTTGGCCTTGCTCAGGTCGCCGATCTTGGCCAGCGCGGGGGTGAACCACGCCTCGGCCTGCAACGTGGCGGCGATGATGTTGCGGTGCGTCAGCACGGCCCCCTTGGACAGACCGGTGGTGCCGCCGGTGTACTGCAGGAAGGCAATGGAGTCGTGGGTGGCCTGGCTCGGCTGGAGCCTGCGCGCGCGGCCCAGCGCCAGGGCCTTCTTGAAGGGCGTGACCTGGCGGCCGCCGGTCAGCGGCAGGGCGTACGGCGGCACCATCTTCGCCAGGTGGCGCACGGCGAAGGTGATCCAGCGGCCATACCAGGCGCCCAGCATGTCGCCCAGGGAGGCGATGCAGACATGCTGGATGGGCGTGTGCTCGATGACTTCGGCCAGGGTGTGGGCGAAGTTCTCCAGGATCACGATGGCGGTGGCGCCCGAGTCCTTGAGCTGGTGCTCCAGCTCGCGCGCCGTGTACAGCGGGTTCACGTTCACGCAGGTGAAGCCCGCGCGCAGCACGCCGGCCATGGTCACGCCGAACTGCGGCACGTTGGGCAGCATGATGGCCACGCGCGCGTCCGGCGCCAGGCCCAGGCTCTGCAGCCACGCGCCCAGGGCGGCACTGTGGCGGTCTAGCTCCCCGTAGGTCATCCAGCGGTCCATGCAGACCGAGAAGGGGCTGGCGGCATGCTGGCGGAACGATTCCTCCAGCAGGTGCGGCACCGAGCGGTACTGGTCGGGGTCGATATCGTGCGGTACGCCGGGGGGGTAGCTTTTGAGCCAGGTTTTTTCCATGCAAGAACCTCGAAATGCGCCAGGGACGTTGGCAGGCATTGTGGGTGCGGCCCCAGGCCAGGGCTATCGGGCTTGTCCTAGGGTCTGGCGCAAGGCGGTCTCGCAGGTGACAGGCGTGGCGTCGAACAGCTGCGCCAGCAGGGCGCCCTCGCGCTGGGCGATGGTGTCGAGAAAGTGCGCCACCGCGCCGCGCGTGCGCGCCAGGGTGCCGAAGGTGTCGAAGCCAGCCTCCAGAAAGCGCTGCAACTCGCTCAGCCCGGCGGCCTGGGCCGGGCCGCGCATCATGCGCAGCATGGTGCGCAGGCCGGGCTTGGCGGTCAGCCGCGCCAGGTCCTGCCCCATGGCCAGCACGCTGGCGAGCTGCGCCTGGCGCGCCTGCGGCTGGCCGACCTGGCGCCAGGCGGCCACGTAGCGCGCAGCGGGGTCGCCGGGCAGGTCGTTCCAGGCGGCGCCCATGGCATGGTCGAGCTGCTCGGTCTGCGCATGCAACTGCGCCAGCGCCACGGCCATGTCTACCACCGGGCGGGGGAACAGCGTCTGCAGCGTCCCGGCGATGCGCCCGAACTGCGCGTCGCGCGCCTGGTAGTCGGCGCTGCCGTACAGCTCGGCCAGGAAGAAGCGCGCCGCCGGCGCGTACAGCGTGCAGGCCAGCAGGTCCGCATAGGTGCCGCGAAAGCGCGCCGATTGCAGCGCCTTGACGGCGTGTACCGCCGCGCCCCAGGCGGGCGTGTCGGTGCGCTGCTGGCGCAGGGCCGTTACCTCGGCGATGCAGTGGCGGATGGTTTGGGCAGCGTCCATGGTATTTTTGGCCGGATTGGCACGGTGCAGAGAAATATAAGACAAATTGCCTTCTATGGCCCATGCAGCAAGCGCGGGCAGCTATCAAAAAGAGAGTTCTCCCTACTATGAACGCCCGCTGGCAGCAAGCCCTCTCGCTCACGCTCCTGTGCGCCGCAGCCGCCTGGCTGGCCTGGCAGTGGCCCCACTCGCCCGCTGTGGCACTGGCGGGGCTGGCCGCGCTGGCGCTGTGGAGCCTGGCATGGCTGGGGCTGCAGTTCGCGCTGATGTGGCATATCAACCGCGGCGACCCCGCGCCGCGCGCGGGCCGCTGGCAGTGTTTGCGTGCCTGGTGGGCCGAGGCGGGCGTGGCGACGCTGTTGTTCGGTTGGCGCCAGCCGTTCCGCCACGCGGCCTGTCCGGACTGGCTACCGGCCCCGCCGGCTGGGGGCGCGCCGGGCCGGGGCGTGGTGCTGGTGCATGGCTTCATGTGCAACCGGGGGATCTGGAACCCCTGGATGCGCCGGCTGCGCGCGCGCGGCCATGCCCATGTGGCGGTGACGCTGGAGCCGGTGCTGGGCTCCATCGACGGGTATGCAGCGCAGATCGACGACGCCGTGCGCCGCGTCACGGCCGCCACGGGGCGCGCTCCGGTGCTGCTGTGCCACAGCATGGGGGGGCTGGCCGCGCGTGCCTGGCTACGCGCCGTGCCGGGTGCCGATGCGCGCGTGCACCGCGTCATCACCCTGGGAACACCCCATGGGGGCACCTGGGCGGCGCGCTGGAGCCAGGCCTGCAATGGCCAGCAAATGCGCCTGGACAGCGACTGGCTGCGCCAGCTTGCGCAGGCCGAGCCGGCGCAGCGGCGTGCGCTGTTCACCTGCTGGTACTCCAACTGCGACAACATCGTCTTTCCCGCCAGCACGGCGGCGCTGCCAGGGGCTGACAACCGCTTCATTGCGGGCGTGGCCCATTTGCAGATGGTTGAAGCGCCCGCAGTGGTGCAGGCCTGCCTGGCCGATATCGCACGCGACTGATACGGATTTGCCTTCAACCGTCTAACGTCGTTGGGTCGCCTTGCCGTGCTACAGCACTGTCTGCGGCTTCCCGCCTAGTTATACGGTTGAATGCAAACCCGTATGAGGCGCCTATGGCGCTTCAATGCGCATCGGCGGCGAATTCCGGCAGTTTGCGCAGGCAGGCGTAGAGCGGCGTGAAGTCGGGCGCGGTGAGCGCGAACAGCTGCTCGAAGCTCTCGGTCACGAAGTAGGTCTGTTGGTAGCTGTCGATCTTGTAGCGCGTGCGCATGGTGCGCTCGATTTGCAGCGGCAGGCGCTGCGGTTCGGGGCTGCGCACGGCGTAGGCCAATTCGCCCGCCGAGCTGAGGATGCCGGCGCCGTAGGCGCGCAGCGCGCCGTGCTCGCGGATCAGCCCGAACTCGATGGTGTACCAGTACAGGCGCGCGAGCATCTCGCAGGCGCCGAGCTGGTGCGCCTTGAGGCCGCCCTGGCCGTAGCGCTGCACATAGTCGGCGAACACCGGGTTGAACAGCAGCGGCACATGGCCGAACAGGTCGTGGAAGATGTCGGGCTCCACGATGTAGTCGAACTCCGCCGGCGTGCGGATCCAGTCCGTCACCGGGAACTTGCGGTTCGCCAGCAGGGTGAAGAACGGGGCTTCGGGGATCAGGCCGGGCACGGCCACGAGCTGCCAGCGCGTGGCGCGGTACAGGCGCTCGCTGACTTCCTCCAGGCGCGGGATGCGTTCTTTGGCACCGAGCAGCGGCAGCGCGTCGATGAAGTGCTGGCTGGCCAGACCGGGCAGCTGGGCCGACTGGCGTTCGTACAGCCGGTGGTAGAGGGCGTGGTCTTGTGCGGTGTAAGCGGCGTAATCCTGCGTGCAGGTGTAGTCGTCGGCCGCGCGGCCGTAGTCGCCGCGCGGCGGCCTTGTGCTGGCGCCATAGACGGCGGGGTTGACTGCCATGGCTGGGCTCCCAGGCTCAGAGCACGCCGCGGCGCATCTGGTCGAGCTCGATGCTCTCGAACAGGGCCTTGAAATTGCCGTTGCCGAAGCCGTCGTCGCCCTTGCGCTGGATGAACTCGAAGAAGATGGGCCCGAGCTGGTTCTCGCTGAAGATCTGCAGCAGGATGGCGCCCTGCTTGCCGTCGATCAGGATCTTGCGCTGGTGCAGCGCCTGCACGTCCTCGCCATGGCCGGGGATGCGCTTGTCGATCAGCTCGTAGTAGGTGTCGATGGTGTCGAGCAGGCGCACGCCGCTGGCCTTCAGGCCGTCCACCGTGGCGTAGAGGTCGTTCGAGCCCAGGGCGATGTGCTGGATGCCCTCGCCCTTGTACATGTCCAGGTACTCCTGGATTTGGCCGGGCTTGTCCTTGCCCTCCTCGTTGATGGGGATGCGGATCTTGCCGCAGGGGCTGGTCATGGCTTTGCTCTTGACGCCCGTGACCTGGCCTTCGATGTCGAAATAGCGGACCTCGCGGAAATTGAACAGGCGCTCGTAGAAGTCGGCCCACTCGGCCATGCGGCCGCGGTGCACGTTGTGCGTGAGGTGGTCGATATAGGTCAGTCCGTGGCCCCGGGGCGCGAGCATGTCCTCGGTGCCGATGCCCGGCAGCGGCACGAAGTCCACATCGAAGAAGCCAATGTTGCCGATGTCCCCAGGCTGTGCGCCGTTCTTGCCGCGCCAGCGGTCCACCAGGTAGATCAGGCTGTCGCCAATGCCCTTGATGGCGGGAATGTTCAGCTCGCCCGGGCCGGCCTGGCCGGCATAGCCCCAGGCGCCGAGGTTCAGTGCGCGCTCGTAGGCGGCCTTGGCGTCGTGTACGCGCAAGGCGATGGCGCACACGCTCGGCCCGTGCAGGCGCGCGAAGCGCTGGGCGAACGAGTCGGGCTCGGCATTGATGATGAAGTTGATCTCGCCCTGGCGGTACAGCAGCACGTTCTTGTGGCGGTGCCGCGCTACGGCCTTGAAGCCCATGCGCTCGAACGCCTGGCCCATGGCCTGGGGGTCGGGGGCCGCGTACTCGATGAACTCGAAGCCGTCGGTGCCCATGGGGTTGTCCCAGGCGGCGGTGGCGTGCGTGGCGGCGGCGGGCAGGGCGGCGTTCATGGTGTCTCCGTGTGGTTTGGGTTCTGCCGCCCACTGTAAGGATGACGGAGATCAGCATTTGCGCGAAATGTGCCGCAGATGCGCAATGTTTTGCAGGAATCTTGCGGAATGTCAGTGCGATTCGCTTTCCGTGGCGTGTGTTTTATCGCGCCGCCTGGCCCTGCTGCGCCCGCAGGGCCAGCGCCGCGTCGATGCGCAGCTGCTCTTGCGGGGTGAACAGCTTGCCGCGCAGCTGCTGCAGACCGCCGTCGTCCAGGCCCTGGGCTTGCGCCTGCCGGTATTGCTCCAGGCGTGCGTGCCAGTCGCGCTCCTCGTGGTCGAGCCGTGCCATACGTTCGGCGGCTTCGGTGCCATACAGGGCGCTGCGCTGCGCCAGGCGCGTGGCGTCGTCGATGCCCTGTGCATCGAAAGCGGCGGTTTGCCGCGCCGCATCCATGTGGGCAATGGCGGCAGCGCGGTCCGCGCGCGCCGTGGGCGGGAGCAGGGCCTCGGCCTCGGCCAGGGCCTGCTGCCGCTGCGCTGTCGATAGGTGGGGTTGACGCTCAATGTCCATGCGGGCCAGCGTGTACTGGTCCAGTTGCAGCTGTGCGCCGAACAGCGCGTCGTACTCCTCGGCGCTGAAGTGTTGCAACTGCAGCGTGCGCAACTGCGCCATGGCAGCGCGCAGGGCGTCGGGGTCCAGCGGGTCGGACGGGGGCTTGAGCTGGCCCAGCGCCACGCGGTAGTCCACGTAGCGGCGGGCCAGCGCCAGGGCGCTGTGCGCAAGCGCGGGTGGAAAGTGCTGGGCCACCAGTGCGGCCAGCGTTTCCTTGAGGGCTTGCGGGTCGCTGGTGGGGCCCGCGGCGTGCAGCAGCGCCTCCAGGGCGTCGCGCAGGCCAGGGGTTAGCAGGGCCTGCGGGCTGGACTCGCCCGCGCCAACTGTGGCGGCCACGGGCCCCGAGCCAGCCGCCCGGGGCAGCGTCGCAGGCATGGTGCCGGGCGGTGCCTGGACTGGGCTGCTGTCCGCCAGCCACCACCACAGGGCCCCGGCGCCGGCCAGCATGCCGACGCCGGCCCATGCCCAGGCCCGGTGTGTCACAGCCCCAGGCCTTTGAGGCGCGTGGCGTGCTCGCGGTACAGCGTTACCGGGTCGGTGGCAAACCAGTCACGCAGGCCCAGCAGCTGGTTGACCTCGTCCAGGTGGTTTTGCGAGTAGTCGCCCAGGCTCTTGCCCAAGCGCGAGGAGCAGGCCGAGACCAGCCCGTCGTTGGCCTCCCCGAACACCAGCCCCAGCAGTGCCAGCGGCGCGTCGCTCAGGTCGAGCAGGTTGGTGGCGGTGCGTGTGCCGGTCCACGAGTAGTAGCGCACGCCGTTCACCAGTTCCGCCCCGCTGCCGCAGCCGCTGCTGGGCACGCCGGCGCCAAAGCGCTGGTTGAAACGGGCCGCGCCTGCGGTGGTCAGGGAGTCGAGCGCCGCCGTGGGCATCTGCGGCAGGCTGGTGCCACCCGAAGCGACGTTGATGAGGCTGACCAGCGCCTTGGCGGCGGTGTTGGCCGCGGCCTCGCTCACGCTGCCTGCAGGGGCGACCCCGCGCATGATGTCGGCCACGCGCGAGCCCCGGTTGACGCCGCCCACCGAGGTTACCGAGGCCACGAGCTGGGGCGCCACGCCCGCGACGTAGCGGGCCGTAGGGCCGCCGTGCGAATGGCCGATCAGGTTCACCTTGGCCGCCCCGGACAACGCCAGGATGGTCTTCACTTGCGCCAGCAGTTGTTCGCCGCGCACTTCGGTACTGTTGGCGGCCGATACCTGGGCCACGTAGACCTTCGCGCCGTCGCGGCGCAGCGCATCGGGAATGCCGTAAAAGTAGTCGACACCCAGCGCCGAGTCGAAGCCGAACAGGCCGTGCACCAGCACGATGGGGTAGCGCGTCTGTGTTGCGGTGCCCGCGTGCGCGGCCTGCCAAAGAGCCAGCGCGGCGCAGGCAGCGATGAAGCCGCGCAGCGCGCGGCATAGCAAAGCGGTCATGAATGTCTCCTGGTGGTTATTTTTGAAAAACGAACGACCGTGCGTTTTTCGGGGAATCATTCTTGGGCCAACGACTGCGCCCCAGTCCTGGGATTTACCCGGTGCGCAACGGCGCCGTCTTGGTTGCGCTAGAGTCGGCCGATGACCGCACTGGACAAACTGGATCGCGCCATCCTGCGATGCCTGCAGGACAACGGACGCGAGACCTACGACGTCATCGGGGCGCAGGTGGGCCTCTCGCCCAGCGCCGTGCTGCGGCGGGTGCGGCGGCTCGAAGAGGACGGCGTCATCGCCCGCTATGTGGCCCTGGTGCCGCCTGAGGCCGTGGGGCTGGGGCTGACGGCCTACCTCAACGTGCGGCTGGAAAAACACACCGAGAGCCACAAGCGCAACCCCATGGACCTGTTCCGAGCCAGCGTGCAGACCTGGCCCGAAGTGGTTGAGTGCGCGGCCCTGACGGGCGAGATGGACTACCTGCTGCGCGTGGTCGTGGCGGACATGGCGCATTACAGCCGCTTCATCATGGACACGCTGCTCAAACACCCCAGCGTGCAGGATTGCAAGACCAGCTTCGTGCTCGACCGGGTCAAGACGACCACGGCCATCCCCGTGTAAACCCTCTGGTGGCGAGCCCTGGGCTGGGCAACGCTGCAGCTTCGCTCCACCACGGCGGTGCCGCACCGTGAATGGCCTTACGTTTTTTGTTGCGTTGCAACAATTAGCTGGATGACTCTAGGGGAAAACCCTATAGTCACGCCCATGATGATCGCTACCAAAGACTGGATCAAAGCCTCTTACGACGCAGGACGCCACTGGATGCAGCCGCTGACCAAAGACGGCCGCGCGCACCAGGAGCACGCTTCGTTCGTGCCCCTGATGGTGCCCATCCGTTCGCTGGGCGCACACCATCGCCAGCGCATCGAAGACCATCTGCTGGCGCTTGAGCCGTCTGACCGCTATCTGCGCTTCGGCTATGCCGCCAATGACGACCAGGTGCGCCGCTATGCGCAGCAGCTCGACTTCGAGCGCGACGAAATCTTCGGCATCTTCAACCGCCGCCTGGAACTGGTGGCCATGGCCCATGTCGCGTACGCCGACCAGCCGGGCCACCAGCATTGCGCGGAGTTCGGCGTCTCGGTGCTTAGCCGGGCGCGCGGGCGTGGTTACGGCGCGCGTTTGTTCGACCGTGCCGTTATGCATGCGCGCAACCAGGGGGTGAGCATGCTGTTCATCCATGCGCTGTCGGAAAACACCGCCATGCTGAAGATCGCGCGCAACGCCGGCGCCACGGTGGAGCGCGACGGCAGCGAATCCGAGGCCTACTTGCAGCTGCCGCCGCCCAACCTGGATTCGCGCATGGCGCAGATCGTTGAGCAGCAGTTCGCCGAGATGGACTACTCGCTCAAGAAGCAGGCCAAGCAGTTCTGGGACTTTCTGGCGCAGTTGCAGGAAATCCGCCAGGGCGTGCGTGAAGGCCGCCACAAGGCTGCTGAGTAACCCGCGGCGGCGGGCCGCCGCCGCGCTGTCATGGCAATCCGCTATCCTTGGCGGCTTGTTCCACTACAGCATGTCCTGCACGCCGAGACTGTGTCTGACCCCTCTCCTGCGCGAACGCCTGAAAAGGAAGACAAACGCTCGTTTTTCCAGAAGGTTGCCGAGTTCATCCATCCCGGTCCCGATTCACGCGCCGAGCTCATCGAGACCCTGGCCGAAGCCGAGAACAACGAAATCATCGGCGCTGACTCGCGCGTCATGCTGGAGCGCGTGATCCGCATGGCCGACATGACCGCCGGTGACGTGATGGTGGCGGCTCCGCGCATGGACATTGTCAACATCGACGCCCCGCTGGAGGAAATCCTGCACCTGGCGATCAGCACCGCGCACTCGCGCTTTCCGGTGTACCAGGGCGAGCGCGAGAACATCATTGGCACGCTGATGGCCAAGGATCTGCTCAAGCTGCAGCGCTCGCCCGATCTCAGTCTCCGCACGCTGCTGCGTCCCGCCGTGTTCGTGCCCGAGAGCAAGGGCCTGAACGACCTGCTGCGCGAGTTTCGCGGCACGCGCAACCACCAGGCCATTGTCATCGACGAGTTCGGCCGCGTCGCCGGGCTCATCACCATCGAGGACGTGATCGAGCAAATCGTGGGCGAGATTGAGGATGAATTCGATATCGCAGAGGACGAGGGCGACATCTTCGGCCTGGCCGACCACACCTACCGCGTGTCGGGCGATACGCCGGTGGAGCGCGTGGCCGAGGCGTTCGACGTCAGCATCCGCAGCAGCGACCCCGAAGAAGAATTCGACACCATCGGTGGCCTGATCGCCCACGAGATCGGCCATGTGCCCAAGCGCGGCGAGCAGACCGACCTGGCAGGGCTGCGCTTCGTCGTGCTGCACACCAAGGGCGGTGCGGTGCGTTGGTTCAAGGTGGCGCCCGTGCCCGCTGGCGAAGCCGCGGACCGCGCGCGCTGATGCGGCGCGGCGCGGCCAGTGGCGCCGCAGCCCCTGCGGTCGCCCTGGTCGTGGCGGGTGGCGCGCAGGCGCTGTCGCTGGCCTGGCCGGGATCGGGGCAGCCGCTGTGGTGGCTTCAGATCGTGTCGCTGGCGGGCTTTGCCTGGCTGCTGCGCCGTGCGCCAGGGGCGCTGGCGGCGGCGCTGCGCGGCTGGCTCTTTGCCACGGCCTGGCTGGTGGGCACGTTCTGGTGGCTGTTCATTTCCATGCACACCTACGGCGGACTGGCGGCGCCGCTGGCAGCGCTGGCGGTGCTGGGGCTGGCGGCGTTCCTTGGCGCGTACTACGCCATTGCTTCGTGGTGTTTTTGGGCTCTAAGGCCCAAGGGGCGAGCGCTGCAAGCTATTGTCTTTGCAGCACTTTGGCTGCTGGCCGAATTGGCGCGGGGCGTGCTGTGGACCGGCTTTCCCTGGGGCGCGGGGGGCTACGCACACACCGACGGGCCGCTGGCCGCGCTGGCGCGCTGGGTCGGCGTGTATGGCGTGGGTGCCTTGGCGGCGGCGCTGGCCATGGCGCTGGCCCAGGTGCGGCCAGCCGATGTGCTGCGCGCGCGCGCTTGGCTCAGTGTGGGCGCGCTGGCGCTGGTGCTCTGGGGGGCGGCGGACGTGCGGGAGCGCGCCCTGGCGCAGGAGCCCGCATCGCCCCCCCTGGGCGTGGCGCTGCTGCAGGGCAACATTCCGCAGGATGAGAAGTTTCAGCCCGGCTCGGGCGTGCCCCTGGCGCTGCGCTGGTATGGGCAGGAGCTGCGCGCCGCGCAGGCCCAGCTCGTGGTTGCACCCGAGACCGCCATTCCGCTGCTGCCGCAGCAGCTGGAGCCGGGCTACCTGGAACAGTTGCGCTCGCGCTACAGTGCCCTGGATGGCACCCAGGCCGCCCTGGTGGGCATTCCGCTGGGCAGTTTCACGCAGGGCTACACCAATTCTGTGCTGGGCTGGGTGCCCGGCGCCATTGAGCCCTACCGGTACGACAAGCACCACCTGGTGCCCTTCGGCGAGTTCATCCCGCCGCTGTTCAAGTGGTTCACCGAAATGATGGACATTCCCCTGGGCGACTTCCGCCGGGGCGGCCTCGGGCAGGCTCCCATGGCGTGGGCGGGGGAGCGCATCGCGCCCAACATCTGCTACGAGGATTTGTTCGGCGAGGAACTGGGGGCGCGTTTTGCCGATCCGCAGCAGGCGCCGACCATGTTCGTCAACCTGAGCAATATTGGCTGGTTTGGCGACAGCATCGCCATTGACCAGCATCTGGCCATCAGCCGCATGCGCGCGCTGGAATTCGAGCGCCCCATGGTGCGCGCCACCAACACCGGGGCCACGGCCCTCATTGACCACCGTGGCCAGGTCACGCAGCGGCTGCCTGCCCACACCCGGGGCGTGCTGCTGGGCGAGGTGCAGGGGCGCACGGGTCTGACGCCCTTCGCCGTCTGGGTGGCACGCGCTGGCCTGGCACCGTTGTGGGGGCTGGGATTGGCCGTGGTGGCGCTGGCTTGGCGACGCCGCCGCCGTTGATCCATCGCAGCGCCGAGCGCATTCGGGGGATTTTGTGGCGTGTGCGCCACGTCTTGCTTCGATAATAGGGACTTGCGTCCTGGCGCCGTGCCGCGGTTCCTGCGGCACACTATCCGGTTTTTGGTATTGGTATCGCGGCGGCGCGGCCGCCCCTTCGGAGCACAACTGACAATGGCTGAATCCTTTTCCTACGAACAACTGATCGCTTCGGGCGAGGGCCGGTTGTTCACCCCGGACAGCGGGCGCCTGCCGCTGCCCCCCATGCTGATGTTCGACCGCATCACGCACATCGACAGCGATGGCGGTGCGCATGGGCTCGGAAGGATCGTGGCCGAACTCGACGTCAAGCCCGATCTGTGGTTCTTCGCTTGCCATTTCCAGGGCGATCCGGTCATGCCGGGCTGCCTGGGGCTGGACGCCATGTGGCAGCTCATCGGCTTCTATCTCACCTGGCTGCGCCTGCCAGGCCGTGGCCGTGCTTTGGGTGCTGGTGAGGTCAAATTCACGGGCGAGGTGGGCCCGGACGTCAAGCTCGTGACCTACGAGATTGATATCAAGCGCGTCATCAAGCGCAAACTCAACATGGCCATCGGCGATGCGCGCCTGCTGGCCGATGGCAAGGAAATCTACGTCGCCAACGACTTGCGCGTGGGCCTGTTCCTGCGCGAGGGCGACCCGGCTAAGGAAGCGGCATGACCAAGAAGCGCGTAGTCATCACGGGTGCAGGCATCGTGTCCTGCATTGGCAACGATCTGGCGACCGTCGAGGCGGCGCTGCGCGAGAGCCGCAGCGGCATCAAGGCGGTGGAGAAATTCGCCGAGTTGGGGCTGCGCAGCCAGGTCGGTGGCGCGCCCGAGATCGACATTGAGGCGCGCATCGACCGCAAGCAGCTGCGCTTCATGGGCGACGCGGCGGCCTACGCACAGATTGCACTGGAGGACGCCATTGCCCAGGCTGGGCTGACGCCAGAGCAGGTCAGCAACCCGCGCACCGGCCTGATCATGGGTTCGGGCGGCGGCTCGCCAGCCAACCAGATCGAGGCGGCGGACACGCTGCGCGAAAAGGGCATCCGCCGCGTCGGGCCGTACCAGGTCACGCGCTGCATGAGTTCCACCGTGTCGGCCTGCCTGGCGACCAACTTCAAGGTCAAGGGCATCAACTATTCCATCACGTCCGCCTGCTCTACCTCGGCGCACTGCATTGGCGCGGCGGCGCAGCAGATCGCCTGGGGCATGCAGGACGTGATGTTCGCCGGCGGCGGCGAGGAGCTGTCCTGGGGCATGTCGCTGCTGTTCGACGGCATGGGCGCCATGTCGAGCAAGTACAACGCCACGCCCGAGAAAGCCTCGCGCGCCTACGACGCGAACCGCGATGGCTTCGTCATCGCCGGCGGTGGCGGGGCCGTGGTGCTGGAAAGTCTGGAGCACGCCCAGGCGCGCGGCGCCACCATCCTGGCCGAGGTCGTGGGCTTTGGTGCCACCAGTGACGGCGAGGACATGGTCGCGCCTTCGGGTGATGGCGCCATTGCTTGCATGAAGCAGGCCATGGAGGGCCTGGATGCGCCTATCGACTACATCAACACCCATGGCACCTCCACGCCCGTGGGCGACATGCAGGAAGTGCGCGCCATGCAGGCAGTGTTCGGCGACGCCGTGCCGCCGTTCTCCAGCACCAAGTCGCTGACCGGCCACTCGCTGGGCGCCACGGGCGTGCAGGAGGCGATTTACTGTCTCATCATGCTGAACAAGGGCTTCATTGCCGGTTCGGCCAACGTGGAGACGCCCGATCCCTTGCTCGGTGGCATGCCGCTGGTGACGCAGACGCGCGATGCGCAACTCACCCACGTACTGTCTAACAGCTTTGGCTTTGGTGGCACCAACGCCAGCCTGGTCCTGCGGCGCTGGCAGGGCGCCTGAGCGGCAGCCAGCCAACACAGCGGGGGCCTCTGGCCCCCGTTCGCTTTTCAATGGCGCCCTAAAATGCCGGATTCGCGCGCGCACCGCCGCCCGCCCCCCTCGAACCCTCTGCCATGCTCACATTTCAACAAATCATTCTTCGACTGCAGTCCTACTGGGCCGACCAGGGCTGTGCCCTGTTGCAGCCCTACGACATGGAGGTCGGGGCGGGCACCTCGCACACCGCCACCTTCCTGCGCGCCCTGGGGCCCGAGCCCTGGAAGGCTGCCTACGTGCAGCCCAGCCGCCGCCCCAAGGACGGCCGCTACGGCGAGAACCCCAACCGCCTGCAGCACTACTACCAGTACCAGGTGGTGCTCAAGCCCGCGCCGGCCAACATCCTGGAGCTGTACCTGGGTTCGCTCGAAGCCCTGGGGTTCGATCTGAAGAAGAACGATATCCGCTTCGTTGAGGACGACTGGGAGAACCCCACGCTGGGCGCCTGGGGCCTGGGCTGGGAGGTGTGGCTCAACGGCATGGAGGTGACGCAGTTCACCTACTTCCAGCAGGTCGGCGGTATCGACTGCAAGCCCGCCACGGGCGAAATCACCTACGGCCTGGAGCGCCTGGCCATGTACCTGCAGGGCGTGGACAACGTCTACAACCTGACCTGGACCGACGGTCTGACCTACGGCGACGTGTACCACCAGAACGAGGTCGAGCAGTCCACCTACAACTTCGAGCATTCCGACGCCGAGTTCCTTTTCACCGCCTTCGGCGCGCATGAGAAGCAGGCGCAGCACCTGATGGCCGAGCAGCTCGCGCTGCCTGCGTATGAACAGGTGCTCAAGGCTGCGCACACCTTCAACCTGCTTGATGCACGCGGCGCCATTTCGGTGACGGAGCGTGCGGCCTACATCGGCCGCATCCGCAACCTGGCGCGCGCTGTGGCCAAGGCCTACCTGGACAGCCGCGCGCGTCTGGGTTTCCCCATGGCGCCGAAGGCGCACGCCGACGAAGTGCTGGCCGAGCTGGCCAAAGCGGCGGAACAACAGAACAAGAAGGCTGCCTGAGCAGGAAAGAGAACACCATGACCGCACCATCCAACCTGCTCGTAGAACTGTTCGTCGAGGAGCTGCCCCCGAAGGCCTTGCAGAAGCTGGGCGACGCCTTTGCCCAGGTGCTGCTGGAGCAACTCACGGCCCAGGGGCTGGCGACTGGCGCTTCCCAGTGCACCGCCTATGCCTCGCCGCGCCGCCTGGCCGCGCACATCACGGCCGTGCTGCCCCAGGCGGCCGACAAAGCGGTATCGCAAAAGCTCATGCCCGTGTCCGTGGGCCTGGGCGCAGATGGCCAGCCCACGCCCGCGTTGCTGAAAAAGCTCACCGCCCTGGGGGCTGACGCCTCTGCCGCCGCCGCGCTCAAGCGCGTGCACGACGGCAAGGCCGAGGTGCTGTACTTCGAGAGCACGGCCAAGGGCGCGTTGCTGGCCGAGGGCCTGCAGAAAGCGCTGGACGAGGCCGTGGCCAAGCTGCCCATTCCCAAGGTCATGCGCTACCAGCTGCAGGACGGTTGGAGTAGTGTGAACTTCGTGCGCCCGGCCCATGGCCTGGTGGCGCTGCACGGCGCCAGCGTGGTGCCGGTGGCCGTGCTGGGTTTGCAGTCCGGCCGCGCCACGCAGGGCCACCGTTTTGAGGCCGCCGCGTCCCCCGTGGCGCTGCGCGATGCCGACAGCTACGCCGCGCAGCTGCGCGACGAGGGCGCCGTGATTGCCAGCTTCGCCGAGCGCCGTGCCGAGATCGTGCGCCAGCTCCAGGCGGCCGCTGACAAAGTCGGCGGTGGCGTGCGACCGATCGAGGACGCCGCGCTGCTCGATGAAGTGACGGCCCTGGTCGAGCGCCCCAACGTGCTGGTGTGCCAGTTCGAGCAGGAATTCCTCGCCGTGCCGCAGGAGTGCCTGATCCTCACCATGAAGGCCAACCAGAAGTACTTCCCGCTGCTCGACGCCGAAGGCAAGCTCACGCACCAGTTCCTGGTGGTGAGCAACATCAGCCCGCAGGACCCGAGCGCCGTCATCCAGGGCAACGAACGCGTGGTGCGCCCGCGCCTGGCCGACGCCAAGTTCTTCTTCGACCAGGACCGCAAGAAGACCCTGGTCAGCCGCGTGGAGCAGCTCGCCAAGGTCGTGTACCACAACCAGCTCGGCACCCAGGGCGAGCGCGTGGAGCGCGTGCGCGCCATCGCCAAGGCCATTGGCGCGCAGCTGTTCGAGGCGCTCGCCGCGCAGCACCGCATCGACGGCACGCAGGACGCCGAGGTGGTGCAGGACTACCTGATGACCTGCGTGGACAACGCCGCGCTGCTGGCCAAGACCGACCTGGTCACCGACATGGTGGGCGAGTTCCCCGAGCTGCAAGGCATCATGGGCGGCTACTACGCCGTCAACGACGGGCTGCCCGACGACGTGGCCCACGCCATCGAGGACCACTACAAGCCGCGCTTCGCGGGCGACGCTCTGCCGCGCAACAACGTCGGTCTGGTGGTGGCGCTGGCCGACAAGCTGGAAACGCTGGTGGGCATGTTCGGCATCGGCAACCTGCCCACGGGCGACCGCGACCCGTTTGCGCTGCGCCGCCATGCCCTGGGCGTGATCCGCATGCTGGCCGAGCGTGACCTGCCGCTGGACCTCTCGGCCCTGCTGGCCGCTGCCACGCCGGCTTTCGGCGGCAAGATCGAGGACGCCACGGCGCAGCTCGCCGACTTCATCTACGACCGCCTCGCCGGCAGCCTGCGCGAGCAGGGCTACAGCGCCCAGGAGGTTGATGCCGTGCTCGCCCTGCGCCCGCAGCGTCTGGCGCTGGTTCCCAAACAGCTGGCCGCGGTACGTGCCTTCGCCGCGCTGCCCGAGGCCCCGGCCCTGGCCGCCGCCAACAAGCGCGTGACCAACATCCTCAAGAAGGCGGGCGAAGTCGATGCGCACGTGAACCCGGAGCTGCTGCAGGAGCAGGCCGAGAAGGATTTGTACGTTGCGCTGCAGCGCTTCGTGCCCGAGGCCAACGCGCAGTTCCTGGCGGGCGACTACACCGGCAGCCTGCAAACCCTGGCCGTGCTGCGCGCGCCCGTGGATGCCTTCTTTGACGACGTGATGGTCAACGCCGAGCAGCTCGACCTGCGCCTGAACCGCCAGGGCCTGCTCAAGACACTGCACGACGCCATGAACCGCGTGGCCGACCTGTCCCGCCTTGCCGCGTGACACCCGCAGGGGCCCGGCCATGAAAATCATCATCCTGGACCGCGACGGCACCCTCAACCAGCTGGGCGAGGAATACATCACCACGCCCGCCGAGTGGCAGGCAGAGCGCGGTGCGCTGGAGGCCGTGGCGCGGCTCAACCGGGCCGGCTGGCACGTGGTGGTGGCCACCAACCAGCCCGGCCTGGGGCGCGGCCTGCTCGACGTGCTGGCGCTCAACGCCATCCACGCCAAGATGCTGCGCCAGCTCGCCGCCCAGGGCGGGCGCATCGACGCCGTGTTCTACTGCCCCCACGTGCCCGACGATGGCTGCCACTGTCGCAAGCCCGCACCGGGCCTGCTCACGCAGATCGCCGAGCGCTACGGCGTGGAGCCGCGCGACCTGCGCGTGGCCGGCAGCACCGCCGAGCACCTGCAGGCGGGCGCGGCCATCGGGGCGCAACTGCACCTGGTATGCACCGGCCAGTCGGCCAGCCACGTGCCCGGCCAGCCGCTGCCGCCCGGCGTGCCCGAGGGTACCCTGGCGCACGCCGACCTGCAGGCCTTCGCCGACCACCTGCTGGCGCCCGCACCGCCGGCCCCCGGGGCTTGATCGCTATTGAAATGAGAGCTTCTGGCGCTTGCTGGACAAGCGCTGGAGGCCAAAAACGCTCCAAACCATGTCCTTGATCCGCTCCCTCCTCCACCTGCTCTGGATGGCCATCACTGTCGTGCCCTACACGCTGGCCATCCTGCTGGCCTCGCTGCTGGGCTGGCGCGGCCCGAAGCTGTACCGCATCGCCCGTGCCTGGCTGGCACTGAGCGTGGACAGCGCGCGCGTCATCATGGGCATCCGCACGCGCGTCACCGGCATGGAGCACCTGCCCCGCGGCGAGCGTGACGGCGTGGTGCTGCTGGTCAAGCACCAGTCCACCTTCGAGACCTTCCTGATGCCGGCGATCATGCCGCACCCGCTGGCCTACGTGTTCAAGAAGGAGCTGCTGCACATCCCGTTTTTCGGCTGGTCCATCGGCCGGCTGGACATGATCCACATCGACCGTGCGCAGCGCGCGCGCGCCTTTGTGCGTGTGATTCAGCAGGGCAAGAAGCTGCTCTCCGAGGGCGTGTGGGTCATCATGTTCCCCGAGGGCACGCGCATGCCGCGCGGCGAAAAGGGCACCTACCAGAGCAGCGGCGTGCGCCTGGCGATCGAGGCGGGTGTGCCCGTGGTGCCGGTGGCCGTCACCTCGGCCAAATGCTGGCCGCGCAAGGCCCTCATCAAGACGCCGGGCGTGGTGGATGTGTCGATTGGCCGCCCCATCGACTGCACCGGGCGCAAGTCCGACGAAGTGATGCGCGAGGTGGAGGCCTGGATCGAGGCGGAAATGCGCCGCCTCGACCCGGAAGCCTATGGCAGCAGTACAACCCCCTGAGCCGCTGCGCGGCTTCCCCCTTCTCTCTACGCGCTGCGCGCTACGGGAAGGGGGACGCAGCCCTCGCTGCGGGGCGGCCCTTGCTCGGCTGCCCGCGCCTGGGCCGCTACCCGTGCCTGGGCTGCGCCGATTTCATGCGCTACGGGTGGCGCGCCGCGCCATGGATCGCTGACATGCCCGCCTGGCTGCAGCAGGTGTTCGACTGGCTGGACGCGCCCCAGCCCGCCGCGTCCGCCCCCACGCCTGCGCCGCGCAGCCGCCGCATTGCGCCCACGGCCCCCCCTGGCGCGGGCGTTTTCAGCCACCCCGAGGCCAGCCGCGAGGTGCTGCTGGGCGGCGTGCGCGTGGCCTACCGGCTGCAGCGTGCGCGGCGGCGCACCATCGGCTTCACCGTGGGGCCGGACGGCTTGGCGGTGCGCGCGCCTGGCTGGGTCACGCTCGCGGCGGTGGATGCCGCGCTGCAGGAGAAGGCCGCGTGGATTCTGCGCAAGCTCGGCGAGGCCAGCGCGCGCCAGCGCCGCCAGGCCGATGCGCGCATCGTCTGGGCCGACGGCGCCACGCTGCCGTACCTGGGCGAGGCCCTGACCCTGCGCCTGGACCCCTCGCAGCAGCGCCGGGGCATGCTGGCAGCGCCGGACGGCGGCCGCCCGGTCCTGTACCTGGGGCTGGCGCATGCCGCCCAGGGCGCACAGATCCGCGACGCCGCGCAGGCCTGGTTCAAGCACCAGGCGCGCGCGCACTTCACGGCGCGGCTTGCGCATTTCGCACCGTTGCTGGGCGTGCAATGGCGCAGTCTGCGCCTGTCGAGCGCGCAAACGCGCTGGGGCAGCGCGCGCGCCGACGGCTCCATCGCCCTCAACTGGCGCCTGCTGCACTACCGCCCGGCCATCATCGACTACGTGGTGGCGCACGAGCTCTCGCACCTGCGCGTGATGGACCACAGCCCGCGCTTCTGGGACACCGTGGCCGAGGTCGTGCCCGACTACGGCCGCCTGCGCCAGCAGTTGCGCGAGCAGCCCGCGCCGCCGTGGGAGTAGCGCGGGCGCGGCGCCGGATTCGGTCAGAATGCGGCGTTCGCCACCTCCACAACGCGTTGCCATGACCACCGATTCCGCTTCTTCCGCTGCCACGCCGTCCCCCGCCGAGGGCTATGCGGGCGACGTCTCACCGCAGTTGGCCTGGCAGTGGGTGCAAGCGGGCGAGGCCGTGCTCATCGACGTGCGTACCGACGCCGAGCGTGCCTGGGTCGGGTACGTTCCCGGTGCCGCCGCCGTGGCCTGGAAACAGTGGCCCGGCATGGTGCAGAACCCGGATTTCGACGCGCAGCTGCGTGCCGCCGTGCCTGCTGGCATGAAGGCCGTGCTGCTGTGCCGCAGCGGCGTGCGCTCGGTCGCCGCCGCGCGGCGCGCAACCGAGCTGGGCATTACCGCCTACAACATCCTCGAAGGCTTTGAGGGCGACGCCGACGGCCTGGCGCAGCGCGGCAGGCTCGGGGGCTGGCGGTTCCATGGCCTGCCGTGGCGCCAGTGATGCTCCTTCAAAGATAGCGGCTAGCGCACGCTGTGCAACAGCTTTAGTGCCAAAGTAATCTGAAGTCGTTGCTAGGAAAGCGCGAGGTGCTATTACTTTTGTGTGCCCGCATGGCACGGCCGGCGCGTGCGGCGCAAGCGCTGCACCGCAAACCGACAGACACCGACCTGGCCTCCTTTCTCCGCACCTGCGGCAGCGCGGTGCGGGGGAGCGCAAGGGTGTCTTGGCTGTGGCCATCGGCGTCCATCTCCCGCCGGCTTTCGCTGTGAATTGCAGGCATTTGCCCTCTTTTGCCTGTGTGATGGCGGCAAATAGAGGTGGGCATTCTTGGTTGTTGGCTACTTCGGGGAAAGTGTGGGTAACTTCGGTCTTTTTTGGTTGAATTTGCGCTCTTTTGCGTGCATTGTTTTGTAATCCGCTTTTTTGCCAAGGGCTTGGCACAAAGACGGCGCGCCTTCCTAGAATCCGCCCAGCCCAGCTGCCGTGCGGTGTCCGGGCGTGAGGAACCAACGTGAAGCAAGAAGTAAGTGCCGCCGTCCCGTCCGTGCCATCACCGTCCCCGCAGGGGTGGCGGCTGGCGCAGGTCGGCCTGCGCCGCGGCGCCACCCAGGTGTTCGACCGGCTGGAGTTGCAACTGGATGAGCCGCGCATCGGCCTGATCGGGCGCAATGGCGCGGGCAAGACCAGCCTGCTGCGCATGCTCGCGGGGCTGGAGCCGCCCCAGCACGGGCAGGTCTCCTGGCAGGGGCAGGCAGTGCACGCGCCCAGCCGCCAGGTGGGGCTGATGTTCCAGAACCCCGACGACCAGATCATCTTTCCCACCGTGGAGGAGGAGCTGGCCCTGTCCTGGCAGAGCGCGCATGGCACCGACCGCCGCGCCGCCAAGGCGGGCGTGCGGCAGTTCCTGCAGGCACGCGGC
Source organism: Paenacidovorax caeni (assembly GCF_001298675.1). Classification (GTDB taxonomy): domain Bacteria; phylum Pseudomonadota; class Gammaproteobacteria; order Burkholderiales; family Burkholderiaceae_C; genus Paenacidovorax; species Paenacidovorax caeni. The sequence continues at coordinate 26,933 of NZ_CYIG01000016.1, forward strand.
CTGGCCGACTGGGCGCCGCGTGCCGTGGCCGCGTTGAGCCAGGGCCAGCGCCAGTGGGTGTGCTGGCTGGCCATGCTGCTGGCCGAGCCGCGTGTGCTGCTCCTGGACGAGCCCTACGCCAGCTTGGATCTGCCCGGCCAGATGCGCCTGGCCGCCGACATGGCCGCCAGCCCGCAGCAAATCATCGTCTCCACCCACGTGCTGGAGCATGTGCGCGCCTACCCGCGCGTGCTGTGGCTGGAGCAGGGCCAGGTGCGCGCCGATGGCCCCGGCGCAGCCGTCTGCACTGCCTACGAAGCCTGGGCGCGTGCCCAGGGGCTGACGCACACACCGGCTGTGGAGGCGTGACCCATGGGCAGTCTGTACAGCGAATACACCACCTGGCTGCACGGCTGGCGCGCGGGCGCCAAGCTGCTGGCGCTGGCGTTGCTGGGCACGCTGCTGTTCGCGCTGCGCCAGCCCTGGATGCTGGCAGCCGCTGCCGTGCTGTGCGCCGCCCTGTATGCCAGCCTGGGCGCTGCCACGCGCGCGGCGCGGCGGTTGATGGTGTCGGTGCTGGTGGGCGCCGCGCTGGTGGCCGTTTTCCACGCTGCCATGGGCCACTGGGCGCTGGCCGCCACCAGCGCGCTGCGGCTGGCTTGCGCCGCCAGCCTGGGCGTGGCCCTGACGGTGACCACGCGCAGCGGCGACCTGGTGGATGTGCTGGAGTGGCTGCTGGCGCCGCTGCGCCCGCTTGGCGTGCAGCCGGCGCGCCTGTCGCTGCAGCTGGCGCTGATGCTGCGCTTCACCGAGCATTTCTTCGTGCAGTGGCAGAAACTGGACGACGCCCACCGCCTGCGCACCGGGCGCGCCGGAGGGCTGCGCCTGATTGCCCCGCTCACGGTGCAGATGCTGCAGACCGCGCGCCGCGTGGGCGACGCGCTGTTCGTGCGCCTGGGGTAGCCCCGTTTTTCCATGAATTTTGACAAGGACGTTTTGCCATGAACCCCAGCCTGAACCGCCACGGTGCCCAATCCCTGTCCATGGTGGCCCTGTTTGCCGCACTGATGGCGGTCATGGGACTGATTCCGAAGATCGACCTGCCATTCGGCGTGCCCATCACCCTGCAATCGCTGGGCGTGATGCTCGCAGGCTGCCTGCTGGGCGCGCGGCGCGGCCTCCAGGCCATGGCGCTGTTCCTGCTGGCGGTGGCCGCCGGGCTGCCGTTGCTCTCGGGCGGGCGGGGCGGCCTGGGCGTGTTCATGGCGCCGTCGGCAGGCTATCTGGTGGGCTATGCCTTCGCCGCGGGCGTGACCGGCGCGCTCATGGCACGTCTGCCCGCCGGCACGCCCTTGCGCGCCGCTGTCAGCGCTTTCGCGGCCTCGGTGCTGGGCGGGCTGGTGTTCCTCCACGCCCTGGGCATTGCCGGGCTGGTGGCGCTGGCCCAGATGCCGCTGCGCCAGGCGTTCATGGTGGATCTGGCCTTCGTGCCCGGGGACCTGGTCAAGTGCGTGCTGTGCGCGCTGGTGGTACACACCGTTGCCAAAGCGCTGCCGGACTGGCGCATGGGTGGCCGCGCATGAGCGCACCGCCCCCGTTTCAGCAGGTGCACGCGCCGCTGGCCCACTGGGCGGCGCAGCGGCCCGGCGCCATCGCCCTGGCCCATGAAACGGGCCACTTGACGTTTGCCGAGCTGCATGCCCGCGTGCAGCAACGCGCCCAGGCCCTGCAGGCCGCGCAGGCGCCGGCCACCGTGCTGCTGTCCGGCGCGCTGGGCGTGGTGGAGACGCTGGTGGAGTTCCTGGGCGTGCTGGCGTCCGGGCGCTGCGCTGCCATCGGCGACCCGGCCTGGCCCGCGCCCATCGCCACGTCGGTGCAGGCGGCCATCGGCGCCTTGCCGCCGCTGGCGCCCACGGCGCCCGGGCTGGCACCGTTCTACATCGGCTTTACCTCTGGCAGCACCGGCATGCCCAAAGGGTTTCGGCGCCACCACCAATCGTGGGTGGAGAGTTTTCGCGTCAGCCAGCACGACTTCGGCACGGCCATGGCCGGCCGCATCGTGGCGCCCGGCAGCATGACGCATTCGCTGTTCCTGTTCGGCGCCATGCTGGGGCTGTGGACCGGCGCGGGTAGCGTGGTGCAGGCGCATTTTTCCGCCGAACGCACGCTGCACGACCTGGCCAGCGCGCCTGACTCCGTGCTGGTGGCCGTGCCCAGCCAGCTGCTGCTGATGCTGCAACTGGCGCAGCGCCGCCACTGCGCTGCCGTGCCCCAGGTGCGGCTGGTGCTCATCAGCGGCGCGCGCTGGATGCGCGAGCACACGCCTGCGCTGCGCCGGCTGTTTCCGCAGGCGCGCATCGTGGAGTTTTACGGCGCCTCCGAGGCCAGCTACGTGGCCTGGATGGACGCCAGCGAAGACGCGCCGCCCCAGGCCGTGGGCCGTCCGTTCAGCAACGTGGCACTGCGCATTGGCGACCACCCGCATACCCCCGTGCCCCAGGGGGAGACCGGCCGCATCTGGATGCGCAGCCCCATGCTGTTCATGGACTACGTGCACGCCATCGACGGCTCCGCCGCCGTACAGGAGGACGGCTGGCTGAGCGTGCGCGACATGGGTTGGCTTGACGCCCAGGGCCTGCTGCACCTGTGCGGCCGCGAAAGCCGCATGCTGGTCACCCAGGGCAAGAACCTGTTCCCCGAGGAGGTGGAGGCGCGCCTGCTGGCCCACCCGGCTATCGCCCAGGCCAGTGTGCTGGGCCTGCCCGACCGGCTGCGCGGCCTGCGCGTGCACGCCGTGCTGGCCGTGGCCCCGGGCCAGACCCTGCCCGACGGGCTGGCGCTGGCCCACTGGTGCCGTGCCACGCTGGAGGCCTACAAGGCACCGCGCCAGTGGTGGTGCTGGCACGGCCCCTGGCCGCAAACGCGCAGCGGCAAGACCGACCACGCCGCCCTGGCCCAGGCGCTGCAGGCCGCCGACGAAAGACTGCGGCCATGGCGTTGAACGCCGGCTGGCCCATCATCGGCTGGGCCCGCACCCCGGTGGCCCCCGTGGGCGGTGCGCTGCGCCACTGCCAGCCGCATGACCTGGGCGCGCCGCTGGTGCGGCACCTGCTGGCGCAGGCCGGCCTGCCCGCCGACGCGGTGGATGCCGTGGTGCTGGGCAACGCCCTGGGCGCGGGCGGCAACCCGGCGCGCCTGCTGGCGCTGGCCGCGGGCCTGCCCGAACGCACCCAGGCACTGACCGTGGACACGCAATGCTGCGCCGGGATGGACGCCGTCACCCAGGCCTGCGGCCTGCTGGCGCTGGGCCAGGCCCAGGTGGTACTGGCTGGCGGCGCCGAAGCCTGGAGCCGCGCCCCCATCCGCATGCACCGCCCCGGCGGCACGGAGGCGCCTCAGCCCTACGAGCAACCGGCCTTCACCCCCTGGCCCACGCGCGACCCCGACATGCTCGACGCCGCTGCCGACACTGCCGCGCACCAGGCGCTGGCCCGCAGCGCGCAGGACGCCTACGCCCTGCACAGCCATGCCCAGGCCTGCCGCTTGCGCACGGCCCCGCCGCCGGAAATCGTGCCCGTGGCCGGGCTGGCGCACGACGCCTACCCGCGCGCGTTAACGCCCGCCCGCGCCGCGCGCATGCCTGCCGTGCGCCAGCGCGCCAGCGCCCAGGGGCTGGACTGCAGCCTCTCGCCCCTGGCCATTGCCCCCAAGGCCGATGGCGCGGCCCTGCTGCTGCTGGCCCACCCAGCCGCCTGCCGCCGCTGGGGCCTGCGTCCGCGCGCAGCCTGGCGCGACGCCTGCACCCTGGGCGGTGCGCCCGAGGCGCCCATGCTCTGCGCCCAGCAGGCCGCGCTGGCGCTGTTGCGGCGCCACGCCCTGGCGCCTGCTGCGCTGGGGGCGGTGGAGCTGCACGACGCCTTTGCCGCCCAGGGGCTGGCTTTCGCCGCAGCCCTGGGCCTGCCCTGGCAGGCCCTGAACGCCGAAGGCAGCGGGCTGGCGCGCGGGCACCCCATTGGCGCCTCGGGCGCCATTGCCCTGGTGCGCGCGCTGGCCCGCCGCGCCGCAGTGGCGGCTACGCAGCCTCAGGCCCTGGCGCTGGCCTGCGTGGCGGGTGCCGGGGGGCTGGGCAGCGCCACCTTGTTGGGCGCCTGGAATGATCCCAATGACTGACACCTACCAACAGCTGGCGCGCACGCGCCACTCCGTGCGCGCCTTCCTGCCGACGCCAGTGCCCCTGTCTGTGCTGGAAGAGTTGCTGCAAACGGCCCGGCTGGCGCCCAGCGGCGCCAACCTGCAGCCCGGGCATTTCTGGCTGGTGCAGGGCGCGGTGCGCCAGGCCCTGACCGATGCCCTGTGCCACGCCTACGCCAGCGGCCAGCCCGAGGAGGAGGACTACGCCTACTTCCCGCGCCCCATGCCGATGCAGCTGCGCAAACGCCAGGTGGCGGCGGCCCAGGCGCTGTATGGCTGCCTGGGTGTGGAGCGCGGCGACGCCGCCGCGCGTGCCCGTCACTTCGCGCACAACTACCGTTTCTTCGATGCACCGGCAGCGCTGGTGGTGACGCTGCAGCAAGACTTCGGCAGCGGTGGTTTCATGGACCTGGGCATGGCGCTGCACGGCCTGATGTTGGCCGCACACGCGCACGGCCTGGGTGCCTGTGCCATCGGCGCGCTGGCCTCGTACCCCGGCGTGGTGCGCCAGGCCCTGGGCCTGCCTGCCGACCACCTGGTGGTTTGCGGCATGGCCCTGGGGTATGAGGACATGGCTGCGCCGGTCAATGCCACGCGCACGCAGCGTGCTGCACTGAAGGAGTATTTCTCCGTGCTGGGCACGTAGCCCGCGCGCACGGCGGCCCGGAGGGGTTAAAGCCCGTGAAGCCGGTCGCCGTGGGTGAAGCCGACGGGTTGCCACGGTGCGCCTTTGGCCAGTAGCAGCACCTTGAACAATTCACCCATTTCGTGTTCCATCATCAATTTGCTGGCCATCACCCGTGGGGCAAGCGCCAGCTGCTCCATTTTTTGAAGCAAACCGCAGTTCACCAGGAAGTGTGCCTGCGAGGTGTAGCCCAGTACGTCGAAGCCTGCGTCCTGCCCGGCGATGGCCATGGCGGTGAAGTTGACGTGGGCGGTGATGTCCTTCTCGCCCACGTCGGCCAGCGGGTCCGCGTCGGCGCGGTGCGCGCGGTGGCACATCACCGTGCCCATGGCGCGCTGCGGGTGGTAGTACTCGCGCTCGCCAAAGCCGTAGTCGATCAGCAGCGCGGCGCCGCGCACCAGGCGCTCGCCCAGGGTGTGGATAAAGGCCTCGCCCTGCGCGTGCAGTTCGGTCAGGTAGTCGTGCGCGCCTTCTACCTCCACGGGTGGGCGCAGCGGGGTCGGGCGGTCTTCCCAGACGAAGGCGCCGTCGGCCCAGGCCACGCCACGCTCGTGCCACACGCCGTCCTTGCGTGCCAGCAGTTGCACGGGCATGGCGTCGAGCAGTTCGTTGCCCACGACCACGCCCTCGAAGGCATCGGGCAGGCGGTCAAGCCAGCGCACCTTGCTGCCCCACGGCGCCAGGCGCGCCTGCTGGCGCGCACGCAGGTCGCCTGAGAGGTCGATGATGGTGTAGCGCTCCACCGCATCGGGCAGCGCACCCAATAGTTGCGCTGCCAGCGCGCCGGTGCCGGCGCCAAACTCCCACACCTCGCGCGTGCCGGTCTGCTCCAGCGCCTCGGCCACCTGCACAGCCAGCATCTCGCCGAAGAGTGGCGACAGCTCGGGCGCCGTGACGAAGTCGCTGCCGCCTTCGGGCATGGCACCGATCTTGGGCAGGCCGCCGCTGTAGTAGCCCAGGCCCGGCTGGTACAGGGCCATTTGCATGAAGCGGTCAAAGCCGACCCAGCCGCCAGCCTCGGCGATAGCCTTGGCGATCAGGGGTGGCAGGGGGCTCGGTAGAATTTCAGATTCGCTGGTCATCAGGGCTGCGATTGTCCCTGAACCCTTGCCCCCATGCCCTCTGCCGCACCCCGTCCCCGTACTGTTTTGGTTACCGGCGCCGCCAAGCGCCTGGGCCGCACCATCGCGCTGGAGCTCGCTGCAGCGGGGTGGCAGGTGGCCGTGCACTACCGAGGCTCAAGCCATGATGCTCTTGAAACTGTAGCTGCTTGCGCAAGCCTGTCGGGCGTTAGCGGGCATTTTGATGCGGATTTTGCCGACGAAGATGCCGTGCGTGCCTTGCTGCCGCGCGTGGTGGCGCATTTCGGCAGCGTGGACGCCGTCGTCAACAGCGCCGCGCTGTTCGAGCACGACGATGCCGCCAGCTTCAGCTACGGCCTGCTGGAGCGCCACCTGCGCAGCAATGCCGGTGCCCCGGTGCTTTTGGCCCAGGCACTGCACCAGCACCTGGCCGAGCGTGCGCAGGCCGGCGAGGCCGATGCCCACGGTGCGGTGGTGAACCTGCTGGACCAGAAGTTGTGGAACCAGAACCCCGACTTCCTGAGCTACACCCTCTCCAAGGCTGCCCTGGAAGCCGCCGGCACCATGCTGGCGCTGGCCCTGGCACCGCGTGTGCGCGTGGTGGGCGTGGCGCCGGGCCTGACGCTGACCAGCCACCTGCTCACGCCCGAGCGCTTCGCCCAGTTGCACACCCTGAGCCCGCTGGGGCGCTCGTCCTCGCCCGAGGACGTGGCCGGCGCGGTGCGCTTCGCGCTGGAAAACCGCTCGCTGACCGGCACGACACTGCTGGTCGATGGCGGCCAGCACCTGCAGCGCTTCGCGCGCGACTTTTCGATGATGTGACCCCACCATGACCCATGCCGCAGGCACGCAAACCCTCACTCTGACGGGGCTGCGCTTCGATGCCAACCTGGGCATCCTGGCGCATGAAAAGGCTGCGCCCCAGCCCATCCAAGTCGATGCTGAGCTGAACCTTGGCCCCCAGCCCCTGGCGCCGCGCGACGACGACATCCGGCATGTGCTGGACTACCGCAAGGTGCGCCAGATCATCATCGACGAATGCCGCGCCGAACACGTGAACCTGCTGGAGAGCCTCATCGGCAAGCTGGCCAGCCGCCTCATGCAGCTGCCCGGCGTGCTGGGCGTGCGCGTGAAGATCGCCAAGCTGGAAATCTTCGACGACTGCGAAGTGGCGATCCGCGTTGAGACGGGGCTGTGGTGACGCTCCCGGCGCGGCTCCGCCTGGGGCCGACGGCGCTGTTGGTGCTCTCGTTCGCCGCTTGCATGGGCCTGCGCTGGCAGCTCACGGTGGCCCAACTCGCGCAGGCCACTGCATGCACCCGCGATTGCCTGGTGTGGGGCGCCATCGCTTACGACGCCGGCGTGCTGGGTGTCTTGCTGGCCCTGGTGGGGCTGGCCAGGGCCAGCCCGCCCTGGCTGCGCTGGCTGCTGACCGTGTGTGCGGTGGCGGTGTTGTGGCTGTATGCCGTCGATATGGCGGTGTACGACTTGTTCAGTTTTCGGCTGCGCATTGCCGACCTGCTCAAATACGCGGGCGATTTTTCATCGAATGCCACGGTTGCCCTGCCGTACCTGGCAAGGGGCCGAGGGGTGCTGCTGGTGGCGCTCACGCTGTTGACCAGCGTATTTCTGGTGTATGCGGCGAAACGCGCATTGACCTCAAAACAAAGAAAACGTGCACTCGTTTACCTGTCTGCCTTGCCCATCCTGTGGGTATTCCGGTATCTGCCGCAGGGGGCGGAATACGTCCACCAGGATGGTTACCAGGATTACTTGAGTAGCAATCTCCAGAGCGGAACCGACGCACCCTTCTCTGCAGCCCTGCGAACGCGCCTGCAAAACGCCCCTGCGCCTGCGCAGACCTGCACCCCCAGCGCGAGAAAGGCTCGTCCGGTGATCTTGCTGGTGGTCGAATCCCTGTCGCTGCACCACAGCCAGAAATTCGCCGGCTTGAAGGACTACACCCCGGCGCTGGACAGGATTGCCTCGGAGTACAGTTACCTCGAATCGTTTTACGCCAATGGATTCACCACCGATGGTGGCCTGATCGCCTTGTTGACCGGGCATGTGCCATTCCCACAAGTCAACCGCTACCAGTCCACGAACACCTTTGCGGGCTATGACAAGGCGCAACAGGATTTCTTCGCCGCATTGGCCCGGCAGCAGGTTCCAGCGCTTTATTTCACTTCGGCGGATCTGAATTTTCTCGGCACCCGGGGCTGGCTGAAAAACCTGGGCTTCAGCTACATCGAAGGCCCCGAGCACCCGGCCTATGCCGGCCTGCCACGAGGCTCTTTCGATGATCCGGGCGACGCCGCGCTCTACCGGCGTCTGTTGCAATGGCTTGACCGGGAGCGTCCTGCCGGGCCGTTTTTTGCCGTGGTGCAAACCATCACTACCCACCCGCCCTTCACCATTCCAGGCAGCACGCAACACGGCGAAGAAGCTGCATTGCGCTATGCCGACGCGGCCTTGGGCGAGTTTGTGGCCCAACTTCAGGCGCGCCATTTTTTCGATGACGGGCTGTTGTTCATCACTGGTGACCACCGCAGCATGACGCTGCTGGACGCCCAGGAAAAGGCCCGTCTGGGCCCCGCGGCACCAGCGCGCGTGCCTGCCGTCGTGGTCAGTGCAGAGCACCGGGGGCAGCCGCCCGTGGCAGGGCAGTGGCAGCAGGCCGATGCCATCCCCTCTTTTCTCGCCACCATGGGGTTGTCTTCGTGTACCTCCGCTTTCCAAGGCCGCTTCCTGGAGCAGCCCGTGCAGGCGCGGTTCATCTTCCACCCCCTGGGCACACAGCGTGGCCAGGTGTTGGTGAAGATCAAGGATCAGGAAAGCCCGTTCTTCGCGCGTCTGGCGGGTGACGATACCGCTTGGATCACCGCGCCCAGCGATACCCAGGATGCCCAGGCTGCGCTGCAGGAAATTAACCGCCAACGCGCGCTGCTGCCCGATCTTGAGGCAAACGCCGCCCGCGAGCTTTTACGGTTTCACCAGTGGATTCCTTAACACCTGCTGCAGCACCCGACTACGGCTGCTAGCACGACGTAATGCGCCGCATGCCTGGACTTGATCGTCTGCTGGCGTCTCCCCGCCGTCAATGATCATTGCCAGGAACAGGCGCTCGCCCAGGGCTGGAAGCTATTGGCAGCGCCCTATAGCTTCCGGCCCTGCCGTCGTGACCTACGTCACCGCCCCCCGCGCATCGACGCGGATGATGCGCTCCACGACACCATGCGCCAGTCCGCCGCGCACGCCGATCAGGTGGTCGTGCAGGTTCACCGTGGGGTCGCAGTGGCCTGGCACCAGCCATAGCATGCGCCCGAGCGCAGGCAGGCGGGCCTTGGGGCCCTCGGGGTAGAGGATGCCGTGTTCATCCCCTCCGTTGGCGAAGCGCAGCGCCCGCTCGGGGGGCAGGCCATGCACCAGCGGTAGGCCAGAGTCGATGGCGTGGCTCTTGTGTCCGGCATCGCACACCACATGCGTGGCGCGGGCTGAGATTACCTGCGTCTTGACGAACAGCGCGTGCTCGAATGCGGGCTGGGCGCTTTCGCGTTCGTTGCGTGCGTAGTCCGCGTCCATGAACAGGAATGAGCCGGCCTGCAGCTCGCCATACACGCCGCTGGCGGCCTCGTGCACCAGGGTGCCGGTGCCTGCGCCGGTGATCAGGCCCACGGGCAGCCCGGCGGCCTCGATGAGCGTGCGCGTGTGCGCGGCGGCGGCCACGGCGGCCGCGATGGCGCTGCGCCGCTCGCCGACGCCACGCAGGTGCTGGGCGCCGCCGTGGTAGGCATGCAGACCGGCGAAGCGCAAGCGGTGGCGGCGCGCGATCGATTGCGCCAGTGCCACGGCCTCCGTGCCCGGGGGGACACCGCAGCGGCCCTGGCCCACGTCGATCTCGACGAACACGTCGATGCCTGCGTCGCTGCCCGCTTTGTCCATGGCCTCGGCCAGCCGTGCGATGCCTTCTTCGCTGTCCACTGCCAGTGCCAGGCGTCCGCCACGGGCGGCAAGCCCTGCGGCCAGGCGCGCGGTACGTAGCAGCTTGTTGGCGGCCAGGATTTCGTTGCTGATGAACAGGTCGTTGACGCCCCCGGCAGCCAGTGCCTCGGCCTCGGAGAGTTTTTGTACGCAGGCGCCACAGGCCCCGGCCTTTTGCAGCAGCAGGGCAATCTCGGCGCTTTTGTGCAGCTTGGCATGCGGGCGCCAGCGCACACCGTGCTTGCGCGCGAAGTCGGCCATGCGCTGGATGTTGCGCTCCATGGCGTCCAAATCGACAACGAGCGCGGGGGTGTCGATCAGGTCTACGCGCAGCCCGGCTGCGGCCGATCCCCAGGCGTCAGGCAGTGGTTTCATCGCGTGTGGCGTGTTCGAGGTGCTGCGTATCGGCCCAGCCGACCAGGGACAGGCCGTGCCCGTGGGTCCACAGCAGGCGGTTGATGGCGGCATTGCCGAGCTGCCAGGTGCGCGGCGCCTGGATGTCCTGGCGCGTGGCGGCGCGGTACAGCACGTCGAGCACGCCGCCGTGCGCCACCAGCAGCACCAGGCCGCCGGGGTGCCGGGCGGCCAGGCGGTGCGTGGTGCCGATCACGCGCTCGCGCAGCGCGCGCAGTGACTCGCCGCCTTCCGGCGCGTAGTCGGGGTCGCGCTGGCGCCAGCGGCGCGCCTGCTCGGGCTGCTCGGCTTCGACCTCGGCGAAGGTACGGCCCTGGAACAGGCCAAAGGCGCGCTCGCGCAGGCCCGGCTCATCGGCCAGGCGGGCACCGGTGGCATCGGCCACGGCCTGGGCGGTGGTGCGGGCGCGCAGCAGGTCGCTGGTGTAGATGGCGCTGATGGCCTCGCCCGCCAGCGCGCCGGCGAGCTGGCGCGCCTGCCACAGGCCGGTGGCGTTGAGCGGGATGTCCAGGTGGCCCTGGATGCGTGTGTCCACGTTCCAGGCGGTTTCGCCGTGGCGCACGACGATCAGGCGGGTAGCGTCCATTTGGCGGTTTCTTCAGCGTGCGGGGATTTCGGTGCGGATCTGGCGTGCGCCCGCAGGCGGCTGCGGAAACCCGGTGAGCGCAGCGTCAAACAACACACCAAAAATCAGCGCATCGTTACTCCACACCTCCTCGTAGGAGGCGGAAGTCTCGTAAACGATCTTCTGCGTTTGCGCGTCGCGCATCACGATGCTGACGGCGCGGTACTGCAGGGTGGGCGGGCGGTCCATCATCCAGCCGCCACCCATGGCCCAGCCGCGGTGGCCCCAGCCCCACGCCCAGGGACGGCCGTACGGCCCGTAGGGCCAGTACTCAGGGCTGGTGTAGCGCGCCTGCGCGCCAATCTGCACGATCAGGCCTGCGGTCTGGTCGTCGCGCTGCAGTCCTACCTTTTGCAGCGACTCTTGGGCCTGCGCCTCGATGGCCGAGAAGCTGGCGGCTTCGGCCTTCTGCGACGGCAGCAGCTCCAGCCGGTAGGTGGGTGGCGTGGGCAGGGCCGTGAGCGTGGAGTAGCTCTGTACGGCGCTGTCCACCGCGCGGGTGGATGCGCAGCCAGCCAGCAGCGCAGCGGCCAGGGCCAGAAAGAGGGTGTACAGCCAGCGCGAAATCATGGGGGACTCTCCTGAGAGGATGGAACGAAATGGCTGGCAGGCGCAGGCAGTGGCAGGCCGCGGGAAGAAGCTTCAGGCCAACTGCACCACCTGCACGCCCGGCAGGGTGGGCGTGCTGGGAAACTCCTCGTGGTCGAACGCCGTGTCGCCGTCTTCGCTGGCGACGCCCGTCGCCTTGAGATGGCGGAAATCGTGCAGGCTTGGATCGAGCAGGTGGGTGCGCACCACGTTCTGCATGGCGCGGAACATGTTGTCGATGCGCCCAGGGTACTTCTTGTCCCAGTCGCGCAGCATGTCGCCCACCACTTGGCGCTGCAGGTTTTCCTGGCTGCCGCACAGGTTGCACGGGATGATCGGGAAGTTCTGGTATTGGGCCCAACGTGCGGTGTCCTTTTCCGGCACATAGGCCAGCGGGCGGATCACCACATGCTTGCCGTTGTCGCTGGCGAGCTTGGGCGGCATGGCCTTCATGCGTCCACCAAAGAACATGTTGAGCATCAGCGTTTGCACGATGTCGTCGCGGTGGTGGCCCAGGGCGATCTTGGTGGCCCCCAGCTCTTCGGCCACACGGTAGAGGATGCCGCGGCGCAGGCGCGAGCACAGGCCGCAGGTGGTCTTGCCCTCGGGGACCACGCGCTTGACGATGCTGTAGGTGTCCTGGTTTTCAATGTGAAAGGGCACCCCTGTGGTCTTCAGGTACTCCGGCAGGATGTGCTCGGGAAAGCCCGGCTGCTTCTGGTCGAGGTTCACGGCCACCAGCTCGAAGCGCACGGGGGCGCGCTTTTGCAGGCGAATCAGGATGTCCAGCAGGGTGTAGCTGTCCTTGCCGCCGGACATGCAGACCATGACCTTGTCGCCGTCCTCGATCATGTTGTAGTCCACGATGGCGCGGCCCACTTCGCGGCACAGGCGTTTTTCCAGCTTGTGCGCCTCGCGTTCGATCTTGGGCTTGCCGGGCTGCTTGGCCTCGGTCTCGGCGGGGGCGCCTTCTTCGGCGGTCCAGGGGGATTCTGTTACAGCATTCATAGGTGCGAAGTTCGTCGCAAGGGCAGAGGCGGCTGGCACGGCGCAGAGGCCGCCAAGGGGTGGGATTTTCCCTGCAAACCCGTGGCATGGGAAATTTCAGGCCTTTTGGAACGCGTTCAGGGTCTTCTCTGGGTGCCCATTGCCCCGCAAAGGTGGCAGGTGCAAGGCGCAGCCGATGGTGATTGCATGGCCGTGCCCGGGCACCAGCCCAGGCCGCAAACGGTTTCTAGAACAGCCCGCCCCCCTGCGGCGGCGCCACGCCCAGGTGGCGGAAGGCTGCCAGGGTGGCGATGCGCCCGCGCGGGGTGCGTTGCAAGAAGCCTTGCTGGATCAGGTAGGGCTCAATCACGTCTTCAATGGTGCCGGGCTCCTCGCCGATGCTCGCGGCGATGTTGTCCAGCCCCACTGGTCCGCCGTCAAAGCGGTGGATCACGGCCTCGAGCAGCTTGCGGTCCATCACGTCGAAGCCTTGCGGATCGACGTCGAGCAACGCCAGCGCGCGCTGGGCAATGTCGAGGGTGATGCGACCGTCGCCCTTCACGTCGGCGTAGTCGCGTACGCGGCGCAGCAGGCGGTTGGCGATGCGCGGTGTACCGCGCGAGCGGCGCGCGATCTCGGCGCTGCCCTCGGGGTCAATGGGCGCCTGCATCAGCGCGCTGCTGCGTGTGACGATGCGCGAAAGCTCCTCGGGCGTGTAGAACTCCAGCCGTGCCACGATGCCGAAACGGTCGCGCAGCGGGTTGGTGAGCATGCCCGCGCGCGTCGTTGCGCCCACCAGGGTGAAGGGTTGCAGGTCGAGCTTGATGCTGCGCGCGGCCGGGCCTTCGCCGATCATGATGTCGATCTGGTAGTCCTCCAGCGCGGGGTAGAGGATCTCTTCCACCACGGGCGAGAGGCGGTGGATCTCGTCGATGAACAGCACATCGTTGCGCTCCAGGTTGGTTAGCAGCGCAGCCAGGTCCTTGGGCTTTTCCAGCACCGGGCCGCTGGTCTGGCGCAGTTGCACGCCCAGCTCGGCCGCGATGATGTGGGACAGCGTGGTTTTGCCCAGCCCGGGCGGGCCAAACAGCAGCACGTGGTCCAGCGCCTCCGAGCGCTTCTTGGCGGCGCCAATGAAGATTTCAAGCTGCTCGCGGGCCTTGGCTTGGCCTACGTATTCGTCGAGCTGTTTGGGGCGCAGCGCACGTTCCAGCGCTTCTTCTTGGGGGGACGTGGGGGCGGCAGATACCACGCGCTTCGGGGGCGCGGGGGCAAAGTCGTCGGTGTGGATGCTCATGTGGCTACGGTGTGCAGGTAGTCCCGCATCCTCTCTATCAGAGTATTGAGGCTGGGTGATGGCGTGGTGTCGAAATTCATGTGCGGCGCAATCGCTTTGGCCCATGCAAGCTTGCGAGTGCCCGTGACCGTTCGCACGTCCTCGCCAAGGGCTTCCGCTAAGCGCTCCCATGCGCCAATCACTGCATCCGGTGCAATACCTTGGATTTTTCTCAGGCGCACATGTGCAAAGCCCATTCGTACAGCGTGTGGATCAGCCAGGAACCAGCTTTCAGTCTCCTCAACCGCCAAACAAAAAATGACCCTTGGAGGGCGTTGAGGTAACTGCTCCAGCATGGCGCACAGTTGCATTAAAAATATCGCCTCATCGTCATTGTCTGCGTCGATGAGCACCAACACCATGGCATTGGAAGGGAGCCACGCCATGCTTCGCAGTTTCGCAGGGAGTTGGTCCAAAAGACCTCGGTGTCTAGGGTCGGGCCGTGCCAGTGGGTTATCCGGTAAACGCCCACGTCCTTGGTGCGGATGGATGCGAAATTGCACGTCTTTTTCCAAACCAAAGTGCCGTGCTAAAAGCTCGTGCATCACGGGCACATCCGAAGCTCCCTCAGTTAATACCTCGATATACGGAGTCACGGATTCCCCACGCCAAAATGGTTACTAAACCACAAGCTACCGGTGGGGATACCCTCGTTGAACAAGGCTTGTACGCCTGGAATATCTGCTGCCCGCAACGCTTGGGTGTACCCGTCTCGTCCCTTGTTCAGTACCCATACTTCTTGAGGTGCGAGTGCATCGACGAAATAAGGCGAGTGGGTCGTGACAAGAACCTGAGGCCCACGGTGGCGGCTCGCGAAGGCTTGTAGTTCCTGCGCAAGAACTGCTAGCAATTGGTGGTGTAAGCCGTTTTCAGGTTCTTCAATCCCAATCAATGGTGCAGGTTCTGGGTCTTCCATTAGCAGAAGGTATGCCAACAGTTTTAGTGAACCATCTGACATATCCTGCTGGTAAAAGGGCTTGTCGTAGCCCTGCGCGGTGAATTCCAGTAGCAAACGGCCATCAGGAGCTTTTCTATGGCAAATACCTTGAACTCCAGGCAATTTCTGGGCGATTAAATCCAGTGCGGCCTTAAAGCCTCGTGGATTTTCCCGTTCGATAAATTGCAGGTATTTGGCCAAGTTGTCACCCCTGCGGTTAAGGTGAGGATCCGCACCCGCCATGGGTTGTACCCGAGCTAATTCAGGGACAAAGTACGACAGATACCAACCGGCAAGAAAAGAGCGAAATTGTCCAATGCGCGGATGATCCTTGAGCGTTCCCAAAGTGGCGATGCCCAGAACTTGCCTATCACTCATTCGGATTTCTGTTTTTCGTACGCCCTCATTGATCTCACTTTCCTCCCCGGACCATGCATAGCCCTCACCATCACGAAGCTCTAGAAAGCTGTAAGGGCGCCCATTGCTCTGCCCTTTTCGACGTTGGCGCAAACGCTCGTACACGACACACACCCTGCCTCTGGTGTCTTGGTCAATGTGCAGGCTGTAACTGATGGGCCTGTCCTTGAGAGTCTGTCTAAACCTCACTTCAAAGCGGATGGGCTCTTGGACGCCCTGGGTGCGCAGCCGTTCAAAGCCTCCGCGTTGTGGTTTGTCACAAGCTGCTTCTACTCCATCGTTCAGACAGTCACCAAGAAAACCC
This sequence comes from Paenacidovorax caeni, assembly GCF_001298675.1. GTDB lineage: Bacteria > Pseudomonadota > Gammaproteobacteria > Burkholderiales > Burkholderiaceae_C > Paenacidovorax > Paenacidovorax caeni. The sequence continues at coordinate 42,459 of NZ_CYIG01000016.1, forward strand.
AACGCATCGAGCAGCGTAGATTTTCCGACCCCATTGGCACCAATTACAGCCATTAATCGCGGGAGCGCATCGCTGCTTTGTTTTTCGAATGTTTTACCCAGCGTCACATCCTTCAGGCTGCGGTAATTTTGAATCTGAATTCCTTCTAAAACAGCCATCTACTGTCTCCTAATCACTTGGCCAGCGCTTTGAGCGCCAGCTTGATGCCTTCGCTCACGCCCACATCGGGGGGGAGTGCCTTGAGGGCGGCGGCGGCTTCTTTGTCGCTGTAGCCCAGGGCCAGCAGCGCCTGCAGGATGTCGGCCTGGCTGTCGTTGGCCACGTGGGCACGCGCACCCATGTCGGCGCCCAGCTTGCCCTTGAGCTCCAGCAGCAGGCGCTCGGCGGTTTTCTTGCCGATGCCGGGCACTTTCACCAGGCGGCCGCTTTCCTGCAGCGACACGGCCTGCGCCAGGTCCTGCACACCCAGGCCTGAGAGGATGGACAGCGCCGTGCGCGGCCCCACGCCGCTGATCTTGATGAGCTCGCGGAAAGTCTGGCGCTCGGGCGCGGTGCCGAAACCGTAGAGCAGCTGCCCATCTTCGCGCACGATGAACTGGGTGAGCAGCGCCACCTTTTCGCCCACGGCGGGCAGGTTGTAGAAGGTGCTCATGGGCACCAGCACCTCGTAGCCCACGCCGTGGCAGTCCACCAATACCTCGGGAGGGTTCTTTTCCAGCAGCGTGCCGGTCAATTTGCCTATCATGCGAATCCTTTGCCGCACCTTCGGGCGGCGACCCACGGAATTATCAAGCGTGATCCTGCGCCACACCTTCACCCCGCATAACAACCTGCGTCTGTCCCACCTGTGCGGCCCGGCCGACGCGCACCTGCGCACCATTGAACTGGCGCTGCAGGTCAAGATCGCCCACCGGCACGAACAGTTCAAGGTGGACGGCCCCAAGGCCGCCGCCCAGCAGGCCATGGAGCTGCTGCAGGCGCTGTATGAAATGGCCGACCGCCCGATCAAGGACGACATGCTGCAGCTCATGCTGGCGGGCGACAGCGCCATGGTGGAGGCGGGGGACGGCGCCCAGGTGCTGCACACGCGCCGCGCCGACCTGCGCGCGCGCACGCCGCGCCAGAGCGTGTACCTGGACAACATCGCCACGCACGACATCACTTTCGGCATCGGCCCGGCGGGCACGGGCAAGACGTATCTGGCCGTGGCCTGTGCCGTCGATGCGCTGGAGCGCAGCCAGGTGCAGCGCATCGTGCTCACGCGCCCGGCCGTGGAGGCGGGCGAGCGCCTGGGCTTTCTGCCTGGCGACCTGACGCAGAAGGTGGACCCGTACCTGCGCCCGCTCTACGACGCGCTGTACGAGCTGATGGGTTTTGACAAGGTACAAAAAGCCTTTGAGCGCAACGCGCTGGAAATCGCGCCGCTGGCCTTCATGCGCGGGCGCACGCTGAACAACGCCTTTGTCATCCTCGACGAGGCGCAGAACACCACGCCCGAGCAGATGAAGATGTTCCTCACGCGCATCGGCTTCGGCGCCAAGGCCGTGGTCACGGGCGACGTGAGCCAGATTGACCTGCCCAAGGGCGCCATGAGCGGCTTGGTGGACGCCGAGCGCGTGCTGCAGCGCGTGCAGGGCATCGCGATCTCGCGCTTCACCAGCGCCGACGTGGTGCGCCACCCGCTGGTGGCGCGCATCGTCGATGCCTACGATGCACCACGCAGCCGGCGGGCTACGGCGGCCTGATTTTCTCCTGATTTGATAGCTGCCAGCGCTTGTCTGGCAAGCGCTGGAGGCCAAAATGGCTCTAAACCAACTCACCCTGTCCCTGCAATTCGCGCGCGATGCTGCCGCACACCGCGCCACCCTGCCGCGCCACAAGGTGGCGCGCTGGATACGCCATGCGCTGGCAGTGGATGCGGAAATCACGGTGCGCATCGTTGGCGCCGAGGAAGGCCAGCGCCTCAACCGTGAATACCGCCACAAGGACTACGCCACCAACGTGCTCACCTTCGACTACCAGCAGGAGCCCCTTGCCGTGGCCGACCTGGTGTTGTGTGCCCCCGTGGTCGAGCGCGAGGCGCGCGAGCAGAACAAGACCCTGGAGGAGCACTACGCCCACCTGCTGGTGCACGGTGCGCTGCACGCCCAGGGCTGGGACCATGAGACCAGCGCCGAAGATGCCGACGAGATGGAGGCCTACGAAACCGCCATCATGGAAGAACTGGGCTTTGCCGACCCGTATGCCAAGTAGGCCAAGTAGGCCAAGTAAAACACCGTAACCCGGCAGGCAACCAATACGGCGGTGCGGCACGCCTAAGATCGCCTCCGATGTTCGATACCGCTTTGCTCCTTGCCGCCGCCTTTGTCGCTGGCGCGCTCAATGCCGTCGCCGGGGGCGGCAGCTTTCTCACCCTGCCCGCGCTGGTCTTTACCGGCGTGCCGCCCGTGGCGGCCAATGCCACCGGAACCGTGGCGCTGCTGCCCGGCTACATGGCGGGCGCCTGGGGCTTTCGCGAGGACATGGTGCCGCCGCCCGGCCTGTCGATGCGCGCCGTGGTGGCGCTCTCGCTCGTCGGCGGCTCCGCAGGCGCGGCGCTGCTGCTGTTGACGCCCGATGCCACCTTCAAGAAGGTCGTTCCCTGGCTGCTGCTGGCGGCCACGGCCCTGTTCGCTTTCGGGCCCAAGCTGCGCCAGTGGGCCGGGGCCAGCCACCATGGCGCGCCGTCGCCGCTGCGTGCCGCGCTGGGCATGCTGGCGGTGGCGGCCTACGGGGGCTATTTCAACGGCGGCCTGGGCATCCTGCTGCTGGCGCTGTTCGGTCTGCTGGGGCAGACCCAGCTCAACGCCATGAATGGCATGAAGAACCTGGTCTCGGCCCTGCTCACGGCGATTGCCGTGGCCATTTATGCCGCGGGCGGTATCGTGCAATGGCCGCAGGCGCTGATGATGATGCTGGCTGCCACGGCGGGCGGCTACGGCGGTGCGCGCGTAGCGCGCCGGCTGCCCGCGCCGGTGCTGCGCTGGGGCATCGTGGCCACGGGGCTGGTGATGGCGGCGGTGTTCTTCTGGCGGCAGTAGCCGCAGCGGGCGCAGCCATGCGCCTTGCCGCTGCCTCGGTCGCCGTTGCGGGGCCGCAGGCACCAGGCAAAGGTCATGAACACGTTGGACGCGAACGCTTCGACGTTTGCCGAGGCGTGGCTGCCATGTCCTCGGCTTGCCACACGCCGTAAATTGCTCATAAAAAAATAGCTGCTAGCGCTTGATGGACAAGCGCTAGCAGCCTTTTTGGCTTGCAATCTGGTTACTTGGCCAGCGGCGGGATGCGCAACTTCTGGCCGGGGTAGATTTTGTCGGGGTGCGTCAGCATGGGCTTGTTGGCCTCGAAGATCACCGGGTACTTGTTGGCGTCGCCGTAGAACTTCTTGGCGATGGCCGAGAGCGTGTCGCCGCGCACAACGTCGTGGTACTGCGCCTCGGGCTCGGGGTTGGTCACGGCCATCTGGTTGTCCACGCTTTGCACGCTGGCCACGTTGCCGCAGCACAGGGTTACTTTCTCCTTCACGGCCTGCGTGGGCGCCTGGCCTTGCACGGTGACTTTGCCCTGGCTGCCGTCGAAGGCCACTTTCACATCGCTCACGCCCAGGTTCTGCGCGCCGATGTAGGTGGCGATGGCCTGCGCCGCCTTGGCATTGAGCTCGTCCGCGGAGGGCGCTGCGGGCGTGGCGGCGTGGGCTTCCTTGCCGCTGAACAGCTTTTCACCGGCTTCCTTGATGAAACTGAAAAGACCCATGGTTCAACTCCTGTCGGTGGTGGTTGCGTAAGCGTGAAGCGCCCACTGTACCTCCGCTGTGCTGCGCGTGGCCATGGTGCGCGACGATTGTTCACTATCGCCTCGGCGGCAGGCGTCAGCGCAAAACTCGTGATAATCGCGCCCTATGACTTTTCTGGCCATCGACGTGGGCAACACCCGCCTCAAATGGGCGTTGTACGACGCGCCGCGCCCGGGTGCGGCACTGCTCGCGCATGGTGCCGAGTTCCTGGAGCACATTGAGCGTTTGGCCGAGCATGCCTGGGGGGCCTTGCCGGCGCCTTCGCGCATCCTGGGCTGCGTGGTGGCGGGTGATGCCGTGAAGCGCCGTGTGCGCGAGCAGGTGGAGCAGATGCCGCAGTGGGACGTGACGCCGCAGTGGGTGGTGTCCTCGGTGCAGGAGGCCGGTCTGGTGAACGGCTACGACCATCCGCTGCGCCTGGGGGCCGACCGTTGGGTGGCCATGATCGGTGCGCGCCACCGCCTGCTGGCGCGTGGCGAGCGGCGGCCGCTGATCGTGGTCATGGTGGGCACGGCGGTGACCGTGGAGGCCATCGACGCTGAAGGGCGCTTCTTGGGCGGCCTGATCCTGCCGGGCCACGGCATCATGCTGCGCGCGCTCGAATCGGGCACGGCTGGCCTGCACGTGCCCACGGGCGAGGTGCGGCTTTTTCCCACCAACACCAGCGACGCACTGACCAGCGGCGGCACCTACGCCATCGCTGGGGCCGTGGAGCGCATGTTCCAGCACCTGGCGCAGCACTGCGGCCAGGAGCCGGCGTGCCTGATGACCGGCGGCGCCGGCTGGAAGATGGCACCAAGCATGACGCGGCCCTTCGAGCTGGTGGACCACCTGATTTTCGACGGGCTGCTGGAAATCGCGGCCTACCGCGCGGCGGCAGCGGCGCGCCAGGCGGCGGCCTGATCCTGGGGCGGCCCGCCCCGAGGGTCAATCGTCGGCCAGTTCGGCGCGTGCCAGTGCCACGTCCAGGTGCTCCATGGCGTCCGCCGGCTCGCACGCGGCTGCTTGTTCGTAGAGCTTGGTGGCTTCTTTCATTTTCTTGTCGCCTTCGAGCATGACCAGGGCATTGGCGTACTCGATCATGGCGATGGCCGAGCCCGGGTTGAGCTGGAGCGCCTGCTGGAATAGCTTCAGCCCCGTGTCTTTCTTGGCCCCGTAGGTCATGCCGCCAATCAGCGCGCCCACCTTGTCGATCACTTCGGCATGGAAGGCGCCCAGGGCGATATGGGCGTCTGCGTGCGCGGGGGCCAGGGCGATGGCTTTTTCCAGCGACGCCTTGATTTTGCTACCCAGGCCCTGCGCCAGCGCCTTGGCGACGCTGATGCCCTGGCTGTAGCGTCCCAGTGCGTAGGCGTGCCAGTACCAGGCGTTGGCGTTGCCGGGCTCGGCCTGGGCTTGCGCTTCGGCGCGTTCGGCCACCTGCAGGAACAGGTCGAGCCGGTTCTTCTCCTTCGGCTCCAGGTAGGTGGCGTAGATGGCCTGGGCCTTGTTGGCGGCCGTGATGCCAGCGCCGCCCACGGCCAGGCCGGCTTCGGTGGCGCGCTGGAACTCGCCGGCATGGAACAGTGCCCAGGCTTCGAGGACTTTCTTGTCGCTGGGGCAGGGTTCGGCATCGCCCGCATGCAGGCGCGCCCATTGCTTCTTGGCGCTGGCGGCGGTGACGGGGTAGTCGCTGGCATGGGGGAAGGCGGTCCAGGCGGCCATGGTGGTTGTCTCCTTATGGTTTTGTCGTTGAGGGTGTCAGGGTGTCGCGGTCGGTGTCTGGTAGGCGCTGGCGAGCGTGAGCAGGTGGGCACGCTGGCTGGCCTCGAGGTAGGGCATCAGCAGGTTCAGCACGTGGTGCGCGCCGCGCAGCAGCGCGGCCTGGGCGCTCTCAGGCTCGAGCGCGCGGCGCGGGTCGCGCACGTACTCGAAGCTCAGCCAGTAAGTCAGCACCACGACCATGCTGGTGGCCGTGGGTTCCAGTTCGCGCGAGTCGATCTGCAGGGCCCCAGCGCGCTGCATGCCGTCGAGCAGCGTGCGCATCGCGCGGGTCTTGTGCTTGAGCACGGCCTGGAAATGTGTTTCCAGGCGCCGGTTCTTGGACAGCAGGTCGTTGAGGTCGCGGTACAGGAAGCGGTATTGCCAGATCAGCTCGAACAGGGTGTGCATGAAGAACCAGGCGTCTTCCACGTTGCGCACGCCGGTGCTGGCGCCCAGGAGCTCGTCCAGGCTGGCGTTGTAGCGGTCGAACAGCGCGTTGATCAGCTCATCCTTGGCCGGGTAGTGGTAGTACAGGTTGCCGGGGCTGATGCGCAATTCGGCCGATATCAGCGTGGTCGAGACGTTGGGTTCGCCAAACCGGTTAAACAGGTCCAGCGTGGTTTCCAGAATGCGTTCGGCGGTGCGGCGCGGCGCTTTTTTCACCATGGATGCGGATCCTCATGCTCGTTCTTGCGGGCTACTCTAACCGACGATGCCGCGCGCTGGCATGGGGGTTGCGCAGGGTCGATGCAAAGAAAACGGCTGCCGCACCCAAGGCGCGACAGCCGCATGGGCAGGGCGTTGCCTGCCGGGGAAATGCGCAGCGCGATCAGGCGCTGGCCGGGGTGTCCGCAGGGGGCGCGGCGGCGGGTTCTGCACCGGCGTTGCGCGGCGCTACCTGGGGAAAGGGCGGGCGCTTGGCGGCGGGCTTCTTGGCCACGGGCTTGCTCGCGGCCTCCTCGGCGGCAGCCTTGGGGGCCGCCTTTTTCGGCGCGGCCTTGGCTGCAGGCTTGGCCGCAGCTTGCTTTGGCGCAGAGGCGGCCTTGGCGGTTGCGGGCTTCTTCGCGGCGGGTTTCTTGGCGGCGGGCTTGGCTGCCGCCGGCGCCTTGCCCACGCTCTGGGTCAGGGCGTCGATGCGGGCGTTCAGCGCTTCCAGGTCACGCGACGTGGGTACGCCCAGGCGGGAGAGCGCCTTGGCTACGCGATCCTCGAAGATGGATTCGAGCTTGTCCCACTGCCCAGCGGCGCGCGAGCCAATGTCATTGGCCATGTGGGTCACGCGACTGGTGGCCTCGGTGATCTTCTCTTCGGCTACGGTCTGGGTCTTGCGCTGCATCGACATGCCTTCCTTCACCAAGGTCTCGAATACCTTCGAGCCTTCCTCCTGGGCCTTGGCAAAGGCGCCCAGACCGGCAAGCCAGATCTGCTGCGCCGAGTCCTTGATGGCGCGCGGCAATTCGGCGCTTTTCTTTTTCTTTTCGTTGCTGAGTTTCTGCAGCTTCTTGACCATGGGAAACCTCCGGGGCAATAGGGATTGCGGTTGCCAGGATTTTGTGTTCTGGCGCGTGAGGGCAACTTTACGCCTGCAAGGCGCATGCGTGTAGGTGCCTGTTCCTAAAAACATAGAGCTCCACGCCTACTTGCCGTCCCGCAGCACCCGCTAGCATCGCCCCGGGTTTGTGCTGAATCGGGCGCTATGGGCGCTGGGCAAGAATCGCTGAGTCTAAAGGAGCTATTTTCTATGCGGTATTTCGTCACGGGGGCAACGGGTTTCATCGGCAAGCGGCTGGTCAAGAAGCTGCTGGAGCGCAAGGGCACGGTGGTTCATTTCCTGATCCGGCCCGAGAGTGCCGACAAGGTGGCGGCGCTGCGCAGCTACTGGGGCGTGGGCGCGTCCCGCGCCATTCCCGTGCATGGCGACCTGACGGCGAAGAAGCTCGGCGTGAGCGCGGCCGACGTCAAGGCGCTCAAGGGGCAGATCGACCATTTCTTCCACCTGGCGGCCGTGTACGACCTCGCGGCCGACGTCGAGACCCAGGTGGCCGTCAACATCGACGGCACGCGCAATACCGTCGACCTGGCGCGCGCCATCGACGCAGGGCACTTCCACCATGTGTCCTCCATCGCGGCGGCGGGGCTGTACGAAGGCGTGTTCCGCGAGGACATGTTCGATGAGGCCGAGGGGCTGGACCATCCGTACTTCCAGACCAAGCACGAGAGCGAGAAGATCGTGCGCCAGGAGGGCAAGCTGGCCTGGACGGTGTACCGCCCCGCCATGGTGGTGGGCGACAGCCAGACGGGCGAGATGGACAAGATCGACGGCCCGTACTACTTCTTCAAGGTGATCCAGCGCCTGCGCCAGATCCTGCCGCCGTGGATGCCGTCGGTCGGCCTGGAGGGCGGGCGCGTGAACATCGTGCCGGTCGATTTCGTGGTCGATGCGCTGGCCGCCATCAGCCACCAGGAAGGCATTGCCAAGCGCTGCTTCCACCTGGTCGATCCGGTGGGCTACCGCGTGGGCGATGTGCTCGACATCTTCTCGCGCGCCGCGCACGCGCCGCGCATGAACCTGTTCATCAATGCCGCGCTGCTGGGCTTCATTCCCCGGGGCGTGCGCAAGGGGCTGATGGCGCTGTCGCCCATGCGCCGCGTGCGCAATGCCGTCATGAAGGACCTGGGCCTGCCCGAGGACATCCTCACCTTCATCAACTACCCCACGCGTTTCGATTGCCGCGAGGCCCAGGCCGCGCTCAAGGGCACGGGCGTGCAGTGCCCCAACCTGCGCGACTACGCCTGGCGCCTGTGGGACTACTGGGAGCGCCACCTCGACCCCGAGCTGCACATCGACCGCTCGCTCAAGGGCACGGTGGCGGGCAAGGTGGTGCTGATCACGGGCGGCTCGTCCGGCATCGGCCTGGCGGCGGCGCACAAGTTTGCCGAGGCGGGCGCCACCACCATCATCTGCGGGCGCGACCAGGACAAGCTCGACGCTGCCTGCCAGGAGGCCAAGGACAAGGGCCACGCCTTCGTCACCTACGCGGTGGACATCGCCGACATGCAGGACTGCGACCGCTTCGTGCAGCAGCTCATCGCCGACCATGGCGGCGTGGACTTTCTCGTCAACAACGCGGGCCGCTCGATCCGCCGTGCCATCGAAAGCAGCTACGACCGCTTCCACGACTACGAGCGCACCATGCAGCTCAACTACTTCGGCAGCCTGCGCGTGACCATGGGCCTGCTGCCCAAGATGGTGGAAAAGCGCAAGGGCCATGTGGTCAACATCAGCTCCATCGGCGTGCTGACGAACGCGCCGCGCTTCTCCGCCTACGTGGCGAGCAAGGCGGCGCTGGATTCATGGACGCGCTGCGCCGCCAGTGAGTTCGCCGACCAGGGCGTCACCTTCACCACCATCAACATGCCGCTGGTGCGCACGCCCATGATCGCGCCGACCAAGATCTACGACAACGTGCCCACGCTCAGCCCCGACGAGGCGGCCGACCTGATCGCCCAGGCCTGCATCTTCAAGCCCGTGCGCATCGCCACCAAGCTGGGCATCACCGGCCAGGTGCTGCATGCGCTGCTGCCGCGCGTGGCGCAGATCACGATGAACACGAGCTTCCGCATGTTCCCCGACTCCGAGGCCGCGCAGGGCGAAAAGAAGGGCGGCAAGCCCCAGCTCGCCGCCGAGGCCGAGGCGCTCAAGCAGATGATGCGGGGCATCCACTTCTGAGCCGGGGGCGTGCGCGGGGGAGGGTGGGATAATCGTCCCCTTTCTTCCCAGCCTCCCGCATTCCATGATTCTCGTCACTGGCGGCGCCGGCTTCATTGGCGCCAACTTCGTGCTCGACTGGCTGGCCAGCCAGGGCGAAGCGGTCGTGAACCTCGACAAGCTGACCTACGCGGGCAACCTGCACAACCTCGACAGCCTGCGCAGTGATGCGCGCCACGTTTTTGTGCAGGGTGACATTGGCGACCGCGCGCTGCTGGACCGCCTGCTAGCCGAGCACCGCCCGCGCGCGATTGTCAACTTTGCGGCCGAGTCCCATGTGGACCGCTCCATCCACGGTCCCGAGGATTTCATCCAGACCAACGTGGTTGGAACTTTCAGGCTTTTGGAGGCCGCAAGGCAATACTGGCAAGCGCTGCCAGCTACTGAAAAAGGAGCGTTCCGTTTCCTGCACGTGAGCACCGACGAGGTCTATGGCACGCTCGCACCGACGGATCCGGCCTTCACCGAAGACCACCGGGTCGAGCCCAACAGCCCCTACTCGGCCAGCAAGGCCGCCAGTGACCACCTTGTGCGTGCTTGGCACCACACCTACGGCCTGCCGGTGCTCACCACCAACTGCAGCAACAACTATGGTCCGCTGCACTTCCCCGAGAAGCTCATTCCGCTGATGATTGTCAACGCGCTGGCGGGCAAAAGCCTGCCCATTTATGGCGACGGCATGCAGATCCGCGACTGGCTCTATGTGCGCGACCATTGCAGTGCCATCCGCCGCGTGCTGGAGGCCGGCCGCCTGGGCGAGACCTACAACATCGGTGGCTGGAACGAGAAACCCAACATCGAAATCGTCAACACGGTTTGTGCTCTGCTGGATGAGCTGCGCCCGCGTGCCGACGGCCAGAGCTACGCCACGCAGATCACCTACGTGACCGACCGCCCTGGCCATGACCGGCGCTACGCCATCGATGCGCGCAAGATTGAGCGCGAGCTGGGCTGGAAGCCTGCTGAAACCTTTGACACGGGCATTCGCAAGACCGTGCAGTGGTACCTTGATAACCCCGAATGGGTGCAACAGGTGCAGACCGGGGCCTACCGCGACTGGGTCGCCAAACAATACGCTGGCGCATGAACATCCTGCTTCTTGGCAAGAACGGCCAGGTCGGCTGGGAGCTGCAACGCAGCTTGGCCGTGCTCGGCACCGTCACGGCCCTCGACTTCGACAGCGCTGACCATTGCGGCGATTTCAGCAACCCCGCAGGTATTGCCAGCACCGTGCGCGCGCTGCGCCCTGACGTGATCGTCAACGCCGCCGCCCACACCGCCGTGGACAAGGCAGAGGGCGAACCGGAGGTGGCGCGCCTGCTCAACGCCACCACCCCTGGCGTGCTGGCCGAAGAAGCCGCGCGCCTGGGTGCCTGGCTGGTGCACTACAGCACCGACTATGTGTTTGACGGCAGCGGTGAGCGCCCCTGGGTCGAGGACGACGCGCCTGCGCCGCTGTCCGTCTATGGCGCCACCAAGCTGGAGGGCGAGAAACGCATCCAGCAATCGGGCTGCCAGCACCTCATTCTGCGTACCAGCTGGGTCTATGCCGCGCGCGGCGGCAACTTCGCCAAGACCATGTTGCGCTTAGGCAGCGAGCGCGAGCGTCTTACCGTCATCGACGACCAGTGGGGTGCGCCCACCGGGGCCGACTTGCTGGCCGACGTCACGGCCCATGCCATCCGCCACCTTGCGCAGCATCCCGAAGATGGCGGCCTGTACCACTGCGTGGCAAGCGGTGAGACGAACTGGCATTCCTATGCAAAATACGTTCTAGACCAAGTCAGTCAAGCGCAAGCAGCTATCAAAATTAAAGCAACAGAAATCGCTCCCGTGCCGACCAGCGCGTTTCCCACGCCGGCGCGCCGCCCGCACAACTCGCGCCTGAACACCCGCAAGCTGCAAGCCACCTTCGGCCTTGTGCTGCCGCACTGGCAGCAGGGCGTGGCGCGGATGCTCACTGAAATCCTCTGAACTGTCCGACCCATGACACAGCAACGCAAAGGCATCATCCTCGCTGGTGGCTCTGGCACCCGGCTGCACCCGGCCACCCTGGCCATCAGCAAGCAACTGCTGCCGGTATACGACAAGCCCATGATTTACTACCCGCTCAGCACCCTGATGCTGGCGGGTATCCGCGACATCCTGGTCATCAGCACGCCGCAGGACACGCCGCGCTTCGCGCAGCTGCTGGGCGACGGCAGCCAGTGGGGGCTGAACCTGCAATATGCCGTGCAGCCCAGCCCCGACGGCCTGGCCCAGGCCTTCCTGATTGGTGAAGACTTCCTGGCTGGCTGTCCGAGTGCATTGGTGCTGGGCGACAACATCTTCTACGGCCACGATTTCCATGAATTGCTGGGCAATGCCATGCAACGCGAACAAGGCGCCAGCGTCTTCGCGTACCACGTGCATGATCCCGAGCGCTATGGTGTGGCCGAGTTCGATGCCCAGGGTAAAGTGCTGAGCCTCGAAGAAAAACCCAAGGCGCCCAAATCCAGCTACGCGGTCACCGGCCTGTATTTCTACGACAACCAGGTCGTAGAGCTGGCCAAGCGCCTCCAACCATCGGCGCGCGGCGAATTGGAAATCACCGACCTGAACCGCCTGTATCTGGAGCAGGACCAGCTCAGCGTAGAGATCATGGGCCGAGGCTATGCCTGGCTAGACACTGGCACGCACGAAAGCCTGCTCGAGGCGGGGCAATTTATCGCCACGCTGGAGAGCCGCCAGGGCCTGAAGATTGCCTGCCCCGAGGAGATCGCCTGGCGCCAGCGCCGGATCGACGCCGCACAGCTGGAGCGCCTGGCCAAGCCGCTGTCTAAGAACGGCTACGGCCAGTACCTGCTGCGCCTGCTGAAAGAGAAGGTGTATTGATGAAGGCAACCCGACTGGCGATCCCCGATGTCGTACTGATTGAGCCCAAGGTCTTTGGGGATGCGCGTGGCTTTTTCTTCGAGAGCTTCAACCAGAAAGCTTTCAACGAGGCCACTGGCACGAATCACGCCTTCGTACAGGACAACCACAGCCGCAGCAGCCAGGGCGTGCTGCGCGGGTTGCATTACCAAATCCAGCAACCCCAGGGCAAGCTGGTGCGCGTGGCGCGTGGCCGGGTATGGGACGTGGCGGTCGACATCCGCAAGAGTTCGCCGACCTTTGGCCAGTGGGTAGGCGCGGAGCTTTCCGAGGACAATCAGCACCAGCTCTGGGTGCCGCCGGGCTTTGCGCACGGGTTCGTGGTCTTGAGTGAGAGCGCGGACTTCCTGTACAAGACGACGGATTACTACGCGCCCGAGCATGAGCGGTGCATTGCGTGGAACGATCCGCAATTGGCCATTGCGTGGCCCATTGCGGGCGCGCCAAGCTTGTCCGCCAAGGATATGCAAGGTTTCGCCTTCGCGCAGGCGCCTGTGTATCCATGAGTATTCAGGGCGTGCTCTCGGAGCCATGGCGACGGTCGTCGCGGACTACACTTCGTCCCGCAAATGGTTTGCTGTGCCCGAAGGGCTTCAGCCTTGCACAGTAGTGAGGTTTTTCATCAGATGGTGACACACACATTGGCCGCACCGGCGGCATCGCAGGAGCCGGTGACCGCGCCGCGTCCTTTCTTGGGAGAGCTGCTGGTGCAGGCCGGCAAGCTCACGGCCCGTGACTTGGAACGCGCGCTCTCTGCGCAGCAGGAAATGGGCGGAATGCTCGGGCGTGTGCTGGTACGGCTGGGGCTGGTGTCCGAAATCGATGTGGCACGCACCTTGTCGGAGCAGTTGGGCGTCCCCTTTATCGCTGCAGATGCCTTTCCGGATCTGATGCCTGAGGTCCCAGGGCTGCTACCTGAGTTTCTACAAGCCAATGCGATCTATCCATTGCGACAGGATGGGGCACAGCTCCATGTGGCCATGGCGGTACCGCAAGACGCCTTTCTGCTGAAGGCGCTGCATTTGGTCACAGGCTGCACGGTCATGCCCCACCTTGCACTGGAAAGCGATATCGAGAAGGCGTTGGCAGAGCCCGCTGAGGAGGCGGCTGCGGATAGTGACGACGGTTTTGCCGATGGTATGGACGGCGGCGACTTCGTCGAGCACCTGAAAGACTTGGCGAGCGAAGCGCCAGTGATCCGCCTGGTCAACACCATCATTGGGCGCGTCACGGACCTGCGCGCGTCGGACATCCACCTGGAGCCTTTCGACGATGGCCTTCATGTGCGCTACCGCGTCGATGGCGTGATCCATCTGGGCGAGGTTGTGCCGCCGCGTCTTTCGGCTGCCGTCAGCTCGCGTGTCAAGCTGCTGGCCCACCTCGACATTGCGGAGCGGCGTTTGCCCCAGGATGGGCGCATTAAGACCCGTGTGAAGGGGCGCGAGTTGGATTTACGCGTGTCCACCGTGCCCACGGTGCATGGCGAAAGTGTGGTGATGCGTGTGCTTGACCGCGCCAGCGTGCGCCTGAATCTCGACACGATGGGGTTCGAGCAGGATACGTTGGCACGTTTCAACGAGCTGTTGTTGCGGCCCCATGGTATCTTGCTGGTCACGGGCCCCACCGGCTCTGGCAAAACCACCACGCTGTACGCAGCGCTTTCGAAGATTGATGCGCAGACGAACAAGATCATCACGGTCGAAGATCCGGTTGAATACCAGCTTGAGGGGATCAACCAGATTCAGGTGCACCCGCAAATCAACCTGACCTTTGCCAACGCCCTGCGTTCCATCCTGCGGCAGGATCCTGACATCATCATGATCGGCGAAATGCGCGATGGTGAAACCGCGCAAATTGCCGTGCAATCGGCTTTGACCGGCCACTTGGTGCTCTCCACCTTGCACACCAACACGGCGGCAGGCGCTGTTATCCGCATGCAGGACATGGGGGTGGAAAGCTATCTCATCACGTCTTCGGTGAACGGCGTTCTTGCGCAACGCTTGGTGCGCACCTTGTGCAGCCATTGCAAGGAAGCCTATGAGCCCGGGCCTGAATTGCGTGCCAGCACGGGCCTGGGACGGTTTTGCCCGCCAGGCCATCATATTTACCGTGCTGTGGGCTGTGAGCACTGCCGCCAGTCAGGTTACCGGGGACGCACGGGGATCCACGAGCTTTTTGTGCTGGATGAGCCCATGCGTCGCGCCATCATTGACGGACGCGATGCCAACGCGCTCAACAACTTGGCAGCCCAGGGCGGCATGCTGAGCCTGTTCGAAGATGGTCTGCGCAAGGTTGCGGCTGGAGTGACCACGCTCGACGAGTTGGCGCGTGTGACGCAGGATCAGTCTGATGCCTGAATTTGTCTGGAGGGCCGCCACGGCGGCAGGAAAAGTTGAGCAAGGGCGGTTGTCGGCCGTTAGCAGTGCAGCCGTGCAGCGGCAGCTGCGTGAGCAGGGTTTGACGCCACTGCGCATCGATGATGCTGCCAGTGCCGACGTGCAGGGGGCCAAGGTGCAAGGAGGGTTGGGCCTCGCTGCGCCCTCCAGGGGGCGCCAGGCCAAAGGGCCGGTCAACGCCGCCGATGTGCATGCGCTGACATCGGAGCTGGCCATCATGTTGCGTGCGGGCCTTGCGCTTGACAATGCTTTGCGTGTGTTGATTGACATGAGCCACAAGCCAAGCGTCGCTGCGCTGGTGCAAGGAATTCTGGACGCTGTGAAGGGTGGCGTACCCCTGAGCCGAGCGCTGGGGGCTCATCGGGCGCTTTTTGGCGATTTCTATATCAACATGGTGCGGTCGGGGGAGGTCAGTGGTCAGATGTCGGCCGTGTTGGATCGCCTGGTCGAGCATATGGAGCGTCAGCGCGCACTGCGTGACAGCGTTATTTCCGCCACCATCTATCCGGCCATCCTGCTCGGTGTCGCCGTGCTTTCTTTGGTTGCCATGCTGGGCTTTGTCGTACCGCAGTTCGAGAAGCTGTTCACCGACATGGGAGACGCCCTGCCTTTACCTACGCGGATCGTGATGGAGCTGGGACATGGCTTCCGGCATTACGGTTTGTTCATCGGGATTGCTGTGGTGGCTGTTGCCTCTTTGCTGTTGCGCTGGCTGCGTTCGCCTGCTGGGCAGCAATGGTGGCAGGCACGCCTGCTGCGCTTGCCGCTCATGGGGCCATTGGCGTTGAAGTACCAGCTGACGCTGTTTTCGCGTTCGCTTGGCACCTTGCTAGGCAACGGCGTTCCCATGCTCACAGCACTGCACATCGCCACGGAAACTGTGGGCAACATGGTCCTGCAGCAGGCGCTTGCCAAAGTTGCGCCCATCGTGAAAGAGGGGGGCAAGATGGTGCAGGCGATTTCTGTTACAGGCATCTTTGAACCTTTGGCGGTCAACCTGATCCGAGTGGGCGAGGAGACAGGAAGGGTTGGCCCCATGATGTTGGAGCTTTCCAATATCCTGAATCGGGAAGTAGAAACCGGAATCAAGCGGCTTCTGACCTTGGTCGAGCCAGTGCTGATATTGGTGCTGGGCGTGCTCATTGCCACCATCATCGTTTCTATCCTGCTTGGCATCCTGTCCATCAATGACCTCGCCGTATAATTTTTGTTTGCTTAAGAAAGCGCTTCGCATGGCTGCTCGCTCCCTTTTTGCTTCGCGTGTTCGTCGGAACAAGGCACGCGGCTTCACGCTGATCGAACTGCTGGTGGTTTTGGCCATTCTCACAATGCTGGCGGGCTTGGTTGGGCCCAAGGTTCTGGGGCAACTTGGTGGCGCCAAGGCCAAGACGGCTGCAGTGCAGATCGCCGATATCGATAAATCCCTGGAGCTCTTCAAGCTAGACGTTGGACGTTTCCCCACCACGGAAGAAGGGCTGGATGCTTTGGTGAAAAAACCTGGCTCCGCCAACGCCTGGAATGGCCCCTATCTCAAGGGAGGGGTTCCCACCGATCCTTGGGGTAATCCTTATCGCTATGCGAATAATGGTGGAGCCATCGAGATTCTCTCTTTGGGCGCTGATGGCGCAGCTGGCGGTGAGGGTGAGAACGCGGACATTCGCAACCGTTGATCGGCGCAGGTGCCTGGTTCTCTTGCCATGAGGCGCGAGAGTGGCTTCACGCTGGTTGAGTTGCTGGTGGTGTTCGCCATCATGGCGCTTGTGGTCGGCTTGGTACCCATGGCGTTTGAGCGCATGCGTGATTCGGCGCAATACCGCGATACCTTGCGCAGCATGATGTCGGAGATGCGTGTGGCGCGTAGCCGGGCATTGGCGACGCGTAGCGAAACCCGCTTTGTTGTCGATTTGTCTCAGCGCAGCTACGGCGTTGCGGGTGATCAAGGGCACAGCTTGCCTGAGTCTTTGGCAATGCGTGCGACCGTGGCAGGCATTGAGGTGCAAGGCCAAGAAGCGGCTATCCGCTTCTTTCCGGATGGCGGTGCCACCGGTGGGAGTATCGAAGTCGTGCGGCCCTCTGGCACTGGTGCGCGAATTCAAGTCGATTGGCTGTCTGGGCGTATTACCCAAGAGGCGCTCCTGCCGTGATGGTCCGTATCCAGGTCCGCTACTGGCAGCGCGGACTTTCGCTTTTGGAGCTGCTGGTTGCGTTGGTCATCATGGCCATGGCATTGGGTATGCTTTACCGTGCCAGCGGGAGCAGTGCCCGCAGCGCGGGTGATTTGCAAAGCTACCAGCGGGCTGCGATGTTGGCGCAGTCGTTGCTTGCTGCGCGGGATGCCATACCTGAAGCAGGCTGGAACGAGGCTGGGGAATCTGCAGGGTTTGCCTGGTCGGTCCAAAGTAGTCCCTATGGAGCCGCCGACCCAAATCCGAACGTGCCCCGCCTGCATGAAGTTGTGATTGAGGTCGCGTGGCAGGAAAGAGGCGGGGGCAAGCACATCGTGCTCCAAACATTGCGTCCTCAGCGGCTGCCCATGGCTGGAGGGGGGCTGCGATGATGCGGGGGCACCTCTTGGATCGGCGCGGCGGTATGTCTGGTTTGACAGGCTTTACCTTGGTGGAGCTTTTGGTCGCCATGGCTTTGCTCTCGTTGCTAATGTTGGGCATGGCCTCGGCGCTGCGCTCCATGGCGCAGACCGAGGAGCGCGTGGATAGCCGCCTTGCACAAACCGATGAATTTCGGGTGGCCACGGGCTTCCTAGGCACGGTTTTAGGACAGGTCTCCGTGCGTAAAACCACTGCGTTGCTGAAGGAGGGGGAGTCCCCTTATCTGTTTGTCGGCAGGCCGGATGAGATGGCGTGGCTCGGCATCATGCCCGCCCGGCATGGCGTCGGTGGACGCACGTTCTTTCGCCTGAGGCTGGAGCCTATTGAGGGTGTAGGGGCGCTTGTCATCTCTTTCCTTCCCTGGGATGGGACCTCGGTGTTTCCCGACTGGTCTAAAGCGCAATCGCGTGTCTTGGTGCACGGTGCCACATCGCTGACCTTGGCGTATGAAGATGCCCGCCGACCTGTGCCGGAATGGGTGCCCGTGTGGCGCAGCCTCGATGGTCTGCCCGAGCGTGTGCGGATTGATCTGACGACACAATCCGGGGCATGGCCTATGTGGATCGTTCCCATGCGTTTTTTGCCGGCCAGCCAGGGCAATCGCAGCCGGTTTTCTTCAGGGCCTGAGGACTGATGGTGCGCAGCAATGACATGATTCATCGCAGTCAGGGCGTCGCCCTGATCGCTGTGTTGTGGATTGTTGCGGCCATGGCTATTGCCGTCACAGGCATGACACATGCGGTACGCAATGAAATCCGTACAGTGAATGCTGCGCGCAGCAATGTCGAGTCCCAGGCATTGGGAGAGGCGGCTATCGCTTTGGCGGTGCAGAAAATGCTGGCACAGCGACCTTTCAAACCATGGGTCAGGATGGATGTCAATTACCATGGCCAAATTTTGGCCGTGGAGGCCGCGTCATTGAACGGCTGGATCGATATCAATACGGCACCAGACACCTTGCTGGCAAGTTTGTACGCTGTCGCAGGCGGCCTGCCAAAACAGGCTGCAAGCGCTCTTGCAGCAGCAACGGCGGAAATCCGCCGCCAGAAAGATGCAACAGGGCGAGAGCAGCGTTTCGAGGCGCCGCAGGATCTGATGCGTGTGCCGGGGGTCGATTACGACCTCTATGCTAGACTTTGGCCGCTTTTGACCGCAGGGGCGGGGGGGAGTGCCGGACGGGTCAACGCCCATGCTGCACCATTCCCGGTACTCGCTGTATTGGCGGAGGGCAACATTGCACCGGCGCTGGCATTGAGCCAGCGGCGCAACCAAGGTGAGCAGGCACTGGATGGCAGTTCGCTGCGGGGTGAATGGGTGGACAACAACCTGGGTACACGTTATCGGTTTCAGGCCGAGATTCCCCTGGCTGATGGCACGCATGCCATTGTTTTGCGTGATATTGACGTGCGCCCTGATCCTCGTGCAGGGTTGCCGTGGCGTTTTTTTGGATCTGACTATTTGATCCGCGCCAAGCCCGCACAGGGGGGCTAAATTTTCATGCCGATAACAACAAATTCATTACAGCTTTTCGGCCTCGATTTGGGGCAGCTCTGGCAGGAGCTTCGGCAAGCCTTGCGTGGCATCCAGCAATCGCCGGCCCTGGCATGGTTGACGCCAGATTTCCCGGTGCGAGTGCTGCGAGCTGACGGTACGCAGGCATTCTGGGGTGGCGATGAGCAGGTGACCAGCGTGCCCAAGCACCCGCGCTTCGAGGCCATCGAAGTGCCCGACAGTCTACTGCTGCGCAAAACGATGCTTCTGCCCGCCATGCCTGAAGCAGACGTGGCGCACGCGGTAGATCTGGAAGCGCGCAGTGGCAGCCCCTTTGCAGCCAATGATCTGGTGTGGGGATATAAGGTAGCCGCTTCTGCAAAAGTGGGGCAGGGCGTGCCTCGCAAAGTGGAGGTTTTGCTGGCATCGCGTAGCCAGGTTGCGGAGTACACCGAAACCCAACGGCAGCGGCTGGCAAACGCCGCGCAGCCTAGCGAGGTCTGGGCCTTTACATTGGACAACAGGCCCGTCGTGCTGCAAGGCTGGGGTGAGGTGCGGCGCATTCACGCAGGGCAGCGGCGGCGACACATCGCTTATGGCCTGCTGGCGGTCATGCTGGCGATACTGGCCGCCATGGCGATAACGCCTACGGCGCAACTGAGGCTGCGTGCTATCGAAGCAACCCATGCTCACGAAGCCATGCAGCGCAAAACTGCAGACGTCGTCGGGCAGCGAGAAGCATATTTGCGTGCCGTGGAGCGGATCGATGCTGTGCGCGGCTTGTTGGTCGAACGAGCCGAGCCCATGCGGTTGCTTGAAGTCTTGACGGAAGCCCTGCCCGATGGCACCTACCTCCAAAGCCTGCGCGTTCAGGGCTTGAAGGCGACTATCCAGGGACTCACCCCTGATGCGGCTGCCCTCATGCAGTCGCTGGGTAAAGTGCGAGGATTCAAAGAAGTCAAAGCTCCATCGGCGGCGGTGCGTAACCCGGGCGCTACGGCAGACAGTTTCATCATTGAATTGCAGCTCGATCCTGCAATCCTGTCGCAGTTCCCGGCGCCCCCGACGGTAGAGCCCGCGCAGCAGGTGCAACCTGACGTTAATCCAGCACAGCAACCGGCCTCGTCGGCCAGCGCAGCCGCTGCTCCGCAGCCGCAAACACCGGCCAGTGCACCGCGCAAAAGCCGGTTCACATCGGGCGAATGAAACACACTATGAAGCGATACGTTCCCCCCGAGGCTTTGGTGCTGCTACTGGTTGCCACTGTTGTTTTGCTCCCCTTGGCCAGCCTCGGCATCTATGTCTACCAAAAACACCAATGGGCGCAAAACCGTTTGACCGATTTCGAACCTCGCTATGCCAGACTTGCGGGTCTGGATGCCAACCGCGAAGCCTTGGAGCAAGCCTTGGGTAAAGCGCACGCCATCGAGGGTTGGTATCTGTATTCTGCCGAGCAGGATGGCACCCAGACTGGCAACGACGCGCAGCAGCGCATCCGCAGCATTCTGAGCAGTGCAGGCATGACGGTTGTCAGCAGCCAGGTTTTGCCAGCCAAAGATGAGAAAGGCATAGAGCGCATCCCCTTGGCGGTGCGTGCGGAGGGGGACATCGTCTCCTTGCAGGGCGCATTGGCCGGGCTGGCCGAGCAAAAGCCCGCCCTGCTTGTGGATGACATGCTTGTCCACGCCCAGGGCCCGGCAAACAAAGGTCCTCAGCGTTTGGCCGCGCAGTTCAGTCTTTCGGTGTTGCGCAGGGGGCAGCCGTGAAGCGCTATCTCCTGTCCTTTCTTGCCTTGGCCTGTCTCGGTTTGACAGCTTTACTGGCTGGGCTATGGATCAATCCCCAGGGCCAACTGCGCAATACGCACTGGCGGGCACCGGCCCCGCTCGCGACCAATTACCAAGAAATGCTGCCCCTTCTGCCGGAGCCAGCCAGAGTGCCAACCAGCCGATTTATGGCGCTGTTGGAGCGGCCCCTGTTTTCGGAAACCCGCCGCCCGCCACCACCGCCGCCACCACCACCACCACCGGTTCCGGTTGACGTACTGAGTAACGCCCAGCTTTCCGCCATCTATGCCGGCGAGCAGTTGACAGGGGTCATCATCAATGTCAATGGTAAGAATCGCCGGGTTCGGCTGAACGAGTCGATCGATGGATGGGTGCTGCGCTCGGTTCAAGGGCGAGTTGTCACCTTTGATTACGGTGGTCAGCAACGTCAATTGCAGTTGATGCGTGCCAAGGTCGGTACGAGTGCCGGAGGAAAGCCACTGAGTGGTGCTCCTGCTCCCTCCGAAGCCATGACCCCGGCGCCTGCAGCTGTTCCAGCGGCGCCCGAGCCAACCGCTTTACCGCCCTCCGCAGTGCCGCAAGAGACAACAACATCTTCCACGCCTGCTCGCCGTCCCCGTTTCGGGCCTTGATCCGAGCGGTTCGCCTGGTAATTTCTTTTGGTTTTTTTATGACATCCAGCAAGCACGTTTTTTCTCTGGCCGTATTCGCAGCCTGCCAGCTTGCCGTAGCGCAGACACCTGCTTCTGCGCCTGCGTCGGCACCAGTGTCCCCCCCGGCATCGCAAAGCAATGGGGCTGAGGACGCTGGCAAACCAGCTGCGGATTCCATAGGGTTTGAGCCTCGGTATATTCGTGGCGACGACCGCGTCATCGCACCCTCTAAAGCGGTCAGCGCTTTGTCCGGCCCTCCGATCAGCCTGAACTTTGAGGAGGCGCCAGTTGCAGAAGTGGTGCGAACCATTCTTGGCGATCTGCTCCGTGTGGATTACGTGCTTTACCAGCCAATCAATGGCACGGTGACTTTGTCTACGCGCGCACCAGTGAGCCCGGACCAGGCGGTTTATCTGCTTGAGGGGGCATTATTCGCCAACGGCCTGGCTCTCACCCGCGACGCACGCGGAAGCTACCACGTTGGTCGCCCGGAAGCATTGAAGGGTGTCACCGGCGGAGTGCGCCAGGCGAGCGGGACAGCATTGCCCCCAGGCTCCGGCGCCATCGTGGTGCCGCTCCAATACATTGGCGCAGCAGAGATGGCTGCCATACTGCGTCCAATGCTGCCTGCGGAGAGCCTGGTGCGCGTGGATAACGTGCGCAACCTGCTGGTCCTGGCAGGATCGCGTGCGCAAGCCGAGGGCTGGCTTGATCTTGTCAGCACGTTTGACGTCAATTTGCTCAAAGGCATGTCGGTCGGCGTGTTCCCTCTCAAGCATGTCTCGGTACAGGAGGTTGAAGCAGCATTGCAATTGATGGCCGGGGGTGCTGTTTCCCCAGCAGCGGCAAGCACGGCGACCAGGGCATCTACGCCCGGCGCGGCCACAGCGGGGGCTGCGGGGGGCAATGCAGCCGCCACAGCGCGAACCACAGCAGCCGGGGGGGAGGGTAACCCTCTGTTTGGAGCGTTGCGCGTGATGCCTATTGAACGCCTCAACAGTATTCTGGTTGTGACGCCACGGGCCGCGTATCTCGATGAGGTGCGGCGTTGGATTGAGCGCTTTGACCGTCCGAGCGACAACAGCGGCGAGCCGCAGCTGAATATCTACCGTGTTCAGAACGGAAATGCCAGGCACTTGGCCGGTGTGTTGCAAGGCATTTTCGGTGGCGCGTCCGGGGCGGCCGTCTCGGGCACCACAGGTGTGGCACCGGGCTTGGCAACGAGCACCGGGACCACCAGCGGCTTTGGCGCAGGAGGGCTTGGGGGTGGGCAGACGAGTAGCCGTCTCGGTGGCTTCCAATCGGGTAGCCAAGGGGGGCTTAGTGGCGGCGGACTCATGGGCAACCTCAATCGCAACGTGCAGAGCCCGACAGCACAACAGCCCGTCAGTGCCACGATTGGCAATATCCGCGTCATGTCCGACGATCTGAATAACACGGTGCTGGTGTGGGGTACCCGTACTGAATTCGCCAAGATCGAGGCCACCCTGAAGCGCCTTGATTTGCCACCCACGCAGGTTCTTATTGAGGCTAGCATCATCGAGGTAACGCTGACCGACGATTTACGCTATGGCCTGCAGTGGGCGTTCAGCGACAGCCGAACCACGACCGGATATAGGGGCGCGGGCCAGTTGAGCAGCTCTACCGATTCCACAAGCCAGTTCGCTATCCCCACAAGTGGCTTTTCCTACACCCTACGAAATGGCGCAGGTGCCGTGCGCGCTGTTTTGAGCGCTTTGTCGTCGAAGACGAATGTCAAGGTGGTTGCCAGTCCTTCATTGATGGTGTTGGACAACCACCAAGCGGCCATTGCGGTCGGTAGCCAGGTGCCGGTGCAAACCGCAACCATCACGTCGCTTAACCAAGAGAATCCCTATAACAACTCCACCTCTACCTATCAGTGGAAAGATACGGGGGTCAATCTGGTCGTTACGCCATCGGTCAATTCAGGCAACCTCGTCAGTATGCAGATTGACCAATCGGTGACGGACGTTGGCGCCGCAGATGATGTTACGAAGCAGCGCGCCTTCCTGCAGCGCCAACTTTCCAGCAAAGTGGCGGTGCGCTCGGGCGAATCGATTGTCATGGGCGGGCTGATACAAGAGCGCAGCAGCACAGGTAAGTCGGGCATTCCCATTTTGCATACATTGCCGGTGGTTGGTACGCTGTTTGGCAGTACGACCAACGATGGCGGGCGGACCGAATTGCTGGTCGTCATCACCCCCAGGGTGGTTCGCACCGATGTTGATGTGCGTGAAGTCAGCGAAGACTTGCGTGAGCGTATGAAAGGCTTGGTACCCGTCATGACCAACATGGATACCTTGAAAACGGCGCCAGTTGCCGCACCTGCTCTTGCGCCCAGTATCCCTTCTTCTCCTTGATACCTCAGTGAAATTGCTATGAAAAAAGCCTTTGCTCAAGCCCTCGTTTCGACCGCATTCCTCGGCATGGCTGCCGCATTGACGGGTTGTGCCAGCGGCGTTGCGTCGATGGCTGCCGATAAAGAGCAGATAGTTGAGCAGCGCGCCCAAGAGCGCTTGAACCATCTGAAAGGCAAAAACTACAACGAAGCATATGCATACCTGACGCCGTCATATCGCTCGGTAGTCTCTGCTGAGAGCTACGGTAACCAGTTTGGTAATGGTGCTACCTGGGTGGATGCAATGGTCAAAAGCGTCAAGTGTGAAAGCGAGGAGCGCTGCACCGTAAATGTGGAGCTCAAGGTCTTGGTGGTTGCCCGTGGATTTGGCAGCAAACCGCTCCCTGCCAATCTGGTTGAAACCTGGCTGAAGGAAGACGGCCAGTGGTGGTTCTACCAAAAGGATTAAGGTTTGAAAAACCGGTGTCCTTCACTCCAGAAGTGCCAGAGCGCCGTGCTCTCTTTCATGCAGCCATCCAGCCGTTGAAATACGGTGTCGGCCAGCGTTTGCAAATCCGGTTGGGAAGGTATTTGTTCCATGCGCAAAAAACGCTGGCCAGTTTGCACATCAAAGCCATTGATGTACACCGTCACGGGTACCTGCATATCGAATGCCAAGCGCAGCAGGCCCTTGGGCACGCGCGCGGCCATGCCGCAGACCGTGATAGGTAGGCTGCTGCCCTCGGCTTGGTCGGCGGGTACATCCACTAGGCCGAGGACTTGTTCACCACTGCGCAGTGCCTGAACTACCGGGCGCAAACTGCCTGAAATCACCAGGGGTGAATGGCGCAGAGCGACCCCTACCTGGGCTGTGCGTGCGATGGCATAGCGGTGCAGCACCTTGCGGCCCACAAAAGGCGCACCCTCCACTGCGGCGACCAGGGCATGAACCTTCATCCCGTGTGCGCCTGCGTGTCGCAACGCCCACATGCCTGCCCCCCAATGAAAGCTCAAGAGTACCCCCGCTCTCTCGGGCGAGGGCCACTGGCCTTGCACGCGCATGTGCCGGTGCATGTAGGCATCGGTACGGGTGATCGCCAGGTAGTAGTCTGCATGGTCAACCAGCGTGACCAGTCGGCGCGTGGCCAGCCATTCGGCCTCAGTTCCCGGCGGAACTTGGCCCAGCGCTTGCGCCTGGCGCAAGGCCTCGTGGCTGGTGCGGCGGTAGAACCAGTCGATGCGTGCCAAGTGCTTGAAGAGCGCAAAGCACCAGCGCCACGGCAATACCGCTGCCAAGCCCGGTACCAGCACCAGTTCTATCAAATCGCGTAGCTCGACGCGCAGGCGGTGGCGGGTAATGCGGGGCATAAAGAAGTCCTTTTTTGCTCTCATTTCAAGAGCTGCTGGCGCGCGTTGGTAACGGGCTGGATGCCAATTTGGCTATAATTTTTAGTCAGCTCCATTGGTGCGGCAGGCGCACGATGCCTGGCGTGCTCTGGGCGAAGACCTGAGAGAACCGCTGGCAATCTTTCCACTCGTCATAGACCACCAGTCCTTTGTTATCGAACAGGTATGCACTGACTTTGTACTGTCCTGTGTGGAGTGGAATGTCGGGAAAAGTCACCGTGGCTACCCACGCGCCTGTACTGTCCTGGTGGGGCTGTGTACCGTCAAAGTGGGTGGCAACCGAAGTGACCCCCACGCCGTCAACCTGCTCGATCAGTAAGCCGATGTGCGGCTGCACGCCCTCGGGCGTGCGGGCGCGCACGGTCATGCGCAGGTGCGGCGAATCCAGGCGTCCGCACGTGCCATGGGCGGCGTTGGCGTCTGGTTGGAGGATGTCATCCAGTAAGACCGCTTCGATGTGGGCCGCATTCGGCGCAGGGCGAGGGGCCTCGGGGCCCGCATCGGGCGGTGGGGCTTCGGCTTGCTCTTGCAGACGTACGTGGGCCTCATAGGCGGCGACCACTTCGGGCGTTGGCCCCAAGGCACGCATCTGGCCCAGGTGCAGCCACAGGGCTTGATCGCAAAGACGCTGAACGTGGTAGAGACTGTGCGAGCAGAACAGAATGGTGCAGCCGTTGTTGCGGAACGCCTCGATGCGCTCGACGCATTTTTTCTGAAAATGCTGATCGCCCACGGCGAGCGCTTCGTCAATGATGAGTACTTGCGGCTCCAACGCCGTCACTAATGCAAAGGCCAGGCGCACTACCATGCCTGAGGAGTAGGTCTTTATGGGGCGGTCCATGGCATCGCCCAGTTCGCTAAAGGCAATGATCGATGCCTCCAGCGTGCGCATTTGCGCGGCATCAATGCCAATCAAGCTGCCGCCAAAGTAAAGGTTTTGTCGCCCAGTGAAATCGGGGTGGAAACCAGCGCCCAGTTCCAGGATCGCGGTCACACGGCCATGCCGCGCCAGTGTCCCGCAAGAAGGTTGTAGCGTGCCCGCGAGCAGCTTGAGGAGCGTACTTTTGCCGGCGCCATTGTCGCCAATCAGCCCCAGGCACTGGCCGCGCCGCAACTGGAACGTCACCCCCTGTAGCGCCCAATGGCTGCGGTAGTTGCGCCGATTGGACAGCAGCGACAGCAGGCGCTGCACGGGTGAATCATAGAGTCGGTACTCTTTGCCCAATTGCTGGGCGTCGAGTGTGGGCTGTGCGCCATCCGGGCGCGCGGCATGGGAGGGCAGGAGCATTTTGGGTCAGAGCCAATCCGTCAATTGGTCGCGGCTGCGCACTAGCAGCACCTGCAGCAGCAATGCACCGCCGATGAGCCAACAGGCCATGCCGATCCAGTGTGACAGGGGCGTCCAGGCCCCTTGCAGCAGCACCCCCTGGTAGCTGCTGACCCAAGGGGTCATGGGGTTGAGCCATAGCGCCCAGCGCCAGGTCTCCGGGAACAAATGGGCAGGAAACAGCACGGGTGACAGAAAAATGCCCAGCGACAGCGCAAAGGTAACCAGCTGCGCTACGTCGCGTAGCGCCGCCGCCAGGATTGCCAGCACGGCACCCCAGAGCATGCACAGCACGACTTGCAGCAGCACCAGCGCGGGCAACGCAATCAGCGCAGGGGCGAAGCGGTGCAGGGGGGCATAGGCAAGCACCAACAGCAACAGCAGCGGCGCATAAATCACGCTGCTGGCCAGCACCGCGCGCACTGGAAACAGCATGGGCGGTAGCGCGTTCTTCTGCAAGACGCTGGCCGCCTCCAGCAGGCTCGTCATGCCGCGCGCGAGGGCGTCGCCGAAAGCCATCCAGGGCAGCATACCGACGATCAGGTAAGTGCCCACGGCATGTGTCGGTGCGCCCGCCCCCAGACGCATGGCAAACACCACATCAAACACCAAATAGTATGCCGCCATGGTGAGCAGCGGTTGGGCATAGGCCCACAGCACCCCGAGTGCCGTGCCGGCATAACGGGCGCTGATTTCCCTTCGCGTCAATGTCCAGCACAGGCTGCGCGCATGCCAAAGGGCGGCGGCCTGTGCCGCGAGCATTTTCATGGTTGGCAAAGAGAGGACAGGCGCTCCGTATGGCGACGCCTGCAATGGGGTTACTTGGTTTGTGTTGCGGGGGCAGGTACTGCGCGTTTCTGCTCGGCGATGAAGGCATCCATGGCAGTTGCGTCACCTTTGGCTTCGTTGCGCACCCGCTCGACTTCCTTCTTGCGTGCATCCTGCTGCAGCTTGGCCACCGTTTCGGCACGCAATTGCTCCTTCACTTCGTCGAAGGAGCGCAAGGAGCCGGGCTTGCGTGCTTCCAGGCGGATGATGTGCAGGCCGAACTCGCTTTCCACCACAGGGCTCAGGCTGCCAGGCTTGTCCAGCGCATCGAGTGCGGCGTCGAAGGCGGGAACCATCTTCCCCTTGGGGAAAAAGCCCAGATCGCCCCCCTTGGCGGCGCTGCCAGGGTCGGCGGAATGCTGGCGGGCTAGCGTTTCAAAGTCGGCACCGTTGCGCAGCTCCTGTAGCAGTTTCTCTGCCTGCGCGCGTGCGTCCGCGTCTTTGCCCTTGATGAGGATGTGGCGCGCATGGGTTTCTACAGGTGTCCGGAAGCGCTCGGGCTCGGCCTTGTAAATGCTTTGAATCCGCTTCTCCACAGCCGCGGGGGCTGGCGTAGCCGACTCCGCAATGCCCTCTACATAGGCTTCCGCCAAAATGCTTTCACGGGCGGTAGCCAGCCTTTGCGCTGTTTCGGGTTTTCTTTCCAGACCATTAGCTTGTGCATGGGCCGCAAGAGCTTTGCGCAGGTACAAGGTGTGCACGAGTTCGCGGAGTTGGTCGGGCTCGTTCAGAAAGCGCTCGCGCACGGGCTCTGGCATGCGCTGCATTTCTGCCTGCACCTCTTGTGTGCTGATGGAGACGCCGCTGCCTTCGATCAACACCGTGCCGTTCGCGTGGCTGCCCATGGCGCTGAATGCAAGCGTCGCTGCCATGGCGTAGCGCAGCAAGTACAGGTGGCAGGAAAGCTGGGAAGGGTTGTTGTGGCGATAGGGCAGAAGCATTGCGCAGTCTCAATCAAAAAACAGGTCAGATATTGAAGAGATCCCCACGGTTCAGGCAGGAGTGTGCAAAAAGTACGCTGTATGGACGTAAAAAAGGCGGGGAAGGTTCCCCGCCTTTTGAGAGCCTGCAATAAGCAGGCTGGCCCGGTGATTAACGGGCGGTACGATGCATCCAGGTGCCACCCAGGTTGCCCGAATTGGCCTTGGCAGCCGCGTAGCCGATGACAGGCAGACCGACAGGGTTCGCAGCAGTCGAAGTCACGCCAGGGGTGCGGACAGTGAACCAGCCTTCAGCAAAGCCCGTCGGGATCTGTTGCGTAGCGATCTGAGCGCCCAGCACGGCAGAGGTTGCGCTGTTGAAGCTCAACACACTGGCTTCGCCGCAGAAACGCATGCTCATG
>NZ_CYIG01000017.1 GCF_001298675.1 Paenacidovorax caeni
TGCCGCGTAACTCACTGCGCGCTACGCGCTCCGTTCAAACAGACGCGGCAAGTCAGATCACGAAGCGCGTGTGTCCTGCGGCACACGCGCCCGCCCCACGCCCTGCGCTCCTCGGTACGGCCAGAAGGGGTTTGAAGACGACACGGGCCATCGCTGCGCTCGGCCTGGGGCGCGCGGCGCGCAGCGCCTGCGCGTTGGGGGCCGAGCGTAGCGATGGCCCGTGTCGTCCCTACCCCCTTTCAGGCTGCGCCTGGGGCGAGGCGGTGGTGGGGTGGCATGCGCGAAGTCGCGCATGCTTCGTGAACTGACTCGCTGCGGTTGTTTGAGCGAAGCGCGCAGCGCGCAGCGAGTTCCGCAGCGCACCCCGCCAGCGTCTCGCCCCAGGTGTGCCCCCACGCGCAGCGTGGGGGTCGCAGACTGCGGGGCGCGTTTCTTTGCCTCCTTTCTTGTCGCGCGACAAGAAAGGAGGTCGCCCGCCGGGGCGAGTCCCGGCCCCGGGAAGGAAACCCACCACATGCATCAAAACGGCCAAAAACCCTTACCAGTAAAGCGCATCCAGCTACACAAACAGTAGCTATTGCCAGCGAGTAAGTGATAACGGTTAGCATCGCCCCATGTCCCAGCCCTCCATCCGGCGCCTCGCCGCCTCCGTCCTCCCCCTGGCCCTGCTGTGTGCCTGCGCCGCCACCAGGCCGCTGGATCCGGCCTGGCGGGACGCGCTGAGCGCGCAGCCCCCCACGGCCTTGCTGCTGCTGGGCGAGCAGCACGACGCGCCCGAACACCAGCAGTGGGAGCAGGCCACCGTGCAGTGGCTCGCGCAGCGCGGCCAGTTGGCGGCGCTGGTGATCGAAATGGCCGAGGCGGGCGCCAGCACCGAGGGCCTGCCGCCCACGGCGAGCGAAGCCGAGGTGCGCGGCGCGCTGCGCTGGCCTGACGAAGCCTGGCCCTGGGCCGACTACGGCCCGGTGGTCATGGCCGCGGTGCGCGCGGGCGCGCCGGTGCTGGGTGGCAACCTGCCGCGCGCGCGTCTGGCCAGCGCCCGGCGCGACGCGGCGCTTGAAGCCCGTCTGCCGCCCGAGGCGCTGGCGCGCCAGCAGGCGGACGTGCGCGAGGGCCACTGCGGGCTGCTGCCCGAGGGCCAGGTCCCGGCGATGGCGCGCATCCAGCTGGCGCGCGACCAGAGCCTGGCCGAGACGGCGTTGCAGGCGCTGCGCCCGGGCCGCACCGTGGTGCTGGCGGCGGGCCACCAGCATGTGCAGCGCAGCCTGGGCGTGCCCGCCTGGTTGCCCCATGGTTTGGACTACAAAGTGGCCATAGCCCAGGCAGGGCAAGCGCGAACAGCTATCGAAAAAGAAGCGGACTACATCCAGAAAACACCCGCCTTGCCGGCCCGCGACTACTGCGCCGAACTGCGCGCGCAGTGGTCGTCCGTGCCGGCTCCGGCGGCTACGCCGGCATCTGCGCCTGCTGCTGCAGCAGCGCCGTGAATTCAGGCGCTGGCAGCGGGCGGCTGTACAGGTAGCCCTGGTAGGCGTCACAGCCGCGCTCGCGCAGAAAGGCGAGCTGCTCGGCGGTCTCCACACCCTCGGCCAGCACCTGCAGGCCCAGGCTGTGGCCCATGGCGATGATGGCGGCACTGATGGCCATGTCGTCGGCGTTGTGCGGGATGTCGCGGATGAAGCCCTGGTCGATCTTCAGCACGTCGATGGGGTAGCGCTTGAGGTACGACAGCGACGAGTAGCCCGTGCCGAAGTCGTCCACCGCCGTGCGCAGGCCGAGCTGCTGCAGGCGCAGCAGCACCTGGCGCGCTTCTTCGGGGCGCTCGGCCAGCGCGGTCTCGGTCAGCTCGAACTCCAGGCAGCGCGGCGGAAAGCCCGAGTCCGCCAGCGCCTGGGCCGCGCAGCCGGCCACGTCGGTCAGGTGGAACTGGCGCGGCGAGATGTTCACCGCCAGCGTGATTTCGGGCAGGTCGGCATCGCGCCAGCGCTGGCCCTGCTGGCAGGCCTCGCGGATCACCCATTGCCCCAACTGGCCGATGACGCCCGAGCTCTCGGCCACGGGAATGAAGCGCCCGGGCGAGATGACGCCTTCCTCGGGGTCGATCCAGCGCACCAGCGCCTCGGCACCCACCAGGCGGCCCGTGGCGATATCCACCTGCGGCTGGTAGTACAGCTGCAGGTGCCCCTGCGCCAGCGCCACGCGCAGGCGCGCCTCCAGCTCCAGGCGCTCGCGCGCGGCCTGGGTCATGTCCTCGTTGAAGAAGCACCAGGCGCCACGTCCGCGCGCCTTGGCGCCGTACACGGCGGCGTGCGCGCCCTGCAGCAGGCCCTGGGCCGAGTCGGCGTGCTCGGGGAACATGCAAATACCCACGCTCACCCCGGCCACCACCTCGATGCCGTCGGGCGATGTCCAGGGCTGGCCCACGGCGGCGATGAGGCTGCGTGCCACGGCCGCGGCGCCGTCGGAGTGGCGCAGATTGCGCGCCACCACCGCGATCTCGTCGCCCGCCATGCGCCCCACCAGGTCGCCCGGGCGCAGGGCCGAGCGCACCTGGCGCGTGATGTGCTTGAGCACCTCGTCGCCCACGGCGTGGCCGTAGCTGTCGTTCACGTCCTTGAATCGGTCCAGGTTGAGCAGCAGCACTGCCATGGTCTCGCCGCCGGCCTGCGCCTGCTCGACGCTGGCGCTCAGTTGCTGGCCAAACCACAGGCGGTTGGACAGGCCGGTGAGCGGGTCATAGTGCGCCAGGTATTCCAGGCGTTGGCGCTGCGCTTTTTCCTCGGAGATATCGGTGAACATGCACACGTAGTGCGTGATGTCGCCCTTGGGGTCGCGCACCGCCGACAGCGACATGTGCTCTGGGAACACCTCGCCGTTCTTGCGCCGGTTCCAGATTTCGCCCTGCCAGTGGCCGGTGCGTTGGATGCACTCCCACATGGCCTGGTAGAACGCCTTGTCGTGGCGGCCCGACTTGAAGACGCGCGGCGTGAGGCCGCGCAGCTCTTCCTCGGTGTAGCCCAGCAGGCGCGTGAAGGCGGCATTCACCGACAGGATGCGGCTCTGCGCATCGGTCACGACCACGCCCTCGGTGGTGTTGTCCACCACCGTGGCGGCCAGGCGCTGGCGCTCCTCGGCGGCGCGGCGGTCGGTCAGGTCGGTGAGGATGCCGGAAAAGCGTTCGGGCTCTCCCTGCGTGTTCAGGTGGCGCTGGCCGCGTGCCTGGAACCAGCAGTATTCGCCGTCAAAGCACTGCAGGCGCGCTGTCTCGTCGAAGGGCTGGCCCGTGGCCAGCGAGCGCTCGACGGCGCGGCGTACGCGCTGGCGGTCGTCGGGGTGCAGGCGGCGCAGCAGGTGCAGGCCATGCGGCAGTTCGCCGCCCTTGAAGCGCAGCAGGCGCACCAGGCCCTGCGAGTAGGCAGAGCGGCGCTGCACCAGATCCCAGTCCCACATGCCACTGCCACTGCCGTCCAGTGCCAGGCGCAGGCTGTTTTCGCTGCGCACCAGCGCCGCGCGCGTGGCGCCGATCTCGCCCATGTCGAGCAGCAGGCATACCAGGTGCGCCGGCGTGCTGCCGGAGGCGGGGACATGGCTGACGTTGCACAGCACGGGCAGCGGTGGCCGGCCGTCGGCGCGCAGGCACAGGCGCTCGCCCTGGTAGTAGTTGATGCGCCCATCGAGCAGTTGTTCAAGCTGCTGCTGCGCCCGCCCCTGGTCGTCGGGCACCACCCATTCGCGGAAGTTGGCTTGCAGCACGGCCTCGGGTGACATGGCCAGCCATTGGCACAGGCGGTCGTTGGCCCAGAGGATGCGCAGCGTGCCCAGCTCGACGCGTGCGACCCCCGCGGGCGCATGGCTGGCGATTTGGGCCAGCTCTTGCGACAGGGCCCAGCGCGCGGCCTCGGCCGTGCGCATGCGCCGCAGCAGCCACCATGCCAGCACGCCAGTGAAGAGCACGTAGAGCCAGCCCTTGATGGTCTGGCCGCGTGCCAGCCACAGCGGGTCGGTGATGAGCGCGGGCAGCAGCGCGTCGCCCAGTGCCACCCAGACCGCGCCCACCGCCAGGTAAAGCACCATGCCCCACCACGGCGCCATCCGCAGCCTGTGCTCCGGTGTGTTGATTTCCATTAATTCGCTCCGCTGGGAGCCCGAAGACGGCGCAGCCCCACTCCACCACACAATACGCCCTGGCCGCCTTCCCGCCCACGCGCGCCCCATCGCCGCCGCAGGCCCGGCGGATGCCCGGCAGCCACCGGAGGCTGCTGCGACAATCCGCAACCATGACACAAACCTACATTCTCACCCTGTCCTGCCCCGACAGGCTTGGCTTGGTGCACGCCGTTTCCGGTTTTTTGCTGGAGCACGGCTGCAATATCGAGGAAGCCGCGCAGTACAACGACCAGGCCACCGGCCTGTTCTTCATGCGCGTGCAGTTTGCCAGTGCCCAGCACGACGGCGCAGCCCTCAAGGGCCAGCTGGCACCTTTCGCCGAGGGGTTCCAGATGCGCTGGAGCCTGCACCCCTGTGCCGAGGCCATGCGCACCGTGCTCATGGTCAGCCGCGAAGGCCATTGCCTCAACGATCTGCTTTTCCGCGTCAAGAGCGGGCTGCTGCCGATCGACATCCGCGCCATCATCAGCAACCACCGCGACTTCTACCAACTGGCCGCCAGCTACAACATTCCGTTCCACCACATCCCGGTGACCAAGGACAACAAGGCACAGGCCGAAGCCCGGCAATACGAGATCATCGAGGCCGAGGGGGCCGAGCTGGTGGTGCTGGCGCGCTACATGCAAGTGCTGTCCAACGACCTGTGCACCAAGCTGGCGGGACGGGCGATCAACATCCACCACAGCTTCCTGCCCAGCTTCAAGGGCGCCAAGCCCTACTACCAGGCGCATGACCGGGGCGTGAAGCTGATTGGCGCCACCGCCCATTACGTCACCGCCGACCTCGACGAGGGGCCGATTATCGAACAAGATGTTACACGCGCCGACCATACCGACACGGTGGAGGACCTGACGTCACGCGGCCGCGACACCGAAAGCCTGGTGCTGGCCCGCGCCGTGAAGTGGCACAGCGAGCACCGCGTGCTGCTCAACGGGCACAAGACGGTGGTGTTCCGCTGAAGGCGGCGCACCGGGCAGTGCTATGAAGAACGTAGCTGCTGGCGCTTGATGGGCAAGTCTTCAAGAAGTGAACAACCTTGAAACCATCGACTGCCAGGCGCCAGAAGCTTCGCTTTTGATAGCACTCCGTCAGCCGCCGTGCCCCAGTGCGCCGCCGTGCGCTTGGCCTATGCTCGCTCGGATTCCGCCCGCCCTGTTACCCGCTTCGCCATGTCCGCGCTTCCCCACCTGACCACGGCACGCCGCATTCCGCCCATCCAGTGCCTCATCACGTTCGAGGCGCTGGCGCGGCTGCGCAGCGTGACGCAGACGGCCGATGAGCTGTGCGTGACGCCCAGCGCCGTGAGCCACCGCGTCAAGCAGCTCGAACACATCCTGGGCACGCGCCTGTTCGGCCGCAGCGACTTCTCCCTCACGGCCGACGGCAGCAGCTACCTGGCCCAGGTGCGCGAGGGCCTGGCCGCGCTGCAGCGCCTTCCTGGCGCCGCCGTGGCGCCCGGGCGCAAGCGCCTGACGCTGGCCGTGACGCCCACCTTTGCGCGCGCCATCCTGATTCCGCGCCTGCGCCAGTTCACCGAGGCCTACCCCGAGATCGACCTGGCGCTGCAGGTCTCGATCCCGCTGCTCGACGGCGTGGCCGAAGACGCCGACCTGGTGGTGCGCTTCGGCCCCGGCCACTACGCCGACATGGAGCACGTGGAGCTGGCGCGCGACGTGCTCACGCCCCTGGCCTCGCCCGGCTTCGTGCGCGAGTACGGCCCGTTCGAGCGCCCCGAGGACCTGGAGGGCCTGCCCCTGCTGCGCAGCCCCCTGGAGCCCTGGCGCACCTGGTTCGCCGCCGCCGGGCTGGACTGGGGCGAGCCGCGCGAGGGCTCGCAGTTCAACGACGTGGGCCTGATGTGCGACGCCGCGGCCGCCGGCATGGGCGTGGCGCCGGTGCGCCTCAAGCTGGGGGCGCCCTGGCTGGAACGCGGTACGCTGGTGCGTCTGTTCGACACCGTGGTCGCCAGCCCCTACGCGCACTACCTGTGCTGGAAAACCGGCACCATGGAGCGCTGGGAATGCGCCGCCTTCGCCGAGTGGCTGCGCCGCGCCATGGTGTGACACGAATTTCAATGAAAGCAGGCTCTGGCCTTTATCCAGAAAGCGTAGGAAGCTATCAAAACATGAGTAATCCGCCCAGCCCCACTGAACGCGCCGCGCGCCAGCGCGAGGTCGTCCAGGCCCTGTCGGCCTGCGTGCCATCGCACGCCCTACTGTGGCAGGCCGAGGACACCGTGCCCTACGAGTGCGATGGCCTCACCGCCTACCGCCAGCGCCCGCTGGTGGTCTGCCTGCCCGAGACCGAGGAGCAGGTGCAGGCCGTGCTGCGCACCTGCCACCGCCTGAACGTGCCCGTGGTGGCGCGCGGCGCGGGCACCGGCCTGTCGGGCGGCGCCATGCCGCACGCGCTGGGCGTCACGCTGTCGCTGGCCAAGTTCAACCGCATCCTGCGCGTGGACCCGGCCAGCCGCACGGCCACCGTGCAGTGCGGCGTGCGCAACCTCGCCATCAGCGAGGCCGCGGCCGCGCACGGCCTGTACTACGCCCCCGACCCGAGCAGCCAGATCGCCTGCACCATCGGCGGCAACGTCGCCGAGAACTCGGGCGGCGTGCACTGCCTGAAGTACGGCCTGACGGTGCACAACGTGCTGCGTGTGCGCGGCTACACCATGGCGGGCGAGCCGGTGGTGTTCGGCAGCCACGCGCTCGATACGCCGGGCCTGGACCTGCTGGCCGCCGTGATCGGCAGCGAGGGCATGCTGGCCGTGGCCACCGAGATCACGGTGCGCCTCATCCCCAAGCCGCAGCTGGCGCGCTGCATCATGGCCAGCTTCGACGACGTGCGCAAGGCGGGCGACGCGGTGGCGGCGGTGATTGCCGCAGGCATCATTCCGGCCGGCCTGGAGATGATGGACAAGCCCATGACCGCCGCCGTGGAGGACTTCGTCAAGGCCGGCTACGACCTCACGGCCGAGGCCATCCTGCTGTGCGAGAGCGACGGCACGCCCGAGGAGGTGGAAGAAGAAATCCAGCGCATGAGCGAAGTGCTGCGCGGCGCGGGCGCCACGGCCATTTCGGTCAGCCAGAGCGAGGAGGAGCGCCTGCGCTTTTGGAGCGGGCGCAAGAACGCCTTTCCAGCCAGCGGCCGCATCAGCCCCGACTACATGTGCATGGATTCGACCATCCCGCGCAAGCGCCTGGCCGACATCCTGCTGGCCATTGCCGAGATGGAGAAGAAGTACGGCCTGCGCTGCGTTAACGTGTTCCACGCCGGCGACGGCAACCTGCACCCGCTGATCCTGTTCGATGCCAACGATCCCGACCAGCTGCACCGCTGCGAGCTGTTCGGCGCCGACATCCTGGAAACCAGCGTGGCCATGGGCGGTACCGTGACCGGCGAACACGGCGTGGGCGTGGAAAAGCTCAACAGCATGTGCACCCAGTTCACCGCCGAGGAGAACGCGCAGATGGCCGCGCTCAAGCAGGCGTTCGACCCCGCCGGACTGCTCAACCCCGGCAAGGTGGTGCCGACCCTGCACCGCTGCGCCGAGTACGGCAAGATGCTCGTGCGCGGCGGCCGGATCGCGCACCCGGACTTGCCGCGGTTTTGAATAAAAAAGGGCTCTAGCGCGCGTCTGGCGTGCGCTGGCAGCTATCTCATCCATAGCATTCAAAAGCCAAAGGCCACCCGCAGGTGGCCTTGGCAGTGGGGGCAGGGGGCTGTTAGCTGTGCGGTGCCACCTGGTCCAGCGCGTTGCGCAGGTGCCCCACGGTGCGCTCCACGTTGTGCCACTTCTCCAGGCCGAACAGGCCGATGCGGAAGCTCTTGAAGTCCGGCCCTTCGTCGCACTGCAGCGGCACGCCCGAGGCCGTCTGCAGGCCCACGGCGGCGAACTTGCTGGCGTTCTGGATGCCGGGGTCCGTGGTGTAGCTCACCACCACGCCGGGCGCCTTCCAGCCCTCGGCCGCCACGCTGGGGAAGCCGCGCGATTCGAGCAGCGCGCGCACCTGGGCGCCCAGCGCAATCTGCTCCTGGCGCACTTTCTCGAAGCCGTAGGCGCGCGTTTCCTGCATCACGTCGCGCAGGCGCACCAGCGCGTCGGTGGGCATGGTGGTGTGGTATGCGTGCTGGCCTTTTTCGTAGCCTTCGGCGATCTGCATCCACTTCTTCAGGTCGCAGGCGAAGCTGCTGCTCGTCGTGCCGTCGATAGCCTGGCGCGCGCGCTCGCTCAGCATCACCATGGCGCAGCAGGGCGAGCCGCTCCAGCCCTTTTGCGGCGCGGAGATCAGCACGTCCACGCCGGTGGCCTGCATGTCCACCCACATGGCGCCGGAGGCGATGCAGTCGAGCACGAACAGCGCGCCCACCTCGTGCGCGGCGGCGCTCACGGTGCGGATGTAGTCGTCGGAGAGGATGATGCCGCTGGCCGTTTCCACATGCGGCGCGAACACCACCTTGGGCCGTTCGGCGCGGATGGTGGCCGCCACCTCCTCGGCCGGGCACGGCGCCCAGGGGGCTTGTGGGCCGTCGCCTTGCTTGCGCGCCTTGCAGACCACGGCACCGCCGCCCAGGCCGGTGTCGGCGTCAAAAATCTGGCTCCAGCGAAAGCTGAACCAGCCGTTGCGCACGATCAGCACCTTTTGCTTGTTGGCGAACTGGCGCGCCACGGCCTCCATGCCGAAGGTGCCGCTGCCCGGCACCAGCACGGCGGTGTGGGCGTGGTACACCTCCTTGAGCGTGGCCAGGATGTCCTGCATCACGCCGGTGAAGCGCTTGGACATGTGGTTGAGCGCGCGGTCGGTGTAGACCACCGAGAATTCGAGCAGGCCATCGGGATCGATATCGGGCAAGAGTCCAGGCATGGGGGGTATTTCCGTCGGTCAATGGGATCGGGGCATTGTGGCATGCGCCCCCGGGGGCAAGGCGCGCGGCCTTGAAGGGGATTCCCCCCGCCTCCTACACTCGCGCCATGCGCAAGAAGCCGTCTCTTTCCACCAAGCTGTTGGCGCTGGGCGTGGGCTTCCTGCTCATCGCCCTGGCCTCGATCGGCCTGACGCTGTGGGTGACCTGGCAGCTCGAAGGCGGCGCCGCGGCGGTGAACGAGGCCGGGCGCCTGCGCATGAACATGCTGCGCATGGTGATCGCGCAGCAAAACGAGTCGCCCGAGCGCGTGGCCGCGCTGGAGCGCCAGTTCGACGACAGCCTGGAGCTGCTGCGCACCGGCGACCCGGCGCGCCCGCTGTTCGTCCCCCGGGCCGAGGAAACGCGCGAGCGCTTCGAGCGCGTGCGCGAAGAGTGGCGCATCCTGCGCTCGCACTGGAACGAGGCCATGCCCGCGCAGGCCGTGGAGCGCGCCGACGCCTTCGTGCTCCACGTCAACGCCTTCGTCGAGTCCATCGAGACGCAGATTGCGCGCTGGACGGCGGTGCTGCACCTGTTCCAACTGCTCATGGTGGCGCTGGCGATTGCCGCCGCCGTGACGTTCATGGCGGTGAGCTACCTGCTGGTGCTGCACCCGGTGGCGCGCTTGCAGCAGGCGCTGGAGCGCGTGCGCCAGGGCGACCTGGGCACGCGCCTGGTGGTGGATACGCCCGACGAGTTTGGCCAGCTTGCGGCAGGCTTTAACCTCATGGCCCATGCGCTGCAGACCTCGCACGAGGACCTGGAGCGCAAGGTACGCGACAAGACGGCCAGCATCGAGGAGCAGAACCAGCGCCTGGCTGCGCTCTACGCCGTGAGCGCGCTGGGTGCCGAGGCCGGCAGCCTGGAGGCGCTGGCCCAGGGCTTCGTGCAGCAGATCCGCCAGGTGGCGGGCTGCGATGCCGCCGCCGTGCGCTGGTCCGACGAATCGAATGAGCGCTACGTGCTGCTGGCCGCCGACGGCTTGCCCCAGGCGCTGGCCGAACAGGAGCACTGCCTGGCGGCGGGCAGCTGCGACTGCGGCCAGGCGCAGGAGACGGCGCAGATGCGCATCATCCCCATCACGCCGGTGTCGGCCCAGCAGCTGCCGCACTGCCGCGAGGCCGGGTTCGAGACCGTGGTCAGCATTCCCGTGCGGCTGCAGCAGCGCCTGCTGGGCGAGGTGTCGCTGTTCTTTCGCACCACGCGCAGCCTGTCGCCGGACACGCGCGGGCTGCTGTCCACCATGGCGCACCACCTGGCCAGCTCCATGGAGAGCCTGCGCGCCACGGCGCTGGAGCGCGAGGCGGCAGTGGCCGAGGAGCGCAGCCTGATCGCGCGCGAGCTGCACGACTCCATCGCGCAATCGCTGGCCTTCCTGAAAATCCAGACGCAGCTGCTGCGCGACGCCATTGCCAAGGACAACGCGCAGGTGCGCGAGCGCAGCCTGGCCGAGCTGGAGGCCGGCGTGCGCGAGTGCTACGCTGACGTGCGCGAGCTGCTGGTGCATTTCCGCACGCGCACCAGCGACGAGGACATCGAAGCCGCCTTGCGCGCCACGCTCTCCAAGTTCGAGCACCAGACCGGCGTGGCCACCCACCTGAGCATGAGCGGCCAGGGCCTGCCGCTGGCGCCCGATGTACAGATCCAGGTGCTGCACATGGTGCAGGAGGCCCTGTCCAACGTGCGCAAGCACGCCCAGGCGCGGCACGTGGAGCTGCGCGTGGAGCGCCACCCCTGGCGCTTCGAGGTGTGCGACGACGGCTGCGGGTTCGACCCTGCGCGCGTGGCGCCCGACTCGCTGCACGTGGGCCTGGGCATCATGCGCGAGCGCGCCCTGCGGGTGGGCGCCGAGGTGCGCGTAGACTCGGCGCCCGGTGGCGGCGGCACGCGCGTGTGCATCGTGCTGCCGTCTGCGTCCACCGTCGTCCCCGCGCTTGCATGACCGCTCCCATCACCGTTTTTGTCGTCGATGACCACACCCTGTTCCGCCGTGGCCTGATCGCGCTCATTGGCCTGGACGAGGGCCTGTGCGTGGTGGGCGAGGCGGCCGATGCCGCCGAGGCGCTGCGCCTGGTGCCTGGCCTGCAGCCGCAGGTCATCCTGCTGGACAACCACCTGCCCGGTGTGCTCGGCGTCGATGCCATTGCCGGGCTGCGCGAGGCCGCCCCTGGCTGCCGCGTGGTCATGCTCACGGTGAGCGAGGATGGCCAGGACCTGGCTGCCGCGCTGCGCCATGGCGCGCAGGGCTACCTGCTCAAGACCATCGACGGCGACCTGCTGAGCGAAGCCATCCGCCGCGCCGCGCGCGGCGAGCCGGTGGTCAGCCCCGAGATGATGGGCAAGCTCGTGGCGGCCTTCCAGAGCCAGGGGGCGCCCGTGCCGCCGCCCGTGGCCGAAGCCGAGGCGGCTTCGCCCCTGTCCCCGCGCGAGGAGGACGTGCTGCGCGAGATTGCGCGCGGCGCGAGCAACAAGGAGATCGCGCGCACGCTCGACATCGCCGAGACCACGGTCAAGATCCACGTGCAGCACATCCTGCGCAAGCTCGGCCTGAGCTCGCGCGTGCAGGCGGCGGTGTACGCCTCGGACCGCCTGCGCTAACGAACTCTCTTTTTGATAGCTGCCAGCGCTTGATGGACGGGCGCTGAGGCCCCTTTTGGCTTGAAATCTGCAGGGGCGGCATAGTTCTTTCGGACGATGGCGCCATCGTCCTTTTGCCGTGCCGTGGGCCTTCCACAGACGGATGGGCAAGGCGCGGGCCCTGGGTTACCATGGCAAGGCATTCGCAAGAGAGGACTTCCATGCCTTCCCCGTCACCCCACGCAGCAGAAGACCCGCGGCACACCCGCCAGGCCTGGTCGGTGCTCATCGTGAGCACGCTGGCTTTCACCGTCTGTTTCATGGTCTGGATGATGTTCGGCGTCATCGGCATCCCGATCAAGAAGATGCTGAACCTGAACGCCACCGAGTTCGGCCTGCTCACCGCCATGCCCGTGCTCACCGGCTCGCTGGTGCGCGTGCCGCTGGGCATCTGGACCGACAAGTACGGCGGGCGCATCGTCATGGCCGTGCTGCTGGCCCTCACCGTGCCCGCCATCTGGGTCATGGGCTACGCCACGCAGTACTGGCACTTTCTCGTCATCGGCCTGTTCGTGGGGCTGGCCGGTGGCGCTTTCTCGGTCGGCACGCCCTACGTGGCACGCTGGTTTCCCAAGCACCGCCAGGGCACGGCCATGGGGGTGTATGGCGCGGGCAACTCGGGCGCGGCGGTGAACAAGTTCGTCGCCCCGGTGATCCTGGTGGCCTTCGGCTGGCAGGCCGTGCCGCATGTCTATGCGGCCATCATGCTGGGTACGCTGGTGCTGTTCTGGGTGTTCTCGCACAGCAACCCCGCGCACCTGGTGCCAAGCCACGTCAAGTTCACGGACCAGCTCAAGGCGCTGAAGGACCCCAGGGTGCTCAAGTACTGCCAGTACTACAGCATCGTGTTCGGCGGCTATGTGGCGCTGGCGTTGTGGATGGTGCAGTACTACGTGGGCGAGTACGGCCTGGACATCCGCGTGGCTGCGCTGCTGGCCGCGTGCTTTTCGTTGCCCGGTGGCGTGCTGCGCGCCATCGGTGGCGTGCTGTCGGACAAGTACGGCGCGCACAGCGTGACCTGGTGGGTTCTGTGGGTGAGCTGGATCTGCCTGTTCCTGCTGTCGTACCCGCAGACCGACTTCACCGTTCTCACCGTCGATGGCCCCAAGGTGTTCCACATCGGCCTGAACGTCTATGTGTTCACCGCGCTGATGGCCGTACTCGGCGTGGCCTGGGCCTTCGGCAAGGCCAGCGTGTTCAAGTACATCAGCGACGACTACCCCGGCAACATCGGCACGATCAGCGGCATCGTGGGGCTGGCCGGCGGCATGGGCGGCTTCATCCTGCCGATCATGTTCGGCGCGCTGATGGACTGGACGGGTGTCCGCTCCAGCGCCTTCATGCTCATGTACGGCGTGGTCTGGGTCTCGCTGATCTGGATGTATTTCACCGAGGTGCGCCGCACCGACGTGATGGATCACTGAAACCTTCTGAAAGGTGCCTTCCATGTCAACCCCCGCCGTATCGCACGCCGGCGCCCGCCAGGGCCGCCTGCTCACGCTCTGGACGCCTGAGGACAAACAGTTCTGGGAGCGTGAGGGCGAGGCTGTCGCCAAGCTCAACCTGTGGATCTCGGTGCCCGCGCTGTTCCTGGCCTTCGCCATCTGGCAGGTCTGGAGCGTGGTCGCCGTGAACCTGCCCGCCCTGGGCTTCAAGTACTCGACCAACCAGTTGTTCTGGCTGGCCGCGGCACCCGCGCTCTCGGGCGCCACGCTGCGCATCTTCTACTCGTTCATGGTGCCGGTGTTCGGTGGGCGGCGCTGGACGGCGCTGTCCACCGCGTCGCTGCTGATACCGGCCATCGGCATCGGCGTGGCGGTGCAGGACAACACCACCAGTTACCCCACCATGCTGATCCTGGCGCTGCTGTGCGGGCTGGGTGGCGGCAACTTCAGCTCCAGCATGGCCAACATCAGCTTCTTCTTTCCGAAGGAGCGCAAGGGCTCGGCGCTGGGCGTGAATGCGGGCCTGGGCAACCTGGGCGTGTCGGTGGTGCAG
The DNA here is from genome assembly GCF_001298675.1 of Paenacidovorax caeni. GTDB lineage: Bacteria > Pseudomonadota > Gammaproteobacteria > Burkholderiales > Burkholderiaceae_C > Paenacidovorax > Paenacidovorax caeni. The sequence goes on from NZ_CYIG01000017.1 coordinate 13,708, forward strand.
TTCCTGAGTCCGCTGGTCATCACGGCCGGCATCTTCGGCATCTTCGGCGGCGAGGCGCAGACCATCGTGAAGAACGGCGAGCACACGCAGGTGTGGGCGCAGAACGCGGCCTTCATCTGGGTGCCGTGGATCGCCATCGCGTCGATCGCTGCCTGGTTCGGCATGCACGACATCGCCGACGCCAAGGCCAGCTTCGCAGCGCAGGCCGCCATCTTCAAGCGCAAGCACAACTGGCTGATGTGCGTGCTGTACCTGGGGACCTTCGGCTCGTTCATCGGTTTCGCGGCGGGCTTTCCGCTGCTCATCAAGAGCCAGTTCCCTGACGTCAACCCACTGGCCTATGCCTGGCTCGGTCCGCTGGTGGGCGCGGTGATCCGTCCCTTCGGCGGCTGGCTGTCCGACAAGGTGGGCGGCGGCGTGGTGACGTTCTGGAACTTCATCGTCATGGCGCTGGCCGTGCTCGGCGTGCTGTATTTCCTGCCCAAGGGTGCGGGCGGCTACGCACTGCCGTTCGGCCCGCAGGAAGGCAGCTTTGGCGGCTTCTTCGTCATGTTCCTGATGCTGTTTCTTACCACCGGCATTGGCAACGGGTCGACCTTCCGCATGATTCCCGTGATTTTTCTCACGCAGAAGCTCAACGAGCTGCGCGGCAACGACGACGCCGCCAAGGCCCAGGCCATCAAGGACGGCAACACCGAGGGCGCCGCCGCCGTCGGCTTTGCCGGCGCGCTGGGGGCGTACGGCGGTTTCTTCATTCCCAAGAGCTATGGCAGCTCAATCGCGGCAACGGGCGGGCCCGAGTTCGCGCTGTGGATGTTTGCGGTTTTCTACACCCTGTGCATCGTCATCACCTGGTGGTACTACGCGCGCAAGAACGCGGAAATGCCTTGCTGATACGTCCCTGACCCCGACAACGATTTCAAGGAGCCCCACGATGAGTCATTTTCTCGACCGTCTCTCTTACTTCGCGCAGCCGCGTGAAACCTTCTCGGATGGCCACGGCCAGACCAACGGCGAAGACCGTACCTGGGAAGATGCCTACCGCGACCGCTGGGCGCACGACAAGATCGTGCGCTCCACCCACGGCGTGAACTGCACGGGCTCTTGCTCGTGGAAGATTTACGTCAAGGGCGGTATCGTCACCTGGGAAACCCAGCAGACCGATTACCCGCGCACGCGCGCTGACCTGCCCAACCACGAGCCGCGCGGCTGCGCGCGTGGTGCGTCGTACTCGTGGTACCTCTACAGCGCCAACCGCGTGAAATACCCCATGGTGCGTGGGCGCCTGCTCAAGCACTGGCGCGCGGCGCTGACCGTGGCCAAGAGTCCGGTCGATGCCTGGGCCGCCATCGTCGAGAACGACAGTGCGCGGCGCGAGTGGCAGAAGCAGCGCGGCCTGGGCGGCTTCGTGCGCAGCACCTGGGACGAAGTCAACCAGATGATCGCTGCGGCCAACGTCTACACCATCAAAAAGCATGGCCCGGATCGCATCATCGGCTTCTCGCCGATTCCGGCGATGTCGATGATTTCCTACGCCGCAGGCTCGCGCTACCTGAGCCTGATTGGCGGCGTGTGCATGAGCTTCTACGACTGGTACTGCGACTTGCCGCCGTCCAGTCCGCAGGTGTGGGGCGAGCAGACCGACGTGCCGGAGAGCGCCGACTGGTACAACTCCAACTTCATCATCGCCTGGGGCTCGAACGTACCGCAGACGCGCACGCCCGACGCCCACTTCTTCACCGAGGTGCGCTACAAGGGCGCCAAGGTCGTGGCCGTCACACCCGACTACTCCGAGGTGGCCAAGCTGGCCGACCTGTGGATGCACCCCAAGCAGGGCACCGATGCCGCCGTGGCCATGGCCATGGGGCATGTGATCCTCAAGGAGTTTTACTTCGACAAGCGCTCGGCGTACTTTGACGACTACGCGCGCCGCTACACCGATCTGCCGCTGCTCGTGGTGCTGGAGCAAAAGACGCTGCCCGACGGGCGCACGGTCATGGTGCCGGGCCGCTACGTGCGCGCCAGCGACTTCGAGGGCCACCTGGGCCAGACCAACCACCCCGACTGGAAGACCGTGGCCTACGGCACCGACGGCCAGGTGGCGCTGCCTAACGGCTCGATCGGCTTCCGCTGGGGCAAGGACGGTCGTGACGACCAGGGGCTGTGGAACCTCGAATCGAAAGAGGCGCGCACGGGCAATGACGTGCAGCTCAAGCTCTCGGTGCTCGAAGACGGCGCGCAGGCGCATGACGTGGCCGACGTGGCCTTCCCGTACTTCGGCGGCATCGCCACGCCCAACTTCAGCGCCAACGACCAGGGTGGCGACGTGGTGGTGCGCCGCGTGCCCGTCACCCACCTCGACCTGAGCGGCGAGGGCGTGCAGGGCCGCGTGGCCGTGGCCACGGTGTTCGACCTGCAGGCGGCGCAGTACGGCATCCACCGCGGCCTGCCCGGCGAGGGCGCCTACGAGGGCTATGACGCCAACGCGCCCTATACCCCGGCATGGCAGGAGCGCATTACCGGCGTGCCGCGCGACCAGGTGATCGCCATCGCGCGCCAGTTCGCCGACAACGCCGACAAGACGCATGGCAAGTCCATGGTCATCATCGGCGCGGCCATGAACCACTGGTACCACTGCGACATGAACTACCGCGGCATCATCAACATGCTGATGATGTGTGGCTGCATCGGCCAGAGCGGTGGTGGCTGGTCGCACTACGTGGGCCAGGAAAAGCTGCGTCCGCAAACCGGCTGGACGGCGCTGGCCTTTGCGCTGGACTGGATCCGCCCGCCGCGCCAGCAGAACTCCACCAGCTTCTTCTATGCCCACACCGACCAGTGGCGCTACGAAAAACTGGGCGTGGAAGAAGTTCTCTCGCCCCTGGCCGACCGCCAGGCCTACCAGGGCGCGATGATCGACTTCAACGTGCGCTCCGAACGCATGGGCTGGCTGCCCAGTGCGCCGCAGCTGCAGACCAACCCGCTGCAGGTGGTCAAGGACGCGCAAAAGCGCGGCATGGACCCCAAGGACTACGTGGTGCAGTCGCTCGAAGACGGCTCGCTCACCATGAGCTGTGAGGACCCCGACCACCCTGCCAACTGGCCGCGCAACATGTTCGTGTGGCGCTCCAACATCCTGGGCAGTTCGGGCAAGGGGCACGAGTACTTCCTCAAGCACCTGCTGGGCACCACCCACGGCGTGCAGGGCAAGGACCTGGGCCCGCAGGATGCCAAGCCCGAAGAAGTGCAGTGGCACGCCCAGGCGCCTGAAGGCAAGCTGGACCTGCTGGTCACGCTCGATTTCCGCATGAGCACCACCTGCCTGTATTCGGACATCGTGTTGCCCACGGCCACCTGGTACGAGAAGAACGACCTCAACACCAGCGACATGCACCCGTTCATCCACCCGCTGTCGGCGGCCGTGGACCCGGCCTGGCAGGCCAAGAGCGACTGGGAGATCTACAAGGGCTTCGCCAAGGCCTTCAGCGAAGTCTGCACGGGCCACCTGGGCGTGGAGAAGGAAGTCGTGCTCACGCCCATCATGCACGACACCCCGGCCGAGCTGGCGCAGCCCTACGGTGTGAAAGACTGGAAGAGCGGCGAGGTCGATCTGATCCCCGGCGTGACGGCGCCGCAGATCTCCGTGGTGGAGCGTGACTACCCCAACACCTACAAGCGCTTCACGGCCCTGGGCCCGTTGATGGACCGCATCGGCAACGGCGGCAAGGGCATCGCCTGGAACACCCAGACCGAGGTGGAGCAACTGGGCGACCTCAACGGCCGCGTGCGCGAGGAGGGCGTGACGCAGGGGCGGCCGAAGATCGTCAGCGACATCGACGCCACCGAGGTGGTGATGATGCTCGCGCCCGAGACCAACGGCCACGTGGCCTGCAAGGCCTGGGAGGCCCTGGGTAAGCAGACCGGGCGCGAACACGTGCACCTGGCACTGCACCGCGAAGATGAAAAGATCCGCTTCCGCGACATCCAGGCGCAGCCGCGCAAGATCATCAGCTCGCCCACCTGGAGCGGGCTGGAGAGCGAGAAAGTCAGCTACAACGCTGGCTACACCAACGTGCACGAGCTGATTCCATGGCGCACCCTCACGGGCCGCCAGCAGTTCTACCAGGACCACCCCTGGATGCGCGACTTCGGCGAGGGCTTCTGCGCCTACCGCCCGCCGGTGCACCTGAAGGCGCTGCACGAGGTCGAGGGCAAGATGCCCAACGGCAATCCCGAGATCGCGCTGAACTTCATCACGCCGCACCAGAAATGGGGCATCCACAGCACGTACAGCGACAACCTGCACATGCTCACGCTCAACCGCGGCGGCCCGGTGATCTGGCTGAGTGAAGACGACGCCAAGCGCGGCGGCATCGTCGACAACGACTGGGTCGAGCTGTTCAACGCCAACGGCGCCATCGCGGCCCGCGCGGTGGTGAGCCAGCGCGTGAACCCCGGCATGGTGCTGATGTACCACGCGCAGGAAAAAATCGTGAACACCCCGGGCTCGGAAATCACCGGCACGCGCGGCGGCATCCACAACTCCGTCACGCGCGTGGTGCTGAAGCCGACCCACATGATCGGCGGCTACGCGCAGTACAGCTACGGCTTCAACTACTACGGAACCATCGGCACCAACCGCGACGAATTCGTGCTGGTGCGCAAGATGCGCCGCATCGACTGGATGGACGAAGAAGCTTCGGCCCCGTCCGCCGCACATGCCTGAGCGACAAGGAGAAACACGATGAGAGTACGCGCACAAATCGGCATGGTGCTGAACCTGGACAAGTGCATTGGCTGCCACACCTGCTCGGTCACCTGCAAGAACGTCTGGACCAGCCGCCCCGGCGTGGAATACGCCTGGTTCAACAACGTCGAGACCAAGCCCGGCATCGGCTACCCCAAGGAGTGGGAGAACCAGGACAAGTGGAACGGCGGCTGGACGCGCCTGGCTGACGGGTCGATCGTCCCGCGCCAGGGCGGCAAGTGGAAGCTGCTCATGCGCATCTTCGCCAACCCGAACCTGCCGCAGATCGACGACTACTACGAGCCCTTCACCTTCGACTACGACCACCTGCAGTCGGCGCCCGAGATGAAGGCCGCGCCCACCGCGCGCCCGCGCAGCCTGATCACGGGCCAGCGCATGGAGAAGATCGAGTGGGGCCCGAACTGGGAGGAAATCCTCGGCGGCGAGTTCGCCAAGCGCAGCATCGACGTGAACTTCGAACAGGTGCAGAAGGACATGTACGGCCAGTTCGAGAACACCTTCATGATGTACCTGCCGCGCTTGTGCGAGCACTGCCTGAACCCGGCGTGCGTGGCCTCGTGCCCCTCGGGCTCGATCTACAAGCGCGAGGAAGACGGCATCGTGCTGATCGACCAGGACAAGTGCCGCGGCTGGCGCATGTGCGTCTCGGGCTGCCCGTACAAGAAGATCTACTACAACTGGCAGACCGGCAAGGCCGAGAAGTGCATCTTCTGCTACCCGCGCATCGAGGCCGGCCAGCCTACGGTGTGCTCTGAAACCTGCGTGGGCCGCATCCGCTACCTTGGCGTGCTGCTGTACGACGCCGACCGCATCGAGGAAGCCGCCAGCGTGGAGCGCGACCGCGACCTGTACGAGGCGCAGCTCGGCATCTTCCTCGACCCGAACGACCCCGACGTCATCCGTCAGGCGCGTGCCGACGGCATCCCCGACGCCTGGCTCGAAGCCGCGAAGAACAGCCCGGTCTACAAGATGGCCGTGGACTGGAAGATCGCACTGCCGCTGCACCCCGAGTACCGCACACTGCCCATGGTGTGGTACGTGCCGCCGCTGTCGCCCATCACCTCGGCGGCCAACGCCGGCCACCTGGGCGTGAACGGCGAGATTCCCGATGTGTCGCAGCTGCGCATCCCCGTGCAGTACCTGGCCAACCTGCTCACCGCCGGCGACACCGGCCCCGTGGTGCGGGCGCTGGAGCGCATGCTGGCCATGCGCGCCTACCAGCGCGGCATGCATGTGGACCGGGTGGAGAACCTGGCCGTGCTGCAGCAGGTGGGCCTGACGGCGCACGACGTGCAGGACATGTACCAGGTGATGGCCATTGCCAACTACGAGGACCGCTTCGTCATCCCCTCGGCGCACCGCGAGTACGCCGAGAACGCCTTCGACCTGCGCGGCGGCTGCGGCTTCTCGTTCGGCAACGGCTGCTCCGACGGATCGACCGACGTGAGCATGTTCGGCGGCAAGAAGCGCCGCACCATCCCCATCAAGGCCACGGTGTAAGCCGCCAGGGAGAACCAAGCCATGTTCAAGAAAACCCCGGAATCGCTGCGCCTGACGCTGCGCGCCCTGGCCCGCCTGGTGGGCTATCCCAACGCGGAGCTGCGTGCGCAGATGCCTGCGCTGCTTGACGCGCTGCGCCTGGAGCAGTCGCTTCCGCCCGAGCGCATGCAGGAGATCGAGGCCCTGTGCCGCCAGCTCTGCGCCATGGAGCCCATGGAGGCGGAGGCGCGCTACGTCGATACCTTCGACCGCGGCCGCCAGACTTCGCTGCACCTGTTCGAGCATGTGCATGGCGATTCGCGTGAGCGCGGCCCTGCGCTCATCGACCTGCTGCAGACCTACGAGCAGGCTGGCCTGCATTTCGAGGCGCCTGAGCTGCCCGACCACCTGGGCGTGGTGCTGGAGTTTGCCTCCACCCAGCCGCCCGCGGTGGCGCGCGAGTTCCTCGGCGAGGTGGCCCACATCCTCAATGCGCTGTTTACCGCGCTGGCCAACCGGGGCAACCCGTACGCCTGCGTGATCGCCGCTGTGCTCGAAGTGACGGGCCAGCGTGTGCAGGCCGTGGCCATCACGCCCGAGCCCGGACTGGACGACACCTGGGCCGAGCCCGAGGCCTTCGACGGCTGCGCCACCCAGGGGCAAAACCGCCCGGGCCAGGCCCAGCCGCTGCATTTCGTGCGCAACCCGCGCGCTTCCTCTTCTTCCCAAGGAGTCTCGCCATGACCGCCTGGATCGATACTTTCCTGTTCGGCCTGTACCCCTACATCTGCCTGGCCGTTTTCTTCATTGGCAGCTGGGCGCGCTTTGACCGTGACCAGTACACCTGGAAAAGCGACTCCTCGCAGCTGTTGCGCCGCGGCAGCCTGCGCTGGGGCAGCAACCTGTTCCATGTCGGTGTGCTGTTCCTGTTCTTTGGCCACAGCGTGGGCATGCTCACGCCGCACTTCGTCTACGAGCACTTCATGAGCGCGGGCGCCAAGCAGCTCATGGCCATGGTCTCGGGTGGCATCGCCGGGCTGCTCGCCTTCATCGGCGTCACGCTGCTGCTGCACCGCCGCCTGTCGGACGTGCGCATCCGCGCCACCAGCAAGACCAGCGACATCGTGCTGCTGTGGCTGCTGTGGGTCCAGCTCGCGCTCGGCCTGGCCACCATCCCGCTGTCGGCCCAGCACTTGGACGGCTCGGTCATGATGCTGCTGGCCGAATGGGCGCAGCGCATCGTCACCTTCCGCACCGGTGCGGTGGAGCTGCTGGCCAACGTGGGCTGGGTGTTCAAGCTGCATATGGCGCTGGGCATGACCGTGTTCCTGGTCTTCCCCTTCACCCGCCTGGTGCACGTGTGGAGCGGCTTCGGCACGCTGGCCTACATTGCGCGGCCATACCAGCTGGTGCGCGCCCGGCGCCTGAACCTGCCCGCTGGCCACAACCAGCCCGGCAACCGTGGTGCTATGAACTAAAGAGCTGTCAGCGCTTGCCACGCAATGATTTAGGCATTGAATTAATTTGAAATCTTTGCAAGGCAAGCGCAAGCAGCTATCAAAGCAGGAGAAACCCCATGACCGCCACCGCCCAGATTTCCGTGGCCCGCATCAATGGCGTGGCCTTGCACCCGCCAGGCGTGCTGCTGCCGCCCGAGGCGCTGCGCCAGCGCGCCTGTACCGAGCTGCTGCGCCAGCAGGCGCAGCGCGAAGGGCTGCTGGCCGCCACCGACACACCGGACCTTGATGGCGCCACGAGCGCTGCGGCGAGCGACGCCATCGAGCGCCTGCTGGAGCGGGCGCTGCAGGTGCCCGAGCCGTCCGAGGACGCCTGCCGGCGCTACCACGCCGCGCACCCCACGCTGGGCGGGCAGGGCGAGCGTGTGCGCTTGCGCCACGTGCTGTTCGCCGTCACCCCCGGAGTCGACGTCAAGCAGCTGCGCCAGCGCGCCGAGGCCCTGTTGCTGGAGTTGCGTTGCGCCGACGACGGCGGCGCGCGCTTTGCCCAGGCGGCGCGCCAGTGGTCCAACTGCCCCAGCGGCCAGGACGGCGGCGAGTTGGGCTGGCTCGCCACCGAGGACTGCGCACCCGAATTCGCGCGCGAGATTTTCGGCACGCAAGAGGTGGGCGTGCTCTCGCGCCTGGTGCACAGCCGCTTCGGCCTGCACGTGGTGGAGGTGTGCGAGCGCCAGCCCGGCCAGGCGCTGCCCTTCGAGCAGGTACACACCAGCGTGGCCCTGCTGCTGCGCCAGCAAGCCTGGGTGAACGCACTGCGCCAGTACCTGCAACTGCTGGCCGGCGCCGCCGAGATCGAAGGCGTGCAGCTCGACGCGGCCGACACGCCGCTGGTGCAGTAGCGGCCACGTCGCCAGGACGCCGCCAGAAAGTGCCCCATGCCTGACGACGAACTGCTGCAGCGGCTGCGCCGCTTCCATCTCGACGAATACCCGCAGTACCGCGAGCGCTTCCAGGCGCTGGTGGACGACGGCCAGCACCCGACGACGCTTTTCATCGGCTGCTCCGACTCGCGCCTGGTGCCCTACCTGCTCACCGGCGCGCAGCCGGGCGAGCTTTTCCTGGTGCGCAATGTGGGCGCATTCGTCCCGCCCTACGATGGCTCCCACGGCCACCACGGCACCGCCGCGGCCATAGAATTCGCGGTCCTCAGTCTGAATGTCAGCCGCATCGTGGTGTGCGGCCACAGCCACTGTGGGGCCATCAAGGCGCTGTACGGCGAAGTCTCCCCCGAGGCGCAGAATCTGCGCCGTTGGCTCGATCTGGGCCGCGAAGCCATGCTGCCGGTGCAGCCCGGCCCCGAGGCCCTGCGGCGCACCGAACAGCGCGCCGTGGTGCTGCAGCTCGAGCGCCTGATGAACTACCCCATGGTGCGCGCGCGCGTCGAGGCGGGCACCATCACCCTGCATGGCTGGCACTATGTGATCGAGGAAGGGGAAGTTCACGTGTTCGACGTGCGTACCGGCGGCTTCGTTGCGGCCTCGCAGGCGTCGAACAGTGGCACGGGCCCCTATCCCCCCTATGTAGAACACGATGGGCAGGTGCTGGTTGACTAAAAATGGACAATCGGCTGCCCGCCCCGCGCAGTGAAAAGGAAAGCCGATCCATGAAACGCAAACAAGCCGCCCCCGCGCCCCAGTCCGCCATACAGCCCATCAGCCTGGATGTGCTGCGCGAAAAATACCTCAAGGCGGGCGAGACCCGCGTCGAGGAGCTCTACGCGCGCGTGGCGCGCGCCCTGGCCTCGGTCGAGGCCGAAGACCGCCGCGCTGAGTGGGAGGCCAAATTCCTCGCCAACCTGCAGGCCGGTGCCATCGGCGCCGGCCGCATCATGAGCGCCGCAGGCACCGACATCCAGGCAACGCTCATCAACTGCTTCGTTCAGCCCGTGGGCGATTGCATCCAGGGTGTAGACGATGCGGGCTACCCCGGCATCTACGAAGCCCTGCGCGAGGCGGCTGAAACCATGCGCCGCGGCGGCGGCGTGGGCTACGACTTCTCGCGCATCCGCCCGCGCGGCGCGCGCGTGCGCGCCACGGGCTCGCTGGCCTCGGGGCCGTGCAGCTACATCAACGTGTTCGACCAGTCCTGCGCCACCGTGGAGAGCGCCGGTGCGCGCCGTGGTGCGCAGATGGGCGTGCTGCGCATCGACCATCCCGACGTGCTCGACTTCATCACCGCAAAGCGCACCCCGGGACGCTGGAACAATTTCAACGTGTCGGTGGGCGTGACCGACGAATTCATGCAGGCCGTGGTGCAGGACACCGCCTGGGAGCTGGTGCACCGCGCCGAGCCCGGCGGCGAGCTGCGCCAGCAGCCGGGCGTGCGCCAGCGCGCCGACGGGCTGTGGGTCTACGAGACGCTGCGCGCGCGCGAGCTGTGGGACACCATCATGCGCTCGGCCTACGACTTCGCCGAGCCCGGCATCCTGTTCCTGGGCCGCATCAACGAAGACAACAACCTGCAGTACTGCGAGCAGATCGCCGCCACCAACCCCTGCGGCGAGCAGCCCCTGCCGCCCTATGGCTGCTGCGACCTGGGCCCCATCATCCTCACGCGCTTCGTGCGCAACCCGTTCGGCGTGGACGGGGCGCCCGCGTTCGACTTCGACGCCTTCGAGCAGGTGGTGGCCACCCAGGTGCGCGCACTGGACAACGTGCTGGACGTGACCTACTGGCCGCTGCAGCAGCAGCGCGACGAGTCGGCCGCCAAGCGCCGCATTGGCGTGGGCTTCACCGGCATGGGCAACGCCCTGGCCATGCTGTGCCTGCGCTATGACGCGGCCGATGGCCGCGCCATGGCTGCGCGCATTGCCGAGCGCATGCGCGACGCCGCCTACGCCGCCTCCATCGCCCTGGCGCAGGAAAAGGGCGCGTTTCCCAAGTTCGATGCCGATGGCTACCTGGCGCCCGGCACCTTCGCCAGCCGCCTGCCGGCCGCGTTGCAGGACGCCATCCGCCAGCACGGCATTCGCAACAGCCACCTGCTGTCGGTGGCGCCCACCGGCACGGTGAGCCTGGCTTTTGCGGACAACGCGTCCAATGGCATCGAGCCACCGTTCTCCTGGACCTACACGCGCCGCAAGCGCGAGGCCGATGGCAGCCGCAGCGAGTACCAGGTGGAAGACCATGCCTGGCGCCTGTACCGTGACCTGGGCGGCGACGTGAAGAACCTGCCCCCGTACTTCGTCTCGGCGCTGGAGATGTCGGCGTCCGACCACGTGGCGATGATGGAGGCGGTGCAGCCCTTTGTGGATACCTCGATCTCCAAGACCGTCAACGTGCCGGCTGACTACCCGTACGAAGACTTCAAGCACCTGTACCTGCAGGCCTGGCAGGCGCGCCTGAAGGGCCTGGCCACCTACCGGCCCAACGCCATCCTGGGTGCCGTGCTCGAAGCCACACCGGCGCCTGCCGCGGCCCCGGCGCCCGCAGCACCAGCCCCTGCACGCGAGGAGGAGCGCCAGCCCATCGACCCGATGCGCACCGTGATCGAGAGCCGCCCCAAAGGCGCCCTCTCGGCCGTGGCCGAGAAGATCGAGTACTGGACGCAGGACGGCCACCAGCGCCTGTACCTCATCGTCTCCTTCCTGCCCGTGCCCACCGGCGTGGGCAAGGGCACGGTGGACCGCGCCATCGAGTTCTTCATGCCCGTGGGGCAGAACAGCGAGTCGCAGCAGTGGATCACCTCCAGCATGCGCCTGCTGTCGCTGGCCGCGCGCGGCGGTTTCCTGGAGCGCGCGCTGTCCGACATGCGCAAAGTGGCCTGGGACCGCGGCCCGGTGCGCCTGGGCACCTACGAGAAGGCCGACGGCACGCGCGTGCCGCTGTGGCACGACTCCGAAGTGGCCGCTGTGGCCTATGCCATCCAGAACATCCTGGCGCGCCGCGTGCAAGACCCGGTGCAGCAAAGTCTGCCGCTGGACGACCCCGAACAGGACGGTGCCAGCGACACGCCACCGCCCATGGCCGGCAAGAAATGCCCCGAGTGCGGCGCGCACGCCATGATTCGCAAGGACGGCTGCGACTACTGCACCCAGTGCGGGCACATGGGTTCTTGCGGCTAGCCTTGGCACACCCCCCTGGGCTGCTGCGCGGCTTCCCCCCGCTCTCGCGCTGCGCGCGGGCAGAGGGACGACGCCAGCGCGGCGGGGCGGCCCTTGCGCGGCGTTTGCTGGCCGGGACCGCGCCCGTGGTGTGGGCCATGGGGGGCTGACATGGAGCGACCGCGGCGGCCTGTGATACCGGTGCAGCCGGTGGCCGGGCGGCCGTCGGCCGAGGCGCTGGCGCGCATTGACTGGCGCTGGCACTGGGCCACGCTGGGCTGGGCGCCGCACCGGCTGGGTTTCTTCCTGGCCCTGGTGGTGCTGGGCGCGGCCAGCCTGTGGTGGGCCAGCGTGCAGGCTGCGCCGCTGGCATGGTGGCGGGTGCCGCCGGCCGCATTGCCACCTGCCGTGGTGCATGCGGCGGTGATGGTGTTCGGCTTCATGCCGCTGTTTTTTGCCGGTTTCGGCTTCACGGCGCTGCCCAAGTGGCTGGAGGTGCAGCCCTGGCCGGTGCGCGTGCTGTGCGCGCCGCTGGTGCTGCAGGCCCTGGGCTGGCTGGCCTGGCTGGGGGGCGCCATGGCGACCCCGGCGCTGGCCTGGGTGGGCCTGGGCGCGGCTTGGCTGGGCTTGGGCTGGACCGGCGCCCTGCTGGCGTGGCTGGTCTGGTGCAGCCCGCTGGCCGACCGCCTGCACGCGCGCCTGATCGTGGTCGCCTGGGGGGGGGGCTGGCTGTGCCTGGCGGCGCTGGGCTTGGCCGTGTGGCGTGGCGATTTCGCTCTGGCGCAAACCCTGGCGCGGGCCGGCTTGTGGGGCTTCGTGCTGGTGGTCTTTGCGGCAGCGCTGCACCGCATGATTCCCTTCTTCACCTCCAGCGCCATGCCCGGCATCGCGGCGCGGCGGCCGTTCTGGGTGCTGGCGCTCATGGTCGGGGCGGCCTGGGGCGAGGCGGGCGCCGCGCTGGTGGGGGCGTGGTGGCCCCAGTCCGCGCCAGCGCTGCTGCTGCGCGGCATGCTGGAGCTGGGCGTGGGCGCCGTGCTGCTGTGGCTGGCGGGCGTGTGGTGGCGTGTGCTCGGGCTGAAGAACCGCCTGCTCGCCATGCTGCACGTGGGCTTCGTCTGGCTGGGCCTGGCCTGGGTGCTGGGCGGCGCGGCGCATGCCTGGCACGGTTGGCAGGGCACAGCGGTGTGGCCGCTGGCCATGCTGCACGCGCTGGCGCTGGGCTGCATGGGCGCGATGATGCTGGCCATGGTCTCGCGCGTGTCCTGCGGCCATGGTGGGCGCCGGCTGGTGGCCGATGGTTTGTTGTGGAGCCTGTTCTGGCTGCTGCAGGGCGCGCTGCTGCTGCGCCTGGCCGCCGCGCTGTGGCCCGCGTGGGGCGCGGCCCTGCTGCCGTGGGCCGCGCTGCTGTGGGCCGTGGTGGTGCTGGCCTGGGGGCTGCGCATGGGCCGCTGGTACGGCCGCCCACGCGCTGATGGCCGCCCAGGGTGAGGAACTTGATTTATGCAAAAAACGGCTCAAACCCTTACCCATCAAGCGCTGGAAGCTATTGAAAAATGAGTGATTCCTTCTCTGTCAATGCCCTGGCCGCGCTGCTGCAGGCGCGCCAGACCGTACTGCCCAAGCGCCTGGGCGCTCCGGGGCCGGATGCGGCGCAGCTGGCGGCCATCCTTGGCGCGGCGGCGCACGCGCCGGACCATGGCGGCCTGCTGCCCTGGCGCTTCGTGCGCATTCCGCTGGCCGCGCGCCCGGCCCTGGCCGAGGCGTTTGCCCAGGCCCTGGCCGAGCGCAACCCCAAGGCGGCGCCGGACCAGCTGGTGCAGGCACGCGAAAAGGCCTTTCGTGCCCCGGAACTGCTGGTGCTGGTGGTTGACGGTGCCTGTGGCGACCCGGCCATCGGGTGGGACGAGCGCCTGGTGTCGGCGGGCTGTGCGGTGCAGAACGTGCTGCTTATGGCCACGGCACTGGGCTTCGGCTCGGCCCTGACCAGTGGCCAGGCCCTGCAGTCGGTGGCGCTGCGCGGCCTGCTCGGCCTGCCTGCACCGTCGCGGGCGTTGTGCTTCATCAGCATCGGTACGGTGCTGGCACGCAAGCCCGCGCGCACGCGCCCAGGGCCCTCGGCCTATGTGGGAACCCTGGTTCCGGGTGAGGGCATCGTGCCGGGGTGGGAGAATTCTTAGCCATGCAAATCCAGCACTTTGACGACCTGCTGCGCGCCGCGCGCGCCCAGCCCGAGCCGCAGCGCTTGTTGATGGTATTCGTCGGCACCGAACTGCCCGAAGGCGCCAGCTCCGAACAGCGTGCGCGCTTCGCGCAGGGCGAGGGCGGCGCCCTGGTGCCCTTGATGTGCGTGGACAAAACGCCCGAGGAGCTGGACTCCTTTGCCACGCTGGCGCGCGAGGCTCAGCAGTTCGAGGCGCCGCACCAGCCGTGGCGCCTGGTGTTCGCCGCCGCGCTGGCGGGCCGTGGCGGCCAGGCGCCCAGCAGCGCGGATGCCGAGCAACCGCTGCAGCACATGGTGGAGTCGATCAAGGCGGGCCAGTTCGGTCCGCTGCTGCCATTCGACCGGCAGGGCGAACCCGTCCACTTCAAATGACGGCATCCGCCTCCCTGCCCGGCCTGCATTCGCCCGGCGTCGGCTTCGAGCAGCCCTTCGAGATGCTGCAGGCCTGCCATGAGCGCGTGCAGCGCATGCTCAGCCTGCTGCAGCGCCTGCAGGACTACCTGCACGACACGCCGTGCGACGACATGGCACGCCAGGCGGCGCGCGATGTGCTGCGCTATTTCGACATCGCCGCCCCGCTGCACCACGAGGACGAGGAGTTGCACGTGTTTCCGCCGCTGCTCGCGCAGGGCAGCCCGGTGGTCGTGGCGCTGGTGCAGCAGCTGCAGGCCGACCACGCCGCCATGGCGGCGGACTGGGCCCAGGCGCGCGTGCCGCTGCAGGCGCTGGCAGAAGGGCAGTTGATGGCGTTCAGCGCGGAGCACGAAGCGCTGCTGGCGCGCTTCGCCGCGCGCTATGGCGCGCACATCCGCCACGAGGAGGACAGCGCCTACCCTGCCGCGCAGGCATTGCTGCCCGAGGCGACGCAGCAGGCCATGGGCGTGGAGATGGCGCGCCGGCGCGGCGCGCGTTGAGCGTCAGTGGACGATGACCGGGTTCTGCGCCAGCCCGGTGTAACGATCCAGCGCGGCCTCGACTTCTTCCTGCGTGGGGGTGTCGCGTTGCCAGGCCAGAATTTGCTGCTGGAACATTTCGGCCCACGAGCCGTCGAGGTAGACCTCCTTGCCCGAGCGCTTGTCCACGATTTCAAAGCCGTGGCGTGGCAACTGGGGCACCTGCGGCTGCTGCGCATCGCCGCCGGGGGGCTCAAAGGCTTCGGGCAGGATGTGAACCACCACGAAAGAGTCCGAGTCATAGAGCATTTGCATGGCGTTCCTCCTTTCCGATTGCCTGTCAGATGACGGCCAGCACCCGGAAGTTCAAGGCCCGGCTGCTGCTTTGCAGTATTTCACGAAAGCGCAGGCCCTACGGCGTGCTGGTCTCTTTCAGCCGTAAATCGACAAAATCGCCGCTGCTCTGGGTGATGCGCAGGCGCACCGGCAGGTAATGCACGCTGGGCGCCAGCCACAGGTCGGCGCGTTGGTCGTGTTCGTCCTCGGGCACGCGTTGCAGCTTCAGCGCCGTGATGGTGCCTGCGGGCAGCTCCAGCGGCTCGGTCTGCGCCACGCGGAATACCCAGCGGCTGGCAGAGCGTGCGCTGGCCGTGGTCAGCGCGATCTCGGTGCCTTCGGGGTAGCGCTCGGGAGCAGCGGCGATCAGCGACGCCAGCTCGATGAACACGCTCAACCGGTCCTGTGCGCCCGGCGCAATCGGTGCCGAGGGCGTGTTGGCGCTGAAGGTGATGCGTCCCTGGTCGAAGTCGAAATGCGCGGCCTGCTCGCTGCGCACGCGGTCGCCAAAGCGGCGGGGCTGCAGCCCGTGCGCGGTGAGCTGGCCGACGCTGGTCTGCGCGCGCGAGCCGATCAGGAAGGCGCGGATTTCCTGGCGCGCCTCGTAGTGCGTGCCGTCGTGCTTCCAGAGCATTTCGGCGCTGGCGCTGTAGTGGAAGCGCTTGACTTCGCCGCTCACCTCGAACGCCAGGCGTGTGGGGGGGGGCACACGCACGGGCGGCGGCACGGCGCCGCCGGCCTGGGCGCTGGCGCCACCGGGCAGCGTGATGGCCAGGCCAGGATCCCGGGGCTCCGGCGGTTCGGTCGGCGCGCTGGTGCTTTCTTGCGGCGCACTGGCCGGCGCATCGGGGGCAGAGGCGGCAGCCAGCGCCTCGCTCGCGGCAGGCGCGGGTGCCACAGGCAGCTGCGCAGGGGCCTCGAGGCGTTCGGGCGGCTGCTCGATCGGCACGGCGATGTCGCCCGCCGTGGCGGCGGCCAGCGAGGCAGCATCGGTGGGGAAGGCATCGGCAGGCAGCGCGGGCAGGGCATCTTGGGCGACCGGGGCCGGCTGTGGCTTGGGTTTGGGTTTCGGCGGTGGCGTGGGGCGCGGCGGCGCGGTGGGGGCGGGCTGGGGCGGTGGCAGGGCGATGCTGCGGGTGCTGAAGGCAGCCACCTCGGGGCTGTGCAGGCGTGTCGCCAGGTCGGGCAGGCCCAGCAGCACCAGGGCGTGCAGGGCCAGCACCAGGGCCGTGAGCAGCAGCAGGGCGCGGCGCGGCATCAGGGCGCGCTCCAGCCCAGGTCGGCAGACAGTTGCCGTGCCGCAGCGCGCAGGGGCGTGGCGACGGCGCCGTCCCAGTTCGGGTCGAAGGTGGCGGCGGGCCCCAGCGTGGTGATGCCCAGCACCAGGTGGCCGTCGGCGTCGAACACCGGGGCGCAGAAGGCCACGATGCCGGGCAGCAGCGTATCGACCACCCGCGCCAGCCCGCGCGCGCGTACTTCGTGCCACAGCGTCTGGGCCGCTGCGGCGCTATGGGGCAGGTCTGCACGCTGCTGGCGCCGGGCCAGTGCCGTCTCGCGCGCCAGCAGCGCGGCTGTGGTCTCGGTGGGCAGGTAGGTGCCGAAGCAGCGCCCGGTGGCCGAAGACAGCAGCGGCATCACGTCGCCCAGGCGCAGGTTGACCGTGACGGCCTGCGGCGCTTCCTCCCAGTGCACGATGGTGGGGCCATGGTTGCCCCAGACGGCCAGCGCCAGGGTGTGGCCGAGTTGTTCGCGCAGCGCCGGCATGCGTTCACGCGCCAAGCGCACCGGATCGAGCCGCGAGAGCGCGGCCAAACCGAGCTGAAGCGCCGTCGGGCCGAGGTCGTAGCGGGCGCTGCGCATGTCTTGCGCTACCAGGGCCAGGCGCTGGAAGCTGACCAGGTAGCGGTGTGCCTTGGCTGCACTCATGCCGGCGCTGGCCGCGAGGTCCTTGAGCATGAGCGGCCCGCTGGCGCGCGCCAGGGTGTCGAGCAACGCGAAGCCCACTTCCACCGACTGTATGCCCAGGCGTTCCTTGTTCATCTGCACTGCGAGCGTGTTCACGCTCTAAAATGAATTTTCGATTAGTTGAATGAGTTTACTCAATCGTAATTCGGGGCGGCCCTTGCCGTTCCAGGAGACCCGCCATGAAACTTGCCACCTACAAGGATGGTTCGCGCGACGGCCAACTGGTCGTGGTATCGCGTGACCTGGGGTCGGCCCATTATGCGACCGGCATTGCCAGCCATCTGCAACAGGTGCTGGACGACTGGAACTTCCTCGCGCCGCAGTTGCAGGACCTGTACGACCTGCTCAACGCCGGCAAGGCGCGCCATGCATTTCCGTTCGATCCGCGCCAGTGCATGGCGCCGCTGCCGCGCGCCTACCAGTGGGCCGACGGCTCGGCCTACATCAACCACGTGGAGCTGGTGCGCAAGGCGCGCGGTGCCGAGGTGCCGGCCAGCTTCTATACCGATCCGCTGATGTACCAGGGCGCGAGCGACGATTTCCTCGGGCCTTGCGATGACGTGGTGGTGCCCAGCGAGGCCATGGGCATCGACTTCGAGGCCGAGATCGCCGTCGTCACCGGCGATGTGCGCATGGGCGCTTCGCCCGAGCAGGCGCTGGAGGGCGTGCGCCTGGTGATGCTGGCCAACGACGTGTCGTTGCGCAACCTCATTCCGGGGGAGTTGGCCAAGGGCTTTGGCTTCTTCCAGTCCAAGCCGGCGACGGCGTTCAGTCCTGTGGCCCTCACGCCCGACGAGCTGGGCGCAGCCTGGCAGGGCGGGCGCGTGCACCTGGCGCTGCATTCCACCTGGAATGGTCGCAAGGTTGGCATGTGCGATGCCGGGCCCGAGATGACCTTTCACTTTGGTCAGCTCATTGCCCATATCGCCAAGACGCGCAACGTGCGTGCCGGCTCCATCGTCGGCAGCGGAACGGTGAGCAACAAGGATTGGGCCAAGGGCTACAGCTGCATCGCCGAGAAGCGGTGTATCGAAACCATCGAGCACGGCGAGCCGTCCACCGGGTTCATGCAGTTCGGTGACACCATCCGTATCGAGATGCGTGGCGCCGACGGGCAAAGCCTGTTCGGCGCCATCGACCAGCAGATCGCCGCGCTGCACGAATCTGAATAAAAAGTCGCTCCAGCGCTTATGCAGAAAGCGCTGGCAGCTGCAAAAACAGGAGCGACTGCAGGGTTGGGCAAAGCGCGCTACGCTGGATGTTTTGACCCAGTGGAACGCCCTATGCTGAATTTCGACTTTCACAACCCTACCCACATTGCCTTTGGCGAGGGCCGCGTGGCCGATCTGGATCGCCTGGTGCCCGCGCAGGCGCGTGTGCTGATCCTGGTGGGCGGCGCCAGCGCCGAGAAGAACGGCACGCTGGCCGAGGTGCGCCAGGCCTTGGGCGCGCGGACCCACGCGACGTTCTCCGGCATCGAGCCCAATCCGAGCTATGAAACGGCGCTGCGCGCCGTGCAGCAGGTCCGTGAGGGCAGCTTCGATTTCCTGCTCGCCGTGGGCGGCGGCTCGGTGATCGACGCCGTCAAGTTCATCGCGGCGGCGGTGCACATCGAGGGCGACCCCTGGAGCATCCTGGAAAAGCGCGGGCGCAACATCGCGCGTGCCATGCCATTCGGCGCCGTGCTGACGCTGCCGGCCACCGGCTCGGAGATGAACAACGGCTCTGTCATCACGCACCGCGCCAAGGGCGCCAAGCTGCCCTTCAGCAGCGCGCACTGCTTTCCGCGCTTTGCGGTGCTGGACCCGACCAAGACCTACACGCTGCCGCCGCAGCAGTTGGCCAACGGCGTGGTTGATGCCTTCGTGCACACCACGGAGCAGTACCTGACCTACCCCGTCAACGCGCTGGTGCAAGACCGCTTCGCCGAGGGCATTCTGCAGACGCTGGTTGAAGTGGGGCCGCGTATCCTGGCTGCGCCGGAGCCGGTGTACGCCGACCGCGCCAACATGATGTGGACGGCCACGCTGGCGCTCAACGGCCTGATTGGTGCCGGTGTGCCGCAGGACTGGGCCACGCACATGATCGGCCACGAGCTCACCGCGCTGCACGGCATTGACCATGCCCGCACGCTGGCCATCGTGCTGCCCGCGTTGCTCAACGACCGGCGGGAGTCGAAGCGCGCCAAGCTGCTGCAGTATGCCGAGCGTGTGTGGGGCCTGCGCGAGGGGGACGAAGAGGCGCGTATCAGCGCCGCCATCGAGCGCACGCGCGCATTCTTTGAAAGCCTGGGCGTGCCTACGCGCCTGGGCGCTTACGGCCTGGGGGCTGAGCACGTGGATGCGGTGGTGGCCCAGTTGGAGGCGCACGGCATGGTCAAGCTGGGCGAGCAGCGCGACATTACGCCCGAGGTGGCGCGCCGCATCCTGCTGGCGGCGCTGTAGTCGGCGGTGCTGGCGGTGCTTTAACGCACCGCCAGGCGCTCGCGCAGCCGCGCCAGGCGGCGCCAGGCGGTGTCGATGTCGGCCTCGGTCAGCTCGCCGTTGGCAATCGCCTCGCGCACCAGGCTGGCCACATGGCGGCCCATGTCATAGCGTGGCTGAAAGCCGGGCACCCGCGTGGCAGCGCCCGGGTTGTTCGATAACACCAGCAGGTCGTTGCCCGCCCGGATGGCGCGCACCACCGCTTCGCGGGGCGTGTGCTGCAGCTGAATGGCCCCCATGTGCAGGTCGTCGGTGACGACCACGCCGTCGAAGCCGTCGCGCGCGCGCAGCAGCGGCTGGATGAAGCGCTGCGAGAGCGTGACTGGCCAGTCCGGATCGACGCTGCGGTTGACCAGGTGTGCGGTCATCACGGCGTCGGCGTTGCCGCTGCGGATCAGCTGCTGGAACGGCCACTGCTCGATGGGCTGTGCCGTTTGCGTCACGTCCACCAGTCCCAGGTGGGTGTCGCCGGTGGCCAGCCCGTGGCCGGGCCAATGCTTGAGTGCGGTGAGCACGCCGGCCTCGTGGTGCGCCTGGATGAATGTCTCGGCGTAGCGCACCACCGTGGCCGGGTCGTTGGAGTAGGCGCGCTTGAGCTTGCCGATGACGGGCGAAACCGCCTGCTGCAACGGGTCGGCGGGGTCGCCGCGCAGATCGACCACCGGGCCGAAGTTGAAGTTGAACCCAGCGTCGGCCACCATGCGCGCCATCTGGCCGTAGGTGGCGCGGGCCTGTGCGGGTGTTTGTTGTGCCGCGACGTCCTCGGCCGAGGGCGTGTCGGCAAACCCGTTCGAGGCGCGCAGCCGCTGCACCAGACCGCCTTCCTGGTCCAGCGCGATCAGCAGCGGGTAGGGCAGCGGGTTGGCCTGCTGCAGTGCCTGGTTCAGCGCCCGCACCTGCGCGGGGCCGGTGATGTTGTAGCGGTACAGGATGATGCCGCCCAACTGCCCGGCACGGATTTGCTGTAGCGCTTCTTGCACGCCCGGGGCATCGGGGGTGCTGCCATCAATGCCCATCATCACCATCTGGCCGACCTTCTGCTCCAGGGTCAGCGGTACCGGCGTGCTGCTACCGCCGCCGCAAGAGGCCAGCAGTGCGCTGGCGCTGGCCGCCGCCAAGGCGAGGAGGCGTCTGGCGGCGCGCCGGGCGGGGCGTGCCGCAGGCGCAGTGCCGGGGGTGGTTTGCGGTGGCGTGCGGAGCGTCGTGGAGGAGTGCATGGGTCAAGGCGCGGGCGCGCGTAATCCAACCTGCGTATTGTTACCGTGACGCCAGGGCCTCGACTTGCACCGCGCAGTCGTAGAACGTCGGGCCTTCGCCAAGGTCGGTCAGCGCCTGGCTGGTGAGCTGGTTGACGTTGGTGCCGTCCAGTCCCAGCTTGCGCCACCAGATGCCGAGCCCGTTCACCACGCCCGGGCGCGCGCGCTCGCAGACCACCGCGTGGCAGGCATGGCTGCCGCGGTCGTTGAACACACGCACCACGCTGCCGTCGGCAATGCCGCGTGCCGCGGCGTCCTGCGGGTGGATCTCCAGCAAGGGGCGCCCTTCGATGTCGCGCAGGCTTTGCACGTTGACGAAGCTGGAGTTGAGGAAGTTGCGCGCGGGCGGCGAGATCATCGCCAGCGGGTACTGTGGCGATTGGCCCGGGGCCTCGTGGTTGGGCACGTAGTCGGGCAGCGGATCGAGCCCGCGCGCGGCCAGGCGCGGGCTATGGAACTCGCAGCGGCCCGATGGCGTGGGAAAGCCGCCCTGGGCGAAGGGCGCCTCCGGGCCGGGCAGTGTGACGAAGCCTTGCGCCAACAGGTGCTCGAAGTCCACGGCCTCGCCGTAGGCCTGGCGGCAGAGCTGCTCGTCCGTGTCATCGAAGCACGGCTCCGTGAAGCCCATGTGCCGTGCCAGGTCGCGAAAGATCTGCGCATTGCTGCGCGCCTGGCCCTGCGGCGCAATCGCCGGGCGGTTGAGCAGCACGTCGGTGTGGCCGTAGGCCAGGTGCACGTCCCAGTGTTCGAGCTGCGTGGTCGCCGGCAGGATGTAGTCGGCCCAGTCGGCCGTATCGGTCTGGAAATGCTCCAGCACCACGGTGAACAGGTCCTCGCGCGCGAAGCCTTGCACCACCTTCGCCGAATCGGGCGCCACGGCGACCGGGTTGCTGTTGTAGACCACCAGGGCTTCGATCTTCGGGCCAAAGGTGGGCGAGGCCGGGCGCAGCAGATCGTCACCAATGGTCACCATGTTGATGGTGCGCGACGTGCGCCCGGCCAGCAGGTCGGGGCGCTGCAGCGCAGCCCGCTGCACCGGGAAGGCGCCCGAGCTGGACAGCAGCAGCCCGCCCGCGCGCTGGCGCCACGCACCGGTGAGCGCGGGCAGGCAGGCCACGGCGCGCACGGCGTTGGCGCCGCCGTGCGCACGCTGCACGCCGTAGTTCAGGCGGATGGCGGCGGGCTGGGTGGTGCCCCAGTCCTGCGCCAGCTGGCGGATTTGCGCCACGGGCAGGCCGCAGACCGCAGCGGCCCGCTCGGGCGGCCATTGCAGGGCGCGCGCGCGCAGGGCCTCCCAGCCCAGGGTGTAGCGCGCGATGTAGTCGTGATCCAGCCAATCGTGCACGATCAGCTCGTGCATCAGCGCCAGCGCCAGCGCCGCATCGGTGCCGGGCAGCAGCTGCAGGTGCTCATGGCATTTGTCCGCAGTCTCGGTGCGGCGCGGGTCGATGCACACCAGGCGTGCCCCCGCGCGCTTGGCCTGCTGGGCATAACGCCAGAAATGCAGGTTGCTGCCAATCGAATTGCTCCCCCAGATCACGATGAGGCGCGACTCGGCGAAGAACTCCACGCGCATGCCCACCTTACCGCCCAGCGTGTGCACCAGGCCCTCGCCGCCCGCCGTGGCGCAAATGGTGCGCGCCAGCTGCGAGGCGCCGAGGCGGTGGAAAAAGCGCCGGTCCATGCTCTCGCCCTGCACCAGCCCCATGGTGCCAGCGTAGCTGTAGGGCAGGATGGCCTGCGGGTCGCGCGCGGCAATCTCGCCCAGGCGCGCGGCGATGCCGGCCAGTGCTTCGTCCCATGAGACGGACGTGAACTGCCTGCTGCCCTTGGGGCCGGTGCGCATGAGCGGTGTCAGGATGCGCTCCGGGTGGTGCGTACGCTCGGCGTATTTCGAGACCTTGGCGCACAGCACGCCATCGGTGTGGCGGTGCGCGGGGTTGCCCTGCACGCGCACGGCGCGGCCGTTCTCCACGGTGGTCAAGAGGGCACAGGTGTCGGGGCAGTCGTGCGGGCAGGCGCCGCGCACGGGGTTGGAAGAAAGCATGGCGAACAGGAGAGTGGGGGCAGGCGCAGCAGTATTCCACTTTCACCAAAGTGCTGTACTAGACTGTGCCAATCGAAGGAAAACTGCCATGAAGACCATTGACGCCATCGCCGCCCAGGCGCCTGCCATCGCAGCCTTGCGCCGCGACATCCACGCCCACCCCGAGCTGTGTTTCGAAGAAGTGCGCACCGCCGACCTCGTGGCCGCAAAGCTCACGCAGTGGGGCATTCCCCTTCATCGCGGCATGGGCAAGACCGGCGTGGTGGGCATCGTGCACGGGCGCGACGGCGGTGCCTGCGGGCGCGCTGTGGGCCTGCGCGCCGACATGGATGCGCTGCCGATGCAGGAATTCAATACCTTCGCGCATGCCAGCCAGGCGCCGGGCAAGATGCACGCCTGCGGCCACGACGGCCATACCGCCATGCTGCTGGCGGCGGCGCAGTACCTGGCCAGCCACCGCGACTTCGACGGCACGGTGTACCTGATCTTCCAGCCGGCCGAGGAGGGCGGCGGCGGCGCGCGCGTGATGATGGACGATGGCCTGTTCACCCGCTTCCCCATGGAGGCCGTGTTCGGCATGCACAACTGGCCCGGCATGCCTGCGGGCACCATGGCCGTGAGCGCCGGGCCGGTGATGGCCTCGACCAGCGAGTTCAAGATCACCATCCGAGGCAAGGGCAGCCACGCCGCCATGCCGCACATGGGCATTGACCCGGTGCCCATCGCCTGCCAGGTGGTGCAGGGGTTCCAGAGCATTGTCAGCCGCAACAAGAAGCCGCTGGACGCTGGTGTGATCTCGGTCACCATGATCCATGCCGGGGAGGCCTCCAACGTGGTGCCCGATGCCTGCGAGCTGCAGGGCACGGTGCGCACCTTCACCACCGAATTGCTCGACCTGATCGAGCGCCGCATGCGCCAGGTGGCCGAGCACACCTGCGCCGCGCACGAGGCGCGCTGCGAATTCGAGCTCGTGCGCAACTACCCGCCCACGGTGAACAGCCCGGCCGAGGCCGCGTTCGCGCGCCAGGTGATGGTGGACATCCTCGGCAAGGACAAGGTGCTGGCGCAGGAGCCCACGCTCGGTGGCGAGGACTTCGCCTACATGCTGCAAGCTAAGCCGGGCGCGTACTGCTTCATCGCCAACGGCGACGGCGGCCACCGCGACATGGGCCATGGCGCAGGCCCGTGCACGCTGCACAACCCGAGCTACGACTTCAACGACGCGCTGATTCCGCTGGGCGCGACCTACTGGGTGCGGCTGGCGCAGGCGTGGCTGAACCGTGCGCCCGGTTAATCTTTAAAAAAAATGGCGCTAGCCCTTACAGGGCAAGCGCTGGCAGCTATTGATTATGTAGCGAGTCGTGGGGCCCATCACTCCTCGCCCCAGGGCAGCATCAGGGTCAGCAGTGACAGCCGCGCGAATTCGGGCGTGAAGGCGTCGATGATCTGCTGCGGCTCGGGGCACAGCGTGGTGTCGGTCATGACGCCAAACTGCACGCCGCCGCCGTAGCTGAGGATGGAGACGCCCAGCCCGATGTCGCCCGACTGCGGCACCCAGAACATGCATTGCGTCACGCGCGCGCCGCAAAGGGTCAGCGCGTCGCGCGGGCCGGGCACGTTGGTCATCACGGCGGTGGTCTTGCGCGCGAAAAGGTTTAGCAGCGCGTCCTGCGCGGGCTTGACCAGCATGCCCGCCATCGACAGCATGGCGAAGGCCAGCAGCGGCTGTGTGCTGCCCTTGAGCGCGTTCATGCGTTGGCGCACCTCGTATACGCGTTCAATCGGGTTCTCGATGCCGATGGGCAGCACCAGCGGCACCAGGCCGAAGTGGTTGCCCAGCTTCCAGGCCTGCTCCATGGGGCGCAGGTTCACCGGGATCATGGCGCGGATCTCCTGGCCCGCCGGGTCGTCGCCCTGGGCGCGCAGGTAACCGCCGATGGCACCGGCCACGCACGACAGCAGCACGTCATTGACCGAGCAGTTCAGCGCCTTGCCGATGGCCTTGACCTCGTCCAGCGGGAGCGGCGGGCACCAGGCGACGCGCTTGGCGTGGCCCGGCTTGCCCTTCAGGCGCGTGGCCGAGTCGTCGGGCATGAGCGCCAGCGCGGCGGCGTCGCTCACCAGCTGGTAGGCCATGCGCGCGGCCTCCACCGAGCCCGCCAGGCCCTGCTCCAGCATTTTCTCGGGCTCGCGCAGCAGGTGCAGTGAATGCGCGGCGCTTTCGCCCGCCATGTCGATGGCCTTCACGGCCATGTCGGTGAACGGGCGGATCAGCGTGTCAGCCAGCCACTCCTCGGGGCTGCCCGCCGCGTGCGCTGCCTTGGCGTGGCGCTGCGGCGGCTCGCTGCCGCCATCGACCAGCGACAGCGTGACCGAGATCAGCGCAATGCCGTCGGCGATGCAGTGGTGGATGCGCACGATGAGCGCGCTGCCCTTCTCGCCGTCGTCGCCCGTGAAGTCCTCGACCAGATGGATCTGCCACAGCGGCCGGCGCCCGTCCAGCGGTTGCATGGCCAGCTCGCCCACGCGCTGCTGCAGCGCCTGTTGCATGCTCTGGCCCTTGCGGTGCGGCAGCGGCTCGCGCACCACGTGCGCGGCGATGTCGAAGCGGTCGTCATCGACCCAGGTGGCACCGGCCGCGTCTTGCACCACGCGCTGGCGAAAGCGCGGGTACTGCAGCAAGCGCTGCTGCACGCGCTCGCACAGCGCCTGCCAGCGGATGCCGGGCGAAAGCGTCCACACGCCATTGATCATCATGCGGTTGTGGTCGTTGTCCATGCGCAGCCAGGCCGTATCGACCTTGCTCATGCGCTCGCCAGACAAGCCCAGCATGCCCGAGGCCGCGCGCTGCACGTTCTTGCCGACGATGCGCGCGGCACGCGCCGCCGGTGCGGGCATGGCCAGAAGAGGAGCGGCGGAGGCGATGCGGGTGACCATGGCGGGCGTGTCCTGTGCGTGGGGTGGTGGAAGGGTGCGCGGATTTTGGGGGACGGCCTCTAGGGAATGCACCCTAGCGGCAGGGGCCGGGCCGTAAGATACACCGGCGCATGTACTTGCCGACACCCGTTTTTTCCCACCTTGCGAGGAGACTCCATGTCCGATCTGAACGCCACCTTCGAAGCTGCAGTGGCCAATTCCAAAACGCTCAGCGAGCGCCCCGACAACGCGACGCTGCTGAAGATTTACGCGCTGTACAAGCAGGCCACCGAAGGTGACAACGAGGCCAAGAAGCCCAGCTTCACCGACATGGTGGGGCGCGCCAAGTGGGACGCCTGGGAGAAGCTCAAGGGCACGGCCGCCGACGAGGCCAAGCAGCAGTACATCGACCTGATCGAATCGCTGCGCTGAGGCGGCGCGGCATCACGCCAGAGCGGCCCACGGGCCGCTTTTTTTCAGCCCGCTTTTTTCTTGGCGGGCTTGGCCTTGGCGGGGGCCAGCAGCTTGTCGAACTGCGTGTTCAGCTCCGCTTCGATGTGGTGCTTGAACGCACTGACGAGAAAGCCCAGCCGCGCGTCCAGCTCGAACAGGTCGGGGTAAACCTGCAGCGTGCCGTTGACACCCGCCCGCGTGAAGTGCACCGTGTCCTGGTCGTCGCCTTCCTCGTAGGTGCACTCCATGTCCAGCTTCTCCTCGGCCTTTTCGGCCCAGGCAAAGGCGATCTTGCGTGCGGCTTCAAGGCCCAGCTGGTGGGGGCGACGGATTTGGATGTGGGACACAGGCGAACTCCTTGGGCGCGGCCGGCTGCAGCGCGCACAGAGCCTGCAGGCGCTGTGCGGCGGGCAGGGCCGCCATTTTTCGTACGGCATCATAAAACCGTGGCCAGTCGTTTCCCTCGCGCCGCAGCAGCGCCTCGAACGCATCGGCCCAGCCGTCGTAGGCCGCCTGCGCGGCGAAGGCGGCGTTGTTCGCCTGGGCCACCCAGCGGTCGTAGCCCGCCAGCGTGGGCGCGGCCTGTGGTGCTGCGGCCAGCCACTGCGCACGCAGTGCCGCGTAGCGCGTGCGGAAGTCCTGCATTGCTTCTGATTTCATAGCTTCCAGCGCTTGACTGGTAAGGGCTGAGGCCGATTTTTGTGCATAAATCTCCGCCAGCCGCGCGCGCGTCGCGCGGGTGAGCTGGCGGAACTGTGTGCGCCGCGCCTGGCTGGCGCGGTCCGCCGCCTGTACTGCAGCGCTGGCATGGTGCGACAGCCACAGGGCCCCGCCCACGCGCTCTACCGCGGTGGCGAAGGATTCGTTGAACGGCGTGTCGCCCTCGGCGTAGACCACCTGGTGTGCCAGCTCATGGAACATCAGGCGCACGAAGTCCCCCTCGGGCCAGTGCACGAAGGTGGACAGCAGCGGGTCGCCGCCGAGCCAGTTCAGGTAGCCCAGCGTCGAGTACGCGGGCACGCCATACACCGACACCTCCAGCCCCTGCGCGGCCAGCGCGCGCGCCTGGGCCTGCGCGCCGGCCTCGGTGAAATAGCCGCGGTAGCCGATGCAGCCCGTGAGTGGAAAGCACCAGCGGTGCAGCGTCAGTGCATCGGGCGGCGCGGCCACCACGTTCCACACGGCGGCGGGGCGGCCCAGGTCGGCGTAGCGGCGGTAGCTGGCGTTGTCGGGCAGGTGCAGCGTGTTCACGGCGAAGGTGCGGGCGCGCTGCGCCAGCTCCAGCCGCTCGCGCAGCGCCGCCGGGGTGGCGTCGTCGGCGATCCACGCCGGCAGCGGGCGGGCCGCTTGCATCAGCGCCAGGTGCCCGCGCAGGCCCTGCCAGTAGTAGCCCAGCTGGCTGTCCTGCGCGCAACCAGCCAGCAGCCAGGGCAGCGCGAGCCAGGCCAGGCGCCACCGTGCAAGGGAATTCGGCCATCGAAGCATGCCCTGACTGTGCCACGGCCCGCCTACACTTGCGGTATTCACCCCTTCGGACGGCTTTGATGGAAATCTTCTCGCTGGCGCTGCTGCTGCTTTTCGGCCTGCACCTGCTCAAGTCGCGCGAGCGCGCCGCGCGTGTAGCGCTGCTGGGCAGCTTTCTGGCGCGTTACCAGATCGAGAAGCTCATGGAGTCGCTGACCGATGGCTACCTGCGCGCACTGGGCGAGCAGGACGCGCAGCGGCGCGCGCAGATCTGGGATCTGCTGGCCACGACCGAGAAAAATCTGGCACTGCAGCTGCAGTCCTTCGCCGACGACTTTGGTCGCGTGCCGGCCGACGAGGCGCGCGTCAGCACCCTGGCCATCGCGCTGCCGTACGCCAGCCGCTGGTTCCCTGCCGCCACCTTTGACATGCGCGAAATGCTGCAGCTGCATGCGCGCGGCATTGCCGCCGTGGTCGCCCAGGCGCCCGGTGGCGAGGAGGGCATGGCACAGGAGCGCAAGCGCCAGGCCTACACCGTGACCGCCGAGCTGTACCTGCTGCAGCACAGCTGCCACTGGTTCTGCCGCTCGGCCACGGTGGCGTCGGTGCGCCTCATCGCGCTGCACCAGACGTCGTACGAACAGGTGCTGGAGGGCGTCTCTCCCGCCACGCGCGCCGCGTACCGGCAGCTTGCCGGGGTGTGAAATGCAACGACAACCCCCCCCGAGCCGCTTCGCGGCTTCCCCCGCTCTCGCCACGTGGCGCGTTGCGGGCAGGGGAACTCATGCTTAGTTCAGCGCGGCGGCCCGTGCGCGGCGTCTGCTGGGCAGGGCCGCGCCGGTCTCATGGGCTGGTGGTGCGTTGCACCATGAAAAGCTAATTTCCGAGGTTTCGCCATGCTTTACAAGTTCAAGTCCCGTGCCACGGCCGACGTCATCATGCTCGAACCCAATGGCCGCCAGTTGGTGCAGATCATGGGCAAGGAGCCCGGGGTGGGCGGCATCGTCACGGTGGCGCAGATCCCCGCGGCCATCGCGGCCATCGAGGCGGCCATCGCTGCCGAGGACCAGGCACGCGCCCAGGCAGCCCAGGAGCACGAGGGCGATGGCACCGAGGAGCGGCCCGATGTCGTTCACCTGCGCCAGCGCGCCGCGCCGCTGCTCGACATGCTGCGCCGCAGCGCCGCCGCCGAGCGCGAAGTGACCTGGTGAGGGTTGACGTCTTATAAAGAAAAAAAGCCTCCCGGGCTTGCCTGGCAAGCGCGGGAAGCTATCAAAAGAGGAGTCCGGAGCGCTTCGGTCTGGCGCGCTCCAAGCCAGCGGACGCGTGAGCGCCCCAGGGGGAAGTCACTCGTAACTGCGTGCGTCCTCGATGACCTTGCCATCGTTGGGCAGGCTGCCCGGGGCCACCATCTGCACTTCGCCGCGCAGCTTGGTGACTTCGCGCACCGCGTCTTGCAGTTGCAGGGCCAGGCCTTCGGCGGTTTCGGTGGTTTCCACCTGCAGCACCATCTGGTCGTTGGCCATGGCGCCCGTGACCACCAGGCGCGCGCGTTGCACCTGCGGGAAGCGCTTGGTGATGGCCGCCACCTGGCCAGGGTGCACGAACATGCCGCGCACCTTGGTGGTCTGGTCGGCGCGGCCCATCCATCCCTTGATGCGCGTGTTGGTGCGCCCCGTCGGGCAGTCGCCGGGCAGCACGGCCGAGAGGTCGCCGGTGCCGAAACGGATCAGCGGGTAGTCGGTGTTCAGCGTGGTCACCACCAGTTCGCCAACCTCGCCTTCGGGCACCGGGTCGCCGGTGCCGGGGCGCACGATCTCGACGATCACGCCTTCGTCCAGCACCAGGCCTTCGCGTGCGCTGGTCTCATAGGCGATCAGGCCCAGATCGGCGGTGGCGTAGCACTGGTAGCCGGCCACGCCGTGCTGCGCCAGCCAGTCGCGCAGCGAGGGCGGAAAGGCTTCACCCGAGACCAGGGCCTTGGTCAGGCTGGGCAGCGCCACGCCCATGGCCTGGGCTTTTTCCAGGATCAGCTTGAGGAAGCTCGGCGTGCCGATGTAGCCGGCCGGGCGCAGCTCGGCCATGGCCTGCACCTGCTGCTCGGTCTGGCCCGTGCCGCCGGGGAACACGGTGCAGCCCAGCGCGTGGGCGCCGGTTTCCATCATCGAGCCGGCGGGCACGAAGTGGTAGGAGAAGCAGTTATGGATCAGCTCGCCCGTGCGGAAGCCCGCGGCGTGGATGGCGCGCGCCATGCGCCAGTAGTCGCGCCGCGTGCCCTCGGGTTCGTAGATGGTGCCGGGGCTGGCGAACACGCGCGGCATCTGCGGGCCAAACCCGTGCGTGGCGAAGCCGCCGAAGGCGCTTTGGGCGCGCTGCTCCTGCTGGCGCTGCAGCAGTTCGTACTTGCGCGTGACGGGCAGGCCAGCCAGCGCCGCGCGGCTGGTGATGGTGGCCGGGTCGATGTCCGCCAGGATGCTGGCGAACGCGGGCGAGGCCGTGCGGGCATGCTGGATCTGCCGGGGCAGCGCAGCCAGCAGGGCGGCCTCGCGTTCGGCGTGGGGGCGGGTTTCCAGGGCGTCGTAGAACTTGCTCATGCCGTGGTCTCCTGTGTGCTTCAGGTTGAGGGCAAAAAAGGCTGCTAGCGCTTACCAGATAAGCGCTGGCAGCTACGAAATCAGGAGTAAATAATCGGGCGGCAAAGGACTCAGGCGAGCCAGCGCTTGCGGCGCTTGTAGCTCTTGACGTCCTTGAAGCTCTTGCGCTCGCCGCCGCCGACGCCCAGGTAGAACTCCTTCACGTCCTCGTTGCTGGCCAGGTCGCTGGCGGTGCCGTCCATGACGATGCGGCCGCTTTCCATGATGTAGCCGTAGTCGGAGTACTTCAGCGCCATGTTGGTGTTCTGCTCGGCCAGCACGAAGGTCACTTTTTCCTTCTTGTTCAGGTCCTGGACGATGTTGAACACCTCTTCCACGATCTGCGGCGCCAAGCCCATGGAGGGCTCGTCAAGCAGCACCAGGCTGGGGTTGGCCATGATGGCGCGGCCAATGGCGCACATCTGCTGCTCGCCGCCCGAGGTGTAGGCGGCCTGCGAGGTGCGGCGCGTTTTCAGGCGCGGGAAGTAGTTGTAGACCTTCTCCAGGTTCGCGGCGATTTCGCCCTTGCTCTTGCGCGTGTACGAGCCGGTCATGAGGTTTTCCTCGATGGTCAGGTGGGCGAAGCAGTGGCGCCCTTCCATGACCTGCACCACGCCGCGCTTGACCAGGTCAGAGGGCGAGAGGTTGTCGATGCGCTCGCCGCGCAGGTCGATCGAGCCCTTGGTGACCTCGCCGCGCTCGGCCTTGAGCAGGTTGGAGATGGCGCGCAGCGTGGTGGTCTTGCCCGCGCCGTTGCCGCCCAGGATGGCGACGATGCTGCCTTCGGGCACCGACAGCGATACCCCCTTGAGCACAAGGATCACGTGGTTGTAGATCACCTCGATGCCGTTGACGTTCAGAACGATGTTTTTGGAGTCCATGGTGTTGCCTTCGCTGTGCCAATCGGGAGGGCTGCGGGTGCAGCCCTTTCGATTGGCGGCTGCCCGGGGGCAACCGCTGTGTCGCTGGCCATTGAGACTGGCGCTGCCGAGGCCGGCAGACGCCGCGCAAGGGCCGCCCCGCAGCGCTGGCGTCGTCCCCCTTCACCAATCGCGTAGCGATTCGAGAGAAGGGGGAAGGCGCGCAGCGCCTCAGGGGGATGTCCTCAAGACTGGCAGTCCGCAGCGTCGCGGCGTGTCATCTTCTTGTCGGCCAGGTACTTCTCCGAGCCGGCCTTGACCAGCGGCTTGAGGATCTGCTCATCGGCCTGGTACCAGTCAGAGGTGAACTTCCACTGCTTGCCATCCCAGGTGTGCACGCGCGCCCAGGTCGAGCCCATGTGGTCGGTGCAGCTGGTGGACAGCGGGCGCATCAGGTCGGTAAAGCCCAGTGCGTCGAGCTTCTTCTGGTCGAGTGCCAGGTTTTCCATGCCCCAGCGCACTTGCTCGCCCGTCATGACCTTGCCCTTGCCGAAGCGCTCCTGCGCACGGCGCACGGCTTCCACGCCGAGCATCTGGATGATGACGCCGCGGGTGTAGAGCACCGAGCCCACTTCGTCCTTCGGACCCGTGCCCTGGCCCTTGTCGTGCACGTGCTTCAGGATGTCCTGGATGACCTTGGACTGGGTGCCGTAGCCGTTGAGTGCCAGGGCGTGGTAGCCCTTGGCGCCTTCGCCCACGTCGCGCACGTCAGGCTCGGCACCGGCCCACCACACGCCGTACATCTTGTCGCGCGGGAAGCCGGTGGCTTGCGCTTCCTTCAGGGCGGTGGAGTTCATCACGCCCCAGCCCCACAGCAGCACGTAGTCGGGGCGGCTCTGGCGCACTTGCAGCCAGGTGGCCTTCTGCTCCACGCCGGGGGCGGTCACGGGCAGCATTTGCAGCTCAAAGCCATGCATCTTGGCGCGCTCTTGCACCAGTGGGATGGGCTCTTTGCCGAACGGGCTGTCGTGGTACACCAGGGCGATCTTCTTGCCCTTGAGCTTGTCCATGCCACCGGCGTTCTTGCCGATGTGCTGGATCAGGATGTCAGCACCGGTCCAGTAGCTGCCCATGTAGGGGAAGTTCCACTTGAACGCCATGCCGTCCTGCGCGACGGACAGGCCGTAGCCCAGCGTCATCAGCGGGATCTTGTCCACGGGGGCCTTCTCGGTCAGCGCGAAGGTGATGCCGGTGGCCTGCGGGTCGAACAGGGCCACGCCGGGCTTGCTCTTGAGGCGTTCGTAGCATTCCACGCCGCGGTCGGTGGCGTAGCCGGTTTCGCATTCCTCGAACGTGATCTTCACGCCGTTGATGCCACCGTCGCGTGCGTTGATGAGCTTGAGGTAGTCCTGTTTGCCGTTGGCCCAGGGCGTGCCGTTGGGGGCGTAGGGGCCCGTGCGGTAGGACAGCAGCGGGAAGAACTGCTCCTTGGCCTGCGCGAATGCGCTCGTGGCCACGCCAGAGGCGCCTGCGGCAACGACGGCGGCAGCGATCACGATTTTCGAAAGCTTCATGGTTGTCTCCTAGTCAGAGGTGGGCGAAACGCAGGAACGGGAATCAATGGGGGAAGGGCCACACGCGCAGCTTCTGCTTGGCGGTGGACCACAGCTTGGCCAGGCCGTGGGGCTCGACGA
This sequence comes from Paenacidovorax caeni, assembly GCF_001298675.1. Taxonomy (GTDB): domain Bacteria; phylum Pseudomonadota; class Gammaproteobacteria; order Burkholderiales; family Burkholderiaceae_C; genus Paenacidovorax; species Paenacidovorax caeni. The sequence goes on from NZ_CYIG01000017.1 coordinate 46,735, forward strand.
TCAGGAACCAGACGATCAGCGCGCCGAAGATCATCAGCTCGGCGTGCGACAGGCCGGCGGTCGAGATCTCCATGCCGAACAAGCCAAGGAAGGCGGGCAGGAACTGGTTCAGGAAGATGGGCAGCACCACGATGAAGGCGGCGCCGAAGAACGCACCCATGATGGAGCCCAGGCCGCCGATGATGACCATGAACAGCAGGCGGAACGACACTTCCACCGAGAACGCGGCCGGCTCCCACGAGCCCAGGTGCACGAAAGCCCACAGCGCGCCGGCCATGCCGACGATGAAGGAGCTGACGGCGAAGGCCGACAGTTTGGCGTACATGGGGCGGATGCCGATCACGCTGGCGGCCACGTCCATGTCGCGGATGGCCATCCACTCGCGACCGATGGCGCCGCGCACCAGGTTCTTGGCCAGCAGGGCCACGACCACCAGCAGTGCCAGGCAGAATAGGTACTTGCTCATGGCGCTTTCAATGGGAAAGCCCAGCAGCTGCAGGTTGTTCACCGACACCGAACCCGAGTCGGAGTTGTTGGTGAACCACTTGATGCGCAGGAACATCCAGTCGCTGAAGAACTGTGCGGCCAGCGTCGCCACGGCCAGGTAAAGGCCCTTGACGCGCAGGCTGGGCAGGCCGAACAGGATGCCGAAGAAGGTGGCGCACAGGCCGCCCAGGATCAGCGCCGGAATCAGCGGCATGCCGGGGAAGCGCACGAAGAAGTTGAACGCGCCGTAGGCCCCTACGGCCATGAAGGCGCCCGAGCCCAGCGAGATCTGGCCGCAGTAGCCGACCAGGATGTTCACGCCCAGGGCTGCCATCGACATGATGACCAGCGGGATCAGGATGGCGCGGTAGATGTAGTCGCTGGCCAGCATGGGCACAAGCACAAAGGCCACGGCCAGGAAGGCCAGGATGACCATGCGGTCCTGCGCGATCGGGAAGATCTGCTGGTCGGCACGGTAGCTCGTCTTGAACTGGCCGTTTTCGCGGTAGAACATGTCTTGCTCCTAATTGTTCTGATGGATGCGGCGGTTCAGACGCGGTCGATGATCTTCTCGCCGAACAGGCCCTGGGGCCGGAACAGCAGGAACATGAGGGCCAGCACGTAGGCGAACCAGATCTCGATGCCGCCGCCCACGAAGGGGCCCAGGTAGACCTCGGAGAGCTTCTCGCCCACGCCGATGATCAGGCCACCGATGATGGCGCCGGGTACCGAGGTCAGGCCGCCCAAGATCACCACCGGCAGTGCGCGCAGCGCCACGGTGGTCAGCGAGAACTGCACGCCCAGCTTGGAGCCCCAGATCATCCCGGCCACCAGGGCCACCACGCCGGCCACACACCAGACGATGACCCAGATGCGGTTGAGCGGAATGCCGATGGACTGTGCGGCCTGGTGGTCGTCGGCCACGGCGCGCAGCGCGCGGCCCGTGCCGGTCTTCTGGAAGAACAGGCTGAGCAGCACCACCAGCGCGGCGGCGATGGCGGCGGCGATCACGTCTTCCTTGTTCACCAGTACGCCGCCCTGGAACATCGACTCGAACAGGAACACCGGCTCCTTGGGCATGCCCACGTCGATCTTGTAGATGTCGCTGCCGAACAGTGTCTGGCCCAGGCCTTCCATGAAGTAGGTGATGCCCAGGGTCGCCATCAGCAGCGTGGCGCCTTCCTGGTTCACCAGATGGCGCAGCACCAGCCGCTCGATCACCCAGGCGCAGACGAACATGATGGCGCCCGCGATGATGAAGGCCGCCAGGTTGGCCACCAGCATGTTGTCGATGCCGGTCCACTTGGGGATCCATTCTGCGAAGCGCGCCATGGCCAGGGCTGCGAACAGCACCATGGCGCCTTGCGCGAAGTTGAATACGCCCGAGGCCTTGAAGATCAGCACGAAGCCGAGCGCGACCAGCGAGTACAGCATGCCCGCCATCAGGCCGCCGATCAGGGTTTCCAAAAAGAATGCCATGGTTGCTCTCCTGCCTTGCCCTCAGTGCCCGGCGCCCAGGTAGGCGCGGATCACGTCTTCGTTGTTGCGCACTTCGTCAGGTGCGCCGTCGCCGATCTTCTTGCCGTAGTCCAGCACCACGACGCGGTCAGAGATGTCCATCACCACGCCCATGTCGTGCTCGATCAGCACGATGGTGGTGCCGAACTCGTCGTTCACGTCGAGGATGAAGCGGCACATGTCCTGCTTCTCTTCCACGTTCATGCCGGCCATGGGCTCGTCCAGCAGCAGCACCTGCGGCTCCATGGCCAGGGCGCGGCCCAGGTCCACGCGCTTTTGCAGACCGTAGGGCAACTGGCCCACGGGGGTCTTGCGGTAGGCCTGAATTTCCAGGAAGTCGATGATGTGCTCGACAAACTCGCGGTGCGCGATCTCTTCCTTCTCTGCCGGGCCGATGCGCAGCGCCTGCAGCAGGAGGTTGCTTTTGATCTTCAGGTTGCGCCCCGACATGATGTTGTCGATCACGCTCATGCCCTTGAACAGCGCCAGGTTCTGGAACGTGCGCGCCACGCCCATCTCGGCCACTTGGCGGCTGTTCATGTGGTCGAACGTCTTGCCGCGGAAGGTGATCGAGCCCTCGGTCGGTGTGTACACGCCGTTGATGCAGTTGAGCATCGACGACTTGCCGGCGCCGTTGGGGCCGATGATGGAACGGATCTCGTGCTCTTTCACGTTGAACGAGATGTCCGTCAGCGCCTTCACGCCGCCAAAGCGCAGGCTGATGTTCTTGATGTCGAGAATGACATCACCGATCTTTTTCTGTGTCATGGCTGTGCGTCCCAATCAGGCTTTGGCGGGGTGGGTTTTGGCATCCACGATGGTCAGGGTCGCGCTTACGCTGCCGGTGCGGCCGTCCTCGAACTTGACCTGCGTCTCGATGAACTGCTCCTTCTTGTCGGAGTACAGGGCATCGACCAGCACGCCGTACTTTTGCGCGATGAAGCCGCGGCGTACCTTGCGCGTGCGGGTCAGCTCGTCGTCGTCCGGGTCCAGTTCCTTGTGCAGCACCAGGAAGCGCGCCACCTGCGTGCCAGCCATGCCGGGCTCGCTTGCCAGGTCGGCGTTGACCTGGGACACGCAGTCGGCGATCAGCTCCAACACCTTGGCCTTGGAGGCCAGGTCCACATAGCCGGCGTAAGGCAGGTTCTGGCGCTCGGCCCAGTTGCCCACGGCCTCGAAGTCGATGTTGATGAAGGCGCACACCTTGTCGCGCTCGTGGCCGAAGCACACGGCTTCCTTCACGTGCGAGAAGAACTTGAGCTTGTTCTCGATGTAGTTGGGCGCGAACATGGCGCCGGAATTGGTCCGGCCCACATCCTTGGCGCGGTCGATGATGCGCAGTTGGCCTTCGGCGTCGATCACGCCGGCATCGCCGGTGTGGAACCAGCCGTCGGCGTCGATGACCTCGGCCGTGGCGTCCGGGCGCTTGTAGTACTCCTTGAGCACCGACACGCCCTTGAGCAGCACTTCGCCGTTGTCGGCGATCTTCAGCTCGATGCCGGGCGCGGCCTGGCCCACGGTGTTCAGGTTGACCTGGCGGTCACGCTGCAGGCACACGTAGGCGCAGGTCTCGGTCTGGCCGTAGAACTGCTTGAGGTTGATGCCGATGGAACGGAAGAAGCGGAACAGGTCTGGCCCGATGGCCGCGCCCGCCGTGTAGGCCACGTGGATGCGCGACAGCCCCATGGCGTTGCGCAGCGGGCCGTAGATCATCAGGTCACCGAGCTTGTACTTGATGCGGTCGAGCAGGCCCACCGGCTTGCCGTCCAGGATGTCGGAGCCGACGCGGCGCGCGAGCTGCATGCATTTCTCGTACAGCCAGCGCTTGGACGGCGCGGCATCCTCCATGCGGATGGAGATCGATGTCAGCATGCCCTCGAACACGCGCGGCGGCGCGAAGTAGTACGTCGGGCCGATCTCGCGCATGTCGATGCTCACCGTGGCTGCCGATTCCGGGCAGTTGATGGTGTAGCCCGCCACCAGCCACTGGGCCAGCGAGAACAGGTGGTCACCCACCCAGGCAGGCGGCAGGTAGGAAATGATGCTGTCGTTCCGGCCCAGCTTGTCCACCTCGGTGGCGCCGCGCGCCGCACCGATGAAGCTGGAATGCGTCTGGCACACGCCCTTGGGCTTGCCGGTGGTGCCCGAGGTGTAAAGGATGACGGAGACGTCTGCGGGCTTGACGGCGGCCACCATGGCGTCCCAGGCCTGCGGATGGGCCTTGTCCCAGGCAGCGCCTTGCTCCAGAAGCTGCTCCACGCTGATCAGCCCCGGCTGGTTGTAGTTGCGCAGGCCGCGCGGGTCGTCGTAGATGATGGTGCGGATGCTGGGCACGGTCTCGCGCACTTCCAGCAGTTTGTCCACCTGTTCCTGGTTCTCGGCGAAGGCCACGGTGATCTCCGCGTCCTGCATCACGAACGTCATCTCGGTGGCCACGGCGTCCTGGTACAGCGGCACCGGCACGGCGCCCAGCGCCTGGGCGGCGACGAAGCCCATGTAAAGGTGTGGTCGGTTGTCGCTGATCAGGGCCAGGTTCTGGCCACGCTGCAGGCCCAGCGAGGCCAAGCCGCAGGCCATGTGGCGCACGGTGCGGGCCGTGTCAGACCAGCTCCAGGTTTGCCAGATGCCATATTCTTTTTCGCGCAGCGCCGGGGCATCGGGACGCTCGGCGGCATGCTTTAGCAGCAGATGCGGAAACGTGGTGCTCATGGACGGTTGTTCCTGTGGTTCACCAAAGAGGGCGGGTTCGGCACGCTCATGCCTTACCTATGAAGTTGCAAGCAATGGTAGGGAGGACTTTGACGTCAATATGTCTTGCCAATGACAATTTACGGGAAACTCCCCATCGGGTTAACCTTACTGGCGCCTGGGTTTGTCGCTTTTGGTATTGCGCGGACGCGCAAGGCAGCGCAGGGCCCGGGAGCCGGGGCCCTTGTAAGCGCTACGGGGACAGGGGAAAGGGGAAAGGGGAAAGAAAGGGGCGCGGGCCGAGGATGCCCGCGCTCAGAACGTGAACACGTTCTCGGTGCGCAGTTGCTTAGCGCACGTACTTGCCGTCGCGGCCGACCAGTGTCAGCTCGACGAAGCGCGAGGCGTTGCGCCCCGGCTCGGTGGCGTGCACCTCGAAGCCGCCCAGGTCGAGCTTGCGCAGGCTCCAGGTGGCGTCGATGAAGCTGGCGCGCGTGGGGTTCTTGCCCGCGCGCTGCAGCGCTTCGCAGAACACCCGTGCGTTGATGTAGCCCTCCAGCGCCAGGTGCGAGGGCTCGGCTTTGGCGCCGATGGCCTTCCAGGCCTGCATGAACTCGCGGGACACCGGCACCACCGGGTTGGTGGGCAACGGCATCACCTGGGTCAGTGCCATGCCCACGCCGTCGGCGCCCAGCGCGGCGATGTTGGCCGACGTGCCCAGCACCGACAGCCCGTACAGCGAAGTGCCACGGCGCAGTGCGCGGAAGGACTTGACGAACTCCATGGCGGGCTTGCCCGCCAGGCCGATCAGCACGGCTTCGGGCTGGGCCTGGGCGATCTTGGCGGCGGCGGTGGCGGCGTCGCTGGCGTTGTTCTCCACCGTGGCCGAAGGGCCCTCGGGCAGGCCCAGCTTGGCCATGGAGCGCTGCGTGGCGTTGAACACCTCCTTGCCGAAGCTGTTGGCCTGGTAGGCGATGGCGATGCGCTTGATGCCCAGCGTGTGCAGGTGCTGCACCAGCTTTTCAGCCTCTTCGGCGTAGCTGGCGCGGATGTTGAACACGTTGCGCTGCGGCACGCGGCTGAGCTGCGCGCCGGTGAAGGGTGCGAAGAACGGGATGCCCGACTCCAGCACCATGGGCAGCATGGCCTCGACGTTGGCGGTGCCCATGCAATTGAACAGCGCGAAGGTGTTGGGGTCGGCCATCAGTTGCTTGACGTTGGCCAGGCCTTTTTGCACATCGTACTGGTCGTCCAGCGTGTTGAGCACGATGCTACGGCCCTGGATGCCGCCGCGCGCGTTCACGGCAGCGAAGGCGGCCTGGGCGCCCTGGTGCATGGCCGATCCCAGCTCGCCCAGCGGGCCCGTCAGGTCGGTGCTCTGGCCGAGCACGATCTGGCTTTCCTGCGCGTTGGCCGGACCCGCCTGCAGCCAAGGCAAGGCCACGGCGGCGGTGCCGGCGAGCAGCGTGCGGCGGGACAGTCGGGTCTGGAGGGCGTGGGGCATATTGGAATTCCTCAGGCTGCAGTAAAACGGCGAATCTTGCGGTTCCGGAACATAAAAATCTGTCCGCGCAATGACAATCGGACATGTGGTATTCCAGTAGATTATGACCATGCCAGGAATATGGGCGCCACCTCTTGCTGCGGTCGCACGCCCGTTGCGCCCTGCCGCGCCGCCCGTCCCATTGCCGTAGCACTGCCATGAGCCAAGACCTTTCCCTGCACCAGCGCCGTCGCCCGCCCTCACGCGGCGAGCTCGACGGCATTCCCTGGCTGGGCCTGCTCGAAGCCGAAGCGCGTGAGCGCGCGGTGGCCACGCTGGTGGTGGGCGACGCCAAGGCGGGCGACTACGTGTGCCGCGTCGGCCGCCCCGTGACCTACTGGTTCGGCCTGGTGGACGGCCTGCTCAAAATGAGCGCGGACAACGCCCAGGGCGGCACCATGACCTTCACCGGCGTGCCCCCGGGTGGCTGGTTCGGCGAGGGCACGGCGGTCAAGCGCGAGCCCTACCGCTACAACATCCAGGCGCTGCGCAAGAGTGTCGTGGCGGGGCTGCCGATCGACACCTTTCACTGGCTGCTCGACCACTCGATTCCGTTCAACCGCTTCGTCATGAACCAGCTCAACGAGCGCCTGGGCCAGTTCATCGCGGCGCGCGAGATCGACCGCCTGGGCAGCCCCGATGTGCGCGTGGCGCGCAGCCTGGCAGCGCTGTTCAACCCGGTGCTGTACCCCGGCGTGGGCCAGGTGCTGCGCATCACGCAGCAGGAGCTCGCATACCTCGTGGGCCTGTCGCGCCAGCGCGTGAACGAGGCGCTGGCGGCGCTGCAGGCGCAAGGCGCCATTCGTGTGGAGTACGGTGGCCTGCGCGTGCTGGACCTGGCTGCGCTTCGGTCCAGTGTGACGGCCCACTGAGCAACCGTCTTGGAAGTCAAGCGCAATGGTGATTTGGATTCCAAGTGGAGCCGTGTTTGGCGATAGCGTTCAGCATCGTCAGCAGCTTGCGCATGCAAGCCACCAAGGCGACCTTCTTGCGCTTGCGTGCGGCCAGCAAATGCGCGTAGTCTCAGATAAACCCGTTCGCCCTGAGCTTGTCGAAGGGCTGCTCGCAAGGAGCGCCCTGGCTTTGACAGGCTCAGCCCGAACGATTGAGGAAGACGTGTCTGAGAAATGTACCTAGTCAGGTAAGAATGCTAGAGGCGCAAGTAAATATTGCCTTTTGCGCTATCAAAAACATAGTGAATGGAGGCTTGGGGTTTGCCCTTGTCCCCGCCGCGGGTGCAGCCGATCAGGTATAAGCCTGTAACACTTGCGAGGCGTCCCATGCATTCATTTTTTCCCTCCTTTACGCTGCGTGCGGCCGTTGCCGCAGCGGCATTGGCCGTGCTGGCCGGCTGTGCAGCGCCCCGGCCCGACACCGGTTTGCGCGAAACCCTGGTGGCGGTGACGGCCTCGCAGGAACTCATCACCTTCCAGGCAGCGCAGCCTGACCGCATCCTGGAGCGGCGCCCGGTAACGGGCCTGGCGCCCGGCGAGCGGCTGGTGGGCATCGACTTCCGCGTGGCCAAGGGCGTGCTCTATGCGCTGTCGCAAGCGGGCCGCCTGTACACGCTCGACATTCCCACCGGTGCGCTGCGCCCTGTCGGCCCCGCGCCTGCCGCGCTGGCACTGCAGGGTGCGGTGTTCGGCTTTGACTTCAACCCGGCGGCCGATCGCATCCGGGTGGTGTCCAACATGGGGCAGAACCTGCGCCTGCACCCCGACACCGGGGCGGTGGTCGATGGCGATGCCACCGTAGAAGGTGTGCAGCCTGATCCCAACCTGCGCTACGCCTGGGGCGATGTAAACGCCCGCCGACAGCCCGACATTGCCGGTGCCGCCTACACCTACAACCCCAACGACAGCAAGATCACCACCAACTACGCGATCGACCGCGCGCTGGGTGTGCTGGTGATGCAGGGCTCACGCGAGGGCACCCAGCCGGTGGTTTCGCCCAACGCCGGGCAGCTGCGCACCGTGGGCCCGCTGGGGCTGGGGCCGCTCACGGATGTGAGCTTTGACATTGCCGACGTGGGCAACACCGCCCTCATTGCCGTGCGCACGGCTGCCGACACCCAGACCCGCCTGCACCAGGTGGACCTGGCCACTGGCGCCACCCGCCCTCTGGGCGTGGTGGGCGATGGCGCGCCCCTGGTGGGCCTGGCGATCGAACCATGAGGCTGGCTGGCCCGCTGACGCTGCGACCCGCCACGCTGGCCTGGTTGGCAGCGCTCGCTGCGCTGGTACTGCTGGCTGGCGGCGCGCAGGCGGGCACGGTGCAGGTCGATGTGTCCGACGCTGCGGGCAAGCCGCTGGCCGATGCTGTGGTGTTTCTGGACTCGGCCGAGGCCCGCAAGCAGGTCAAGCCGCTCGTTGGCGTGGAGATGGCGCAGGAGAAGCGGCAGTTCGTGCCCGGTGTGCTGGTGGTGCCCGTGGGCACCGAGGTGCTGTTCCCCAACCGCGACTCGGTGCGACACCACGTGTACTCCTTCTCGCCCGCCAAGAAGTTCGAGCTCAAGCTCTACAGCGGCACGCCGTCCAACCCGGTGTTGTTTGACAAGTCTGGTGTGGTCGCCCTGGGCTGCAACATCCACGACCAGATGGTGGGCTGGGTGCTGGTGGTGGACACGCCGTACTACGCCCGCACCCCTGCGGCCACAGGCAAAGTGCAGCTCGACAACGTGCCGCCTGGCACCTACACGCTACGCACCTGGCACGCCCGCCTGCCTGTGGGCGCACCGGCCCTGGAGCAGGCGCTGACCGTGCCAGCCACGGGAACGGCCACGGCGGCGGTGCGCATGACGGGGTTGCAGCCTTGAAGCGGCTGCGCCTGGCCCGGCGCAGCCTGATCCTGCGGCTGGTGGGGTTGTCGTTGCTGCTGCTGCTCATCGTGCAGGCGGCGGGGTTTGCCGTGGTGCGGGCCTCCATCGACCGCAATGCACGCGCCCAGATCGCGCGCGCCCTCGACCTGGACGAAAACATCTGGCGCCGCCTGCTGGACCAGAACGCGGAGCAACTGCGCCAGGGCTCGGCCCTGCTGGCGGCGGACTACGGGTTTCGGTCGGCGGTCAACTCGGGCGACGAAGAAACCATCCAGTCGGTGCTGGAAAACCACGGCAGCCGCATCGGCGCGGCCGTGACTGCGCTGCTGGGCACCGACCTCACGCTGCGTGCGGTCAGCCTCACGGGCAGCATGGACCAGTTTCCGGCCACGCTCCAGCAGGTGGTGCCGCGCCTCGCGCAACAGCCCCAGGGCAGTCAGATCGCGGTGATGGACGGCGTCCCCTACCAGTTCGTGATGGTGCCCATGCGGGCGCCGGTGGTCATTGGCTGGGTGCTGATGGGCTTTCGCATCGACCAGTCGCGTGCCGACGAAATGCGCCAGCTCCTGTCCGTGCATGTGGCCCTGATGGTCAAGGCCCCCGGGGGCGCGCTGAGCCTGCCGGTCAGCACCCTGCCAGCGGACGCACAGGCCTTGCTGCTGGCCAGCGGCGGCGCGGCGGGCGAGCTGCAGACCGCCGAGGGCACCTTGCTCGCGCGCTCCAGCCCGCTCGACAGCGTGGGGGGCGAGGTGCACTCGCTGCTGCTGCGGTCGGTGGACGAGGTGGTAGCACCCTATCGCCAGCTGCAGGTGCTGCTGGCCATCATCACGGTGGCCGGTGTGCTGCTGTTTGCCGTGGGCACGGGCCTGGTGGCACAAAGGCTTGCTACGCCGCTGCGCTCCTTGCTGGCAGCCACGCAGCGGCTGTCGCGTGGCGAATACGACGTGCCGCTGGAGCACACCGACCGCACCGACGAGATCGGCAACTTGGCGCGCTCGTTCGACCACATGCGCGTGGACATTGGTGCCCAGCAAACCGAAATCCGCCGCCTGGCCTACTGGGACCGCCTGACGGGCCTGCCCAACCGGGAGCGTTTTCGCGACGCCGTGGTGCAGGCCATTGCCGGCAGTGCCAGCACGCCGCAGCCCCTGGCCGTGCTCACGCTGGATCTGGACCGCTTCAAGCATGTCAACGATGTGCTGGGCTATGCCTTTGGCGACCGCCTGTTGCAGGCCGTGGCCGAGCGCCTGAGCCAGCAGGTGCTCTCGCCCGATGACATGGTGGCGCGGCTGGGGGGCAATGAGTTCGCCATCCTGCTGCAGCGCGCCGATGCGGCGGATGCGCACGACATTGCCCAGCGCATCAACCAGTCGTTCGAGGAGCCGCTGGCCTTTGAGGACCAGACGGTGGACCTGAGCGCTGGCATTGGCTTTGCCTGCTGGCCGGGCGATGCGGGCGACGCCGACACGCTGCTCAGCCGTTCTGAAATTGCCATGTACGCCGCCAAGCGCAAGCTCAGCGGGGCTCTGCAGTACGACGCGGCGTTTGACTCGTCCAGTGCGCAGACCCTGTCACTGCTGACCGAGCTGCGCCATGCCGTGGAGCACCATGAGCTGCGTCTGTACCTGCAGCCCAAGGTGCCCCTGCACGGGCAGCCGGGCCTGGCGGCCGAGGCGCTGGTGCGCTGGCAGCACCCGCAGCGGGGGCTGGTGCCGCCCATGCAGTTCATTCCGTTTGCCGAGCAGACCGGGTTTGTGCGCCAACTTACGCTGTGGATGTTTGAAGAAGTCGCGCGCCTGCTGGCAGACCCACGCACGCAGGGTCTGCCGCTCAGGGTGTCGGTCAACCTCTCCACCCGCGATCTGCTCGACCCCGAACTGAGCCACCGGCTGGCCGAGATCCTGGTGCGCCATGGGGTGGCAGCCAGTGCCTTCTGCCTGGAGATCACCGAAAGCGCGATCATGGACGACCCCCAGCGCGCCGAGGCCATGCTCAACCGCTTGTCAGAGCAGGGCTTCAAGCTGTCCATCGACGATTTCGGCACGGGGTATTCGTCTTTGGCCTACCTCAAGCGCCTGCCGGTGGATGAACTCAAGATCGACAAATCGTTTGTGATGGGCATGGAGACCGGTGAGGACGACGCGATGATCGTGCGCTCCACCATCGACCTCGCGCACAACCTGGGACTCACGGTGGTGGCCGAAGGCGTGGAGACTGCTGCTATCCAGGATCGCCTGCGTGCGCTGGCCTGCGACGAGGCGCAGGGGTATCACATTGCACGGCCCCTGCCGGTGGATGATTTTCTGGCCTGGCAGGCCCGCCAGGTCTAGGTGGCGTCGATCGGTTGCATCCCGGTTTGGGGTCTGGGCGGTCCGCAAGCGTAAATACACGCAATGTCTTCCTCCTCCTCTCGCCCACCTGCGGGCCCCACCGCCGCTCCAGCCTCTGACGTTGGCGGCCCCACACTTGCTTCTTCCTCCGCGCCCGCCGCACGTCCCGTGCTGCGCCGCCCGACCCTGATGGCCAAGCCCGCACCTGCACGGCCTGCTTCTGCACGGCCCGCCCCGCCGCCCCGGGCGCCACGGCCGCCCCGCGCACCAGCGCCCTCCAACTACCGCGTCGCCTCGGGTGCCTTTGTGGCGCCGGTGCGCCAGGTGCCTGCGCCGGCGACGGGTACGGTGGGCGGCCTGCCCACCTCACGGCTGAACAAGCGCATGGCCGAGTTGGGCATGTGCTCGCGCCGCGAGGCCGACGACTGGGTGGAGCAGGGCTGGGTCAAGGTCAATGGTGTGGTAGCCACCATGGGCCAGCAGGTCACGGCGGCCGACCGCATCGAGGTGGACAAAATCGCCCAGGGTTTCCAGGAGCAGCGCGTCACCATCCTGCTGAACAAACCCATCGGCTATGTCAGCGGCCAGGCCGAGGATGGCCACACGCCCGCCGTGGCGCTGATCAACTCCCGCACCCAGTGGCGCGAGGACCCCAGCCGCAACCGCTTCTCCCCGCCGCAGCTGCGGGGCCTTGCGCCCTGCGGGCGGCTCGATATCGACTCGGTGGGCCTCCTGGTGCTGACCCAGGACGGCCGTGTGGCCAGGCAGATCATTGGCGAGGACTCCGTGATGGAAAAGGAGTACCTGGTGCGCGTGCTCTACCAGGCCCCGGGCCAGGCGGCACCCCACCACCCCAGCGAGCGCTCCGCGCCGCTGCAGGAAATCAACGAGCGCGACCCGGTCAGCACCAATGTGCAGGCGGTGTTTCCCAAAGAGCTGCTGGAACGCCTGCGCCACGGCCTGAGCCTGGACGGCGAGCCGCTCAAGCCCGCCAGGGTCGATTGGCAAAACCCCGAGCAACTGCGTTTTGTGCTCAACGAGGGCAAAAAGCGCCAGATCCGCCGCATGTGTGAGCTGGTGGGGCTCAAGGTGGTGGGCCTCAAGCGCATCCGCATCGGGCGTGTGACCCTTGGCAACCTGCCCGTGGGTCAGTGGCGTTACCTGTGCCCCAACGAGCGGTTCTGAGAGCCCTGGGTTTCTTGCGAATATTGTCTGAACGGAGCCCCTCTCATGCCCCTTCCTTCCGCACCTCGGCCACGCAAGCCTGCTGCTTCTACCCCTGCGGGCGACGGCGCCAAAGCTGCGGCAACCAACCCGCTGCGCCAGTTGCGAGCATCCGACCTGCGCGCTGTGGCGCGCCTGGCCACGCAGGCCACCACCGGCATCAGCCGGGTGGCCGAGGGGGTGCACCAGTCAGTGCTGGGCACGCTGGGGCTGCCGGGCGGCGCCGAGCCGGGTCGCGCGCGGGGGCTGACCGGGCTGGTGTACCAGAGCATCCGGGGGGTGACGCAGCTGGTGGATGCGGGCCTGCAGGCGGGTTTGGCGCGGCTGGAGCCGTTTTTTGCCCCGGTCGCGTCGGCTGGAGAGGTGCATTGGGAGCGCGAGGCGGTCATTGCCGCGCTCAACGGCGTGATGGGCGACCGCCTGCAGCGCGACGGCAACCCGCTGTGCACGCGGATGGGCTGGTACCAGCACGGTCTGCCCCTGGACTTGCACGCGCTGGCTGCCCCGGGCGCCGCCACCGGCAAGCTGCTGGTGCTGGTGCATGGCCTGTGCATGAATGACCTTCAGTGGCTGCGCCACGGCCATGACCATGGCGCCCATCTGGCCGAGGCCCTGGGCTACACCCCCGTGTACCTGCGCTACAACACGGGCCAGCACACCTCCACCAACGGGGCCGAGCTGTCGGCCCTGCTCACATCCCTGGTGGCTTCGTGGCCCGTGCCGGTGACAGAGCTGTCCATCCTGGCCCACAGCATGGGCGGGCTGGTGGCGCGCAGCGCCTGCCACCAGGCGGCCCAGGCACCAGCGGGCGTCAGCGAGTGGCTGCCCCTGCTTCGCCACCTGGTCTTTCTGGGCACGCCGCACCATGGCGCCCCGCTGGAGCGTGCGGGCCACTGGGTGGATGTGCTCTTGGGCAGCACGCCGTACAGCCGGCCGTTTGCCCGCCTGGGCCAGTTGCGCAGCAGCGGCATCACCGACCTGCGCTATGGCCATGTGCTTGACACCGACTGGCAGGGCCGCGACCGCTTTCGCCGCAGCCCTGACCGGCGTACCCCCGTGCCGCTGCCCGCCGGGGTGGCGTGCTTCACTGTGGCCGCCACGCTGGCGGTGCGGCGCGGCCCTCTGGCCGAGCGCCTGCTGGGCGACGGGCTGGTGCCACTGCACAGTGCCCTGGGGGTGCATGACGACCCGGCGCGCAGTCTGGCGTTTCCCCGCGGGCGCCAGACCGTGGTTCACCAGGCTGGGCACTTGGATTTGCTGCACCATGCCAGCGTGGCGCGGCTGCTGACTCGGTGGCTGGCGGCGTAGAACTTCAAGCCAAAATCGGTGCTAGGCCTTGCTGGGTAAGCGCTGGCAGCTCTTGTTTTTGAAGTTGCTTTGCCATGGGTTGAAACCAGCGCGTCCGCCCCTACATGCACGCTTGCAGGCGTGGCCCGCCGCGCCGCCGTTTTCTTGAACCGCATCCGTCCCGTGAAAAACCTATGAGCAAGCAAACCCATTCCTTTCAGGCCGAAGTCGCACAACTGCTGCACCTGGTCACGCATTCGCTGTACTCCAACCCCGAGATTTTCTTGCGCGAGTTGATCTCCAATGCGTCCGATGCCTGTGACAAGCTGCGTTTCGAGGCGCTGAACGACGCCGGGCTGTACGAGGACGCGCCCAACCTCGAAGTGCGCGTGTCGTTCGATAAAGAGGCCAAGACGCTCACCATCACCGACAACGGCATCGGCATGAGCACGCAGGAGGCCATCGACCACCTGGGCACCATCGCCAAGAGCGGCACCAAGGACTTCATGGGCAAGCTCTCGGGCGACCAGAAGGCGGACGCCCAGCTCATCGGCCAGTTCGGCGTGGGCTTTTACTCGGGTTTCATCGTGGCGGACAAGATCACCGTCGAGTCGCGCCGCGCCGGCATGAAGCCTGAGGAAGGCGTGCGCTGGATCAGCGGCGGCACGGGCGACTTCGAGGTCGAATCCATCACCCGCGCCGCGCGCGGCACCAGCGTCATCCTGCATTTGCGTGACGACGCCGAGGAGTTCCTCAACGCCTGGAAGCTCAAGCAGGTCATCGGCAAGTACTCCGACCACATCAGCCTGCCCATCCTCATGGAAAAAGAGGAGTGGAAGGAGAGCGAGAAAGAGGGCGAGCCCGGCGCCATGGTCAAGACCGGCGAGTGGGAAACCGTGAACAAGGCCAGCGCGCTGTGGACGCGGCCCAAGAAGGACATCACCGACGAGCAGTACCAGGAGTTCTACAAGGCCATCAGCCACGACTACGAGAACCCCCTGACCTGGAGCCACAACCGCGTCGAAGGCAATACCGAGTACACACAGCTGCTCTACATCCCGGCCAAGGCGCCGTTCGACCTGTACCAGCGCGACAAGCACGCCGGCATCAAGCTGTACGTCAAGCGCGTGTTCATCATGGACGACGCCGAGTCGCTCATGCCCAGCTACCTGCGCTTCGTCAAGGGCGTGATCGACTCGGCCGACCTGCCGCTGAACGTGAGCCGCGAACTGCTGCAAGAAAGCCGCGACGTGCGCCTGATCCGCGACGGCTCGGTCAAGCGCGTGCTCTCCATGCTGGAAGACCTGGCCAAGCACGACAAGCACGAAGCCGGCGCGCAAGCCGATGGCGTGACCGATGTGGTGAGCGAGGAAGACAAGGCCAAGGAAGGCAAGTACACCCAGTTCTACGCCGAGTTTGGTGCCGTGCTGAAGGAAGGCCTGGGCGAGGACTTTGGCAACCGCGAGCGCATTGCCAAGCTGCTGCGCTTTGCCAGCACCACGAGCGACACGCCCAGCGTGTCCTTCGCCGACTACAAGGCGCGCATGAAGGAGGGCCAGGAGGCCATCTACTACATCACCGCCGACACCCTGGCGGCGGCCAAGAACAGCCCGCAGCTCGAAGTCTTCAAGAAGAAGGGCATCGAGGTGCTGCTCATGACCGACCGTGTCGACGAGTGGGCGCTGAACTACCTGCAGGACTTCGACGGCACACCGCTGCAGTCCGTGGCCAAGGGCGCGGTGGACCTGGGCAAGCTGCAGGACGAGGCCGAGAAGAAGGCTGCCGAGGAGGCCGCCGAAGCCTTCAAGCCCGTGCTGGCCAAGCTGAAAGAGGCCCTCAAGGACAAGGCCGAGGACGTGCGCGCTACGACGCGCCTGGTCGATTCGCCCGCCTGTCTGGTGGTGCAGGACGGCGGCATGAGCACGCAGCTGGCGCGCCTGCTCAAACAGGCGGGCCAGAAGGCGCCCGACGCCAAGCCCGTGCTGGAAGTGAACCCGGAGCATGCGCTGGTGAAGAAGCTCGACGGCAGCGTGCACTTCCACGATCTGGCGCACATCCTGTTCGACCAGGCCCTGCTGGCCGAAGGCGGCCTGCCTGAAGACCCGGCCGCCTACGTCAAGCGCGTGAACGCGCTGCTGGCCTGATCTTCCGCTGGCACAGGGGCTTCAGCGCACCATGCGCTGAGTGCTCTGGATGCCCGAGTGCCCAGCCCTTGCCCTGCAAGCGCTGGGCGTTTCTTTGGGCGCGGATGGGCGGGCGCGCCGCATCTGGTATGCACCATCGGACGGCATCTGCTGCTGTTGCTGCGCACGCGTTCGCGCCATAGTCCAGGGCAGGCGACCGGGGCCCGCAGTGGTGCGGTCCGGCGCCGCTTACGAGGCCCGCATGTCCCCCACGAAGCATTCCCCCTCAGACGGGAAGCCGCGCAAAGTCATCCCTATCGCCGCCGCTGGCAGCTCGTTCTACGAGGCACGGCAGAAAATCCACCCACGCTCCATCCAGGGCGTGTTCGCCAACTGGCGCTGGGCCATGGTGTGGCTCACACAGCTGGTGTTCTACGGCCTGCCGTGGCTGCAGTGGGGCGAGCGCCAGATGGTGCTGTTCGACCTGGAGGTCAAGCGCTTCTACCTGTTCGGCCTGGTGCTGTACCCGCAGGACTTCATCTACCTCACGGGCCTGCTCATCATCTCGGCGCTGTCGCTGTTCCTGTTCACGGCGGTGGCGGGGCGGCTGTGGTGCGGCTTCGCGTGCCCGCAGACGGTGTACACCGAAATCTTCCTGTGGATCGAGCACCGTATCGAGGGTGACCGCAGCGCCCGCCTGCGCCTGGACAACGGCGGCTGGACGGCTGAGAAGCTGTGGAAAAAATCCGCCAAGCAGAGCGCGTGGATCGCCGTGTCGCTCTGGACGGGCTTCACCTTCGTGGGCTACTTCGTGCCGATTCGCCAGTTGGGCGCTGAGCTGCTGGCGCTGCACGGCCCATGGCAGATGTTCTGGGTGCTGTTCTACGGCTTTGCCACCTACGGCAACGCCGGCTTCCTGCGCGAGCAGGTGTGCAAGTACATGTGCCCGTACGCGCGCTTCCAGAGCGCTATGTTCGACAAGGACACGCTCATCGTCACCTACGACACCCAGCGCGGCGAGCCGCGCGGCGCGCGCAGCAAGAAGGTGGACCCCAAGGCCGCCGACCTGGGCGACTGCATCGACTGTTCGCTGTGCGTGCAGGTGTGTCCGGTGGGCATCGACATCCGCAACGGGCTGCAGTACGAGTGCATTGGCTGCGGCCTGTGCGTGGACGCCTGCAACAGCGTGATGGACAAGGTGAACTATCCGCGCGGCCTGATCCGCTACGCCACGCCCAACGGCATGGCCAGCCGCTGGAGCACGGCGCAGATGCTGCGCCGGGTCGCGCGCCCGCGAGTGCTTATCTACGTGGGTGCGCTGGTGGTACTCAGCGTGGCACTGGTGGCCAGCATGGCGCTGCGCACGCCCTTGAAGGTGGATGTGGTCAGCGACCGCGCCGTGCTGGCGCGCATCGTCTCCGGCGGCCAGCTGGAGAACCTGTACCGTCTGCAGATCATGAACGCCACCGAGGCACCGCAGCGCTACCGCATCAGCGCCAGCGGGCTGGAGGGGCTCACGGTGGCCGCCGAAGACCGCGAGACCGAGGTGGACGCCACGCAGGCCCGCTGGGTGCCGGTGCGCCTGCGCCTGCCCTACGGCGCGGCGGCGGCGGGTTCGCACACGGTGTATTTCACGGTCGAGGCGCAGGGCGGGGTGCCTGCACGGGTGGTGGAAAAGGCCGCGTTCCAGGTGCCGCGCTGAGAGGGGGCTTAGGCGGCGCCGTCCTCTGCCTCCAGGCTCTTGACCAGCACTGCCGCCTGTGTACGGCTGTAGCAGGCGAGCTTTTTCAGGATCGCCGTGACGTGCACCTTGACGGTGTTCTCCGCCAGACCCAGCTCGGCAGCGATCTGCTTGTTGAGCAGCCCGTCGGCCAGGCACAGCAGCACGCGGAACTGCTGCGGCGTGAGCTGCGCCAGGCGCGCGGCCAGCTCGGCGTCGGCCTCGGAGCGCTCGGCCGCCATGGGCGGGAACCAGCTGCCGCCGTCGAGCACCGTGGCGATGGCCTCGCCCATGGCCTCGGCCGGTGCCGACTTGGGGATGAACCCGGCCGCGCCGAACTGCTGGGCGCGGCGGATGACGCGCGGATGGTCGTTCGACGAGATCACCACCACCGGCAGCTCGGGGTACTCGCCGCGCACATGCAGCAGCGCCGAGAAGCCGCGCGTGCCAGGCATGCTCAGGTCCAGCAGCACCAGCTCTACCTCGGGGTGCTCCTGCAGCGCCGTGCCCAGTGTGGCAGCGCTGGCGGCCTCCAGCGTGCGGAACTGCGGCAGGCGCTCGCGCAGCACGTGCAGCACGGCAGCGCGGAACAGGGGGTGGTCATCGGCGACCAGCAGCGTGGGCTCGGACATGGCACGCAGTCTGCCATGCCCGGCATGTTCTCAGGCGGGCGACACGGGCATGGGCGCGCCGCTGCGGCGCCAGAAGGCGGGCTCGGCGTAGTGGCGCTTGAGGAACTCGATCCACAGGCGCACGCGCAGCGGCATGTGCTTGCGCTGCGGAAAAACGACGAAGATGCCGTTGGGCGGCGCGGCGAACTCCTCCAGCACCGGCACCAGCAGCCCGGCGGCGATTTCCGACTCCACCTCCCAGGTGCTGCGCCAGGCGATGCCCCAGCCGCCCAGGCACCAGTCGTGCAGCACCTGGCCGTCGGAGCAGTCGAGCGGCCCGCCCGGCTTCAGGTACACCACCTCGGTGCCACCGCCCTCGGCGGGCATGCGGAACGCCCAGCCGCGCGTCTGCGAGGCCTCGCTCGACAGCGTGAGGCAGGCGTGCTGCGCCAGTTCGCTGGGGTGGCGCGGCGTGCCGTGGCGCTGCAGGTAGCCCGGGGTGGCCACGCACAGGCGCCGGTTGTCGGCAATGCGCACGCTCACCAGCGCCGAGTCGGGCAGGTCGCCCACACGCACGGCGCAGTCGAAGCCCTCGCCCGCCAGATCCACCACGCGGTCGCTCAGGTTCAGTGAGATGGTCACATCCAGGTGCAGCTCGCGGAACAGCGGCACCAGCGGCGCCACATGGCGCCGCCCGAAACCCGCCGGCGCGGTGATGCGCAGGTGCCCCGTGGCCTTCACGCCCCCGGCCGATACGCTGGCCTCGGCGTTGGCCACGTCGGCCAACAGGCGCTGGCAGTCCTCCAGGAAGGCGCTGCCCTCGTGGGTGAGCGTGATGCGGCGCGTGGTGCGTACCAGCAGCTTGACGCCCAGGCGCTCCTCCAGCGCATCGAGGCGTCGCCCCATGATGGCGGGGGCCACGCCCTCGACCTTCGCCGCCGCCGTGAGGCTGCCGCGCGTTGCCACCGAGACGAAAGACTCGAACGCCTTGAGTTTGTCCATAGCGTTGATTATGTGTGCGAAAGTTAAAAATAATCCAGTTTCAAGCCGGATTACCGCATCAATTTGCGGCGCTTTGGCCTGCGTTCGGTGGTTGATGGCGATTAATGACTTTTTCGTAATGGATAAGTGTTGTTTTCCCATCTTAATGTTCGCTCGGGTATCCAATACAGTCACACCATGGAATCGCCAGCGGTGCCCTCGGGCGCCGTGGCACCCCTTTCATCAACTCCGTGCGAAAGCAAGACCATGACCCAGCGCATTTCCGTGCACGGCCTGCAAGTGGCCGAAAACCTCTACCGCTTCATCGAAGACCAGGTGCTGCCCGGCACGGGCGTGGACGCCGCTGCCTTCTGGCAGGGCTTCGGCGCCATCGTGGCCGACCTCGCACCCAAGAACGCCGCCTTGCTGGCCGAGCGTGACCGCCTCCAGGCCGAGCTGGACACCTGGCACAAGGCCCACCCTGGCCCGATCCAGGACATGGCGGGCTACCGCAAATTCCTCGAAACCATCGGCTACCTGGTGCCCCAGCCGGCCAACGCCCAGGCCACCACCACCAATGTGGACGCCGAGCTGGCCACGCAGGCGGGCCCGCAGTTGGTGGTGCCGATCCTGAACGCGCGCTATGCGCTGAATGCGGCCAATGCCCGCTGGGGCTCGCTGTACGACGCGCTGTACGGCACCGACGCCATCAGCGAGGCCGATGGCGCCGAAAAGGGCAAGGGCTATAACCCCGTGCGCGGCGCCAAGGTCATCGCCTTTGCGCGCGGCGTGCTGGACCAGGCCGCGCCGCTGGCCACCGGCTCGCACAATGACGCCACCGGCTACCGCGTGGAAGGCGGCAAGCTGGTCGTTGCACTCAAGGACGGCGGCACGACCGGCCTGAAGGACGCGGCGCAGTTCGTCGGTTACCAGGGCGACGCGGCCACCCCCTCGTCGGTGCTGCTGGCACACAACGGCCTGCACATCGACATCCGTATCGACAAGAGCACGGCCATTGGCAAGACCGACGCTGCGGGCGTGGCCGACGTGGTGCTGGAAGCCGCGCTGTCCACCATCCTCGACCTGGAGGACTCGGTGGCTGCGGTGGACGCGGACGACAAGGTGCTGGGCTACGCCAACTGGCTGGGCATCCTCAAGGGCACGCTGACCGAGACCTTCGACAAGGGCGGCAAGCCCATGACCCGCGGCCTGAACGCCGACCGCCAGTACACCGGCGCCGACGGCAAGCCCCTGAGCCTGCACGGCCGCTCGCTGATGTTCGTGCGCAACGTGGGCCACCTGATGACCAACCCGGCCATCCTGTGGGGTGCCGAGGGCAAGGAAATCCCCGAAGGCATCATGGATGCCATGGTGACCACCACCATCGCGCTGCACGACCTCAAGGGCCTGGGCGCCAACGGCATCCGCAACAGCCGCACGGGCAGCGTCTACATCGTCAAGCCGAAGATGCACGGCCCGGCCGAAGTCGCCTTCGCCGATGAGCTGTTCGGCCGCGTCGAGCAGGTGCTGGGCCTGGCCGCCAACACCGTGAAGCTGGGCATCATGGACGAAGAGCGCCGCACCTCCGTCAACCTCAAGGCCTGCATTGCCGCGGCCGCCAGCCGTGTGGCGTTCATCAACACCGGCTTCCTCGACCGCACCGGCGACGAGATGCACACCGCCATGCACGCCGGCCCGATGATCCGCAAGGGTGACATGAAGACCAGCGCCTGGATCCAGTCCTACGAGCGCAACAACGTGCTCGTGGGCCTGTCCATGGGCCTGCGCGGCAAGGCGCAGATCGGCAAGGGCATGTGGGCCATGCCCGACCTGATGGCCGCCATGCTGGAGCAGAAGATCGCCCACCCCAAGGCCGGCGCCAACACCGCCTGGGTGCCCAGCCCCACGGGCGCCACGCTGCACGCGCTGCACTACCACCAGGTGAAGGTGGCCGACATCCAGGCCGAGATGGAAAAGATCGACGCCAACGCCGAGCGCGACAACCTGCTCACCGGCCTGCTCACCGTGCCCGTGAGCAGCAACCCGAACTGGAGCGAGGCCGAGAAGCAGCAAGAGCTGGACAACAACATCCAGGGCATCCTGGGCTACGTGGTGCGCTGGGTGGACCAGGGCGTGGGCTGCTCCAAGGTGCCCGACATCAACGACATCGGCCTGATGGAAGACCGCGCCACGCTGCGCATCTCCAGCCAGCACGTGGCCAACTGGCTGCTGCACGGCGTGGTGACCGAAGGCCAGGTGCGCGCCACGTTCGAGCGCATGGCGGCCAAGGTGGACCAGCAGAATGCCGGCGACCCGCTGTACCAGCGCATGCACGGCCGCTTTGCCGAGTCCATGGCCTACCAGGCCGCCTGCGACCTGGTGTTCAAGGGCGTGGCCCAGCCCAGCGGCTACACCGAGCCGCTGCTGCACGCCTGGCGCCTGAAGGTGAAGGCCGCAGCGGCTGCCTGAAAACTATCAAATCAATAGCTTCCAGCGCTTGCTACGAAAGCGCCAGAGGCCAATTTGATTCACAATAAGAACGGCACCCCAGGGTGCCGTTTTTTGTTTTTTGCCGCGAGCCCGCCTGTATGCCGCCAGCCACCGACACCCGCCACTGCCCGCTGTGCGGCCAGTCCAACCAATGTGCCGTCGCCGCCGGGCAGCCGGCCCAGGACTGCTGGTGCATGGCCCAGCCGGTGTCACGCGCCGCGCTGGCGCGCCTGGCGCCGCAGCAGCGCGGGCAAAGCTGCATCTGCCCGCTGTGTGCGCGCGAGACGCCCACCGCCCCTATCATCGAAACCCCCGTATCCCCCACACCCTGAGGAGCACCCATGCCCACGTACCACATCGAAATGATGGAAGGCCGCACCGTCGAACAAAAGCGCAAGCTGGCCGAAGAGATCACGCGCGTCTCGGTGGAGATCCTTGGGGGCTCGCCCGAGTCGGTGGACATCCTGATCACCGACGTGAAGCGCGAGAACTGGGCCACGGGCGGCAAACTGTGGCTGGATAAACAGTGAGCAACCCCCTGAGTAACCGTCTTCAAAGTCAAGCACGATGAAGCGACGGGTCCCAAGGTTTGCCGGTTCTGACCATTGCGTTGAGCGTGGTCAGCAGCTTGCGCATGCATGCCACCAAGGCGACCTTGGGCAGTTTGCCCGCATCCCTCAAACGCTCGTAGAACGCCCGGATGACCGGGTTGTAGCGCGCTGCAGTCAGCGTGGCCATGTACAGCACACGCCGTATCTCAAAGCGCCCACCCTGCACCCTGCGTCGCCCCTTCCTGTTACCCGAGTCATTGGCCACGGGCGCCACGCCC
>NZ_CYIG01000018.1 GCF_001298675.1 Paenacidovorax caeni
GGCGTGTCCGAATTTTTGTGTAAACGGGTCGGACTTCAATTGACGGAGATGCGGTCTCCGAACTGAATGGTAAAGCGGGTCAGCGCGGCCTTCCAATCGTGGATGGGCATGGTCCACTTCTGGCTGATGTTGCGCAGCGCCAGGTAGAACAGCTTGGTCAGCGCCTCGTCGCTGGGGAACAAGCCCCGGTTCTTGGTCAGCTTTCTCAAGCTCATGTTGACCGACTCGATGGCATTGGTGGTGTAGATGACCTTGCGGATTTCCGGCGGGTAGTCAAAGAACGGGATGAGCCGGCTCCAGTTCCTGCGCCAGGACTGGCCGATGGGCAGGTACTCGGCATCCCATCGGGCCTCGAACTCTGCGAGCATCAGTTCGGCCTCCTCGGCGGTGGTGGCCGTGTAGATGCGGCGCAGGTCGGCTGCCACTTCCTTGCGGCGCTTGCATGAGACGTAGTTCAGGCTGTGGCGCACCATGTGAACGATGCACAGTTGCACCACCGCCTTGGGGAACACCGCCTCGATGGCGTCCGGAAAGCCCTTGAGCCCATCGACACAGGCAATGAAGATGTCCTGCACGCCCTCCAGCGGCTCGCTTGGGGAAGATTTCGCTGAGGTAACCTGACCAGCGTGCCGCGTTGTCGCCAGTTCGATAGCCATGTGCGGTGGCCCACGCCAGAACCTTCTCGATGCGAGACCGAACCCGCTCGGCGGTTTCATTCTTGGTGCGCCAGATCGGTTCGATGACCTTCTTCACGTGTGCCACCTTGATGTTCTGTACCGCCAAGTCTCCGATAGTGGGGTAGGCGTAAGTTTCCAGCGTTGCCGACCACTGGGCGGTGTGCTTCGCGGACTTCCAGCCCGCCTCATGGCTGCGAATGAACTCTGCCGCGCACTCCTTGAAGGTTTTGTTCATGGCTTGCTCTGCCTTCTTGTGGTCACGCTCGGCCAGCGGGTCAATGCGGTCATCCAGCAACACGCGAATCTTGCGCGCCCGCTTGGTTGCTTCGTCGAAGGAGATTCGATGCACGGGGCCAAGGCCCATGACGCGGGTCTTGTTGTTCAGGGTGCAGCGATAACACCAGGACTTCACCCCCTTGGGCGTGACTTGCAACAGGAACTCAGCGCCGTTGATGCGGTAGAGCTTGCGGGACGTGCCACAGGCGGCCTGGTCGATTTGGTCTTGGATAGTTTTGGGGTTTCTGGCTTTCATGGGGGTCGATTGAACTCACAATTCGACTCACAGAAAACCTTGCCGCAATAGCGGAAGTGCCCGGCGGAAAGCGGTTGACTCAACGCGCTAACCCGTTGTCAGCATTAGGCTTTTGTCGGATGCTGGCGGCTACCGGGCTGCGACGCTTCTCGCGTCCACTCCGCCATAATTGACTTGCAAAAGTCCGTTGCCGAGAGTTTTAGCAACCGTCTTTAAAGCAACATAAAAAGCCGCAGCGATGAATCGTTGCGGCTTTTTTGTTTAGGTTCGCCCGAACGCCAGAGCGAGTTCGCCGAATCGCCCACCGGGCCGCCACGTCACGGCCGCTCTAGGCTGCGTACTACGCAAGAAGCAACCGTACCTGGCAGCATTCGCCCCAAAAATCATTGCACTGCCCAACCGGGGGATGGCTGAGCACGCGATGCTGTGCCTACTGCAGGAGATGCACTGCATCAACGTCGCGCCATGCTTTAAGCAACCGCCCCCGTCTCCCGCAACAACTGGATTTGGGCTGGGGTATAACCCAAGCCCTCCAGCAACTGCGCAGTGTGCTCGCCTTGCCGGGGCGGATCGAGGCGTACGCCCAGGCGTTGCCCGTCCATGCGCAAGGGGAACAGCGTGGTGCGCACTGTCTGCCCCGCCAGTTCACCGTCTGGCAGAGTGATGTCGACCAGGCCTCCGCTGGCGTTGAGGTGTGGATCGTCGTAGAGCTGCTCGGGCCGCATGATGCGTGCGTAAGGCAAGCCGTTGCATTCGAACAGCTCCGACAGCTCAGCCACCGTGCGTGAGGCCAGGCGCTGGCGCAGATCAGGCAGCATGGTGCCTCGGGCGCGCACGCGGTCGTTGTTGGTCGCAAGCTGCGGATCAGCCTTCAGATCAGCAAATCCCAGCGCATCGCAAAAGGTGTTCCACTGTGCGTCACTCACTGCGGCAAGGAAAATCTGCTCACCATCCTTGACGTTGAACACGTCGTACAGTCCCCACGAGGAAATGCGCTCAGGCATGGGCGCCGCAGGCTGGCCGGTGATGGCGTACTGCAACATGTGCTGGCCGACGAGGAAGACGTTGTTCTCAAACAAGGCAGAATCAATCTCCTGCCCACGCCCGGTAATGCCACGCTGCATCAACGCCGCCATGGCGCCAATCGCGCCGAACATGCCACCCATGATGTCGTTCACGCTCGCCCCCGCGCGCAGCGGATCGCCGGGGCGGCCGGTCATGTAGGCCAGACCGCCCATCATCTGCACCACTTCATCAAGCGCCGTACGGTGCTCGTAGGGACCAGGCAAGAAACCCGTATGGTTGACATAAATGAGGCGGGGGTTGTCCTGGCAAAGCGCGGCATAGTCCAGCCCGAACTTGGCCAACGCGCCGGGCTTGAAGTTTTGCAGCACCACATCGGCAGACAGTGCCAATTTGCGCGCTGCCGCCTGTCCCTCGGTGTGGCGCAGGTCGATGGTGATGCTTTTCTTGTTGCGGTTGAACAGCGGGAAGAACCCTGCCCCCGCCCCGAGCAAGTGGCGCGTGCGATCGCCCTCGATGGGCTCAACCTTGATGACCTCCGCCCCCAGGTCGGCCAGCACCATACCGCAGGTGGGCCCCATCACCATGTGGGAAAACTCTACGACGCGCAGGCCCGCCAGCGGCAAGGGCGAGGAGTCGGCGGTTGATGCAGCAGCTTGCATGGATGGCATGGGCACAGAGGTTGACAACGGGCGCGAGCATACGCGCACGGCCCACCCAGACGCCCTGCCGCAGCGTGGCGGGGCCGCAACACTTGTTACACAGCCCCCTCATTTTTCCTAGGCAGCGCATGTGCACAGAGGCTTTGGAGCTATTAAACTTGTAGCACAACGGATTCCGGGCTATAGTCCGGCCATCCTGGCAGGCTTGGCCTGCCTGACTGCTCAACTACAACTGCGCAAGGAGAAGCGTCCATGAGCTCCAAGGAAAACGCCGCCATCAACCAGCTGTTCGAAAAGCTCGAATGCCGCTATGCGCTGCGTGTGCTGTGGGCCCTGCGTGACGGCCACCCCCAGACCTTCCGCCTGCTGCAAGACAGCGTGGGCGGGATCACGCCCAACACGCTCAACACCCGTATCAAGGAGCTGCGCGAGGCCGGTCTGGTGGACCATGGCAGCGAGGGCTACACCGTCACACCCACCGGACAGGATCTGCTCAAGCGCCTGTCCGATCTGCAGGCTTTTGCCACCCGCTGGGCCGGTGGTCGCACCAAGAAGTAAGCAGCAAACGCCAATTCTCTACCTCGAGCCCGCGCCCCTGCGCGGGTTTTGGCTTTTTTGGCCACCAGGGCTTATGGCGCCTGCGCTAGCAGCTCTTTTAACAATAGCACCAGAAAGGAATTCCCATGGCATTCACCACCACCACTTCCGGCCTGCAGTACGAAGACACGGTCGTCGGCAACGGCGCCGAGGCCACGCGCGGCGCCCAAGTGCGCGTGCACTACACGGGCTGGCTCTACAACAACGGCCAGCAAGGCGCCAAGTTTGACTCCAGCCGCGACCGCAATGATCCGTTCGTATTCCCTCTGGGTGCCGGCATGGTGATCAAAGGCTGGGACGAAGGCGTGCAAGGCATGAAGGTGGGCGGTCAACGCACGCTGATCATTCCCGCAGAGCTGGGTTACGGCGCCCGTGGCGCTGGCGGCGTGATCCCGCCGAACGCCACGCTCAAGTTCGACGTGGAACTGCTGGGCGTCTGACCGACCCGATTTTTCTGGCTAAGCGAACAGCGCCCGCTTGAGGCGCTCGTACTTGGCCTCACCCACGGCCTCGCGAATCTTGGGCGCCAGGGCCACCAGATCGTCAAAACCGGAGGAGCCCTCCACCGCGAGGTTCAAGCGAAAACCCTTGAGCCCCAGGGCACCCGTCAGTTCGGTGGCAATCGGGTAGGCATCCTGGTAGCGCTCCTTGGGCGAACGCTCAGCAGCGGGGGCCTGCACATCACTGGCCACTTCGGCCGCCGCTGGGCCTGTCGCGGGTGCCAGCAAGCCTTGCTCCACCATGGCCTGCACGTCGTCGCGCGTAATGCCCATGACCGCCGTGGCGGCCAACACCTCGTCAATGCTGCGCTGGCCATCGAACAGGAGGAAGGCCGAGCGCTGGCGTTGCGTCAGACTGTGACTGCGCTCTTTGAAAGCCTGCTGCCCCTGGGCGGTTTTGACGAGTTGCATGGTGTCCCTGACAGCGCGAAGGCGCTGCTTTGCTGGTACACAGCATGGCACAAACCTGCCCCACAGGGGTATCGGGGTTTATCCATACGCATGCTTACATCTCCAACCGAATGGCCGGCTGGGGTGGCGGCGGGCGGGTGATGCGACTCACCAGCAGTGCCGCCAGGAACCCTGCGGGCACGCCGAAGACCCCTGCGGAAATCGGCTGAATGCCAAACCACAACCCACGGGCCAGCATCCACGGTGGCAAGGCGGTGCGCAACGCCGGCACATGCGAGAGGATGTAATACAGCGCCACCGCCAAGCCCACCAGCATCCCAGCCACCGCTCCTTTGCGCGTGGTGCCACGCCAAAAGATACCCAGCACCATCACAGGCACAAACGCCGAAGCCGCCAGGGAGAACGAAGCCGACACCAGCGGCAGAATGTCCGAAGGCTTGAGCGCCGCCACGAACGCCGCAGCCAAAGCCACAGCCAGCAAAGCGAATTTGGTCAGAATCACGCGCTGCTCGGGCGAGGTGTGGCGCGTCTTTTCCTGGAAGTACAGGTCGCGCACCAGAGCATTGCTGATGGTGAGCAGCAAGCCATCGGCCGTAGACAATGCCGCCGCCAGCCCGCCCGCTGCCACCAGTCCGGAGATCACGTACGGCAGGCCGCCCAATTCCGGCGTGGCCAGCATGATGAGGTCAGCGCCCAGGCGGATCTCGCCGAACTGCACGATACCGTCGCCATTTACGTCCTCCACCGAGAGCAGCGCCGCATCTACACGCGCCCACTGGGCGATCCAGTTGGGCAACTGATCGAAGTGGCTCCCCACAAGGTTGTGCATGACCTCGTACTTCACCAGCACCGCCAGCGCGGGCGCGCTCACGTACAACAAGGCGATGAAGAACAAGGACCAAGCGACCGACGCACGCGCACCTGCCACCGAAGGCGCCGTGTAGTAGCGCGTGAGCAGGTGGGGCAGCCCTGCAGTGCCCACCATCAGGCAAAACATGAGGGCCAGGAAGTTGCGCCGCGTGTCCTGAAAGTCCTCGCGCTCCTTGGGTGTGCCGTCCGGATCGCCAACGAAGGCCTGGCTGTGGCGCGGCAGCCCACCCAGCAGACGGGCACGCTCGTAGTTCTCCACCATTTCGCGCGTCCAGCGCTCGCGCGCCTGGGCTTCATCGCGCGGCATGGAGGCCAGCTCGCGGCTGGCCGCAACAATCAAGCCCACATCGGCATTGCTGGCACGCAGCTGGTGGATGCGCTCGCGCGCCGCCTCGCGCTCGCGTGCCAGTGCCGCGCCAACGTCGAGCAGCCGACGTTCGTACTCCATGCCACGTTGCAGGTAGGCGCGCACCACCTGGTGCTCGGTCTCGGACAGCAACAGTTGCTCTTCCATCCGCTCGATCTGGCTGACCTGCTTGCCATAGACCAGTGTTGCCAATGGCGTGCCAAGCTGCTGGTAGGCCAGCCACGACACCGGGATCAGGAACGCCAGCAGCATCACCACATACTGCGCTACCTGCGTCCAGGTGATGGCGCGCATGCCACCGAGGAAGGAGCACAGCAGCACACCGCCCAGGCCGAGCATGATGCCGATCTCGAACTGCACCCCCGTGAGGCGCGAAGCGATCAGCCCCACACCATAAATTTGCGCCACCACATAGGTGAACGAACACAGCACGGCCGCCAAGGCTGCGATCACGCGCGGCCAGCGCCCGCCAAAACGCACCTGGAAAAAATCAGGAATGGTGTACAGATTCATCGCCCGCAGGTGCGGCGCGATGAGCATGGCCACGAGCACGAAGCCCCCGGTCCAGCCCAGTACGTACGCCAGGCCACCAGGCTGGCCTGGCGTACCCGAAAAGCCCTGCAGGTACAGCGCGCCGCCGAGACTGATGAACGAGGCCGCACTCATCCAGTCGGCAGCGGCGGCCATGCCGTTGTACATGGGCGGTATACGCCGCCCGGCCACGTAGTACTCCTCGGCATCCGTGGTACGGCCATACACGCCAATGCCAGCGCAGACCATCACCATGATGAAAAGGAAAATCGGCCCGATCCAGTGGCGCGACAAGCCACGCTGCTCGGCCCAGGCCATCAGCGCCAGAAAGCCTAAGACACCCAGAACGTACAGGCCCAGGATGCGGTGCAGGCGCCAGAGATAGGCGCGCTCCGAGGCTGGCCCCTTGTCAGCCATGGTTCTTCTTGGCTGCCATGGCTCTCAGCCGCCGCCTGCGCGCACGGATGCCGCCTGGGCCGCTTCCTGCCGCTCGAAGCGGCTCATGGCCACGCAGTACGCGACAACGATGACCATGAAGAACAGTACAGCCCCCTGAGCGGCCATCCAGTACCCCAGCGGCCAGCCCGCGACGAGCATCTGCAAGTCTCGTGCGAAGAAGCAGGCCACGAAAGTCACCAACGCCCAGGCCAGCAGCAGCCCCGCCTTGAGCCAGAGGTGGCGCGCATCGTGCAGATCGGGCGCGAAAGGCGCACCCGGCGGCATGCGGCTCGTCTGGACTCCTGGGGGGGCGGCCGTTGGCAGGGGCATAGGGGTCAGCCCGCGGCGAGCTGCTGCCAGGTGGCGATCACGCTGTCGGGGTTCAGCGAGATCGAGGCAATGCCCTCATTGGCCAGCCACTGTGCGAAGTCCGGATGGTCGCTAGGGCCCTGGCCGCAAATGCCCACGTACTTGCCCTGGGCCTTGCACGCCGCGATAGCGCGGCTGAGCAGGGCCTGCACGGCAGGGTCGCGCTCGTCGAAGTCGGCCGCCAGCAGTTCCAGGCCGGAGTCGCGATCCAGGCCCAGGGTGAGCTGGGTCAGGTCGTTCGAGCCGATGGAGAAGCCGTCGAAATACTCCAGGAAACGCTCGGCCAGAATGGCGTTGCTCGGTACCTCGCACATCATGATGACCTTGAGCTCGTTCTCGCCACGCTTCAGGCCATGCGCCGCCAGCAGCTTGGTCACCTTATCAGCCTGGGGCAGCGTGCGCACGAAGGGCACCATCACCTGCACATTGGTCAGGCCCATGTCGTTGCGCACGCGCTTGAGCGCCTCGCACTCCATGGCGAAGGCCTCGCCAAAGTCCGCGCTGATATAGCGCGCCGCGCCACGGAAGCCCAGCATCGGGTTTTCTTCTTCGGGCTCGTAGCGGCTGCCGCCGATGAGCTTGCGGTACTCATTGCTCTTGAAGTCCGACAGGCGCACGATCACCGGCTTGGGCCAGAACGCGGCGGCGATGGTTGCCACGCCCTCGGCCACCTTGTCCACGTAGAAAGCACGCGGCGAGGCATGGCCACGCGCCACGGACTCGACGGCTTTCTTCAGGTCGGCATCAACGTTCGGGTAGTCGAGGATGGCCTTGGGGTGCACACCGATGTTGTTGTTGATGATGAACTCCAGGCGGGCCAGACCCACGCCCTGGTTCGGCAGCTGGGCAAAGTCGAAAGCCAGCTGGGGGTTGCCCACGTTCATCATGATCTTGACGTCGATGGCCGGCATTTCGCCCCGCTGCACCTCGGTCACCTCGGTTTCCAGCAGGCCGTCGTAGATCTTGCCGGTATCACCCTCGGCGCAGCTGACGGTGACGAGCGTGCCGTCCTTGAGCTGCTCGGTGGCATCGCCACAGCCCACCACGGCCGGAATACCCAGCTCGCGCGCGATGATGGCCGCGTGGCAAGTGCGCCCACCGCGGTTGGTCACGATGGCACTGGCTCGCTTCATCACCGGCTCCCAATTGGGGTCGGTCATGTCGGTCACGAGCACGTCGCCGGGCTGCACCTTGTCCATCTCGCTAATGTTGTGCACCAAGCGCACAGGACCCGTGCCAATCTTCTGACCAATGGCGCGGCCCTCGGCCAACACAGTGCCGTGGCCCTTGAGCTTGAAGCGCTGCTCGGCCTGGCCCTTGGCCTGGCTCTTCACGGTCTCGGGGCGGGCCTGGAGGATGTAGAGCTGGCCGTCGGTCCCGTCCTTGCCCCACTCGATGTCCATGGGGCGGCCATAGTGCTGTTCAATCACCAGGGCGTAATGGGCCAGTTGCTCGACTTCGGCGTCGGTCAGCGAATAGCGGTTGCGCAGCTCGGTCGCCACCTCGATGGTCTTGACCAGCTTACCGGTGGCCTGCTTTTCCTCGGGCGAGGAGAACACCATCTGAATCAGCTTGCTGCCCAGGTTGCGGCGGATCACGGCACGCTTGGAGGCCTTGAGCATGGGCTTGTGCACGTAGAACTCATCGGGGTTCACGGCGCCCTGCACCACGGTCTCGCCCAGACCGTAGCTGCTGGTGATGAAGACCACGTCCTCGAAACCGGATTCAGTGTCGATGGTGAACATCACGCCAGCCGCACCCAGGTCAGAGCGCACCATGCGCTGCACGCCGGCCGAGAGCGCCACCACGTCATGGGCGAAGCCCTTGTGCACACGATAGCTGATGGCACGGTCGTTGTAGAGCGACGCGAACACTTCCTTCATCTTGTGCAGCACGTCGTCGATGCCCACGACGTTCAGGAAGGTTTCCTGCTGGCCGGCAAACGAGGCATCAGGCAGATCTTCCGCCGTGGCCGACGAGCGCACAGCGAAGCTGGCCTTGTCGTTACCCGCCACCAGCGTGGCAAAGGCGTCGCGCACGGCCTTTTCGAGGTCAGCCGGAAACGGCTGGTTCTCCACCCAACCACGGATCTCGGCGCCCGCCTCGGCCAGCGCACGCACGTCCTCGGTGTCCAGGGAAGCCAGGCGCTGGCTGATGCGGTCGGCCAGGCCCTCGTACTTGAGGAATTCGCGGAACGCATGCGCCGTGGTGGCGAAGCCCGTGGGCACACGCACGCCTTCGGGCAGTTGGGAGATCATCTCGCCGAGGGAGGCGTTTTTACCGCCAACGACCTCGACGTCGCTCATTCTCAGGTTCTCAAACGGTACGACCAGGGCGGTCGCCTCGAAGCGTGCAGACATGGGAAAGCTCCAGAAGTTAAAAAACCGGCCTCGCGTCCGCCCGTGTGCTGGGGCGGGTACACGCGCATGCGCAGGGCCAAGCTTTGCTGTTCTGGTTGTCGGCGGCCGCTGAGCATGGTGGGAATTTGGGAATAATGGGCGCCATTCTATGCCGCAGCCCCCGGGGCTTGCTGGCGGTCTTTTATCCCCCGTCCTCTTCCCGCCCATGCGCACCGTCTTTTTCATCTCCGATGGCACAGGCATCACTGCCGAGACATTTGGCAAAGCCATCCTGGCCCAGTTCGAACTGAAATCGCGCCACGTGCGCCTGCCTTTCGTGGACACCGTGGACAAGGCCCACCAGGCTGTGCGCCAAATCAACCACACCGCGGAACTGGAGGGCCGCAAGCCCATCGTGTTCACCACGCTGGTCAACATGGAGGTGCTGCAGGTCATCCATAGTGGCTGCAAAGGCATGCTGCTGGACATGTTCGGCACCTTCGTGCATCCGCTGGAGCAGGAGTTGGGCATCAAGTCGCACCACCGCGTGGGGCGCTTTTCCGACGTGACCCGCTCTAAGGAATACCTGGACCGCATCGAGGCCATCAACTTCAGCCTGGATCACGACGATGGCCAGAGCCACCGCGACCTGGCCGGTGCGGACGTGATCCTGATCGGCGTCTCGCGCAGCGGCAAGACGCCCACCAGCCTGTACCTGGCGATGCAATGCGGCCTGAAAGTGGCCAACTACCCGTTGATTCCCGAGGACTTCGAGCGCCGCCAGTTGCCCCCGGCCCTTGTGCCCTATCGCGCCAAGATTTTCGGTCTGACCATCCAGCCCGAGCGGCTGAGCGAAATCCGCAACGAACGCCGCCCCAACTCGCGCTACGCCAGCTTGCAGAACTGCCGCCACGAAGTCAGCGAAGCCGAGGCCATGATGCGCCGCGCAGGCATTCGCTGGCTATCCACCACCACCAAGAGCATCGAAGAAATCGCCACCACCATCCTGCAGGAAGTGCGACCTGAGCGGCTGGTGTATTAAAGCCCCCCTGACCCGCGCTCGCCACGCTGCGCGTCACGGGTAGGGGGACACCCCAGCGCAGCCGCGCGGCCGGCTGAGGCCCTTGCGCAGCGTCTGCTGGCCTGGGCTGCCCCCTTTTCACAGGCTGCGAACGGTGGGTCGCCAAGGGGTACTCATTGCAGGGAAAAACGGCCGTAGCGCTTATGCAGCAAGCGCTGGAAGCTATCGTTTTTGATGACGATGGGCGAACCCGCGACTTTCCGGCCTCACTTCAGCACGAAGCGCACATTCGCCGCCTTGCGGCCCGGCAGCGTCACCAGCGCCACCACCTTGGCGCCTGGCGCCACCTTGAACGCGCCCTGGGCCTCCAGCGTGCCCGCGCCGGCGGGGGCCAGCGTGGCTTCGGTTTTCTCGCTGCCGTTCAGCAGCGTGAGTTTGGCGCTGGCGCCCTCGGTCTTGGCGGGCTGGCCATGGTCGCTCAGGTACAGGGTGATGCGCCCGGGCTGGGCCACCAGTTCGTACTCCATGTCCGCCGCCTGGGCCAGCACGCCGCCGTGCTGCGGCGCAGTGGCGTGGCTGTCGCCATGGGCATAGGCCGGCAGGGCAGTGCCCAGGGCAAGTGCGAGGGCCGCCAGGGCGGCGCGTGTGGGAGCGAAGTTCATGGGAAAAGTCCTTTCATGTGAAACAAGGCCGACGGTCAGAAGGCCTCGACGCTGTCGTGGTTCAACAGCCGCTCGGCGTCGCGGCGGCCAAAGAGCCAGAACAGGGCCGGGGTGAGGAAGGTGTCAAGCAAGGTGGCGCTGATGAGGCCCGAGAAGATCACCACCGCCACCGGGTGCAGGATCTCGGTGCCGGGGCGCTCGGCTTCGAACAGCAGCGGCGCCAGTGCAAAGGCCGTGACCAGCGCGGTCATGAGCACCGGGCTGAGCCGCTCCAGCGAGCCGCGCACGATCATGGCGTGGTCGAAGCCCTCGCCCTCGGTGCGCATCAGGTTCAGGTAGTGGCTCACTTTCAAGATGCCGTTGCGCACCGAAATGCCCGCCAGCGTGATAAAGCCAATCAGCGCCGCCACCGACAGCGGCTGCCCCGACACCCACAGACCCAGCACCGCGCCCACCAGCGCCAACGGGATGTTGCCCATGATGAGCAGCGACAGCCGCACCGACTGGTAGCGCGTGTACAGCACCGCGAACATCAGCGCCAGCGACACGATGGACAGCAGCCCCACCAGGCGGCTGGCCTCCTCCTGCGCCTGGAACTGTCCCCCCAGGGTGACGAAGTAGCCCTCGGGCAGCGGCGTTTGCGCCACCACCTGGCGGATGTCGGCCACCACCTCCGACAGTGCCCGGCCCTGCGCATTGGCCGACAGCACGATGCGCCGGCGGCCATCATCGCGGCTGATCTGGTTCGGGCCGTCGCCCTCCTCGATGCGCGCCAGACGCGCCAGCGGCACGCGGCCCCGGGGCGTGTCCAGCAGCAGCTGCTGCAACCCTTCGAGCGAACGCGCACCGTCGGGCAAGCGCACCACCAGGGCAAAGCGGCGCCCGCCCTCCACCACCTGGCCGACCTTCTCGCCCTCCACCAGGGTTTGCAGTGTGGCCAGCACCTGGGCGGCGCTCACGCCGTACTGCGCGGCCGCGTCGTAGTCCACGCGCACCGTCACCTGCGGCGCCAGCACCTGTTTTTCCACCTCCAGGTCGGCCAGACCCGGCACACCTGCCAGGCGGGCGCGCAGGGCCTCGGCCTGGCCACGCAAGGTGTCCAGATCCTCGCCAAACAGCTTGATGGCAATTTGCGAGCGCACGCCCGAGAGCATGTGGTCGATGCGGTGCGAGATGGGCTGCCCCATCGAGACCGCCGCCGGCAGCGGTGCCAGGCGGGCGCGGATGTCGGCCTGCACCTCGGCCATGCTGCGGCGCATCTGTGCGGCGGGCAGCAGGCCCACGTCGAGCTCGCTCACGTGCACACCTTCGGCGTGCTCGTCCAGCTCGGCACGGCCACTGCGCCGTCCCACGTGCGTGACCTCTGGCACGGCACGCACCAGGCGCTCGGCCTGGCGCGCCACGGCGGTGGACTCGGCCAACGTCACGCCCGGGTTCAGGCGCAGCCCCACCAGCAGCGTGCCTTCGTTGAATGGCGGCAGGAACGTAGTGGGAAACAGCGGCACCGCCGCCCCTGCCAGCACCACGGCCGCCGCACCGGCGGCCACGGCCGCGCGCGGGTGGTGCAGTACCGCCTGCAAGGCACGGCGGTAGCGCACCTTGAGCCAGGCCAGCAGGCGTGTATCCCCATGGTCCAAGTGCTTCATGCGCGGCAGCAGGTACAGCGCCAGCACCGGCGTGACGGTGACCGACACCAGCAGCGACGCCAGCGTGGAGACAATGAAGGCCACGCCCAGCGGCACAAACAGCCGCCCCTCGATGCCCGGCAGCGCGAACAGCGGCAGGAACACCAGCACGATGATGGCCGTGGCGTAGACGATGCCCGAGCGCACCTCCAGCGACGCCAGCTTCACCACCTCCAGCGGGTGCAGCCGCGCGCCCGACGTTCGGCTGCGGTCCAGTTTGAGGCGGCGCAACACGTTTTCCACATCCACCACGGCGTCGTCCACCAGGCCACCGATGGCAATCGCCAGCCCGCCCAGAGTCATGGTGTTGATCGACAGCCCAAAGTAGCGGAACACCAGCGCCGTCAGGAAGATGGACACCGGAATGGCTGTGAGTGCAATCACCGTGGGCCGCAGCGTGCCCAGAAACACGAACAGCACCAGCGCCACGAACACCGAGGCACCGATGAGCTTGCCCTGCAGCGTGTGCACCGAGGCCTCGATGAAGCTCGCCTGGCGGAACGTGACGCGCGGCGCCTGCATGCCGGCGGGCAGGGTCTTGGCCAGGTCGGCCAGCGCGGCCTCAATGCGCCCGGTCAGGGCAATGGTGTCGGCCGTGGGCTGCTTCTGGATGCCCAGGATCACCGCGGGCCCGCCCTCGAAGCCTGCATCGCCGCGCTTGGTGGCGGCAGCGAACGTCACCTCGGCCACCTGGCGCAGCAGCACGCTCTGGCCGCCGCGCGCGCCCACGGCCAGGTTCTGCAGGTCTTCCAGCCGGGCGGTGCGGCCCAGGTGGCGGATCAGCACCTCGCGCCCGTTGCGCTCCAGAAAGCCGCCCGAGGTGTTGGCCGAAAACCCTTTGAGTGCCGCCGTGAGCTGCTCGGGCGTCACGCCCAGCTGCGCCATGCGCACGGTGTCGGGCTGCACCTGGAACTGGCGCACCTCGCCGCCAATCGGGATGACCTGCGCCACCCCGGCAATCGACAGCAGACGCGGGCGCAGCACCCAGTCGGCGTACTCGCGCACGGCCATGGGGGTGGTGCGCGCCTCGTCAATCGGAATGGCCACCATCATGATCTCGCCCATGATGGAGCTGACCGGACCCATGCGCGGCGCGGCGCCGGGCGGCAGGCCCTCTTCCATCGACGACAGGCGCTCCGACACCATTTGGCGCGCGCGGAACAGGTCCACGCTCCAGTCGAAGGTGACGTAGATGAACGACAGCCCCGCGCTCGATGTGGAGCGCACGCTCTCCACGCCGGGCAGGCCGTTCATGCTGGTTTCCAGCGGGAAGGTGATGAGCTGCTCCACCTCCTCCGCCGCCATGCCCCCGGCCTCGGTCATCACCGTGACGGTGGGCTTGTTGAGGTCGGGAAACACATCCACCGGCGTGCGCGACAGCGTGTACGCGCCGTAGGCCATCAGCACCGCCGCGGCCATCAGCACCAGCAGCCGGTGCGCCAGGCTTTTTTCTAGCAACCACTTGAACATGCGCGGCTCCTCAACGGACCTGGTTGACCAGCGAGGCGGCCTCGGTCACCACGCGCTCGCCCGCGCGCAGCCCCGAGGTCACCGCCACCCGCTCGCCGTCCAGCGGCACATGGCGCACCACACGTGGCTCAAAGCGCTCGGGCGCCGTTTTGACCCAGACGATGCTCTGGTTCGCCGCGTTGCGCTGCAGCGCGGCCACCGGCACCGCCATGCCCGCGACCTTGGTGCGCGTTTGCGCCACCACGCGCACCGGCTGGCCCAGGGCCAGGGGCGCCAGGACTTGCGCCTCGGCCGTGAACGACAGGGGCAGTGCCTGCTCGCGCAGGCTGCGGGCCGCCCCGACAAAGCGCAGGGGCAGCGCCTGCCCGCCCAGCGCCAGGTAGGCGCTGGCGATGTCCTGCGCCTGCGCCGGGTCGTAGGCCAGGGCCTCGATGCGCAGGTGGCGCGGGTCCACCACCTCAAACACCAGCTCGCGCGCATCCACCACCTGCCCCGCCACGGCGTTGGCCGAGGCAATGACCCCGCTGGCCGGCGCCACCAGGGCATCGCGCTGCTGCAGCCCGGCACCCACAGCGGCCAGGCGCTGGGTCAGGCTTTGCAGTTCGGCCTCGGCGGCCTCGATGTCCTTGCGTGCCACGGTGTCGGCCAGCGCCTGCAGGCGGGCCACGCGCTGGCGCGCCAGCCCCTGCGCTGCGCGCAGCTCGGCCTGCTGTGCCCGCTGGTTGGAGCGCTCAATGGCCCCCGCCGTGGGCACCACGTAAGCCAGCACCTCGCCCTTGCGTACTGCCTGCCCCAGCACCGGCAAACCGCGTGGCCCGGCCTCCAGCCGCCCGGCCAGGGTGGCTTGCACCTTGCCGCCCGCATTGGGGTCCATGGCCACGGTGCCGGCCAGCTCAAACGCCTGCGGGTGCTCTCCCGCCTGCACGGCCAGGGTACGCACGCCCAGCTGGTGCTGGGCAGGCTTGGGCAAGAACACGCTGCCATCGGGCAGGCGGCGCGGGCCGTCGCCGCTCACTGCGGCGGGGGCGTTGTCGTGGCCTTCATGGGCAGTGGTCGCCAGGGGCAGGCCAACGGCCAAGGCGGCCAGCAGCCAGGCGGCAATGGGGTGGTTGCGGCGCGTCATACGGCACCTCCCACGCGGGCGGTGGCCTGGGGGGCCGCACGGCGGCCACGCCACGCCCACAGGGCCGCACCCAGCGCCGCCAGGGCTCCGGCGGCACCGGCCAGCCAGCGCATACGGCCGCCGGTGCCTGGCGACGGTGCCGCGGTCGGTGCGTGCCAGTCCAGCGCGCCCGCCAGCAGGTCGCTGTCATCGCCCGCGACCACGGTGGCCGTCACGGGCAGGCTGCCTTCGGTCAGGGGCGCAGCCAGTTCGGCGCGGTATTCGCCGTCGCCCACGGGGGTGACAGCCAGGCGCTGGCCGGCCAGTTCCAGCTCCAGCTGCGCGCCGGGCACGGGGCGGTTGTCGTCGGCCCGGTCGAGGTACAGGGCCAGGGTGTGGCCGTTAACCACGCCCACCAGCTCAAACAGCTCGGAATCGAGGGTGAAGCGCGGCGCCGCCTGGGCAGGCGCGGCGGCGGGGGCGTTGTCATGCCCGTCATGGGCCTGGGCAGGCAGTGGGGCCTGGCCCAGCAGCAGGGCCAGGAGCGGTGCCAGCAAAGGGGCCAAGAGAGCGGCTGGTAAAGCAGCCAGGGCGTTTTGGTGTTGCATGGTGGTCCTCTGCAATCTCACAAAATGAACTACGGTTTTGATAGCTGCCAGCGCTTTCTACACAAGGGCTGGAGCCCGTTTTTATTGAAATATGGCGCTGTGCTCACTGCGGCAGTAGGCCCAGCGCCTGGCGCAGCGCCGAGAGCGCGGCCGCCGCTTCGATGCGTGCGCGGGCCAGCTGGCGCTCGGCCTGGGCGGCGTCCTGCTCCACGCGCAAGCGCGTGGGCCAGTCGGCCTCGCCCAGGGCAAAGGCCTTGGCCACGAAGCCGCGCGTGGCACGCGCCAGCTCGGCATGGCGGGCCATGGCCTCGTGCTGCGCCGTGGCAGCACGCGCGCGCGCCTGGGCGGCCTGGATGTCGGCCGCCAGGCGCTCGCGTTCGCGCTCGGCGCGGGTTTCCAGCTCCAGCGCCTGGGCCAGCGCCGCCGCCTCGCGTGCCTGTGCGCGCACACCCGCACCCAGCGGCAGGCGCACACCCAGCGTGATGGACTGCTGGTAGCGTTCGTCCGCCGTGCCACGCTCGCGCGCCGCCGAGAGCGACAGCTCCGGATTGGCGCGCCCCTGCACCGCCACCAGCTCCGCCTGGCGCCGCGCCACGCGGGCCTGCTGCAGCCAGTCGGCCAGGGCCGGATGTGCCTCGGGCACGGGCAGCGGCTGCGCCAGCGAAGGCGCCGGGCTGGGCTCGGGGCGGGCCGCTGCATCAGGCGGTGGGGGCACGGGTGCGCCCACCAGGGCCTGCAGCACGAGCTGCGCGGCATCGCTGGCACCCTGGGTTTCGGCCAGCAGCGCCTGGGCCTGGGCCACGCCCGCCTCGGCCTGGAAGTGCTCGGCGCGTGCCATGTCGCCCGCCTGGTAGCGGCGCGCCACGTCGGCGGCCAGGGCCTGGGCGCTGGCCAGCTGGCTTTGCGCCTGCGCCAGGTCGCTGCGGGCACGCTGCCAGCCCCACCAGGCATCGCGAACGCGTGCGGCCAGTTCCAGCTGGGCGGCCTGGGTACGGCTTTGGGCCGCTGCAAGGGCGGCATCGCCCAGGGCGGCTTTACGGGCACGCTCGCCGGGCAGCCACAGCGGCAGCGCCACGCCCACGGTGGCCTCGCGTGCGCCCTGGCGGCTACCGATACGGTCGGTCTTGGCCTGCAGCTCCAGCGCGGCGGGCTCGGGCGTCCAGGCGTCGGCGCTGTCGCGCTCGGCCTGTGCGGCCTGCTGGCGCAGTTGCAGGGCCTGGGCCTCGGGCTGGCGTTGCCACGCCTGGGCAAACAGCGCGGGCAGGTCGGGCGCTGCAGACACGGCAGGTGCCAGAGCCGTCTGCGCCACGGCGGCCGGTGCGCCTGCTGTCAGTGCCCAGGCGCACGCCCAGGCCAAGCCCCCGGTAAGGGGCCGGAAAAATAATGTGCGGTGATAAAGCATCCGATGTTTCTCCGATGGCGAAGCCATGGGGTGAAAACCGGCAAGACAGGGTGCGCCGCGCCGCCAGGGCGCACAGGCGTCACACGCGAAAAGAAGGGGGCTGCCCTGCCCCGCTGGCCTTGCCGCTCAGGCCAGGACGCGCCAGTTGGGGCGCTCGGGGCGGTGCGGGCTGGGGGACTGCAGCAGCGGCAGGACGAAAGGCGCGGGGCGGGTACCCGCAAGGCGCAGCGGCGGCGCTACGGCGTCCATGTGCAAGGCATTGCCCATGCCGTGGCAGGCATGGCAGTCCATGTCGGCTCCGGCCTTGGCAGCACTGGCGCCCGCGCCATCGGCATGGCCCTCGTGGCCCTCGTGGTGCGCGTGCACATGGTGGCCAAAATGCGCCACCGCAGGCACCGCCTCATGCGTGCAATAGCTTGCCGCCACCGCCCAGACGGACTGGAGCGGCAGGAAAGCCAGGAGCAGGAGGACGAACAGGCGACGCATGGCGAGCAGCATTCTATGCCCAGGGGCCAGGTGCGTGCCGCTCGCCCCTGCCAGCCACGGCCAGCCACGGCCACCAGAGTCACGACCAGGGCAACGGCTCAGGGCCTGGCCTGACTCGTCCAGAAACCAGCATAAAAACTCGCTCTAACGCTTGCCAGAAAAGCGCTGGCAGCTATTAAAAAAGGAGTTTCACACCGGCACTCACACCACGGTCAAATGCTCCAGCGTCGGATCGCCCGGGGGGTAGCGCAAATCCAGGCGCTCCAGCACGGCCTTCAGCAGCGTGGCGATCATGAGGTTGCGGTGGGTCTTGGAATCGGCGGGCACGATCGTCCACGGCGCCCAGGGCGTGTGCGTGGCCGCCAGCAACCGCTCGTAGGCGCGCTGGTAACCGTCCCACTGCGCGCGGGCGGCCAGGTCGCTTTGGTCGAACTTCCAATGCTTGGCGGGGTCATCCAGGCGCTCTTGCAGGCGCTGGCGCTGCTCTTCCTTGCTGATGTGCAGCATGAACTTGAGCACCACCGTACCGGTCTCGCTCAGCAAGCGCTCGAAATCGTTGATATGCGCCAGGCGCTGCTGGTGCTGCGCCGGTGTGATCCAGCCGTTGACCACGGGCACCAGCACGTCTTCGTACTGGCTGCGGTTGAACACCGTGATCTCGCCCGCTGGCGGCACCTGCTGGTGAATGCGCCAGAGATAGTCGCGCGCACGTTCAGGCTCGGTTGGCGCCTTCCAGCCCACGGTGTGTACGCCCAGGGCGCTCATGCGGCCGAACACACCGCGAATCGTGCCGTCCTTGCCCGCGGTGTCGGTGCCCTGCAGCAGCACCAGCAGCTTGTAGCGCTTGTCGGCGTAGAACAGGTTCTGCAGCGCGTCCAGCGCCACAGCCAGCGCCTCCACGGCAGCCTTGTCCTCCGCCTTGTTGCCCAGGGAAAAGGGCTTGGCACCGGCGTCGAAGCGGCGCAGCGACACCGGCTGGCCCGGCACCGGCTGCCAGGCCTTCCAGCGTTCGGCCAGGGTCCGGTCGCGCAGGTCAAAGTACACAGGGGCGGTTGCCGTGGCGGGCGTAGCGGACATGGCGGCTCCAAATTCAAAGCGGAGGGTTGGGCGCACGCGGCGCGGTTGCATGGATTGTCACCCCGGGCTATGCGTCAGGCGGCCAGACACCCGGTTGATGCGCAGGGTGCGCACCTTGCCAGGCACAGCGCCCGCCGCGCATTGCAGGGGCTGCAAGCCACGGGCAACCGAATGGAAATGGTGGAAGAAATCGAGCTGGTGAATGACGGCTTGCGCCCCAGAGCAGACTTCGACCTGCCTGGACTCGCTGCCGGGAAGATGTCGATGTCACCCAACGGGTAAGCTGAGTGGAGAGCACCGGTGTGGCCCTTGGACCGCCGGATAGATGATCTCAACTCCAGGAGGCTCGCCAAGTGCCATACTGGTGCGAATCAGCTCCAGCGATTCAGGACGAGCAAGAGCATCGCTACTTCAGAAATCTCATGGAGAGACTTCACCGTACCCGTACATTGCTGAACAAGGGGCGTGTCCGAATTTTTGTGTAAACGGTTCGGACTTCAATTGACGGAGATGCGGTCTCCGAACTGAATGGTACAAGATACGCTCTAATCCACGTAGGGCTAACTGTCGGTTCAACGCGAACGGTTAACCTGGGCGTTGAATGTCTGCTTCTCGATCCCACCAGCGGCGGCTCATGGCCGCTTGCACTCATGACTGGCATTCCAGTCCCGCGAAAAAGCCATCACACGTTTCACCGACTTCAAGCACTCATGCCTCGTCAACGATCCGTCATTTCAGCAACGACCAATCCTCCTTTGCGGCCCATGAAAGCCACTGATGCGTATCGGTGAGCTGGCGGCACTTACAGGATGCACGCCAAAGGCGCTGCGCTTGTACGAAACACGCGGTTTGCTGGGCTCCGTGGCACGGCAAGGCAGCTACCGCCACTATGGCCCCGAGGATGTGCAGCGCGTGCAATGGATCCGCCAGGCGTTGGCGCTGGGATTTCGCTTGGCTGAGCTGCAACCGCTGCGCACCATGGACACACCGGAAGGTGCCGCAGCCGTCTTGGCCCTGCTCCAGACGCGGCGCCAGGCCATCGCAAAGGAGATGGCCCGGCTACAGGCCGCTGACGCCGCGCTGGCAGCATTGGTCGCGGAGCTTGGCACCTGCAATGGTGAGAACACATGCCGCACGCTAGAGCAGATCACCGCCTGACGTAGCACTTGACCTTGCCCCACAGGGCAATGTGATGCTGGTGGCTTGTTCACTCCGTTCGCCGCTTCTCCAGCATGTCTCGCCGCATTCTCATCATTCTCGGACAACCTTCTTCCAACAGCCTGTGCGCTGCCTTGGCGCGCACCTATGCCGATGCTGCGCGCCAGTCTGGTGCCGAGGTACGCCTGTTGGAGCTGGGGAAAATGGCCTTCGATCCCATCCTGCACAACGGATATGCGCACATTCAGCCACTGGAACCCGACCTGCTGGACGCACAGGCAAGCATTACCTGGGCGCAGCACCTCGTGTGGGTCTATCCCATCTGGTGGGGCGGTCTGCCGGCGTTGCTCAAGGGTTTTCTGGACCGCATCTTCCTGCCGGGCTTTGCCTTCAAATACCGCCCCAACTCCGCGCTGTGGGACCGCCTGTTGACGGGTCGCAGCGCAGAACTGCTGGTGACGATGGACTCCCCGCCCTGGTACTACCGCTGGGTGCAGCGCCAGCCTGGTCACCGGCAAATGAAGCAGGCCATCTTGGAATTCAGTGGCATCCGGCCCGTGCGCGTGCACAGCTTTGGCCCCGTCATCAAGTCCAGCGAGGCCACGCGCGCGGAGTGGCTCCAGCGCGCCAGCGCACTGGGTTATCGTGCAGGCACTCGCTGAAGCGCTTGCTTCTGCGTCCACCCCATCCCTCAGCGCATCGGCTCAAGCCCCCAACAGCCTTGCCCCGCCGCAATGGCCTTTGGGGCGCGGCGGGCACCTCTGCGCATGCCATTCGGCGCTACCGCCGCAGTTTGGGCCGTTCATGATCGAGAAACTTGAATTCAACCACCTTCGCATGCTCAGCGCCCTGTATGAACAGGGGTCGGTTTCCGCAGCGGCCGAGGCGCTCGACGTCTCCCAGCAAGCCGTGAGCTTGCAGCTCAAGCGCGTCCGGGAGATTCTTGGCGACCTTCTGTTTGCGCGAACCAGCCACGGCATGGTGCCGACCGCCTATGGCCAGCTGATACAGCCGCATGTGCGGCAGTTGCTGGCGCTGATCCACGCGCTGCCGCTGCCGACATCGCTGCGGCTAGAGGACATCGAGCGCACCGTGAGCATTTCCGCCACGGACTATGCGCAACGCATCATCGTTGGCGACCTGGTTCGGGCGCTACGCCGCGCAGCCCCCAAAGTGAACGTGAAAATCTCGAACATCGAGAGCGCCACCTTGGTCCGTCGGATGCAGGAGGGCGAGATCGATGTGGCCCTCACATCGAACGGCTACGTGCCCGAAGGCCTGCTGTCGCTCCCGCTGTGGACGGAAAGGTATGTGTGCGTCGCAGGCAGGCCCCTGACCGACGGGCCTGGCGTGCTGGACTTGGCGTCGCTGGTGGAGCACGATTTCCTGGTTGTCTCTCCGGGCGTGCCGAGCTTCGACGGCTCGGCTGGCAGCTGGTTTGAGCAGCAGGGGCTGCGGCGTCGGGTCGTGGCGTCAGTGCCCTCGTTCTTCATGGCGATGGAGTACCTGCGCCAGT
The DNA here is from genome assembly GCF_001298675.1 of Paenacidovorax caeni. GTDB lineage: Bacteria > Pseudomonadota > Gammaproteobacteria > Burkholderiales > Burkholderiaceae_C > Paenacidovorax > Paenacidovorax caeni. The sequence continues at coordinate 21,504 of NZ_CYIG01000018.1, forward strand.
CCGACATGGTGGCCCTCATCCCCTCTCGGCTGCTGCCTGGCGCGGGGCTGTTCGAGGTGCCGCTGGCGAAGTATCCGCCGGGCTTCCAGGTGGTCGCGGCCTACCGTCCTTGCGCTATGTCTGACCCCCTGCAGGCGTGGGTGCTCGACTGCGTACGGGCCCACTGCGCAGCCGCAAGTTAGCCCCCGTTGTACACGCTACAAGCGTGCCGCCATGGTGCGCTGCGTGCGCCGTTTTTAAGCTGTCGAGGATCGCAACCTCTACATGGAATGGCATATGAGCACACAACGGGTCAATCCCGCGCACCTCTACGACGGTGCGCCCATCGGCATGTCGCAGGCCACGGTGGACCCGGCATCCGGGTTCGTTTTTGTCTCGGGCCAGGTTGATTGGGATGGCAACGCGCGCGTCCGGCACGCCACGCTGGAAGACCAGGCTGAAGGGGCCATCCAGCACCTGGCCTCTGTGCTGAACGAGGCGGGTGCCTCGCTGGAAGACGTGCTGCAGCTTCGGGTGTATGTCCGCGGCGAGCTGGCCGACGCCATGGCGCAGGTGGCGCCTTCACTTGCCCGCCACTTCGGTGCTGTCCGTCCGGCCTTGACCGGCATCGGCGTGGCATCCCTGGCCTCGCGCGACACGCTCATTGAGGTTGAAGCCTTGGCCAAATTGCGCCGACACCCAGGATGATTCGCACGAAATCGGCGCACTGGGCTGGCCCGGCGAGGCCATGGCGCTCCTCTCGCGGGCAATTGGAGAACCTGCATAGCCCCCCCGCAGCGGCCACTAGCGCATTTGAAACAGCTCCTGGTGGAACGCGTCCTCGGGCAGCCCCTGGGCCACCAGGTCGGCGCGCAGCGCCTGGCCAAAGCCCGCCGGGCCGCAGAACCACACGCTGGCTTCGCGCCAGCCCGGCACCTCGGCGCGCAGGCGCTCGCCCGACAGGCGGCCATCGCGCTCGCTCACCAGCACATGCAGGCGTATGCCTGCGGCCTGGGCGTCGGCACGCAGCTTGTCCAGCGCCTTGGGGTCTTCCACGGCCGTGGGGTGGTACAGGTCGATATCGCGCGGGCCACGGCCTTCGCGCGCCAGGTGCTTCATGCGGGCGATGAAAGGCGTGATGCCGATGCCGGCGCCGATCCAGATCTGCCGCTGCTGCGCCCCTCCGAAGGTGAAGCAGCCGTAGGGCCCCTCGACCACCACGGGCGCGCCCACCCGCAGCTTCTGCGGCAGCTCGGCCGTGTGGTCGCCCAGCGCCTTGGTGACGAAGGAGATGTGCCGCTGCGCCGGGTCCCACGCCGACGCAATGGTGTACGGGTGCGCCCCCTCGGCACGGCTCGACGTGACGAAGGCGAACTGCCCTGGCTGGTGGCCACGCCAGCCCTCATCCAGGCGCAGGGTGGTCTCCAGGATATTCAACGCCGGGAACGCTTCCATGGCCTCGATCGTGCCTTTGGCCTTGCGGCGCGCGCCCACGCGGCCCAGCAACACCAGCATGGCCGACACCGTGCCGGCGGCCGTGAGCACGGCCATCACCCAGCCCACGGGCTGGGCCCAGTAGGCGAACTTCACCAGCACCACGGTGTGGAAGGCCAGCACCAGGTAGGCCACAGCCAGCAGCGTGTGCGTCTTGGCGAACAGGCGGTACGGAAAGCGCTTGATCAACGCCAGCAGAATCAACACCACGGCGGCGTAAAAGGCCCATTCGCCGACACCTTCGGCCGTGCCGCGCCAGCTGCGCAACAGGCCCTCCAGCCCGGTCAGCTCAGGGGGCGTGCCACCGCCGCGTTGCGGCTTGGTGAGCCAGCCCCAGCCCACGGCCCATTTGGTGCCCTTGGCCCACAGCCAGTGCACGATGCCCAGCACCAGCGCGCCAATGCCGAGCCACTTGTGCAGGCGGTACATCTTGTCCAAGCCGTCGAGGTGCGGCTCCAGCCACACCGGGCGCGCCGCCAGCACCATGGCGACCGACATCATGGCCATCGCCAGCACGCCGCTGTACTGCACCCACACAGTGCGCAAGGCAAAGTAGCCACCCGCCGGCCACAGCGTGTCGGCCAGCAGGTACAGGCCGCTCAACCCCAAGACCAAGCCCCAGAAAACCCAGGCAACGCGCTTCATTGTGGAACCTCCAATCGTCCGTCTTGCACTGGGTTCAGTTTATTCAGTGCGCCTGAAGAGGCGCTGAATTCATGTGAAAGCAGGTCAACGGGCTTGATCTTGGTCACTCAACGGCGCGCTTACCACCTGCTGCTGCCATGTGCCAGACCTCTTGCACGGGCGGCTTTCAGCCCCTTCACCCGATGCGCCGTGCCCACCACGGCCTGCCCACACGCTACTGCCCCGTCATCAACTGCACAAAGCGGCGCGCGCCCAGCCCCAGCGGGCGCTCCTTGGATCACACCACATCCACCCACAACGAGACGCCGTTGCTCAGGTTGGCGAAGTGCATTTCGGCCAGGGTACCGGCCTGGATGCGGGGCTCGGCCAGGGCGCGAGGCTGCCAGCCCCAGCCCAGGCCAGCCTCGATCAGCCCGAGCGCAGCCAGGTGGTTGTCGGTGCGCCAGTGGTGGCGGGCAAAGACGAAGCGTGGGTCGGTCTGCGTGCCGTCGCGGCTGGCAACGACGATCTGGCGCGTGGTGGTGAGATGCTCCTCGCCCAGCAGCGGCGCGGAGGTTTGCGCCAGCAGCGGGTGGTGCGGTGCGATGACGGCAATCAGCACTTCGCTGCCCACTTCCTCAAAACCTTCGCGGCCGTCGATGCTGGGGCGCTCGAACACCAGCGCCAGCTGCGCGCGCCCGGCGTGCAGCATGGCCACGGCGTCGGCCTGCGGGGCGGCCAGCACTTCCACCTGCAAAAGCGGGTATTCGAGTGCCAGGGTAGCCAGTGCGGCAGTCCAGGGTGCGCCGAGCAGCTCCGGGGCAATGGCCACGGTCAGTCGCTCTTCCAGCCCCTGGGTGAGCGCCAGCGCCTGGGTGTTGAGCTGGTGCAGTTGCCATGCCAGTTGGCGCGCCTGCGGCTCCAGTGCGCGTGCGGCGGCGGTAGGCCGGGGTTCGCGGCTGCGGCGGTCGAACAGTTGCACATCCAGCTCGGCCTCCAGGTGCGCAATGGTCATGCTCACGGCCGAGGGCACGCGCTGCAAGGCCCGCGCCGCCGCCGAGAACGAACCGTGGTCGAGCACGGCAAGAAACACCTGCACGCTATCGGAAGTGAAGGCCATGGCGGCGATTTATCAACTTTTCTGAAACAAGCTGAATTTATATATCAGTCGAATGCACATAAAGTGCGCCCCATGACTGTCAAGACCGTTGCCTCCGCGCCCATTTCTGCCCCTGCCCCGCTGTGGTTCTACCTGCGCGGGCGCCGCCGCCGCGTCATCTACGTGGCGCTGTACGAACTCATCGCCATCGCCGCTGCCACCGCCGGGCTGGCCCTGGTGGCGGGGCAGAGCGCAGGCCACTCGGGGGTGGTGGCCGTGGCGGCCTCGGCCATCGCCATCGTCTGGAACATCGTCTTCAACTGGGCTTTCGAGCGCTGGGAGGCGCGCCAGAGCGTGAAGGGGCGCAGCGTGCGCCGCCGTATCGCGCACGCCATCGGCTTCGAAGGGGGGCTGGTGTTCATCCTGGTGCCGCTGTTTGCCTGGTGGTTCCAGGTGACGCTGTGGCAGGCGCTGGTCATGGACCTGGGGCTTGTGGTCTTCTTCCTCTGCTACACCTTCGTCTTCAACTGGGTGTTCGACACGGTGTTTGGCCTGCCGCTATCGGCACAGCAGGGCTGACGAGCAGGTTTACCGCTTCATTTTCAATAGCTGCTAGCGCTTGCCAGGTCTTTGTTTGCGCATAAAAACAAATGCAAAACAAAGACTGGTGCGCGCTAGCAGCTATGGTTTTTGACGACCTCAGTGGCGGATGATGTGGTCAAACGCCGAGAGCGCTGCCGTGGCGCCCGCGCCTGCGGCGATGATGATCTGCTTGTACGGCACCGTGGTGCAGTCGCCGGCAGCGAACACGCCCGGCACGCTGGTTTGGCCCTTGGCGTCGATGACGATTTCGCCGAACTTTGAAAGCTCGACCGTGCCCTTGAGCCAGTCGGTGTTGGGCAACAGGCCAATCTGCACGAAGATGCCTTCCAGCGCGATCTGCTTGACTTCGCCGCTCTCGCGGTCCTTGTAAGCCAGACCGTTGACCTTGCTGCCGTCGCCCAGCACCTCGGTGGTTTGGGCGTTCAGCACCACATCCACGTTGGGCAGGGTCGCCAGCTTCTTCTGCAGCACAGCATCGGCCTTGAGCTGGGGCATGAACTCGAACACGGTGACATGGGCAACCACGCCAGCCAGGTCGATGGCGGCCTCGATGCCGGAGTTACCGCCGCCAATCACGGCGACGCGCTTGCCCTTGTACAGCGGGCCGTCGCAATGCGGGCAGTAGGCCACGCCCTTGGTGCGGTACTGCTCTTCGCCGGGCACGTTCATGTTGCGCCAGCGCGCACCCGTGGAGAGGATGACGCTCTTGGCCTTGAGCACGGCGCCGTTGTCCATTTCCACTTCAATCAGGCCGCCCGCCGTGGCTGCGGGCTTGAGCGCCTTGGCGCGCTGCAGGTTCATCACGTCCACCTCGTACTCGCGCACATGGCGCTCCAGCGCGGCGGCGAACTGCGGGCCTTCGGTGCGGGGGATGGAGATGTAGTTCTCAATGTCCAGCGTGTCGTTCACCTGGCCACCAAAACGCTCGGCCGCCACACCGGTGCGGATGCCCTTGCGTGCGGCGTACACCGCCGCGGCCGCGCCGGCCGGGCCGCCGCCGATGACCAGCACGTCGAACGCGTCCTTGGCCGAGAGCTTGGCGGCCTCACGCGCAGCGGCGCCGGTGTCGAGCTTGGCGACGATCTCGGCCAGTTCCATGCGACCCGCGCCAAACACTTGGCCATTGAGGTAGACCATGGGCACGGCCATGATCTCGCGCTCGGTCACTTCCTGCTGGAAAGCGCCGCCTTCAATCACGGTGGTCTTGACCTTGGGGTTGAGCACGGCCATGAGCGACAGCGCCTGCACCACGTCAGGGCAGTTGTGGCAGGTCAGGCTCATGTAGACCTCGAAGTTGAAGTCGCCGTCGAGCGCTTGCACCTGCTCGATCAGGTCCTGCTCCACCTTCGGCGGGTGGCCGCCGGTCCACAGCAGCGCCAGCACCAGCGAGGCGAACTCGTGCCCCAGGGGCAGGCCGGCAAAGCGCAGCGACTGCTGGCTGCCCACGCGCTGCAGGGAGAACGAGGGCTTGCGCGCGTCCTGGCCGTCCAGGCGCAAGGCAATCTTGTCGCTGCGCAGGCCCTGGATGGTGGTCAGCAGCTCGCGCATCTGCGTCGCCGTTTCGCTGTCGTCCAGCGATGCCACCAGCTCGAACGGTTGCGTCACGCGCCCCAGGTAGGTGGCGAGTTGGGATTTGAGTTGGTCGTCGAGCATGGCGGTCCTTTGCAGTCTTGAAATCGAGCGGGTATGAAAAAGCAAAAAGCCGGACGGCAAGGCCCGAGGGCTTTGCGTCTGTCCGGCTCAGAGGATGGGAAGCGAGAGAGCCGAGGCTTAGATCTTGCCCACCAGGTCCAGCGAAGGCGTCAGGGTCTTGGCGCCTTCCTTCCACTTGGCGGGGCACACCTGGTCAGGATGCGCTGCCGTGAACTGGGCTGCCTTGAGCTTGCGCAGGGTTTCCGACACGTCACGGGCAATTTCGTTGGAATGGATTTCCAGGGTCTTGATCACGCCATCGGGGTTGATCACGAAGGTGCCGCGCAGTGCCAGGCCTTCTTCAGGGATGTGCACGCCGAAGGCGTTGGTCAGTTGGTGCGTCGGGTCGCCGACCAGGGGGAACTTGGCCTTGCCCACGGCGTCGGAGGTTTCGTGCCACACCTTGTGCGAGAAGTGCGTGTCGGTCGTGACGATGTACACCTCGGCGCCAGCCTTCTGGAACTCGGCGTAGTGCTCGGCGGCGTCTTCGATCTCGGTGGGGCAGTTGAAGGTGAAGGCAGCCGGCATGAAGATCAGCACGGACCACTTGCCCTTCAGGCTCTGCTCGGTCACTTCGATGAACTCACCCTTGCCGTTGCGGTTCACGAAAGCGGTGGTCTTGAACGGTTGCACTTGCGTATTGATCAGGGACATTGCAGTTTCCTTTCGGTTGGAGTCGAGTGATGACAGGGATGAAGTCTATCCCCATCACAACAATCAATCCAATCAATCTATTCGATGATACCAATTGCTATCGACTATCAAAATTCCCCCAACAGATACGAATACGTGTCAGGTTGACTATCAGCCCCACCAGCAAAGCAGGGCCTTGCACGCCACCGCCTTGCCCTGCCCTGGATGTGCCATGACAATCCCGCCATTCACACCACCGACACCAGGAGCCCCACGATGCAAGGCGATGCAAAGGCAATCACCCACCTGCAAGCCCAGCTCAAGAACGAGCTGACGGCCATCAACCAGTACTTCGTGCACTACCGCATGCTCAAGCACTGGGGCTTCGACAAGCTGGCCAAGAAGGAATACCAGGAATCCATCGGCGAGATGAAGCACGCCGACGCGCTGATGGACCGCATCTTCATGCTCGACGGCCTGCCTAATCTGCAGGATCTGGGCAAGCTGCAGATCGGCGAGGATGTGCCCGAGATCCTGGCCTGTGACCTGCGTGCCGAGCAAGGCGCGCAAGCCACCCTCAAGGAAGGCATTGCCCACTGCGAAGCGGTGCGCGACTACGTCTCGCGCGACCTGCTGCAGGAAATCCTCGAGGACACGGAGGAGCACATCGACTTCCTCGAAACCCAGATCGACCTGCTGGAAAAGGTCGGCCTGCAGAACTACCTCCAGTCGCAGATGGGCGAAGCCGGCGACTGAGCGCCCCACGCGCACATGTTTTCTGCGGGCCACGGCCCGCTTTTTTGCGCCCGCGCAGGCTGCCTGCCCCGGGTTCCCTGCCGCCTGCAGCAGCTTGACCGCGTGGCCTCGCACGGCCCGCCCGCCCAGGTGGGTGCGAAGCGACAGCCTTACACGGCGCCGTACAGCCCCTGCAGCCAAGCCACCGTGTGGGCCAGTTCGGCCGGGCGGATTTCATGGGCGCTGGCGAACTCCTCGTACGCCAAGTGCAGCGGCAGCGCTTGCACCTGGCGGCGGATGGACTGCGCCGCAGCCAGGGGGATCACGTTGTCGTGCGTGCCATGGCTGACCCACAGGTGCTTGCCATGGAAGGCATCGGGTGCGGCAATGAGGGGCACGATCTGCGGCAGCAACCGGCTGTGCCACACCACGGCGGCGCGCATCAGCTCGGGGCGCGAGAGCAGCAGCGAAAGCGCCATGATGCCGCCCTGGCTGAAGCCGCCCACCACCACATGCTCAGGTGCAACGCCCAATTGGCTGGCAGCCGAGGGCAAGGCCTGCGCCAGCAAGGCGCGGCTTTGCGCCTCCTGCGCTTCGTTGATGGTGCGTTCCCCGTTGGGCTCGATGGAGAAATCAAACCATGCGAATGCGCCCGGCCCCATGCGGAACGGCGCGCGCAGGCTGAGCATGTGGAACGCCTCGGGAATCTGCGGCGCCAGGCCATACAGGTCGTGCTCGTTGCTGCCCACGCCGTGCATCAGCACGAGCAGCCAGGGATGGCGCACCGCCGGATTTGCGGGACGGTGCTGGAAGGTGAATGGCAAGTCCAGCATGGTGGAGGCTCCTGGTAAAGCGGCGGCGGCGGCGCCGGCACGCCACGTCAAACGGCAGCGTCAAGCGTGAAGCTGTCCATGGCAAGCATGCCATACATCACCTCGCGGCTCAGGTAGTCGGCCTGCCAGGCCTCGCCTGCCGCGCCCAAAGCGAAGAACAGCGGCAGGAAATGCTCCTCCGTCGGGTGGGCACGCTGTGCATGCGGGGCCTGGCGACGGTAGTCCAGTAGCGCGGGCAGGTCCTGCCGCTGGATGGCGTCTTCCACCCAGCGGCTGAATGCTTGCACATACGGCGCAGGCGCTTGCTCGCCGCCGCCGAACTCGTACAGGTTGTGCGTCATGCTGCCCGAACCCGCTACCAGCACCCCCTGGGCGCGCAATCCCCGCAACGCAGCGCCCATGGCATAGGCCTGCGCTGGCCCGGCGGCAACGGGCAACGCCACCTGCACCACAGGCACATCGGCCGCAGGAAAAAGGTGCATGAGCGGCACCCACGCGCCATGGTCGAATGGGCGTTGCGCGTTGCCCCGCGCCTCCAGCCCCGCCGCGCGCAGCTCGGCTAGCACCTCCCCGGCCAATGCGGGCGCGCCAGGTGCCGGGTAGCGCAAAGCGTACAGCGCAGGCGGGAAGCCGCCAAAGTCATGCCAGGTCGCTGGCGCGGAACCTTCCATAACCTCGATGGAAGGTGCCATCCAGTGCGGCGACAGGATGACCACGCCACGCAGGTCCGGAAAGCGCGCACGCAGCGCCTGCCCCCAGTGGGTGAGTGCAGGCCCCGTCTCCCCGGCCTCGATGGCAAACAGCGGCGCCCCATGCGAGACAAACAGCGCCGGCAGTGGTGGCGATGCAGAGGTGGCGGACGCAGTGGCAGCGGGAACGGTAACGGGCAAGACGGCAGACATGGCGAAACTCCTTGGAGCCATGACTGTAGGCCTCCATCCGCCCCGCACCAAGCCACCGCGGCGGGATTGAGCATTGCGCAAAACGCAGCAATCACACGCTTTTTTAGTCCGATTCGACCTGCCCACGCAACACTTTCACGGCACCACGCAAGCGTTTGCTCTCGCGCCGTCGCTGTTGTGACGCCAGGGTGGGCCGCGTGGCACGGCGCGCGCGCGGCGGTGTGGCCACGCTGTTGACCAGGGCCAGCAGGCGGGCCCAGGCATCGGCCCGGTTCAGCTCCTGGGTGCGGTACTGCTGGGCCTTGATGATGAGCACGCCGTCTTGGGTAATGCGCCCATCGCGCAGGGCCAGCAAGCGCTGCTGCACCGCCAGTGGCAGCGACGACGCCGTAATGTCGAAGCGCAGGTGCACAGCGCTCGACACCTTGTTCACGTTCTGTCCGCCGGCGCCCTGAGCGCGCATGGCGGTGATTTGCACCTCATGCGCCAGCACCTGCAAGGGAGGCTGTGAACCCATGTCTGGCTCCTCTCAGGCCGTATTTACGTCAGCGCAACGCCTCGCGCAGCGCTGCATGGAAAGCACCGGGCTGCTCATACTGCACCCAATGGCCACAGCCCGGCACCAGCGCCATGCCCACAAACGGCGCACCCGTGGCACGAAAAGCCCCCTCCAGCGCGCTGATCCAACGCTTGTACAGCGCATCGCTGGCGCCGTAGATGGCATGCACCGGACAGCGCACCTGCGGCAGCGAACGCGCCAGGATGTCGGTGTGCGCCAGGCGCCGACGCGGCAGGCGGTCACGCGCCACGTTGTGGATGTGCAGTGCCAGCGTGGCATCGTCGATGTGGGCAGGGTCTGACAGCATGAGCGCCGCCAGGTTGTAGCGGTGCGCCTGCAGCTGCTCTTCCTGCGTGGACAGGTGGCGCCAGCCCTTGAGCGTGAACTGGCGCTCGGGCACCACGCCCATGGCCGGCGCGCCCACCAGCACCAGGCGCTGCACCGCCTCGGGGTATGCAGCCGCCAGCAGGCCAGCTACCATGCCGCCGAACGAAAAACCCACCAAATCGCACGGCTGGGCGCCCAGCAGGGACTGCAGCCCGGCATGCAGAGGAGCGACCATGGCGTCGGCATCGTGCCCGCCAGGCGGCGGGGCCGAATCGCCAAACCCCGGCAAATCAGGCACCCACAGCTCGCGGCCCTCGGCCAGCAGCGTGTCGATATTGCGCAGCCAGTGCGTCCAGCTACCGCTTCCGCCATGCAACAGCACCAGCGGCGCCACGCCAGCGCGCGGCACGCCCCAGGCGTGCCAGACGATTTCGCCCGTCGCCATGGGCGTCGTGAGGCGCCGCGCCTGCGCCTGCAGACGCGCCACGTCCGCAGGCAGCGTTACCACTGGGCAATGGCGTCGATCGCCAGGCCATAGCCAGCCACACCCAAGCCGCAGATCACGGCGCGGGCGACGGCAGAGATATAGGAATGGTGGCGAAAGGCCTCGCGTGCATGCACGTTGCTGATGTGCAGTTCAATCAACGGCACGCCCGTGCCCTTGATGGCGTCGAGCAGCGCCACGCTGGTGTGCGTGTAGGCACCGGCGTTAAGCACCACGCCCGCCAGCTCACCCTGGGCATGCAGGCGGCCGGCCTCATGCAGCCAGTCGACCAAATCGCCCTCGTGGTTGCTCTGGCGAAACTGCAGCACCAGCCCGTGGCGCGCACAGGCCTGCAGGCACAGGGCCTCGACGTCGGCCAGCGTGTGCGCCCCGTACACAGCGGGCTCGCGCGTGCCCAGCAGGTTCAGGTTAGGGCCGTTGAGAACAGAAACATTTTTCACGAGAGAGCGCTCCGGGCATGCACAAAACCTCGAAATTATGCGATGCCTGGGTTCCATGCGCAGAGGTCGGTGGCCCGCCACACGCCATTGGCACAGCGCCATGCGGTCCTTTCACGGAGCGAGCCAATACGCTACAGACCATCCCATCTAAAATTGGGCATGGGCACGCGCTGCCCGCTTCTTTCTCCATAGCACCAAGGCCCGCAGGGGCCTTTTCGCTTTTTCACGCCCCCCATGACCACGACCACCCCGCCCGACATCACCGTTCTGCCCGAACTGCTGGCCTACATCGACCCCCTGACCCCTGAAGAAAATGAAGCACTCGAGCGCAGCATCCTGGCAGAAGGCTGTCGCGACGCGCTGGTGCTGTGGGGCAACATCCTGGTGGACGGGCACAACCGCTATCGCATCTGCACCCAGCACGGCCTGCCCTTCCAGACGGTACAAAACACGCGCTTTCATAACATGGAGGACGTGCACCTGTGGATGATCGACCAGCACCTGGGACGGCGCAGCGTGTCAGAGTTCCAGCGCGGTGTGCTGGCACTGCGCAAGCGCGAGATCATCGCCAGCCGCCGCGCGGCGGCGGCCGCTGCCGTGGTGGCCGCGCGCGCGGAGGCCTCCCAGGCGCCCGACGCCCAGGCCCCCTGGGAAGGTGACACCGACCCCGTGGTGGCCCAGGCGCTGGCCAGCGTGCCCAAGGTGCCCGACGATGCGCTGGACACGCGCGAAGCCCTGGCGCGCGCCGCACGCCTCACGGCCAGCCAGGTGAAGATGATCGAGACCATCCACCAGAACGCCGCGCCCGAGGTGGTGGCCGCCGTGAAGTCGGGCGAGCTGTCACTCAACGCCGCAGCCGTTGTGGCTACGCTACCTGTGGAGGAACAGAAAACCGTGGCCGCCGGAGGTGCGCAGGAACTCAAACAGGCCGCCCGCCGCGTGCGTGACGCCAAAAAGAAACCCAAGAGCGAGGCCTCGCCCAGTGCCACGGCACCGGACGAAAGCACCGCGCCGCCCGCCTCGGCCGAGGAGCTGCGCCAGCGCGTGACCGAACTGGAAGCCGAGAACGAGCGCCTACGCCAGCAGGTCAAGGCGCTGCAAGATCTGCTGGCCGAGCAGGGCTGAACGGCACCACCTCAAGATCGCGAGAAAAGTGCCGATAAAACGACACAAATCCACCGATTAAGAGGAGTCAAGCCATGGTATCTGCACCCACACTGAACGCCACGCAACCCGCCCAAGCCCAGGCCGGTAACGCAGCTGCGGCGCAGGCCACGCCCCTGGATGAAGCGCGCAAAGCCACCGCCAACACGCCGGAGGGGCAGCGCACCCAGCTCAACACGCAGATCCTGCAGGCTTCGATGGACGTATCCATCAAGGCGGGCGACGACTCCATGGCCTTGCTCTACCGCACGGCCATTGACCGCATCAACGAACTGCTCGCGCCCGAGTTCGGACCTGACGCGCTGCAGGCAGCCCTGCAGCAGGACAACAGCGCCGAGGCCACTGCCGGGCGCATCTTGGCGGCGGCCACAGGCTTTTTCGACGCCTACGCCGCGCGCTACCCCGACAAGGACGCCGAGACCGTGCTGCGCGACTTTGTCGATCTGGTGCGCGGTGGCTTCGAGAAGGGCTATGGCGAGGCGAGCGACATCCTCAAGGGGCTGGGCGTGCTCGACGAAGGCAGCGACGTGGCAGCGGGCATTCAGAAGACCTTCGACTTGGTGCAAAAGGGCTTTGACGATTTCCTGGCCACCAAGCTGGCCGCGCTCCAGCCCAAGGATGAAACACAAGCCCCTGCGGAGGATGCGAGTGCCACCCTGCCCCCGCAGGCCGCCCCCCAAGCGGCTGCAGCCACGGCATCGTGACCAGGCTTTAAGCCGGTTTTGATGAAAATGGCTCCCAGCGCCCACTCAGCAAGCGCTAGAAGCTATTAAAAGAAGAGCATGCGCAGGGCTGGTGGAGGTTCCCTACAATCCCCATCACCCCTCTTCTTGCCCAGCCTCCAAGCCATGCCGTCAGCTTCCTCCCCCATTGGTGTGTTCGATAGTGGCGTGGGCGGGCTGAGCGTGCTGCAAGCGCTGCGTGCCGAGCTGCCGCAAGAGCGCTTCGTCTACCTGGCAGACAACGGCTACGCCCCTTACGGTGAGCGCGGCGACGCTTTCGTGGCGGCGCGCACCCAGGCCATCACCGCCTACCTGCGCAACGTGCACGGCATCAAAGCCCTGGTGGTGGCCTGCAACACCGCCACGGCTGCCGCCATCGATCAGGTACGCGCCGAGCACCCCACCCTGCCACTCGTGGGCGTGGAGCCTGCGCTAAAGCCCGCCGTAGCTGCCACCCGGACGGGCCATATTGGCGTCATCGGCACCCGTGGCACGCTCTCCAGCGCACGGTTCGCGCGCCTGCAGGCTTCGCTGCCCGGGTCGGTGCAGTGGGTCGTGCAGCCGTGCGACGGACTGGCCTACGCGATCGAACGCGCGGCCCTGGGCGGAGACGCGAACAGTGCCAGCGCCGAGGTGCAGGCGCTGTGCGCACGCTACCTCCAGGCCATGGGCCCGTTTGGCAACGCCAACGGCTGCATCGACACCCTGGTACTGGGCTGCACACACTACATCTTCGCGCAAGAGGTACTGCGCACCCTGGTAGGCCCTGGCGTCCAGCTGATCGAAACCGGCCAACCCGTGGCACGCCAGACTCGGCGCCTGCTGCAAGGCGCCGGCTTGCTGGCAAGCCAGGACCCATCGCTGACCAGCGATGCGGCGCTGCACCTGCTGACCACGGGCGACCTGGCGCTGCTGCGCACTGCTGCCGCACGCTGGCTGCAGCTACCCGCAAACTGCTGCAGTGCCGCAGAAGTGCCCGCGCCCGCTCACGCCTAAGTGCTGGCGGCACCCCACAACGGCTCGCCCTGGTGCTCCAGGTGCGTCAGGTACAGGCGTACGTCAAACTCAACTTGGTGGTAGTCGGGCGCCATGTGCTCGCACAGCTGGTAAAACGCTTTGTTGTGCTCACGCTCGCGCAAATGGGCCAATTCATGGACCACGATCATGCGCAAGAACGCCTCGGGTACCTGCTTGAAAAGCGCGGCGATGCGAATCTCGTGGCGCGCGGCCAGGCGCCCTCCTTGGACCTGGCTGCGGCTGGTGTGCAGTCCCAGCGCATGGCGCACGATATGGATCTTGCTGTCAAACAACACCTTGTTGACCGCATCGGCATTGCGCAGGTGCCGGGCCCGCAGTCCAGCGGCATATTGGTAGAGCGCCTTGTCGGTGCGCACAGCATGGGCCTGGGGGTACTTTTGCAGTAGCCAGGCGCCGGTTCCTTGGCGTGCCAGCAAGGCCTGCACCTGCCGCTGCAGAGTCAGGGGATAGGCTTGCAGGTAAGGCAGCGGTGCGCCCACCGCCGCGCCCGCCTGCGCTACGCGGCCCGTCATGGCCGCCGCACTCAGTGCAAGTGCCGTGGCCGGCGGCCACCGCTGCCACCGCCATGGCCCGGCGCGCCACCGCCGCCGCGCGGCGGCTTGCCGATCTCGAGCGAACTGACGAGCGCATCGAAGCGCTGGCTGAACAGCCGATCGATCTCGGCCACGACGCCACCCAGTTCGGAGCCGTCGAAATGGCGCTCCATCAGGTTGACCACGTCTTGGACCAAAAGGTCGCGCTGTACTTGCATGATCGCCGCAGGCGTTGGCCCGACGAAGAGCATCAGGAAGTCGTCGCGCGATTCGGCGTCTTCCGGCGCTTCGTCCTCGTCGAACTCCACGTCATAGAAGGTCACTTCGATGGCTGCGCCCGCTTCAGCCAGCTCATTGAGACTCATGCACATCTCATCCAGCGACTGGCGAAAGTCCTCGTCGCCCACGACGGTCCAGCACATGCGCAGCAGATTGGCCTTGCCGTCGTATTCGATCCCGGGCTCTTCCTCATAAGCGCTGGCCGCGCCATCGGCCAAGGAACGCGCACCCGCGTATTTCCACAGTGGCTTAAGCGCTTCTTGCAGCTGCTCGAAGCGCGTGCCCGGACGCAGCGGCACTTGGCCGTGCACATGGATTTCAAAGGGAGCGTTGTAACTTGACATGTTCGAATCTGGATGGTGCCCCGAGCCGGGGTCGGAAACCCGCATGAAATGGAGCTTTTCCGGAAAAATTGGGGGCAAGTTGCGGGGATTTTTTATCCCGCGATGGCATCGATTCTCGCACGCACTGCAGGAAGGCGCCCCCACACACCTACGTACTGCTTGCCACAGTGTTACCCACCTTGCTTTGTTGGAAATTCCGCCAGGCGCTCACGGCGCCGTGCAAGCCACCAGCGCAGCACGCAGCTGCAGCTCGTAGCCCTCGCGCCGGTCGATCTCGGCCAGGGCGGACTGCAGCAGCGTCCACGGCGCAACGCCTGGCGCCAGGGCTTCGGTGGGCATGGCCGGGCGGTCTGGCACGGGCTCGGTGCAGGCTACCGGGACGGGCACATGCACACGCGTGTACACGGGGGCGCCAGCGCAGCCCGCGCCCAGCAGGGCGATGGCAAGCAGCGGCACAAGCCGCAGGCGCGCATGTGTTTTGATGGCCACGGTCATTGCGCCCTCCCCTGCAGCCACTTGTCGCCCAGGGCCTGCATGCTGGCGCACGTGTCGGCCGGGTTGCTGGGGGCCTGGCGCAGGGTGTGGTCGGCCCTGGCGGCGAGGTCTTGGGCGGCGCTGGCTGCTGCCCGGCGCGCGGGCGCTGCGGCCTGGGCGCGCTTGTTGGCCTGCTCGCGCAGATCCTCGACGGCGTCGCTGCACGCGGATGCATCGCTGAGCGCCTGGTCGCGTTGCAGTCGCGCGGCCGTGGCCGCGTCGCGCTGGCCCAGCCAGCTCCAGCCCAGCGCGGCGTTGGCCGCGAGGCTGGCCACCAGGGCGTAGGTCAAGGTTCGCGCTGCCATTACGTCCCCTGAATGCCCAGCACCGTGCCTTTGTCGGTGATGGTGATGACGCGGTTGGACTGCGACGCGGGCACGCGTGTGCTGACGTGCACCCAGGCCTTTTTGCCGATGCGCTCGTAGATGAGCTGGCCGATGCCAAGCACCGAGACCTTGGGCGCCAGCGCGCGGGCAATCTGCAGGGGCGTGCCGTAGCCGGGTGCCACGATGTCGGCGGCCTGGCCGGTGGTGTGGTCGCTGGACGTGACGCCGCCCACGGCCGCGTTGAGCGCGCGGCAGCGGTAGCCGCTGGTGACGGTGACGGGCACGCCGCCCAGGGTGGCGCGGATGCGCTCCAGCACCTCGGCGGTGGCGCGCAGGCGGGCAACGGCCTCGGGCGTGGGCGTGTTGTCGATGCCCAGCTCGCGGGCCTTGGCGCTGGCCACCAGTTCGGCCAGGGTGAAGTGTTCGGTGAGTTGCATGGCTATCCCTCTTTGACGCGGGTGCGGACGATGAGAACGACAAAGCCCAGGGCCAGGCACACGTCCTGCACGGTGGGGCCTTGCAGCGGCATGAGCAGCGCGAGCAGCTCTGTGGTGCTGGGGGGCATGGGCAGGTAGCGCCACAGGGGGGCCACCAGGGCACCCGCGCCGCCAAGGGCGAGCAGCAGCCAGGCCAGGGCCTTGAGCCACTCGGTGACGCGCTCGCGCAGGCCCAGGCCGGGGCGGCACGGCGCGGTGCGCTCCAGCTTGTTGAGAGCCTCGGCCAGTACGACCAGGCCCGCGAGCACGTGGATGGTTTGCAGCGTGGTCATGGCATGCCCTCCCCTGTTTGCGGTACGCCGGAGACGCGGCGGATGGCGGCCATGAGCACCTGCTGGGCGCCGCCGCCCACGGCGAATGCGCCACCCAGCAGCAGCGACTCGGGCACCGAGGCCAGAAGCAGCGCCAGGGGCGTGAGGTAGCCCGCCGTGAGGCTGGATGCAAAGGCAACGGCCATGCGCCGCAGCGTAGTGCGCACCAGCTGCTGCCAGGTGTCGCCCGTGGCGGGCACGCTGTTGAGCAGGATGATGGCCACGAGCGAGCCCGCGAAGCCTGCGATGAGCAGGTCAGCCCGCAGGCCCAGTGGCACGCCAAAGGCCGAGAGCGCCGTGGTGGCCGTGGCGCCCACGGCGAGCGTGGCCACGCCTGCGGCGGTGGATGTGGGCTCAGGCATTGGCCCCCCCTTCAGAACAAAAAAAAACCCGCTGGTCGGGCGGGCTGGTGGAGGAGTGCGGGGGCGGCATGGCTATGTGCCCCGGGATTTGTCGCAATGCCCGGGGTCGAGCGCATCGAGCAGCCTGCACAGCAGGCACCCCCAGCGGCGGCCGCCGTCGCGTGCGCGGGCGGCGCGGCTGGAGATGGTTTCGTCCTCATGTCCGTTGGCGGCCACGTTGACCAGTTGGTCAAAGCCCACAGCGATGCGCCAGGCCTTGCCGGGGTTGGCCAGGATCGACCACAGGTAGCGCGCCAGCGCCACCAGCGGCGCCAGGGCCAGCACGGGCAGCAGCGCGAGCAGCGCCAGGCGGGAGCCGGTCATGGCCGCTCGCCCTCTTGCACGGGCGCGGTGATGATGGCCTGCACGTCCACCTCGTGGCCCGCTTGCTGCAGCAGTGCGATGCCTGCGGGCAGATCCGGGCTGTCGAGGTCGATGTACTTGCGCACGCTCGCATCCTTGACCACGGCCGCCACGGTGGGCGTGGCATCGGCCAGGATGCCCCACTTCGCCGGGCCAAAGCGGTCAAAAAATGCACCCACGCTGATGTGGCGCGGCGCTGCGGCAGGCGCAACCGGCGCATGGACGAATACCGGCTGGCCTGCTGCAGCGCTCGCCTCGCGGTCATAGCGCTGGCCGAGCAGCTCCTCGCGCAGGCTGTCGACCTCCACCAACTGAGGGCCGTCGATACGCGAGGGGGATTGCGCAACGGCAATTACCGTATCTGCCACGTCCAGATGCGCGTAATAGATTACAGGGGATTTTTCTTGGATCGTTTGCATTTTTATTTCTTCGGAGTTGATCACGATGGGTAATATTCCGTAAGCTCCCAGGAAATGACTGTTGGATATGTTGGTGATCCGCTAGTTTTAAAAAATATTGAACTACCTCCATTGGTTAAAGAGATGTATCCGATGGGAGCGGGATTGCTATTGATACTACCCTCCACCCCGCCAAGCAATCGCAATTCAGTGAAATTCGGGTCTACGGGCGTTATTGGCAGCGTGGTTCCGCCGGTTGTGGTAATTGATGCAATACCCCGCTGTATCGCCTTAATACCGCCAACACCGAGTATTTGAGATGCAAGTGGCATGGTTTATATCCATCCTTTTCCATTGCCAGAGTTTCCAGAATTGACCAGTTGAAATTTCAGGCGCGGCACGTTGAGCCGCATTGGCCCGGACTGGCCGCGAATCTTTCCATCTCCAGGATCGACAATCGCCTCCGAGGACATGGACAAGTCCGTGATTAATACGGTGTCGCGCAGGCCCCCAGGAAACGGCAGAAAGAGCGTGGCTGGCGCAAGGAATACGTAATGCATACCCGGCCTGGCCACGGTATCCGCCGTCACGAAAACAATAGGGGGGGACAGTGCTGCACCGATCAGCCACCAGAATTCCTGCGCCAAATCGTCAGCCGGATCAACACCGCTATTCACATTCCTGGCCCGGTACACCTGCCCATTACTCGGAGACCAGACCACGGCGCCACTGCCGTAAAACATGGGGTGCGGTTGCCACATTTGCGCCCCCACGGCTTGGGCGGCCGTCGAGGCGAGAATGGCCGTTTGCGCTTCGATGGCTGCTGCGGCACTGGCTGCCTCATTCGCACTGGTAGCGCTATCACGCGCATCAAGGGCGTTTTGATAAGTCGCCTCGGAAATCGCATTCACCTGCTCGCGGTGCGGCGTGAGCGCCGCGACGTGCGCGTCGGCGTGCGCGTCGAATTCAGGGTCTCCGATGTACGGCGCAACAGGCAGTGGCGCAATCGGCACGGGGACAATAATCGTCATAGGCTCTCCAGTTCAATATCTCCAGTGGCCTCATGCACGTTGGAGGGGTCGAGCGGCATGCGCCGGTAAATGCCGAACACGGACAAGGGCTCGGCGTAGCCGTCCGAGGTGTCGCCATCGAGTGCGGCCCACAGCGCGGGCACGGCGTCGAGCTGCTGGCGCACGCGCAGGTACTTCACGGCGTTGTCCTTGGGCATCACGACGCGCACGCGCAGGGTGGGCGCGCTCTTGATGGGGTCCAGCGTGATGCCGCCCCAGCGGTCGCGGTCCATGTTCGAGAAGTTGAGCGCGTCGTTGCGCGGCGTCCAGGCCGCATGGCCCAGCCAGGTGCTCATGCCCACGGCGGCCTGTTCCACGCGCACCGGGCCACCGGCGCGCGTGAGCGTGACGGTGATCTGCGCGCCGGAGTACGGCGGCAGGTCGTGCAGCACCACCGAGGGTTCGGTGTACTGGCCGCCGAAGTAGTAGTCCGACCACGTGCGCGAGCGCCGCGCGATCAGGCTTTTTTCCACGCGCCGCACCTCGGCGCCGTTGACCGTGATGACGACGGTGACGTGGTGCGCATCGACGCCGCGCAGGAAGAACGCATTGAAGCGCCGCATGGGCGCCAACGTGAAGGTGAGCGGCGAGGCCGTTACGCTGGCCGCGTTGCTCAGGTGGCGGAACATTTCCCAGCGGTTGGTGTGGCCCAGCAACTGCCAGTACTGCGGGTACACCGAGGGCGGCTGCTGCGTGGGCGCCAGGCACTTGTAGCGCAGTTGCGTTTCGGGCACGGCGAGGATCTCGCCCTCGGCCCATACGCGTGCTTCCCAGGGCTTTTCGCCGGTGCTGGCGTCAACCTCGGGGATGCTGCACGCCAGCAGGTGCGCAGGCGCCAGGGCGTGGGGTGGGATAACGATCACGACTCTTCCTCCTTTCTCAAGCCAGGTTCCACCAAATGTTGGAGCCGTCCTTCCAAGCGACCTGCAGCGCGAAGCCCGGAAGGGGCCTGTTGCAAACGAGGTCGCTGTCAAACATGCCCTTGGGGCCGCAGATCCAGGTGCCCGTCTCCTGCCGCGCGACGGTGAAGGTCCCGGAGCTGGGCCACGTCATGTTCAGGTTCAGGAACTCGATGCGGTCGCCCAGTTGCACGTCGGCGCGCTTGGGCAGGTACATCACGATTGCGCCGCCGCCCGTCCACACGCTGTACGTCGCGCCGAGCTGCAGCACGCCGCCATGGGTCTCGCGCAGGTAACGCGCCCGTGCCAGGTCGCGCGCGAAGGCCACCGAGGGCGTGCCCGATGTGCCGGGCACGCCCTGGGCGCCCTGGGGCCCGGCAGGACCTTGCGGCCCCGCAGGGCCTGCAGGGCCCTGGATGCCCTGCGCGCCCGTGTCACCTTTCGCGCCTGCGGGGCCTTGTGCGCCCTGCGGCCCGGTCGGGCCTGCCGGGCCCTGGGCGCCGGTTGCGCCGGTCTCCCCCTTGGCGCCTTGCGGCCCCTGGATGCCCTGGGCGCCGGTGTCGCCCTTGGCGCCCGCAGGGCCCTGGATGCCTTGTGCCCCTGGCGCGCCCGCGTCGCCCTTGGGGCCAGCCACCCCCTGGGGGCCTTGCGGGCCCGCAGGCCCAGCGAACGCACTGGCGGGAGCGCAGTAGTCCCGATCCGGGCGGATTACCAGAATCAAATCCGTGGGCAGGATCGGGCCGGGCAGTGGTCGCAAATCCAAGAACGTCGTCATACACGCAGCTCCAAAGTCTTCGAGGCGTTCGCGTTCTGCATTGCCTGCCCCCCACGCGTCACGCGCATGAGCACGTCGGCGGTGTCGCGCGTGTGCTGACCGATGTCGCCAAGGCGGGAGCCCTGGCTTTCCACGGCCAGCGCCAGGCGCTCGACGGCGCGGGCCATCTCTGCGCTTGACCCGCCGCCCGCAAGCTGCGAGAGCATGTCGCGCGTCTGGCCTGCGCTGTAGATGCGGGCTGCGCCCGTTACCTCCAGCTCGGGGCCTTCTTCGCCCACCAGGCGCAGGCCGCCCGCGTGGGTGCCGCCGCGCGCGAAGGCCGGGATGCCGTGCTCCTCGAACAGGGCCCGCATGTCCTCCTCGCCGACGCCATAAGCGTCCGCGATGTCCTTGGTCGTCCAGTCAAAGTAGAGGCTCGCGTTGTACGCCTTGAGGAGGTCTTCGGTGCTCTGCGGGTCGTAGCCACGAAACTGCGACCGAATCGCCTCGGACTTTGTGGGCGGGACGTATATCCCACCGCCCCCTCCCCCGTCGCCGGGGCCAGATCCGCCGATGGCAAACCCGCCGCCGCCACTGCTGCCACCACTGCCCGGCTTCTTGGCTTCTTCTTCCTTCCTTTTTTCTTCGAGGATGGCTTCGCGCAAGGCGTCGATGGCAGTCGTCACGCTCTCCACGGCCTTGGTGGTGCCGCGTATGGCGTCGATCTCCACGCGGGCGGCGGTCAGCAGGTCGTCGAGGTAGCGCAATTGCTCCTCGGCCGCCGCCAGGGTCTGCTCATCGGTGGTGAGCTGATCTTTGGCGGATTCGCCCAGGGTTTCGAGCTGCAGCGCCAGCTTGAGCTGGGCCTCCTCCCACGCCAGGCGTGAGGAGTAGGACTCCTGGCCCATGCCGCCGCGCATGGTGTCGATGGCGCGCGACAGCTCGGCCTGGTCGGGCAAGTAGCCGCTGTTGCCTGCGGCGCCCACGGCGTCGTCAATGAAGCGCTTGGCCTGGGCCACGGCCATGGCGGCCGTGGTGTCCACCTGGCCGCGCAGCTCGCGCACGTGGCCCTGGGTCAGCTCGACGATGGCGCGCTCTTGCGCCACGCGCTCCTGCGCCGCTGTGACGCGGGCCTGGATGGCGGTGCGCTCGGCTGCCACTGCGCGCTCCAGCGCCTGCAGTGCGGCGTCGGTGGCGGCGCGGCGGGCGTTGGCGTCGGCCTTGGCGGCCTCGGTGGCGGCTTCGCTGGCATTGGTGATGCTGGCGAACGCACCCGAGAGCTGCAGCAGCATGGCACGGGCGCGCTGCCCGGCCTCGGTGCTCGTGTCCTGGGCTTCGACCAGGGCGCGCCACTGGGCGCGGGCGTCGCTGGCATCGATGTCGGGCAGCAGCAGGTCGAGCTGGCCCAGGGCCTCGGAGAGCTGGCGCTGCACGGTGGCGCGCTGTTCCTCGGGCGAGTAGAAGTTCTGGTAGTACGTCGCTGCGTTTGCCACCAGGGCGTCGATGCCGCCGCTAAAGTCCATGAGCGCGGCGCGTGCGTCGTCGGTCATGGTGGCAAACCAGTCGAACTGCTGACCCAGGAGGTCGAACGCGTTGTTGATGGCGCCGATCTGCTGCACGGTGGCCGCGAGCTGCTCCATGGTCACCGAGTCGCCCAGGCCGGTGAGCATTTTTTCTGCCCAGCCGGGAATGTCCATGTCCAGCAGGGCCTGGCGTGTGTCCTTCGCAATGGCCGAGAGGTAGAGCTTCCAGCCCTCCTCTCCGTCAGCGAAGATGCCGGGCGCCCACTTGCTGGTGCGGTCGTCTTCCCAGTCGCGCACCTTCTCGCCTGCGCGCGTGATGCGCAGCGAGCCAAAGCCCGGATCGTCGGAGCTGTCGTCGCTGTACGCGGTCATGACGTTGTAGCCGCCGTCCTGGCCGAAGGCCCTGGCCAGGCCGTTGAGCGTGTCGCCAACGCCCTTGGCCACGGCGTCAACGCCCGCCTGGGCCTGTGCGCTGTACGTGCCTGCGGTGCCGGAGCGCCGGAACACGTCGTTGCCCCCGGTGAGGGTGGTGCCGTCGTATTCAGCCGCCGCGCCCCAGTGGGGGGTGCCGCTGCGGTCAAGGCTGCTGTACAGCGAGTACAGCGCGACCAGGCCAAGTGCGATGGGCGCCAGGGCACCGCCAATCATGCCCATTCCTGGCAGCACACCAGCGCCGCCCGCTGCGATGAGCGAGCCGCCAGCACTCAGGGCGCCGCCCAGGGTAGTAGCGCCCGTGAGCCAGCCCATGCCGCCCGCGAACGCGCCGCCGATGGCGCCCACGCCGCTGAGGATGCCGCCCGCGCTGCCCATGGTGGAGAGCGCACCGCCCCCCGCACTGGCGGCCGCTGCGGTGCCTGCGCCGAAGACCGAGGCGCCGATGCTGATGATCCAGCGCTTGATGGTCATTTGGTACAGCAGGTCGAGCACGGCGGCCTTGAGCGTTTGGCCCAGGCGCTTGAAAGTGCCCGCGCCGTCCTCGAAGACGTTGACGAACACGTCGTGCGCGGTCTGGTCGATGCTCTGCCACATGGACTGCCAGGCGGTGAACTCTTCTTCGCGCGCCTGCTTCTTGCCCAGCAGTTCGTTGCGGCGCTTGAGGCCGTCGATCTCCTGCGCCAGCGCGATTTGCTCGCGGCTCATGGTGCCGGTGATGGCGTCGCGCCGCTCCAGCTCGGCCAGGGTGGCTTCCTTGGTGAGGATGATGGCTTCGTTGCGGGCGCGCAGGACGTCGGCCTGCTGCGCCTGCGTGAGGCCGATCAGCTCGATCTCGCGCTCTAGCTCCTCGTTGGACTGCAGGACGGCGGCGGCGGATTGCTCCATACCCTGCACGACCTTGACGCGCTCGACGCGCAGGGCCTCCAGTGCCTGCTTTTCTTCGGCCATGCGCTTGACGGCCTTTTCCTGCTCCAGCATGGACTTGAGGCGCTCGCCGATCAGGGCGGACTCGGCCTCGGTCACTTTGACCTTGCCGCTGCGCAGCTGCTCCAGCACGTCGATGGCGGCTTTTTCGCCCTCGGTGAGCTTCTCTTCGGCCGCCAGCTCCAGGGCAAGGTGTGCGGCACGCTTGTCGATGCTCTCGATCAGGGCATCAACGGGGTTCTTGGCGGCGGCGGCTGCCTTGCCTGCTTTTTCGACGACGTTGGTGAAACCGTCGAGGCTCTTCTTTTCTTCGCCGAAGTAGGCCTCTTTCAGCGACTTCATGGCCGCCCGCTGGATTGATTCGTCATAACCCGCATAGGCCGCAAGTGTTTGCTGCACCTGCGCGGCATAGGAGCGCAAGGATTCATCCTTCGCCTTCGATACTTCCTCCAGGCGAGCACGAAAACGCTGTCCGTTGCTCTCCGAAGTCCACATCTGGTCAAGGTCAGACACCAGCTCTGCACGGATCTGAGCCACCGCCTGCATGTCGCCGCTTGACCATGCAGACATGGCGGCAGCGGTCGCCCCCAGGAATTTGCCAACGGTCTGGAACGTGCGCACCACCCCTGCGCCAACGTCCATCACATAGCTGAGGCCCTCAATGGCGCTGCTGGTCCACTCGCGGATAGAGCCGTCAGCGACCAGCTTGCGCACCTCATCCCGGATTCCGCCCGTGCCGTTGGTCACGTCAAGCAATGCCTGTGCGGCATCATCAAGCGCTGGCACCATGCCAGTGACCAGCTCTTTTTTCCAGGCATCGCCCGTGGTGGACAAGCGCACAAGGTTGTCATCGAGGTTGGCGGCGGCTGCAGCCTGCCCCTCCGTCACCTTGGCCTGCAGCTCCCCCACAGAGGCCAGATCATTAAAGAACGGCAGCGCGTTGGCCCCCTCCTTGCCCAGCAGCGCAATGGCCACGGCGCTCTTGCCTGCGCCGTCCTCGAAGTCGGCCAGCTTGCGGGCAATCTCCTGGAACTGCTCGGCAGGCGACTGGCGGCGAAACGCCTCCATGTCGATGCCCAGGGCCTGCAGCGCCTTGGACGCGCCCTTGCTTTCCTCGGTGGCACCGGCCAGGTTGCTGGAGAGCTTTTGCATCATGGCGCCGAGCTGGTCGGCGCCCACGTCGTTGTACTTGCCCACCGCCAGCAAGGCACTGAGCGCCTCGACGGTTTCGCCGGTCTGCATGCGCAGATCGTCCAGGCGGGCGCCGGTTTCGATCACCCCGGCCAGCAGGTTTTTGAATGCGCTGACGGCAAAGCCAGCAGCTAGGCCACCCGCGATGGCGCCCACTGTGGTGGCGACTTTCTGCTGCAGGCCGTCAAAGGTGTCTTGCACCTTCTTGGCTGTAGCCAGGGCGGCCTGTTCGGTCTTGCTGAGGCCGCTGGTGTACTCGGCGTACTCCAGGCCCAGCTTGACGATGAGAGAACCCAGTGCGGACATCGGTTACTCCCCTTCTTTTTGCCGCTGCTCTGCGTCGTAGGCGAGCACGGCTTTTTCCATGGTTTCAATGCCTGCCAGCACCTGGCGGCGCTGGCGTGGGATGCGGATGCGTTCGCGTAGCCAGGACAGCACGCTGGCGTAGTTCAGGCCGGTGCGCTGGCCTGCCAGCCCGGCGTACTGCCACTGGGTGCGCAGGGCCAGGAAGGCGGCGACGGTGCGCTCGTTGTCGGCGTGGACGGGAAAGCGGTCGCCCGCCTGGGGTTTGGCGGCGCGCGCAATCTGCTCGGCCACGCGGTCGATGTCGGCCTGCGGCGCGCCGTAGGCCTGCATGGCTTGCAGGATGCTTTCGTCGGGGGCGAAGCGGCCGAGATCCTCGGCGCGCTCACCGGCCCACCAGCGCGCCGCCGCGATCAGTTTTTTTCCTTGGCGCCTACGTTGTGCTTCCAGTAGACGGCCATGGCGTCGCGCACGGCGCCGGAGAGCTGCAGGAAGGCCTCGAAGTTCTGCGGGGTGAACTCGACGGGCTTGCGCTCTTCATCGACCATTTCCCAGCCGGTGAGGACTTCGCGCAGCAAATCGACGTTGGAGAGTTCCAGCAGGCGCTTGCGGTCGGCTTCGTAGGTGCGGCGGAAGATGCCGACGAACGACTCTTCGCGCCAGCCGCCCGACTGGGTGGCGACGTTGACTGTGACCTTGGCCTTGAAGGTTTCGGTGGGGGCGAGGATGAACATGGAAAAACTCCGGTACGGGTGAAGCAAGAAACAAAAAGGCCCACCGCTGGGGGTGGGCCTTGGGGCGCGCAAGGGGTGCGCGGTTAGCGAACGATGATGCGCAGCTCGTCGTCGCCCTGGTCGGGGTTGATGTCAAACGGCATGGCCACCATGGCGATGCCCTGGTCGTCCTGCAGGGTGAAGGGGTTGCACTGGATCTTGGGTGCAGACAGCTCGATGATGTTGCCCACGTCCACGCCGTGCACCAGGCTCATGGCGCCAGTGGTGCCCTCGCGCACGACCTCGGCCCAGTTCTTGGTGGCGATGCTGGGCAGCTCCATGGTGACGTTGCCGGTGGGCTGGCGGTCAGGGCTGCGCGCACCGGCGCAGTTGATGAGTTCGCGCCAGGCCAGGGTGTTGCCCCAGGCGATGCTGAACGCCGACGTGCAGGCCGTGACGCCATGGAAGGTGAAGGTGGGCGTGTTGACCTTGCCCACGGGCTTGGGCTGCATGAAGGCGCTGTAGTCCACGCCCGGGGGCAGCTGCGTGTCGGTGGGCGTGGAGTAGGCACCCAGGAACTCGAACTGCATCACGGGGATGGCCTTGGCGTTGAGCGTGAAGGTGACGTTGCCCTTGCAGCCGGTGAGCTTGAACAGGATGCCGTCGAGGTAACCGTACAGGGTCAGGGTGGGCTCGCCCCCGCTGACGGGTTCGTAGACAACATCGACGCCTGCGGTGATGGTCTCGGCGAAGCCGCAGGCCTGCAGCAGCGGCCCCCAGGGAGGGGCGGTGCCTGCCGCGCCGCTGCCTGCGAATTCGACCTCGCAGGTAAGTTTGCGGTGCACTCCAACGGCCAGCTTGCCGCTGTTGCCCTTGTAGGGGCGGATGAGGTCGCGCGCGACCTGCTCGGCCGTGATGGGCTCGGGCGCGAGGGCGCGGCACAGGATGGCGTTGGCGCCTGCGGTGGGGAGGGCGTCGGTGCCGCTGGTGCCTTCGATCTTGGCGAGCAGCAGCATTTTCTTCATGGACTTCATGGCGTGGGCTCCTTGGGATCGGTGTCAGGGGTGGCGCGGCGGCGTTCGCCGGTGACGGGGTCGCGCACGTAGGAGCCGCCCAGGCCGGTGTGCTTATCGCGCGGGCGCGGGGCGGTGGGCTCGTGGTGCGGCGGCTTCTTGCTGGCGGGGGCGGTTTGTGCAGGCGTGTGCACACCGCCCGCCTTTTCAGGGGGGGTCTTGGGCATGGTGGCCTTTCGGGGGTTGAGAAGTTAGTAGCGCGGGGTGCGCAGACGCACGCTGAGAAAGCGGGCGTACAGCTCGGGGTCGGGCTCGTAGTCGGCATCGCCTGCGGCCTCTTCCCACTGGTAGGCGGGCAAGGCCTCCAGCGCGGCACGCAGCGGGCCGCCGCCAGCCAGGGGCAGCAGCGCGTCGAGTTCGTCCAGGTCACGGGCGACGACGACGACATTGACGTCGTGCTGGGTGTAGCCGCCGCCCATGCACCACTGCGCCTCGGGCTCGCTGTCCACGTCGAACACGACGGCGGGGTAGACGGGCGCGGGGGGTAGCTCGATAGCCCAGGAGTTGGGCAGCACTGCGCAGAGCGCGGTGCTCAGGGTCTGGTGGATCGTGTCGCTCATGCCTTGCCTGCCTTTTCCAGGTCTTGCTGCAGCTTGGACTCCATGGCCTTGAGGGCTTCGCCCCTGCCCTGCTCCAGCGCGGGGGCGATGAAGGGCTTGGCCGCGACCGACCCCGAGGCCCGCGCTTGGCGGGCACGCAGCGAGTCCGCCGAGCGCTTGCGCTTATAGGTGATGAGCTTGCCGCTGCGCCCCTTGCGGGTGTATGTCAGTTCTTGCTGTCCTGTTTCGCCAGTGGCCCGGCCCACGACCTTGTGGCCCAGCTCCACCCACCGCCAGTAATACGGGTCGTCCTCGTAGCGCTTGACGATGCGCCCTTTCTTGCTGACGGCCAGGTGGGCGCCTGACTTCTTGGCCTTGGCCGTGAGGTTGCGGCCGTGGCGCACACCCAGGTGGTACTGCTCGGTACCTGCGGGGGCGCTGGTCTCGCGCTTGATGGCGATGTTTTTGATCATCGCCCCGGTGCGCCGCGAGCCGTTGGCCAGGGCAATCACCTTGGCCTTGCCCTTGAGCACGCCACCGGCTGCCACCAGCATGCGCCGACTGGTGCGCTTGCGCATGTCGTCGCGTACACGCTCGAAGCCAGCGCGCATGTCGCCGATGCCGAGGATTTCGGTTTTAGCCATCGTTGAGCCCCGTGTCGCAGGTGAGGATGAGGAATTCACGCCGCGCCATGAAGTCGTTGACGTGCACGATGTTGTAGATGGCGCCGCCATAGAGCACACGCATCTGCGCCGTGATGCCAGGGCGCCAGCGGAGGGTGAACTCCGCGCGCGCCTGGGCGACCTCGCCGCCTGCTGAGGATGAAGCCCGGCGTTCGTTGCCGCTGAGATTGCGCACGGCTGCGGGCACATCGGTTGCCGCGTCCGTCCAGGTTTTGGACTGGCCGCCAGACCTGCCCCTCGCCACAACGGGGGCCTGCAGGGTGATGCGTTGCGTGAGCTTGCCTGCCTGCAGCATGTCAAACCCCCATGCCCTTGCGATACGGCGCGAGCAGTGCCCGCGAGCCTATCGGTATGTCGGTGGCGATGGCGCCGGTGATCACGTCTTCGCGGTTGGCGTAGAGGTGCCCGAGGATGAGCAGCATGGCGGAGCGCACCAGGTCATTGACCACCATAGGCGGGGTGTCGCCCGCGGCGCCTGCAGCCACTGCATCGTCCAGCTCCTGCTGGGTTTCGTAGATGCGGCGCCCAGCGTATTCCTGGGCCAGCAGCTCGGCAGCGTTGACTTTGAGCTGCAGATCGGCATCGTCGGGGACTCCCTGCGCGCGCAGGTGTTCGCGCGCAGCGTCAAGCGACAGCAGCGGCATCGCCAGGGCCTGCGGGAGGCGTTGCGGGGTCGGCGGCAGGGTCGGGCTCGGCAGGTGCACTGAGGTCAACTGCGCCTTGCGTGCCCACGTCCGGAGCCTTGCCCTCCTTGTTCTCGGGCTCTGCCGCCTTCTTGTTGGCAGGCGCGCGCGTCGCGCGCTGGGTGCGCTGGGCGGGTGGCTGGGCCTGCTCCGCCGTGGCTTCGCGCACCAGGCCGTGGGCCGCCAGTGCCGTGAATGTGGGCGGGGAGAAATCGGCCTCGTCGCCGCGCTGCAGCTTGAGCGCGCCGTGCACGAATGCCGTGAGTGCGATGGCTTTGACCATATTCGGATTCCTTGAATGGTGAAAGAGCAGCGCCCCACGCTGCCGAGGGCAATGTGGGGCGCTGGCCGGTGCGTTACCTACAGGAGTGCGCTATCAGGGTGCAGGGGTAAGGTCGCCCTTCACGAAGGCCTCAGGACGGTACAGAGCCATGGCCAGGCGCTCTTCGCCGCGGATGGTGATCATGTTCTTCACAAAGTCGTCTTCGTTCTGCGTGGCCACCACCACGTTGGCGTCTTCGCGGTCGAACACCTGGGCACCGAGCTGGAAGGCGCCCACCAGGAATTCGTCCACCGTCTGCGCCGGGGTGGTGACCACCGGACGGCCCCACAGGCCGGGCTGCGCCAGGCTCTGCGGGTTGGCGAAGATGTAGGCACCGGTGGTGTCCTTCAGCAGTTCGATAGCGGCCCAGTCGGACGGGTGCAGAACGATGCCGGTGCTGGGGTATTCAGCCAGCTCGGCCTGCAGCAGCGCCAGGCGCAGGATGTCGATGCGCGTGGCGTTAGCCACTGCAATGGGAGCCACGTAGGCGCTGGCGCCCGTGCGGATGCCCAGCAGGTTGTTGCCCACGCCGGAGCCGTTGAGCAGTTGCGCCTCTTCGGCCAGTTCCAGGCCGTAACGCAGGCGGCCGTCGATCTGGCTTTGCAGTTGGGCGAAGTCGTCCAGGATCTGCTTGGTGGCCTTGATGAAGTGCGCGATGGTGACGACGGTGGCGTTCTTCAGGTCGTAGGTGATGTTGGACTCGGGCTTCTTGACGTTCTCGGCCACCGTGGCGGCGTTGTTGGTGAAGCCGGACTCCTGCAGGTACTGGACCACCGGGCTTTCGGTACGGCCGGGGGTGATGAGGTCGCGCACCGTCATGCGGCGCATGGGAGGGGTCTGCACGCCGGGCAGGCGGTTGGGGGCAATGCCGTCGCCCGCGCTGGCCGGGTCGCTGGTGATGGCCTTGACGCGGAAGGCGAAGGCATCGCGCGAGGTCTTCATGCCGCCGGCAGCGTGCCAGGACTTGAAGCCTTCGGAGTCGATGAACTGCGCGCCGATGGATTTGGCGCCCTCATCCTCATCACCGCCGCGGCGGTCGAGCTTTTGCTCTGCTTCCTGCAGGCGGGCCTGCAGCTCGCCTTGCTTGACCAGCAGTTCATCCACCTTGCCCTTGGTTTCGGCAGAAAGTTCGCCGGCCTTCTTGGCCTCGGCCAGGGCCTTTTCGCCAATTTGCTTCACATCGTCGCCGATGCGCTTGAGCTCGCGGGTGATGGCTTCAGGGTCAACGTTTTTGACTTCGCCCGCCAGGGCCAGCATGGACAGGCCGGCGAAGATGTCCTGGTGCGTGGCGATGAAGCCGGGCACATCAATGCCGGCGGCTTGTGCGCCGATGGAGACGACAGCCATGGCGCACACAGCAATCGAGAGGAAGAAGCGAGAGGTTTTCATGGGGTACTTTCAATAGTGGATGGGGATCAGAAGCGCATGCCTTGGAGGGCCTGCAGGAGGTCGGGCGCCTGCGCCGGGCCGGACTCGCTCCGATCCAGCAGGTGCTTGTAGCCACGGCCTGCAATGGCGGCAGCTTGGCTTTTCGAGAACCCTGCCTCGCGCAGGAATGACTCGAACTCGGGGAGCGTGAGCGCGTCGCCGCGTGCAATGCGCGACTTGACGGACTCGACGCGGGCGGCATCGTTGGCCGGGAAGGTGACCAGGCTGGTCTCTTCGAGCTGCAGCTTGGTGAGGGTGCGGATGCGCTCCTTCTCGTCGTAGCTGTCGGCCTGGACGTAGTAGCCGATGGACAGGCCCGTGACGGCGCCGGCCTTCATGAGGGCGTGCGCCTCGCGGGCCTGCACCACGTCGTCCACCAGCAGGCGGCCTTCGAGGTACAGGCCGGTGGCGTCTTCCTTGGCCACCTCATAAACACCCAAAGGCTTATCGCTCTGGTGCTGCCACAGCACAGGGAGCTTGCGGCCCTTGGCACTGCGCGCGGCCAGACTGGCTGCGAAGGCCCCGGGAGCCACGATCTCGCGGTAGCTGTCCACCACACCGAACACGCTGCCATAGCCAGAAAAAAAGCCGTCCTTCTCGACGGCTTTGACCTCGAAATCGAAGTCACGGTACTTGAGCGCGAGTGCGCTTTTGCGGTTCATGGTTTCGGGTCCTTCTCGTCGTTGATGCCGAGCCAGTTGCGCAGGGCGTCCTGGGCGGCGGCACCGCCCGCGTTGACGCCCAGGGCGTCGATGGGCAGCAGGTTGGATTGCACGGTCAGCACGTTGGCATTGCCCCCCATGAGCGGCAGGTTCTCAAGGCGGCGCGCGTCGTCGCGGGTCATGACGCCGTTCTGCACCATCTGGCTGTAGAACGCTGCACGTGCCGCGCTGTCGCCGCGTAGCAGTCCTTCGAGCGACCATTCGGCGCTGTGCGTGAGCCGCTCCACCGGAGACAGCAGGTTGCGGCGGATGGACTGCTCGATGCGCACGCACCAAGGGCGCAGCACGAAAGTGATGAAGCCGATCATTTGCTGCTCGATGCCGGTGCCCCAACTGGTGGACTTCTCGCTGTGGCCCACCATGAAGGGCGGCACGCGGAACCAGCGGCATACCTCCTCGACGTTGAAGCCGCGGGTGGCGAGCAGTTCGGCGTCCTGCGGGTTCATGTTGAGCTGTTGAAAGCCCATACCCATTTCCAGCACCATGACGCCGCCCGTGTCACTGACCTTCTTGACGTGCTGCCGGATGTCTTCACGCTGATCTGGCTTGAGCACCGAGGCGCCGGTGGTCACCAGGCCGCTGGATTTCATGCCGCCTGTGAAGGTGTGAGCGCTGGCCTTGTCGGCCGCGATGGCTCCGCCGAACACGTTTGCGCCCATGCGGATGGGCGAGACGCCCATCTGGCCATCCAGCGTGAAGGCTGGGATGTGCCACATGGCCGTCTCAGCGATCACGCGCACGCGGCCGGTGATCGGGTCGTCGTACTTCCATTCCCTGGCCCCGGTTTTGAGGCGCCGGCAGGAGATGCGCTCGGGGTTGAGGAAATCGATGCTAGTAATGATGCCGCCGGACAATCGTTTTTCCGCGTAGGCATTCCCCCAAAGCAGCAGGCTGGAAAGCATGGCCTGCCAGAAGTCCACCGCCGACATGTCGGCGTTGGGCTGGCTGCGCAGCAGTGTGTAGAGGTGGTGACTGCTGGCTGGCTCTTTGGAGCCATCGGGCCGCGTGCGGTAAAGCCCCATGGGCAGCGTGGACAGCGTTTCGGCAATCAGCCGCACGCAGGCCCAGGCTGCACTGACCTGGAGAGCAGTGCGGGTGTTGACAGTCTGCCCCGACCAGTTGGAGCCAGCCAGCCAGGCGGACCAGAAGTCGCCGTCTGTCAGTGAGATGGTCTTGCCTATCCATTCGCCGACGGCGGCTTTGAGGCTGCGGCCCGATGGCGCGGCGCCGAGCGCGAGCACATCAAGTAGGTTTTTGCTGCGCACGTTGCAGTCCTCTCAGGATGATGGCCGCCAGCACAAGCAACGGCACGGAGCCAGCGATCAAGGCCCAGCCCAGGCCCGCAAGCAGGTAGACGCCGGCGATGCACAGGGCTGCGCCCAGGCCGAGCGCCAGGAACGCGATCAGGATGGGATTCATACGATGATGGGGTTTCTCAAAAAATCATCCAATGCCGCGCTGCCTGTGTCTTGCTGCAGCGCACGGCCCAGGGCCATGAGCATGCTGATGACGCCGTCGATCTTGTTCTCGGGCCGCTCTTTGGTGGGCTGCATCAGCTCGTTGAACTTGGATTGCTTGACCACCAGGTTGCTGACCATCCAGGCCAGAACGGGGTTTCCGTCGTGCTGCAGCTTGCCCTCAAGCACCAGGTTCTCGACCTGAATCAGGGCCGGGGTGAAGAACATGGCGCGCTGCGCGATCTCGACCAGCGGAAGGCCCTCTTCGATCAGCTTTCCAGCGAAGTACATGGAGAGCGCCGGGTCGAAGGCGATCTCCTGCACATCGAAGCGGCGACAGTAGGTACGCATGTCGTCGGCCACGCAATCAAAATCGGTGAGCGCCCCGTCCGTCACCACCACGTAGCCCTGGCGGGCCCAGCCGGCCAGGTGGGCGTTGCCGCTTTCCTGCACGGCCAGTTCGTTCAAGTACAGACGTGTGCACACGCGCCACTTACGCTCGATGCGCAATTGGCGTTTGTAGAAGGCAGGGTCGTCTGCGCGCTTGGAAGGATCGAATACTGTTCCAGTGGAAACCTCCACATCCTCTTCCCATGCCAGCGTAAGCGCGGCAAAGTCCTTTTTCTGCGCGAGGTCCAGGCCCATATAGACCTTTGATCCGTCCGGGATGGACTCGATGCCGAGGCCCCTGGCGCCGCATTTCTCCCACGCCCGCATGTCCATCCAGGGGCTTTCGCCGCTGACCCACACGTTCAGGCGCTTGGTCAGGAAGTTGCTGAGCGCGCTGGGCATGGCCATGGCCTTGCTGGCCTGGGCCTGCAGCTCATCGAGCTGGACCGACTTGCCAAGGTTCGGGTTGGCCTTGATCCACACGGCCGGATCGAAATGGTCATCGCCATCGTCCAGCGTGTAGATGATGCCGAACACCCGTTCGTCCTGAACCACGCGGTCGAGGATCTTGGTGACGTGCGTGCGCCGCTCGTAGCAGATACCGCTGCGGTCGGTGCCTGCGGTGGTGATGGTCCATAGCAGCGACTGCTCGCGTGCTCCACGGGCGCTGTCGATCACGTCATACACAGCACGGGTCTTGTGCGCGTGCAGCTCGTCCAGCAGGGCGAAGTGCACGTTCAGGCCGTCGAGTGTGCTGCCTTCAGCGGCCAGCGGCGCCGCTTTGCTGCTGGTTGCCGCCACCGTGAGGCTGTGCTGCATGATGGCAACGCCCAGGTGGGTGCGTAGGCCTGGCGAACGCTCGGCCATGGCTTTGGCATCGTCGAACACGATGCGCGCCTGGTCGCGGGTGGTGGCGGCGGTGTAGCACTCTGCGCCGTGCTCTCCGTCTGCGGCCAGCATGTACAGCAGCAGGGCCGAGCCCTTGGCGCTTTTCCCGTTCTTGCGGGCTTCTTCCTCGTACGCTTCCAGGAAGCGGCGCAGGCGGGTTTCATGGTGCACCCAGCCGAAGACGGTGGTGATGATGAAGCACTGCCAGGGCTCCAGCTCCAGCAGCCGCCCCTCGCGGGCCCACTTGCCTTTGATGTGCGGGAGTAGCTCAGCGAAGCCACAGGGGCGCGCGGCCAGATCGGCATCGAACACCCAGGGCCATTCTTCGCTGCGCTCGCGCAGCAGATCGTCAGCCTGGCGCTGTACAGCGAGGCGGGTCCATTTGCAGGTGGGGATCGTGCCGTCGAGGACATCGCGCATGTATTGCTGCGCGCGTTCGACGTATTCGTTCATCGGTTCGGGTTGGTGAACATGGCAAAGCCTGCGGGCTTGGCCTGGGGTTTTTCTTCGATGCCGGGCAGCGTGGGCTGCACGTAGTTGCTGGCCTGCACCCGGCCACGGGCCGCAGGGCTGAGGCCAAAGTGCATGAGGTAGCGGTTGAGCTGCTCACGCTGCGACTTGATGAGCTGCACGATCACGCTCTGCTGGGCGTAACCGGAGGGCGTGATGGAGTGGCTGACTTCGTACACCGCATCGGCGTAGTCCATGCCCGCATCCACCTTCGCTTGCACCTTGCCGTTGAAGGAGGTCTCCAGCTCAGCCAGCCGTCCTGCGGCCTGGCAGTACAAGGCCAGTGCGGAACGGTCTAAGCCGCTGATAAGGCCCAGTTCTTCCAGCAGGGGGGTAATGCGTTTCCACTCTTTGCGGGCCTCAATGCCAAGATGCTTGGGCGGGCTCGGAATCTCAATGCGGGGATTCACCCCAGCGGCTAGGTCTAGAGGACGCTTCCCAGCATTGCCCTCCAGCACCCGCAGTGCAACTGGCTTCGGCAACGGGCCGCGAGAACCAGACATATCGACCTCCTAACTCTCACTAGGGGGAGTACCCCCCCCCTACAAAACCTGCGCGCACAAAAATAAAGCGAACCGGTCGGTTTCCGGTGTGCGGCTGTGAACTTTCTTCACCCCCCCTACCCCCCTTCCATGTACCCGGCCCACCCTCCCCCACGCGCACGCCGCTGGCCGCGCTCGCGCTCGGCCTGGCTCTTGGTGTCGTGGCAGTCACGGCACAGGCCCTGCACGTTCGCGTCGTCGTCGGCACCGCCCTCCTCAAGGGGCACGATGTGGTCGCGCTGGGTGGCGAGGGTGACGCGGCCGTGCCGCTTGCACTCAGCGCACAGCGGATCACGGGCGAACAGTTCGGCGCGGGCTTTCTGCAGTCGGCGCCCCGTCATGCGCTTTGCAGCAGTGGGCGGTTTCGCCCAGACCGGCTTGGGGTGCTTCGCGCACCGGCCAGAGCCATCGCGCACAAGCACGCCGCATCCGGGGTGACTGCAGGGACGTGGGGCAGCAATGGGCATGGGGGAGGGGCAACGGGAAAAAGAAAACCCCGACACGCTTTCGCATGCCGGGGCCGTAGTGCAGTGCCGTTGTGCGCGGTGGGGACGCAACAACAACACCGTGCCTGAAATGTAGCCAAACTCTCTATGTTGGAAAACTCCCCGCAACCCTGCGGCGCGCCTGTTCACGCTCCCTGTCGCGGTCGGAAAGCCACTGGTCTATGGCCTGGTCAGCAAGGCCAAGGCGCGCGTGGATGGTGGACGGCTTGCAGCGCTCCCGGTGCGCCAGCTCCGACACGCCCCAGTTGTTCAGGTGGTAGCCGATCACCGTGCGCACCAGCTGCGGCCGCGTTTCTTTCAGGGCCGTGATGGCGCGATCCGTCTCCATGGCCTCCCCCTCGAACACCGGGATCACGTTGCCGTTGTACGTGCCACGGGCCCAAACATCCACGGCCAGGATGGAGCGCGTCGCATAGCCGGTGGCACCGCCCTCACCACGCGATGCCCACATGCCCCAGTTATCCAGGCGCTGCTTGATGTGTTCAATCCGCGCCATGCTGCCCCCCGCCGTCCTGGCCCGCTGCCCTGCCCTGCCACACGCGCTCCGGCCAAATGCACACGTGTGTACAGCCCATCTCCACCATGAACCCGGCCGCATCACGCAGCACGCCACTGGGCAGGCCTGCGGGCTGGCCCATCACATAGCCGTTCTCCACCGCGTAGAAACAGCCTGGCTCGCCCCGCAGGCCACGCCGCACCAAGGCATAGGCCTCATCGCCGAAATGCTCGGCCCGGTCACGAATGCAGGCCAGCGTCTCGGGCATGTGGCGGCGAATCGTCTCAAGCCGCTGGGCCACGATCTGGGCTGCCACTGCTGCTCCCTGGTCTACCGCCTTGGGTGGCCTAGTGTCCATACTGTCCATCCTTTCTATATAGAGATCACAGGTGGGTGGGATTGCGCCTGCGCGAGCGCGAGCGCACATGCCCGCCTGCGCCCGCCCGCACCGTAGGGCGCGGTGCCCGGCTCGCAGGCTCCGGGCAATGCAGCGGCCTCAACTCCAAAAAGTAGGGAATTGGGGTAGCTGGTGGTATCCATGCAAAGCCGATGGACACCGTGGACACATGGACACTCAGGTCATGGGCGCATGGCAGGCCATCCCCGCCACCGCACCGCAGGCTGGGCGCTGCGCGCCCCGTGCCGACACCGTGGCGCGCATCACGCCTCCCCCACAGTGCGCGGTGCAGCGCGTTTCAGGCGCTGCGTAATGGATGCAAGGCATAGCCTCAGATGGGAGCACTGTCGCCCTCCCAGCCGCCATGCTCTGCCAGATAGGTGGCGGCAGGGGTTGCTGGTGCAGCAGGTACGGCAGGCTGCTGTGCGGGCGCCTGGCTCGCATCGGCGTCCTGCTCATCCTCGGGATGATCCAGGCCCACAGGCGAATCGTTGCGCGGCCAGCCTTCGGGCCGGTGGTAACGCCACACGCGCACGCCGCCGATCATCCTCTTCAGGTGCTCCCAGCCCTCATGCTTGAGCCAGGCCGAGATTTGCCCCTGCAGCCCAGGCGGTGCCTTGGCCACATCCACCCCCAGCGCCTGCACCAGCTGCCCAATGGTGACGTGCGGCGCCTCAGCATGCACAAAGCTGCTGGGGCCAGTGGCGTTAGGGTTCGGCTTGCGCGTAAGCACTGCCAGCAACTCTGACTCGATGGCCGTCTCCACCAGGCGAGATTCCTGCATGCGCCGGAACAGGCGCGCCTCCTCCTCGGGCGTGGGCGTGTAGTGCACGCCCTCCAGGTACAGCGCATAAGCCTCAGCCATGAGCTGCTCCCGGTACTTCTCCACCCACTCGGTGTTGATCTGGTGGCGCACCGGCACAGGCCAAAAGCGCCGGTTGCCCGTGCGGTCGCGCAGGTAGGTATCCTCATTGGTGGTGCCCACCAGCACGCACTGGCGCGGGAAGGCCTCCACCGTGGCGCCATACGCCACGCGGTAGCGATCGACCTTCGAGGAGATAAACGCCTTGATGGCGCCCACCTCAGCCTTGCTGAAGTGGGTCAGCTCAGCAATCTCATACAGCCAGCAGCCCTGCACTTGCTCCGGGCCTTCCTTGCCGCGCCCCACCTCGAAAGGCGTGTCGCTGTAGTAGTCACCACTTGCCAGGGCTTCCACCAGCGTGGACTTGCGCAGGCCGCCCTCGCCTTCCAGCACCGGGCAGTAGTCGAACTTGCAGCCGGGCTCCATCACCCGGTACACCATGCCCAGCACCCAGTAGCGGCCCACCAGGCGCAGGTAGTCGGCCAGGTCAGGGCGCACGGCGTCAGGCGTCTCGCCCAGTACGTGCATGAGCCACTTGTCCAGGCGCTGCTTGCCATCCCACTCAAGGCGGCCCAGCCACTCACGCACGGGGTGGTAGCGGTTCGCGTGGGCGACTGTCTGTATGCCTTCCTCCAGGCCTGCCTTGGAGATGGCAGGCAGGCCCCAGCTATCCGACATCCACTTGCCCAGCAGCAGCGCGTCGGCGCCACGGATCTCGCCCGGCTTGCTGCTCGGCCACGGGAAGGCCTTGCGGCACACCACCGTGTTGCGCAGTTCGTCGTAGGCCACCACGTCGCGCAGCTCAGGCGCCCGCTCCAGCGCCGCGATGACGGTCTTGCGCGAGACGTTCCAGCGCTCTTTTTCCGCGTCGTAGAACCAGCTCAGCCACTCGGGCACCAGGCGGCTGCCACACTTGACCATCGGCCCAGCATCGTCCTGCTCCGGCTCCGGCATATCGCCGCCCTGGGTGCCAACGGGGCCATCGATTTTTTTGGCGGGCGGGGCCACCGCGGCATCGACCAGGGCCACGGCCCGGCCAAAGAACTCAAGCACCTGCTCGCCCGTCCAGCCATCGGTCTGAATGGCATCCTTGCAGTCCCAGCCATCGGGCTTCACGCCCGGCTGGTCGATGGGGAGCAGCTGCACAGTGCAGCCGTGTGTGTCGCGCAGTACAGCGCCAATGCCGCGCATGGCCTTCATGCCGGGCTGCTCGTCGTAGGCCAGGTAGGGCTTGGCGTCTTTCAGGGCCTGCAGCGCCGCCAGGTACTCGGGCGCGTCCTTCAGGCCAGCCGCATCGGCAACACCCAGGCGCTCGCACCACTCGGCCTCCAGATCCTTGCGCTCCTTTACGCTGGGCTGCTCCCTCTTGCTGTCGGTGTCTGGCCACAGGATCACCGTGCGCCCAGCCAGCCAGTCCCATGCCACTTTTTGCCATGCCTTGCAGCCACCAGGCCAGCCCGCCACCACGTAAACCCCGGGTGCGCTGGCATCCAGCAGGGCCTGCAGCACGGCGGCCTTGATCTCCCCCTCCACCAGCACCACCGTGCGGCCCTCGGGCAGTGTGCGGCCGGGCAGGTACAGCGGGCGCGGCTCCTCCCACTGCTTCCAGTGCCAGCGCGCGCCGCCCTTGGTCTGGCTCTCGCACCACGTGCGTGCAATGTCGTCCTTGCCGCCGTCGCTGGTGCGAAACCGCACCACGTAGCCCAGCAAGTCCGCGTCACGCCAGTACTCGCTCACGTGCACGATGTCCTCATCGGTGCGGTGCTGATGCTTGAAGGTGACCTTGGGCGCATAGCCAGGCACAGGCACGATAGCCTTCCAGCCCTCACGCTCCTGCGCAGGCTTTGGCGGGGGTGCAGGGCGTGGCGCACGCACCGGGGGGGCGCTGCCATCGGCAGACTTCACCACGCCCGCCACGCTCTCCAGGCCTTCGGCACGGGCCAGCTCCACGCAGGCCCTGGCATTGCTCAGGCCATGGATCTTGGCGTACAGACTCACCAGATCGCGGCCTTTTTCATCGCCCGAGAAGTCAGCCCACTCGCCCGTGTTGAGGTTGACGCTGCAGCTGGTGCCCTTGCCGCCCGCCAGCGAGCCACACACATACTCATGGCCACGCTGCACACCGCCCGGCAGCCAGGCAGCCACCAGATCGGCAGCACGGGGAAGCAGTGCATCGGCCAGCGCCGCAAAATTGAGGGGTGGCAGCTTGTCTTTATCGCTCATGCGCCACCCCCCGCGAAAACCAGCGGCCCCGGCACTATATGAATGCACCCCACCATGAATAGCTCCTCTTGCTTGGATAAATCAAAACTGCCCTACTCGCTGCTGCTCGACCCGCAGACCCAGCGCGCAGCGGCCTACACAAACACCCACCTCACGATCACGGAGGAGGCCTCGAAAACGCTGCTGGATTACGCAAAGGCGCACACGGCCAAGTCGGCACCCTTTGATGCACGCGAACACGCGGCAGGTATGCCCAACAGGCGCCCGCTGCCCGCCTGGGCCACACCAGAGGTGCAGGAGCGTCTTGTCTTGATCTGGATAAAGCGGCCCCACGGCGATGCCCCCGAGGAGGAGTGGCAAGCCATCCCGCCGCGCTGATACCCGCCCAGTGCATGGGCGGCTTGCATCACAACCATGGCCTACCCCCAGGCGCGCAAGAGCTGCGCCATGCCCGCATCGTTCGCGGCCGAGGCCTGGGCCGCCATAGCGGCGGGCACGTACTCGGCCACTGGGCGGTTGCGGTAGGGCACCGGGCGCTCATGCACCAGGGCCAGCACGCCATAGCGGTGCATGTCGCGCACTGTGCTTCGCGCGGCATCCAGGCCCACGCAGGCCTCGGCCGCCATTTCACGCAAGGTGGGGCCACGCCCGGCCGCAGCGCGCGCCGCCAGGCTCTCGCAGGCACGCAGCAGCGCCTTGCGCACGTCTCCCGCTGGCCTCATCTCGCGCCCTCCACAGCCGCACGGTGGCTGAGCACATCGGCGTCATGCCTCGCGCGCATGTTGCGCAGCAGCACCTGGCCAGCGCCCACCACATCGGCCCACTGGCGCTCCAGATCCTCCAGCTCGCGCCGGGTAATGCGCCCGTCTGCCTCTACGTTGGCCACGGCCATGACCACCTCGGCGCACTCTCTCATCAAGAGCGCCACGTCCTGCGCCGATGCCGAGCGCACGCTGCCATCGCGCGGCAGCAACACCAGCATGGCGCCCAGAGCGTCGGCCACGGAGTTGGCATAGGCCAGGGCGTACTCCCCGCCCTGCTCTTGGGCCAGCACCGTGATTTCGAGGGCATCAACAGCGCCCAGCTTGTAACCGGGCGTGCCGCGCAGCTCGCGCTCCAGCGTGCCGGGCTGCTTTTGCAGGCGCAGGGCCATGGCATCCAGACCCCCAGGGTAGTGGCGCACCGCGCGCCGGGCGGCATCAAGCAAACTCATAGTGCAAAACCTTGTGCAAAGGGCTATGGATTGACCGGCGTGCGACTGCGAGACTGCACGCCATGGAGAGAGGAAAAGAAAGCCACCCGCACCGCAGCCATGCGAAGCGCCGCGCACCTGCCCGCGCGCGGCACACCAACATGAAGGGAGAGGAGCAACCCCCTGGCGGCATGGCCTGGGGCGGTGCGGGTGGGAAAAGCAGCTCACGCATTTGCACAACCGTCAGACGCGCTGCAGATCGGCGGCGCCTCAACCGCCGTAGGATGGTCGATCTCACCCGAACCACCCACCGCAGAAGAGGCGCCAAAAAACATGAACCTGACAAACATCGCCGAGCAGGTGACTATCACTGTGGTCAGTGCCGCACTGCTTTGGCTTGGGGCCAAGCTGCTCAACTTGGCCTGGAAAAAAACGGAACAACTGGCTGCCAAGCTCAAAAACCAGTACCAGAACAACGCCCTAATCTCACCCCGGGCGCAGGAAAGGATTTCCCGAATGCGCGAAATCATCTTGGTCGCATGCTTCACGACCATGCTTGGCTTTCAGATTCGCTCGACAGGCCCAGCACTACAGGCATGGGATGTTGTTGCGCTGAGCGCTTGGACTTGGTGCCTACTGACCACGCTGCTACACATAGCCAGAAAGAAGTAGCACCCCTACGCATGGGCCGCCCCCTGCGCTTCTGTATTGATAGCTGCTGGCGCTTGATGGGTGGGCGCTACAGGCGTATTTGGCTCGGATTCAGCCAGCTCTGGCCAGATCAGGTGCCAGTCGTCAGGGCGCAGGTCCCGGCGGGTTACCGCGCCGTTCGTGGCGCGCTCGATGGCAACACAGTGCTGAATGGGAACCGGGCGACAACCGTTCGCCCACTGCCCAATCAATTGAGGGGGCATCCTCATCTCGGCAGCGAGCGCCGATTTCCGCCCTCGCTTAGCGGTGTAGTCATTGAGCTTCATGCCTCAATCATAAGCGCGTCGCTTATTTAACTCAAGCGCAGCGCTTCTTCCATTAACTAAGCGTCTCGCTTCCAATCAAGAGCACATGAAGACAATCGCAGAAATCAGGCGCCGGAACCTGGATGTGCTCGCGCAGCAGCACGGCTCTGTTGAAGCCGTGGCGACGATGGCTGAGACATCGCCCGTATACCTGAGTCAGATAAAAAATCAGTCCGTGGACATCAAGACTGGCAAGCGGAGACAGATGGGGACAGTTTTGGCAAGAAAGCTGGAGGCTGGATGCGGCATGCCTGTTGGATGGATGGACACGGATCACGAAAGTCCCCCTCCAGCCTCACAGGCCCCTACCTCCGCTCCCGTGCCATTGACACGCAACGACCGTTGGCCTTTCGAGGTAGCACAAGAGCGCCTGCAGGTGCTGCACGACTGCGACTGGATTCACCTGAACAGCACGATCAAGGCCATAGTGGAAGTACGAGAGAGGGATAACCTCGCCCGAAAAAGCGCGAACTCTCGGAGCTAGGCCCACGGCAAAGATCTACAAGTTCCGACCAAGCCACAGATCAGGCCCGCCAACATGAGAATTCACGAACGCTTCGACAGCCCGCCGCCGTTTCAAAATGATTTTGATGCGCGCATCAATGGCCCAGATCGCGGCGTTATCAACGCCTGGCTGGCCGGCATTGCCAAGCGTACCGAGTGGCCCACCGTTGCTAGCAGGGCGGAAGCTGGGGAACTGCCTGTGCTGCCCTATCGCGGCGGCATCGCCAAGCCGCTCAAGAACCCCATCACAAAACTGGGTTCGCTTCTGTACGTGGCAATGTGGCACGGCCTGCGCGGGGAGGACCTGATGCTGGACACAGATCACGAGCCGAGCATGACATGCACAAGAACCGGCGTGCGTTTTGTCTACACACTGAATACCGCCCGGCTGCTGGCCATCCCGCCCGAAGAAGACGAACAATGAGCAACATCTACGCCCGCCAAGCCATCACCTTCCGCAACGAAATGCGCCAGAGCTGCGCGGCCCTGATTGGCATTGCCCAGGGTCTGCTGGCGGATGGCGAGCTACGCGACAAGGAAATACTGTTTTTGCGCGACTGGCTGGCGCGCTCGCAGAACATCGCGCTCACTTGGCCGGGCAACATCATTGCCGGACAAATCGAGCAAGCCATCGCGGATGGGCATATCTCCGAAGAAGAGCGCCAACACCTGCGCAACACACTGGAAAAGCTGGTGCATGGCGCCCTCGATGAAGCCGCCTCCTCCCCCATAGCAACCCTGGCCCTGGATGAAGCCGTGACCATCGACATAGAGGGACGGTCTTTTTGCTTTACCGGAGATTTCGCCTTTGGCCCCCGCACGACCTGCGAGGCGGCCGTTCTGCGCCGGGGCGGCATGGTCGGGAACGTCACCAAGAAGCTCAATTACCTGGTGGTTGGTGGGCTTGGAAGTGCCGAATGGAAGCATGGCAGCTTCGGCACAAAAATAGAAAAGGCCATCAGCTACCGCTCAGCAGGCCTTCCTGTATGCATAGTGCATGAAGACATCTGGGCAACCGCCCTGGCCTGCTGAGACAGCCGATCCCTCACTGGCCGTTCGACATAGCCCAGGATCGCCTGCAGGTGCTGGAGCCCAGAGATTGGGACATGCTGAACAACACCATCCGAACCGTAGTGGAGGTGCGCGAAGGCGACCTGCGCGCTCGTAAAAGTGCACGTGCCCAGGCATAGCGCCAAAACGGCGCAGATTATCCCTTTTCCCACCCGAAGCACCACCCCATGAATAGCCTGCATGCCAACCGCGAGCCATCCGCTCCCCTGCCGTCGCCCAGTGGCCCCGCCCCTCGCGAACCAGGGGATACGAACGGACGCCCCTATCCCATGCCTCTATCTTGAGCATGCACGTGGATCAGTGCGATTGCAGCCTCTGTAAACTCATATCACATAAGATATAATGCCAAGTCTCATCTTGACGCCCGAGATCATGCAGGAGATTGACAACCTGCAAAGCACTGATCTTGAAGCGGCAGCGGCGGCACTTCTGCTGCTGGAGTCTCTCCAAGATGATCCTGAGTTGCTGGAAGACCTATGCGTACCTGACAACCACTACCTTTACTGCCCGCCCTTCGAGGTCAAAAGGTTCGGCGAGGCACAAAAGCGCGGCTACAACATCTACATCCTCAAGTTTTTGGACGAAGATGGCAGCCTGCCGAGCTACCGCATATTCATTGGGTTCAACGCACAGAGGAGCACTTACTATGCACTCGCAGTCACAAACCGCAGCGTCGCATATCGTCCGGGTGACGACGCCTTCAGGCACCTTCTCGCTCGATACGAACAGTGCGACATTCCAAAATACCGTTGACATGGGCAACGTAGCAATCGGTGCAGTCACCTTTCGCACCACGCTTATGCGTCACGACAGGACTGTGGTGGTTGAAGACTCGCAATCTGACCCGGTGCTGGCACGCGGCGGCATGGAGCTGGGGCAATATCTGGCCCAACAAGAGCGCAACCCCGCCATGGCAGCTGCCATGGCAGCCATGCGCCAGCGCATGGCTGCCGGCCGTACCGCATGCGGGCTGGCCACGCTGCGCCAACGCAAAGGCCTGTCCCAAGCACAACTGGCCGCATCACTTGAGACGAGCCAGCCGAACATTGCCCGGTGGGAAAAGGATCCTGAGCAAATGACTGCCAGAAGCATCCAACGCTTGGCTGTGGCTCTGCAGGTGAGCGAGCAGGATATACACAACGCGATGAAATCGACGGACAGCGCACGTGCACAGGTGCGGCCGCACACGCAGGTGGAACATGCAGACCATTGACGCCCGCAGTGTCAGCGCCATTTATTGCGATGACATCCGCCAGGAGGTGGGCGGCAAAATCACGGTGGTGGGCATGTATCCCCAGGGCTCGCCAGTGCAATTCCCTGCACAAGGCGCTGTCATGCTCCACAAGTTTTGCGTGATAGGCCACATCCGCACCCCACTCGACCGCCCCTTGAAAAGCCTGGTGTGCGAACTTCGACTTGACGACGAAGTGCTGCACCACGTGGAATTGCCGCCCGATGCACTGAACGAGAGAGAGCCTACACGCCCTGGACGCAAAGGCTTTACCGCCCAGCTTGTCATGGAGTTTGGCAACATGGTGCTCTCACGCGAGGGGGTGTTGCGCTTCGTAGCCATTGT
Organism: Paenacidovorax caeni; assembly: GCF_001298675.1. Lineage (GTDB taxonomy): Bacteria > Pseudomonadota > Gammaproteobacteria > Burkholderiales > Burkholderiaceae_C > Paenacidovorax > Paenacidovorax caeni. The sequence goes on from NZ_CYIG01000018.1 coordinate 65,731, forward strand.
CGACGGCACGGAGGTTTACGAATGTCCCGGCCTGGAATTTACAAAAAAGCCGCACACAGGAAACGCACATTAGCCTGTTTTGGCCTGGGAGCGTCAACTCCTGCAAGCCCAAAGCGCCAGCCCAGCCATTAACGGCGTGGCTGCCGCAGCCATAACAATGCGGTTGAGCCACACCGCAACCATGTCGCTGACGGCACGCAGGCGTATCACACGCCCTGAAGGCCGGGCACGATGAAACAAAGCCACAACACTATCTCTATGAGGATGCTTCCGCGTGTAGCTGTCCGCGTGGGCCCTTCATGCCCGCATGTAGTGCAATACATGGGCGCGCTGTTGGCGGTTAGCTTCCTGAAGATGTACCACCCAATGGCAGCAAGTATCAATAACGGGATGAGTCCAGAGCCTGACATTTCTCTCTTCCAGTGGTTTGTAGTTAATTATCTTTCTTGGGGGCGCTACATGCTGCCCGCCCGCCGCGCGGGAAGATGTACACCCGCGCCGTCTTCGCTGCGAGGGCGTCTCTCGGCAATCATTTCGAGCACTTCCATGACGCTCAGTAAGCCCTTGTCACTTGTGCTGTCGACTACCCACGAAGCCCGCAACGCGGGCTTTTTTCATGGTGTGCCCGATTGAGCGACGGTGCGCCAACCGCCGAAGATAAATAAGCGTATCGCTTGATTTGAATAAGCGCGTCGCTTATATTGCACCCATCGTTCACAACGAAGGGCAGCAATGCACACCCATCCCACCAGTGCACACGTGTGCACATCACCAGCGCTTGGTGTAATCCAGGCACTCAGCCACAGCGGCCTTGATGGCAGTGGTATCCGCGTAAAACGCGCCGCCCGCGTGGTCTTGTTGCAGCGCCTGGGCGCGGGCCTGCTGCTGGCGCTGCCATGCAGCCAGGAAGCCCTTGCGGCGCCAGAAGTGCATGCGCTGCACCAACTTGTCAATTTCCACAATGCCAGGCCCGTGCCTGTAGGCGCTGGGGCGGGCGTGCTCCTGCAGCAGCCAGGCACGAACTGGCTCGGCAGCCTCGTTGAACTCTTTTCGCATGTCCCGCCAGAGTGCCGTGCGGTGCCCCACCAGCAGCCCAAGAAGGAATGTGAGCAGCGAAAGAAGGGGGTGTTGGAGCAGTTCAGTCATGACCATCCGGTGTTGTTCAACCTGCTGGCGGCCGCAGTCGGGCGTGTCCGATTTTTTGTGTAAACGGTTCGGACTTCAATTGACGGAGATGCGGTCTCCGAACTGAATGGTAAATCGGGTCAGCGCGGCCTTCCAATCTCGGATGGGCAGGGTCCACTTCTGGCTGATGTTGCGCAGGGCCAGGTAGAACAGCTTGGTCAGCGCCTCGTCGCTGGGGAACGAGCCCCGGTTCTTGGTCAGCTTCCTCAGGCTCATGTTCACCGACTCGATGGCATTGGTGGTGTAGATGACCTTGCGGATTTCCGGCG
>NZ_CYIG01000019.1 GCF_001298675.1 Paenacidovorax caeni
GTGCGTCCGCAGGGCGTCAAATGGGCGTGCCGCTGGCTCATAACGCCGGAATTTGCCGGCGAATCGAGCTGCCATCGTCGCTTCGATCCGCATCGCGAAACTCAACGTGCCTCAGTCAGCTCGGACACGCAGGCGGACTGGGTTTTGCAGACCTTCCTTAAGCGCCCCCAAAGAACATTGAACAAATCTGCCTCCAACCCAATACAGGAAAGCGCAAGCAGCTATCAAAAACAGAGTGGCACCATCACACCGCTGAGGCCTTCTGCGCATGCTCCACCACCCGGTTGCGCCCCGCACGCTTGGCGGCATAGCAGGCCATGTCGGCGGCATGCAGCACCTCGGTCACATTGGCCAGGCCCGTATCCAGCATCACCACGCCAATGCTGGCCCCAAGGGTGAAGCTGCGCCCCTGGTAGGCAGGCTCCCAGTCCTGCAGCGCCGCACGCAACTGCTCGGCCACGGCCAGCCCACGTGCATGGGTGCAGCCCGGAAGCACCACGGCGAACTCGTCACCGCCCACCCGCGCAGCCCAGCCGATCTGGCGCACCTGCGTCTCGATCAGGCGCGCCACGTGGCGCAGCACGTCGTTACCCGCCTCGTGGCCCGCCTCGTCGTTGAGCACGGCGAAGTGGTCCAGATCGAGAAACAGCAGCACGCCTACACCACCCGCCGCGCCTTCCTGCCGCTGCGCAAGCAGGTTCTGCAGGCGCAACTCCAGCCCGGCGCGGTTGGCCAGCAGCGTCAGCGGGTCGTGCCGCACGCCCCAGTCCTGCTGGCGCAGCGCCTCGCGCTCGGCAGTCATGTCCTCCAGAATCCAGACCGACCCGACGCCCTCTTCCGCCTGCCCCAGGGCATGGCCCTGCACGCGCACCCAGACCGGCCCGCCATCCTTGCGCTGAAAGCACACGTCGCCGTTGAAGGCGCCATGGGCCGTGAACGCCTGGCGCACCTGGCGCTCCAGATGCTGGTAATCGGCCACCGAGGCGTGCAGCATGCTGGCGTGCTGGCCACGCAGTGCATCCAGCGAATAGCCGAGCATGTGGCAGGCTTGGCGGTTGAGCAGCTCAAAGACACCGCTGCGGATGATGACGATGCCGACGGGCGCATGGTCGAGGATCGCCTGGAAACGCACACCCAGCACCGCATGCTGCTCGCGCAACTGGGCGCGCTGGTGCCCCAGGCTGCGCAGCACGTCGACCAAGGCATCCACCTCGCCCGCCGCGCGCGGCCAGGGCTCAAGGGCGCTAGGCCCGGCTTGCAGCAGTTGCGGCGCACGATGGCGCAGCACGGCCAGCGGTTGCGCCACCCAGGCCATGCACAGCATGGCGCCCAGGGCAATGAGCAGCAGCAAGGCTGCTGCCATCCACCACATCTGGCCCGACCCACCCTGCCCCGGCACCGCGCGCACCTGCACATCGCTGACGCGCGCCACCATCCATTGCGGCAACGGCATGCCGGCCATGCTCACGATGTGGGCGGGCTGCAGCTGGGTCTGCGCACCATCGACGATGGCCTGCGCACGCGCCTGCCAATCGGCATAGGCCTGCGCCAGGCCGGGTTCGTCGCGCACCTGGCCGAGGATGCGCGCGGGCTGCGAGTGCGCCAGGATGGTGCCGTCGCGCGTGAACACGACCAGGCGCGAGTCGGCACGCAGCGGCAGCGCCAGGGCCGGCGGCAGCAGGGCCTGGGATTGCAGGCGCAGCGTGCCACCGATGACGCCGAACAGACTGCCGTCCTCGCGGTGCAGCGGCATCGTGAAGAGCAGCCGCGCCTCACTGGTGTGCTCGGCGATGGGCTCGGAAACCTGGGGCTTGCCGTCGGCCAGCGCGCGGCGCAGGCCGTCGCGCTCTGCGGGGTCGAGACTGCCGGCCTGCTGCACGCGACCATGGCGCAGGTACAGGCTCAGCAGGCCATTGGAGCGCGCCACCAGCAGGCTGTCGAAAAAGCGGGCGGGCTGTAGCCCCTGGTGGAGCTGCGCTTCCAGCGCAGCAGGCGACTCGACCATGGACGGCGTGATACCCGCCGCCACGGATGCCAGCAGACGCTGGCTTTGCTCGACCTTGCCGGCCAGCAAGCGCGCCAGCATTTCGACTTCGTCGTTTTGCTGCGCTGCCAGCCGCTGCACGGTTTCCTGTCCCGACGCCTGCGCCACGATGAAGGCCCCGAGCCCCCCAGCGAGGGCCACTGCGAGCGCGGCCACGAGCATGAGACGCCAGACCATGGCGCCGGGTGCCCACCAAAAGCTGGCCACGGCCCCGGGATGCCCCTGCGGCGAGGGACTCATACGCAGCCCCGCAGGCGCCCCGCTGCACGGGCCAAGGCGGCAGAGGCAAAGATGGAAGTCATGGTGCGTTGCGTATCCCTGAGTAGCTCAGGCAAATATACGCAGCGCATTGGCCACACCGCCTGGGTGGAACCCTTGAAGCACGGGGCGGAAAACCCTGATCCGCACCAGGGTAGAAATCGCTTTAAACGCCCGCGACCATTTGCAGCGCGCGCGGCTGCGGCAGGGCCAGCACGTTGCCCGTCCCGGCGATGAGCCCGTGCTCGCGCAGATGGCGCAGCACGCGCGAAAAGGTTTCGGGCGCAATGCCGAGCTGCGCGGCGATCAGGCGCTTGCGCTGGTGCAGGGTCACGCGCAGGGAGCCGTTGCCGTCGTGCTGGGCATGGCGCAGCAGCCACTGGGCGCAGCGCGCCTCGGCGTCTTGCGCCAGGCGGCTCACGGCCAGCTCGGTCTGCTGGCAGTAGCCAGCGGCCATGTCGCGCAGCAGGCTCTGCACCGAATCGGGGAGCACGGCGAAGCCACGCATGAACGTGTCGCGTGGCACGCTGCGCATGTGCACCACGGTTTCCGCCACCATGTCGACGGCGCAGGGCTGTTCCAGCAGCACCGGTGCAGCATCAAGCCACGCGGGGCCTTCCACCACGCCGAGCTGATGGCGCATCTGCTCGCCATCGCGCACGCCCAGCAGCACGCGGCCGCTGTCAATGTGCAGTACCGAGGTGGGCCGCTGGTTGCGCACGCGCAGCACCCCGCCAGGCGCCACCACTTCGGCCTGAGCGGAGGGGTCGAAAGACGGAGTCAGGAACATGGCTGCGACTGTGCACGCCCGCGGCCTTTCGGGTTTTGAGACAAATCAACAAAACCCCTGCGCTACCGTCAAGAATGTAAAAGATGTCAGCGGGGTGCGGCCCCGGCCTCAAACCACTGCCGCACGAGCGTGCGCTCGGCATCGGTCATGCCGGTGGCGTTGTTCATGGGCATGAGTTTTTGCACCACCACCTGCTGGTAAATGGCTTGTGCGTTCTGCCGCACCGCGTCGGCCGTGTCGAAGCGCAGGTTTTTCATCTGCACCTGCGCTCCATGGCAGCTGTAGCAGCGCTGCGCCAGCACGCCCTGTACGGTGGCGAAGTCCGCCACTGGCGCAGCCGCTCCCGCAGGCGCCGGGGCGGCGGGGGCCGGGCGCATCCAGACAATCGCGGCCAGCAACACGGCCACGCCGGCCAGCGCATAGGGCAGCGGATTGCCGTTGCGCCCCAGCTTGTAGCCGTGGCGCGCCACGAAGAACTGGCGGATGGCGGCGCCCGCGAACATCATGAGGATGAGCACCAGCCAGTTCTGTGGGTGGCTCCAGGTGAAGCTGTAATGGTTGCTGAGCATGGCAAACAGCACGGGCAGCGTGAAGTAGGTGTTGTGCACGCTGCGCTGCTTGCCGCGCTTGCCGTGGATCGGGTCCACGGGCTGGCCGGCCTTGATGGAGGCCACCACCGTGCGCTGGCCGGGGATGATCCAGAAGAACACGTTGGCACTCATGGCGGTGGCGATCATCGCGCCCACCAGCAGAAAGGCCGCACGGCCCGCGAACCAGTGGCACGCCAGCCACGAGGCCACACACACCAACCCCAGCACCAGGACGCCGACGATCGCGTCGCCGTTTTTCTTCTGCCCAAAGGTGCGGCACGCCAGGTCGTACAGCAGCCAGAACACGGCCAGGAAGCCCAGCGCCACCGCGATGGCTGTGGACGGTGCCCAATCCATGCGCGACTTATCGACCAGGTACGTGCTGGCGTTCCAGAGGTACGAGACGGTGAAGAGCGCGAAGCCGCTGAGCCAGGTGCTGTAGCTCTCCCAGAAGAACCAGTGCAAGTGCTTGGGCAGTTGCGGCGGCGAGACGTTGAACTTCACCGGATGGTAGAAGCCGCCGCCGTGCACGGCCCAGAGCTCACCGCTCACGCCCTGCTTTTTCAGGTCTTCGTCCTCGGGCGGCGTGAGGCTGCTGTCGAGGAAGACGAAATAGAACGACGAGCCGATCCAGGCGATGGCAGTGATGACGTGGAGCCAGCGCAACAGCAGGTTGGCCCAGTCGAGAAGATAGCTTTCCATGATTCTCAACCTTGCGGCATGGGTGCCGCTTTCATTGCAACCTGCTCACCACTGCGGGCGCTCTGAGCAGAACGAAAGAACGTGTTGACGATCTTTTCATAGTGTCCGTTGCCCCGCAAAGGCAATGGCTGCAAGGCGCCCACCGCAAGTCGCACTGGTGTGCGGCGAGGATGGGCAACGCCGCAGACGCTGCCTTTGCGGGGCAACCCTCCGGGCAAGGTAGCAAACAGCCGCACTCGTCGTTGCGCGCCTTGGCCAGGCCGCCGGCATGGCCTGCGGCGCGCGCCTCGATTGCGGCTGTTTGCTGCCTTGCGGGCACCATGAAAAGATCATCAACACGTTCTAAGGCCGCGTACACACTCACCGGGCACCGCTGCGACCTGTCCGAGAAGGTGAAGTGTATGCAATTTTGGTGTACGTTTGCAGCCGCCAAAACCCTTATTCCGTGCGCCGTTGCAGCAGCTGCGCGGCCACGGCCACGGCGATCACCTCCGGTTCCTTGCCCTGGATGCCAGAAATGCCGATCGGGCAAGTGACGTGCGCCAGCTCCGCCGGCGTAAACCCGCGCGCGCGCAGCCGGTGGCTGAAGCGCGCCCATTTGCTGCGGCTGCCGATGAGCCCGATGAAGGGCAGGTCACCCCGCTCGCGCTGGCGCTGCAGGCACGCCATCACCACGTCCAGGTCCTCGGCATGGCTGAAGCTCATCACGAGCACCGCCGTACCCGGCGCGAGCTGCGGCACGGCGGCCTGCACGGGGCTGGAATGCTCGCACTGCACGCCCTCGGGCGCGGGGTTGGGAAAGATGCCATCGCGGCTGTCGATCCAGGTCAGCGCGAAAGGCAGCGGCTGCAGTACGCGCGCCAGCGCATGGCCCACGTGGCCGCCCCCAAACAACGCCACAGGCGCCAGGCGCGGGCCCAGGCGTTGGTACAGCGCGGCAACGTCGGCGGCCTTGATGACGGTGAAGCGCAGGTGCACGACGCCGCCACAGCACTGCCCCAGGCTGGGCCCGAGCGCAAAGCGCCACAGCGCATCCCCCGGAATACCCGCAAGGTGCGCACGCGCTGCCGCCAGTGCCTGCCACTCCAGATGGCCACCGCCCACCGTACCCACCACGGCGCCACCGGCCTCGGCGCTGAAAACGGCCATCCAGGCGCCCGGCTCGCGCGGCGCCGAGCCTTGGGTAGACTCCACCTCCACGAGGCAGGCCGGACCACGCGCCAGGCCGTCCAGCAAGCGCTGCCATGCCGCTGCCCCCGTCGTCACCGTCCCTGTATCCAGCCCCGTCACCATTACTCCTTGCAGGCTCCAGCCCTGTGCCAGCATAGCGCCCACACCATGCATTTTTTCCGCCCGTCTTCCTCCTGCGTTTCCCGTGTCCGGCGTGCTGGCCTGCTGGCTGCAGCCACGGTCTGGCTGGCTGCCTGCCAAGCGCCGCCGCAGGGCCCGGGCGCGCCACTGCCCGCAGATAGTGCGCGGGTCTCCCAGGCCTCCACCGCCCGCGCCTACCGCGAGGACGCTGCACGCCACCTGTACCAGCGCCATGCGGCACGCATCCACGCCGGCAAGCTGCCGGCCATGCTGTACGCCGTGGGCGTGCTGGACGTGGAGATCGACCACACCGGCCAGATCAAGCGCCTGCACTGGCAGCGGGCGCCGCAGCATGCCCCCGAGGTGGTGCGGCAAATCGAAGCCCTGGTGCGCGCCGCAGCGCCCTTCCCGGCTCCTGCGCGCATGGGGCGCGTGACCTACACCGATGTCTGGCTCTGGGATGCCACGGGGCAGTTCCAGCTCGACACACTGACCGAGGGGCAGCTCTGAAAAAATGAGCAGCTAGCGCTTTCTCCAATTGGGTTTCAAGATGTTTTCGATTTGAAAACTTTGTGCATCAAGCGCTAGCAGCTATTGTTTCATGAGCACCGGACTCACGACCCTCGGTACGTGGAATAGCTCCACGGACTCACCAGCAGCGGCACGTGGTAGTGCTGGTCGGCGTGGGCCACGCCGAAGTCCAGGCTGACCTGGTTCAGAAAGTTGGGCTCGGGCAGCTGCACGCCGCGCGCCTTGAAATACCCCGCCACATCGAACGTCAGGCGGTAGGTGCCAGCACGCAGGCTGGCGTTGTCGAACAGGGGGGCATCGGTGCGGCCGTCGTGGTTCAGTACGAGGCGCTTGACCAGCGTGGCCGTCTCGCCGTCGGTGGCGTACAGCGCCACCGCCATGCCCGCGGCCGGGCAGCCATGCATGGTGTCGAGGACGTGGGTGCTCAGGCCCATGGAACTTCTCCTATGCCGCTCTGTGGCGGTATGCGATCACCAAAGTGTATACAGTTTTTGTACATCAAACTCCAGTGGATACCCGCACACCGAGCGAACAGAGGCCCTAGCCGAGTCCGGAGAGCCCCACCAGCGCGCCGGCCTGCAGGTGCCCGAGCACGATCATTGCCACCTGCAGCAGCACCAGCGCCACCAGCGGCGCGAGGTCGAGCCCGCCCACCAGCGGCACCACGCGCCGCAAAGGCCGCAGCAGCGGCTCGCTCAGGCGCTCGATCACGCCGGCGATGGGCGAGCGCGTCTGCACCCAGGACAACAGTGCGTACACGATCAGCAGGCCCGTAAGGCCCGAGAGGACGATGCGCGCAAGGCCGAACAGGGCCAGCACAGGCAGCGCAGCCAGCGGCACCACGCCCCCGAAGAACAGCCACAGCAGCAGGTACTGGGCCGCTTGCAGCAGCAGTGCGGCCACCAGGCTTGACAGGTCCCAGCGCCCTGCGGGGGGGATCACGCGGCGCAGCGGCATCACCAGCCAATCGGTCAGCGCAAACACCAACTGGCCTACCGGATTGGCGAACGGTATGCGCTGCAACTGCATATACAAGCGCAGCAAGCAGGCGCCCGTGAGCAGGCCGGCCACGACATCGAGCAAGAGGGTAACGATCTGGTAGAGCATCGGCAGTGGCGGACAACGGGGCGGACCCCAACCCATGGGATGATAGCGGGCTCGACCACCATGGCCCATCCCCTCACCCTCACCTCGCTGCCCCTGTTCCCGCTGGAGACGGTGCTCTTTCCCGGCGGCACTCTGCCGCTGCGCGTGTTCGAGGTGCGCTACCTCGACATGGTGCGCAAATGCCAGCGCGCGGGCGCGCCTTTCGGCGTGGTGGCGCTGGCCAGCGGCCGCGAGGTGCGCCAGGCAGGCGCACCACAGGAGCAGTTCCACGACGTGGGCACGCTGGCCGCCATTGCGCAGCTCCAGTCGCCGCAGCCGGGCCTGGTCACCCTGAACGCGCACGGCACGCTGCGCTTTCGCGTGCGCCAGAGCCACCAGCTGCCGCACGGCCTGTGGGTTGCCGACGTGGAGCAACTGGACGCAGACACCCCGGCCCCCGTGCCTGCTGACCTGCGCCGCTTCGCCACTGCCCTGGCGCATGTGCTGCAGACCCTGCACGATCGCCAGCCCGAGACTGAACGCACGCCCCCCGCGACGCCAGCGCAGTTGGACGACTGCGGCTGGGTTGCCAACCGCTGGTGCGAGCTGCTGCCCGTGCCGCTGCCACTCAAGCAGCGACTGATGGCGCTGGACAACCCACTGGTGCGCCTGGAGCTGGTGGGAGACGTGCTCGACCGCACGGGTATCGCGCCATGACGGCAGCGCCGTGCGGCGCACCTGCCAGCGCCCCGCCCCTTCTCGTCATGCAGGTCATCACCAAGGGCGAAACCGGGGGCGCGCAGACGCATGTCGAGACACTGTGCCGCGCACTGGCGGGCCGGGTACGCTTCACCGCCGTGATCGGCGGCAGCGACCCGCACCCGCCACTGGCCCGGTCCCTGCACGCCCTGGGCGTGCCGGTGCAGCGCATCGCCGCGCTGAACAACGGCCTCGCCCCGGCCCGGGTGGCGCGTGCCGTGGCCGCGCTGGTACGCCAAATCCGCGCCAGCCGCCCGCAAATGCTGCATGCCCACAGTGCTGCGGCCGGGGTGGTGGCGCGCGTGGCGGGGTACATCACACGCACCCCGGTGGTCTATACCGTGCATGGTTTCGCTTTCAAGGCCGGTGCCCCCTGGCCGCGCCGCGCCCTGGCCTGGCTGGTGGAGGCGCTGTGTGCCCCCCTCACCCGACACCTGGTGTGCGTGTCGCGCCATGAGCTGCGGCTGGCACGCTGCCTGCCAATCGCAGCGCGACGCTGTAGCGCCGTTGCCAACGCCCTGGAAGACCTGCCTGGTGGAGCGCGCGCACGCAACCTGCCGGCACGCATCGTGATGGTGGCGCGCATGGCGGCACCCAAGCGCCCCGACCTGCTGCTGCATGCCCTGGCGCTGCTGCGCGACGAAACGGGCACGGAAATCCCCGCCACGCTGGCCGGTGATGGTCCGGACCTGGCCGCGCACCAGGCACTGGCCCAGCACCTGGGACTGAAGGCCGTTGAATTCACGGGCCTGTGCACCGATGTGCCGGGCCTGCTGGAGCAGCACGGCGTGTTTGTGCTGCTGTCAGACCACGAAGGGCTGCCCATTTCCGTCATCGAGGCCATGCGTGCAGGCATGGCCATCGTCGCCAGCGACCTGCCCGGCCTGCGCGAACTCCTGCCCACCCCGGAACAGGGCCTGCGCGTACCCAACGACACCCACGCCGTGGCCGCTGCACTCCAGCGCCTGGCCCACGACCCCACGCTACGCACAGCGCTGGGGCAGGCTGCACGCGAGCGCTACACGCAGGCATACACGCCTGCGCACATGGCCCAGGCGGTGCTCGACGTCTACCACCACGCTGCCACGGCGCCGCACCATGCAACCCGCCCTTGACCCCCAGCCGCGCGGCTCCTTCGCCGTGCGTTACCAGAATGCGGTGCTACGCTGGGCCCTGGCCGGCCTGCTGGTGCTCATGCTGGCCTACGCCCTGGGCTGGTGGCTGCAAGGCCAAGGCTGGGCCACCGCACAGTTCCCCGCCACGGTGCTGTGGTGCGTCATTCCCTACGCCATGGCCACGCAGTGGCTGTACCAAGGTGCCTACCTGCCGCACTTCGAGCGCGTGAGCTACGTGGTGGTGGCGGCCACCATGCCGTTCGCGCTCACGCCACTGGGCTTCGCGCTGGCACAGCACCCGTATTCGCGCGGCGCCGTGCTGCTGGCCTATGGACTCACAGCCGCCTGGTTCCTGCTGGGCTACCGTGCCATCCGCCGCCGCGACGTGCTGCACCTGGCATGCCTAGATCCCGCCCTGCCGGCCAGACTGCAGGCGCGCATCGGCAGCCCCCGGCTGGAGACCCTGCCGCTGGTGCTGCACGTCTGCCAAGGCACGCCGTTCCCCGCGCCTTGCGACGGCGTGGTGCTCGACCCGGCGTCGCCCAGTGACGCCCGGCACATCCGCGCGCTCAAGCAGAGCCACACGCGCCTGTACAGCCTCGACGCCGTGGCCGAGATGCTGACGGGGCGGTGCATGCTCCCCCAAGCCGATGCCCTGTGGGAGCAGGACGTGCGCCCCGCCTACGATGTGGCCAAGCGCATGTTCGACCTCAGCGCCACGGTGCTGACGCTGCCGCTGTGGCTGCCGCTGTGCCTGCTCACTGCCCTGGCCGTCAAAATCGACTCCCCCGGTCCGGCGCTGTTCTCGCAACAGCGCACGGGCCTGCATGGCCGCCCGTTCCGTCTGTGGAAGCTGCGCAGCATGCACCATGCCCAGTGCGAAGCAGCGCGCACCCGCCCAGCCCAGCCGGGCGACGACCGCATCACGCGCGCCGGCCGCTTCATCCGGCGCACGCGCCTGGACGAATTGCCACAGCTGTGGAACGTGCTGCGCGGCGACATGTCGCTCATCGGCCCGCGCCCAGAGCAGGTGCCCTTCGTGCACGAGTTCGCCCAGCGCATCCCTGCCTATCCCTACCGTCACTGGGTGCGCCCAGGACTCACCGGCTGGGCACAGGTGCAGCAGGGCTACACCGATGGCGCCGCAGAAGCCGCCGTCAAACTCGGCTATGACCTGTACTACGTCACGCACTACTCGCTGGCGCTTGACCTGCTGATCATCTACAAGACCGTGCGCATCGTACTCACGGGCTTTGGGGCACGCTGATGGCCCGCACGCCCCCGCGCGTTTGCCTGCTGCACGACGGCCCGCGCCTGGGCGGCGTGGCCACCATCGTGCAGGAACTGCACGACGGGTTGCACGACGCCGGCTGGGCCGTGGACACAGCGCCACCGCACCCGCACGCCTGGCGCACGGCACGGCACGCCGATGTACTGCTGGCCGCGCACAGTTTCGGCCCTGCCTATGCGGCCTGGGCCCTGGGACGGGCGCTGGGCAAACCCTGGGTGGTCTGGGTTCACGGTCCGCTGCAAGAGGTGCTGAACGAAGCGCGCAGCGCTCCCGCCAAACGCGCCTGGCTGCGCTGGCTGTATCGGCAGGTGCCGCAGTTCGTGTTCATTTCGCGCCACGCCCGTACCTCGCTGGAGGGCTTCCTGGGCCAACCGCTGCCGGATGCGCGGGCGCATGTCATTCCCAACGCGCTGCGCCTGCCGCGCGCCCCCCTGCGCACGGCCCCCACGGCAAGCGGCACGGTGGAACTCGGCTATGTCGGACGCCTGTCGCCAGAAAAGCAGCCTGAGCGTTTGATCGCCATGCTGCGGCTCCTGCCACCGCGCTACCGCCTGAGCCTGGTGGGCGACGGCCCTCTGCGTGCCGCGCTGGAGCAGCAGGCGGCAGACCTGGTACACACCGAGCGCCTCGCGTTCTGCGGCGCACGGCCACGCGCAACCGCCCTGGCGCCAGACTGGCATTTGACGCTGCTGGCCTCGCGCTACGAGGGCGGCTGCCCCCTGAGTGCGATCGAATCGGCAGCGGCAGGCATCCCCTTCGTCGCGCCCCCCCTGCCCGCGCTGCGCGAAACCGTCCCTGCCTGCCTGCTGGCTCCCGGCGACAGCCCGGCGCAGCTTGCTGCCGCCGTGCAGCAGGTGCTGGCCCTGCCCTCGCTGCAGATTCAGCGGGCGCTGGACAGTCTGCTGGCCCGTCACGCCGTGCCGCGTTTCACCGACCAATGGCAGCAGGTGCTGCGCGAGGCTGCCGCATGCTGATCCACTATGTGCGCGGGGGCAACGCCTACCTGCCAGAGTTGGCCGCTTATGCGGACTTTCTGCAAGGCCTAGGCCACCAAGCCCAGATCCACCAGGACAGCGCCAGCGTGCCCGGGGATGCCGCCGTCGTCTGGTGGCTGTGCGGGCGCGTGCCGCGCCACGCGGCGCGGCGCTTCGCCCACGCCTTTCAGGTGCATGAGTACGCCTCGGCCTCGGTGCCTCCCTGGGCCTGGCTGAAGGACCGGGCCAAGCGTGCCAGCCAGCCGCAGCCCCAGTACCGGCTGTTCCAGAACGCCTGGGTGCGCGCGCGCCTGGGCTTCGCCGACGGCGTGCCCTGCGAATTCCGCGACATGGGCATCGCTTCAGCGTTTTTCTCCGCCCAAGGCACACCGGGTTCGCCGGAATTCGACGTGGTCTACCTGGGCGACATGCGGCGGCTGCGGCATTTCATCCCACTCCTCCAGGGGCTGGAACAGGCCGGTCTGCGCACCCTGCTGATCGGCGAGCCGCCGCCAGACCTGCACCCTGTCTTGGCACCACTGCAGCGCACCACACTCACCGGCACGGTGGCACACAGTGCCGTGCCCGGGCTGCTGCGCCGCGCCCGCTTCGGCCTGAACCTGGTGCCGAACCAGGCACCGTACCACCAGCAGACTTCGACCAAACTGCTCGAATACTGCGCCGTGGGCCTGCCCGTGGTGACTACCGATTACCCATGGGTGCGGGCCTTCGCACAAGCACACGAGGCGCGCTTCATCTTGCTGCCGCGGCAGGTCAAGGATAGGGCGCAATACGCCCGCTTTTTTGCCACCCAGCTCGACCATGCCGCCTGCACCGTCCCCGACCTGCGCGCGCTGGCCTGGCCGCGCGTGCTGGAGCGCCTCGCGCTGTGGCACACCCTGGGGTTGCGCCCATGAAGCGCCTGCCAGCCTCCGCCACGCTGGCCATGGCCAGCCTCGTCTCGCTCGGCGCCCAGGCAATGATGGGCGTGGCCATGTTGCACTTCTTCTCGCCCGAAGCGACAGGCCGTTTTGCCGTGATCGCGCAGGTGGCATTCTTCTGGGTCACGCTGGCGCTGGCACAAGGCCCGCTCACCTTCCTCGCCGATGTGCAGCAGCCCCCGGGGCAGGCACTGCGGGCCGTGCTGCGCGCCAGTCTGGCGCGCTGGGGCCTGCTGCTGCCCCTCGTGGGTGCAACCGTCTGGCTTGGCGCCATGGCACAGCCGCTGGCAGTACTAGGCTGGGCCGCGCTGCTGGCCCTGCTGCAAATGCTGTGGTACCTGGCGCAGCCCTGGGCCCTGCGCACAGCCACGCCCACCTCGGCAGCGCTGGCACGCGCGCTGCCCCCATTGCTGGCGCTGGCGCTGGCGGCGGGGTGGAGTGCACTGCACGGCGGCGATGGCGCCAGCGGCCTGCTCGTGGCGGCGGCGGGTGGCTACGCACTGGGCGCACTATGGCTGCGGCCCGCCAAGCGCCGCACGCAAGGCAGCGCGCCTGCTGCGCTCCCGGCAGCGCAGGCGCCCCGGCAGGGCGACCGGCGCAGCGCCTGGCTGCGCATGGCACACACCACCATGGATGCCGTGACAGGCACGGCGCTGCTGCTCATTTGGCAGCGCCTGCACGGCGTCGCCGAAGCCAGCTACCTCGCGGTGCTGCTAAGGCTGCTGGGCTTCGTGCCGACCATCGTTCATGCCGCCTGGGCACAGGTGCTGCTGGCGCGGCGCGAGACGGCGCAGGGGCGCTCGGTCGCCATCGGCCTCGGTGCGGCGCTGGCAACCGGGCTGGTGGGGCTGGCGGGCGCCGCGCTGCTGGACATGGGCCTGCTGGCCGACGGTTGGCGCGGGCTGCAGCCCTACCTCCTGCCGCTGGTTCTCTGGCAGAGCAGCGCCTGCCTTTTCGCCGCCCTGAGCCACCGCCCCTTCCAGCAGGGCCGGGAGCGGCGCTATTCACACCTGGCCATTGCCTTCGACGCGCTGCAGCTGCTGGTGCTGACCCTGCCGCTGCTGGGTGCCGCCGTGTGGTCCCCCACCGAGCATCTGTGGTGGCTCGCGGGCGTGTCGAGCACGGGCTTGCTGGCCTTGAGCCTCTGGATGGCAGGTATAAAACTAAAATAGAAGGTTTATTTCCCCCAAACCGGCTGCTGCCCATGTCTGACCATTCCAACGCCCCTGCCCTGCCCGCGCAAGACGACAACCAACTCATCGCCGAGCGCCGCGAGAAACTCAAGGCGTTGCGCCAGCAGCAGGCGCAGGGCGGCGGCGTGGCATTCCCCAACGACTTCCAGCCCGCCCACCGCGCCAGCGCCCTGCAGGCAGAGCATGGCGCAGCCAGCGCCGAGGCGCTGGAGGCCACGCCCGTGCAGGTGAGCGTGGCCGGCCGCATGATGCTCAAGCGCGTGATGGGCAAGGCCAGCTTCGCCACGCTGCAGGACGCCACTGGGCGCATTCAGCTTTACGTGACGCGCGACGCGCTGGGCGAGGAGCTGTACGCCGCCTTCAAGCACTGGGACCTGGGCGACATCCTCGGGGCCGAGGGCCAGCTCATGAAAACCAAGACCGGCGAGCTGTCGGTCAAGGTGACGCGCCTGCGCCTGCTCACCAAGAGCCTGCGCCCCATGCCGGACAAGTTCCACGGCGTGGCCGATCAAGAGCTGAAGTATCGCCAGCGCTACGTTGACCTGATGACCGACGAGGCCGCACGCCAGCGCTTCGTCGCGCGCAGCAAGGCGGTCAGCGGCATCCGTGAATTCATGGTGCAGCACGGTTTCCTGGAGGTGGAAACGCCCATGCTGCACCCCATTCCCGGTGGCGCCAACGCGCGCCCCTTCGTCACGCACCACAACGCGCTGGAGCAGGACATGTACCTGCGCATCGCGCCCGAGCTGTACCTCAAGCGTCTGCTGGTCGGCGGCTTCGAGCGCGTGTTCGAGATCAACCGCAACTTCCGCAACGAAGGCATCTCGGTGCGCCACAACCCCGAGTTCACCATGATGGAGTTCTATGCAGCGTACTGGAACTACCAGGACCTGATGGGCTTCACCGAACAGCTCATCCGCGACACAGCGCTGAAGGCCGTGGGCACGCTGCAGCTCAGCTACCAGGGCCGTGCAGTGGATCTGTCCCAACCGTTCGCACGCCTGACCATCCGCGAGGCCATCTACCAGTACACCGAAGCGGGCGCGCACGTCGACGACGCGGCCTGGCTGGTGAGCGCGCTCAAGAAGCTCGGCCTGAGCGAGGAGAAGGACCGCCTCTCGACCCGCACACTCGCCAGCCTGCAGGTGCTCTACTTCGAGGAGATGGTGGAAGACAAGCTGTGGCAGCCGACCTTCATCATGGAGCACCCGACCGAGATCTCGCCGCTGGCGCGCGCCAACGATGTGCGTCCCGAAGTGACCGAACGCTTCGAGCTCTACATCACGGGCCGCGAATTCGGTAATGGCTTCTCCGAACTGAACGACGCCGAAGACCAGGCAGCACGCTTCCAGGCCCAGGTGAACGCCAAGGACAGCGGCGACGACGAGGCCATGTACTACGACCACGACTTCGTGCGCGCCCTGGAGTACGGCATGCCGCCGGCTGGCGGCTGCGGCATCGGCATCGACCGCTTCATGATGCTGCTGACCGATAGCCCCAGCATCCGCGACGTGATCCTGTTCCCTGCGCTGCGCCGCGAAGGCTGAAGCGCCCACCCGACGCCCCAGCCCCTTGGAGCCTTTTGCCATGACCACACCACCGCCCCCCGCCATCCAGTTGCCCGCGCCGCGGCTCAGCGCGCCGATGGCGCTGCCGGAATCCTTTACGGTGCTGGTTGTGGACGACCAGCGCTCCGTGCGCGCGGCCCTCAAGGCCGAACTGCAGCACGCGGGCTTGGCCGACATCATGGAAGCCGGCACCGCCGAGGAAGCGCTGGCGCAGTTCAAGGCGCGGCGTCCCGACCTGGTGCTGCTCGACATCAAACTGCCCGGCCGGGACGGCTACTGGGCTGCGCAGCAGATGCGCGAAGCCGAGCCAGGCGACTGGACGCCCATCATCTTCCTGTCCGGCCTGGACAGCGACCTGGATCTGTGGCGCGGCATCGAGTCGGGCGGCGACGACTACCTGGTCAAGCCCGTCAAGCCCATCGTCCTGGTGGCCAAACTGCGCGCCATGCGCCGCCTGCTGGACATGCGCCGGCGTCTGGTCACCCTGTCGGCCGATCTGCACGAGGCCAACCAGCGCCTCAACGAGATGGTGGAGCTCGACGGCCTGACCGGCCTGGTCAACCGGCGCGGCTTCGACCGCATTCTGCACAGCGAGATTCTGTCGGCGCGCCGCGAAGGCCAGCCACTCACCCTGATGCTGTGCGACCTGGACCATTTCAAGCCTTACAACGACGCCAGTGGCCACTTGCAAGGTGACGCCTGCCTGCGCGAAATCGGGCGGCTGCTGCAGGGCGTGTGCATGCGCCCGCGCGACGTGGCGGCACGCTACGGCGGCGAGGAGTTCGCGCTGATCCTGCCGAACACCCCGCGCTCTGGCGCCATGACCTTCGCCCGCGCCCTGGGCCAGATGCTCAAGACCCATCCAATACCGCACCCAGCCTCGCCGCTGGGCCCCCACCTGACGATCTCTGGCGGTATCACCACCTGCGTGCCAGACGAAGGCGCAAACGCCGAAAGCATGATCATGCGCGCCGACCAGGCCCTGTACGCCGCCAAGTCGCAGGGGCGCAACCGCTTCTTCAGCTTTGAGATGCAGATGGACACCATCGAGCAGCGCTGCGCGTGACAGTGCTCCGGTAGCAGCCCACCCGTAAGACTGATTGGCCGATGAGTACAAGCCGCTTCGACAAGTTCAAGACCCACCTGCCCGACTGGGTGCAGGACTGGCTGGACATCATCGTGCCCGGCGCGCAGATCCTGTTGATCATCGGCGCGGCCTGGCTGCTGCAGCGGCTGCTGCGCAAGCTGGTCACGCGCGCAGCGCGGCATTACAACCTGCCGCACGCCATGCTGATGACCATGAACGGGCTGATCCGCTGGTCTATTGTGCTGAGCGCGCTGCTGCTCGTGCTGGAGCGCCTGGGCGTCTCGGCCACGGTGCTGTGGACCGCGTTCACCGGCTTTGCCACCGTGGGTGCGGTGGCCTTCTTTGCCGCATGGAGCGTGCTGTCCAACCTGTTTTGTGCACTGCTGATCTTTACCGTCGGGCCATTTCGCATCGGCGACTACATCGAGCTGCTGGACAACCCCGACAAGCCTGGCGCCAAGGGCCGCGTGGTGGACATCAATTTGCTCTACACCACGCTGGAAGACTTTACCGCCGACCCAGAGCACCCAACGCTGCTGCAGATTCCCAACGCCCTGATCTTCCAGCGCGTGGTGCGGCGCTGGAAGCATGTGCCGCCGCCCACGCCGGTCGCAACCGCCGCAGAGCCCGCGGCACCGGCCCAGAAGCAGGGTTAACGGCGCCGCAACTGCCGGGCGCAGGCTGTGCAGGCTGCCGCCCCAAGCCAGCCCCCGCGTCAACCCGCCATGGGCAGCACATGCAGCTGCTGGGTCTGCGGATCGAGCACCCAGCGCGTGGTGTGGAAGGCGCGCACGCTGTCGCGGTGCGCCACCGACACCAGCGCCCCGCCCTCAGCCTGCGCCAGCTGCACCAGCTGCTGGTACAGGTGGGCTTCGGCGGCCTTGTCCAGCGCGCTGGAAGCCTCGTCGGCAAACACCCAGGCCGGGCGTTTGAGCAGCACCCGCGCCACCGCCAGACGCTGCTGCTCGCCGCCCGACAGGGTGCTGGCCCAGACGGCATGGGTGTCAAGCGCATCGACCAGCCCCGGCAGCAGTGCATCCTGCAGCGCCTGGCGCAGCTGTGCGTCGCTATAGCGATCGGCTGCATCCGGGTAGGCCAGCGCATCGCGCAGGGGCCCTTCGGGCAAATACGGACGCTGGGCAATGAACATGGCGTTGGCCGGGCGCTGCACCTGCCCCTGGGCATGCGGCCAGATGCCGGCCAGCACGCGCAGCAGCGTCGATTTGCCGCTGCCCGAAGGCCCCTCCAGCAGCACACGCTCGTGCGGCAGCACCTGCAGCTGCGCATGCTGCAGCACCGCCCGGCCACCGGGCAGCGCCACCTGCTGCAGCTGTGCCTGCAGCGCGCTGGCCTGCCCCCCTTCCGCCGCACCAGCGGCCGCCCCACCAGCGGGCGGCGTTGTCAGCGTCGTCACCAGCGCACTGTCGTAGGTGCCACTGTGGGTGGCAGCGTCATGCGCCAGCGCCCGTTCAAAGCCGTGCAGACGCTGCACCGTGGCACGCCACACCGCCAGCTGCTGGTAGTTGTCCACCAGCCAGCTCAGCGCCCCCTGCACGGCGGCAAACGCCATGGAGGTCGAGATCAGCACCCCCATTTCGATCTCGCCGCGGAAGTAGCGCGGCGCCAGCAGCAGATCGGTGAACACCATGGCCGTCACCATGTAGAAGGTGGAAAACCAGATCAGGTTTTTTTGCTTGTGGATCAGCGTACGGGTGGTATCCAGCAGGGCGTCAAAGCGCCCGCCCAGCTGGGCACGCTCAATGCGTTCGCCGCCATCAAGGGCAATCGCCTCGGCGTTGTCGCGCACGCGCACCAGGTGGTGGCGAAAGTTGGCCTCCAGGCGCTGCTTGTCGAAGTTGAGCTGGCGCTGCGGTCGGCCAATGATGAAGGTGATCCAGGTGCCCAGGCCGCAGTACAGCACCGCAATCCAGACCATGAAGCCCGGAATGTCCAGCGCCGCACCACCCAGCGCCTGGGGCAGCGTGATGTCCGTGCCCTCCGAGACGCCCCACAGCATGCCGGTGAACAGGCACAGCGTCAGCAGCGAGCGCAGCAGCCCCGAGGCCAGCACCAGCGTCATCTCGGTAAAGACATTGACGTCTTCCTGAATACGCTGATCTGGGTTGTCAGGCACCTGCACTCCGGGGGCGTTGCGCGCCAGCTCCAGCCGGTAAAACGCCTGCTGCCCCAGCCAACGCTGCAGGTAGTGCTGCGTCAGCCAGCGGCGCCAGCGCAGCTGCAGCATCTGCACGACGTAAAACAGCACCACCGCCGCCACAATGATGGCGCCCCCCAGCAGCGGAAACCAGCCCAGCAGGCGCCAGAAGCTGTCGGCATCGCGCTGCTGCAGCGCCGTTGACAAGGCGCCGGCCCATTCCGCGTTGGCGCGTGTCAGCGCCGTGGCGGTGATGGTCAGCACCGCCATCAGTACCAGCATGCCCAGCGCCCGCCAGCGCTCGTCCGAGCGCAGATACGGCAGCACCAGACTCCATGCCTCTTGCAGCGCCTGCCGCGCCGCTTGGACTTTCCCCATGTCAACGCTCCTTGGTAAACCAAAGCGCCATCGTAGGTGCGCAGTTGCCGCACACACCAGAAAAATCTTGCGCCCTCGCGGTGACCAGTGCCGCCGCACTGCCCTGCGTGGGGGGCGCTAGCGGCGCTGTCGCGTCAGGGCAGCAAGTCCAGCGCCTGCATGTACGCCGGCTGCAGCATCAGTTCATCCCACGGCGTGGGCAGGGTCTGCGGCAGCAAGGCCAGGCGGCGCGCCTCGCTGTCCGGGCTGGGCTGCCAGCGCCCCTGCGCCAGGGCCTGGGCCAGCCCGGCGATGAGGTCATCCACCGCGCTGCCATCGCCCAGGCTCTGGTTGCACAGCAGCACCAGGTCGCAGCCCGCTTGCAGTGCGGCCAGCGCGCCCTCGGTGTAGCTGACGAGCTGGCCGTCGAGGCGGCGCGCGCCTTCCATGCTCAGGTCATCGCTGAAGATGGCGCCCTCAAAGCGCAGGCGGCCGCGCAGAATGTCCTGCAGCCACTTGGCCGAGAAGCCGGCCGGGCGGCTGTCCACCTTGGGGTAGATGACATGCGCGGGCATGACGCTGGTGAGGGTGCGCGCCAGCCAGTCGTACGGCGCGGCGTCGTCGTGCAGGATGGCCGTGAGGCTGCGCCGGTCCACCGGGATCTCGGTGTGCGAGTCGGCCTGGACGAAGCCATGCCCCGGAAAATGCTTGCCGCAATGCGCCATGCCCGCCTGCAGCAGCCCGTGCGCCAAGCCCTGCGCCAGCACGCTGACCACACGCGGGTCGCGCGCGAACGCACGGTCGCCAATCACGCCGCTGGCACCGTAGTCGAGATCGAGCACCGGGGTGAAGGAAAAGTCCACCCCGCAGGCGCGCAGCTCGGCGCCCAGCACGTAGCCTGCCGCCGTGGCCGCACGCAAGGCGCGCAGCGCGCCACTGCCTTCGCGCTGCCGGGTGCCCTGGCCGTCGTCCAGCCACATCTGGCCAAACGCCGCCATGGGCGGCAGGTGGGTGAAACCGTCGGTCTTGAAGCGCTGCACGCGCCCCCCCTCGTGGTCCACGCAGATGAGCAGATCGTCGCGCACGGCCTTGATCTCGGCCGTGAGGGCCAGCAGCTGGGCACGGTCTTGCCAGTTGCGCGCGAACAGGATCATGCCGCCCACCAGCGGGTGCGCCAGGCGCACGCGGTCGGCCGCCGTGAGGCTGGTGCCGGCAATGTCGATGATCAGGGGGGAGTGCTCGGTCATGTCGTTTTTGCTCTCATTGAAATAGCTGCCAGCGCTTTCCCAGTAAGGGCTGGAGGCTGATTTGGCTCAAATTTTCTCGACCACGCAGAAGCTGGCTGCGTAATCGGCCTCGTCGGTCACGGTGATGTGGCTGCGCAGGCCGCGTGCGGCAAACCACTCCTGCAATGCGCCGTGCAGCACGATGGCGGGCTGGCCACTTTCCAGGTTGGCGATTTCGCAGGCGCGCCAGGTCATGGGCATGCGCATGCCCAGGCCGATGGCCTTGCTGAATGCCTCCTTGGCGGAAAACCGCGTGGCCAAGTAGCGCACGCCACGCTCAGGCCAGCGCGCACCGCGCGCACGCCAGGTACGCAGCTCGGCATCGCACAGCACTTTCTCGGCGAAGCGGTCGCCGTGGCGCGCCAGGCTGGCGGCAATGCGGCGGATATCGCAGATGTCGGTGCCAATGCCGTAAATCATGGAATATGGGTCAAATCGGTCGCCCGCCCTTACTGGGAAAGCGCTGACAGCTATTGAATCAGGAGTTTCGCTCCAGCATGCCCTGGTCGATGCAGCGCTGGTAGGCCACCACAGTGTCGCCATAGCCCAGCTCCAGCGCGTCGGCAATCAGCGCATGGCCGATGGACACTTCCAGCACGCCGGGCACGCCGGCCAGGAAGTCGGCCAGGTTGTCGCGGTTCAGGTCATGGCCGGCGTTCACGCCCAGCCCCACGTCGAGCGCCGCCTGGGCGGCGGCGCGGTAGCGCTCCAGCTGCACGGCCTGCTGTGGCGTGCCCCAGGCGGCGGCGTAAGGCTCGGTGTAGAGCTCGATGCGGTCGGCACCCACGCTGCGCGCAGCGGCCATCTGCGCCGGTTCGGCATCCATGAACAGGCTGACACGCACGCCGAGCTGGCGGCATTCGGCGATCAGTGGCTTGAGCCGCTCGGCATCCTGCGGAAAACGCCAGCCATGGTCGCTGGTGAACTGGTCTTCGGCGTCGGGCACGAAGGTGGCCTGGTGCGGGCGCACCTGGCGGATGAACGCCATCAGGTTCTGCGTGGGATTGCCCTCGATGTTGAACTCGGCCTGCGGCCAGTCCTTGAGCAGCACCGCGAGCTCGGTCACGTCCTGGGCGCGGATGTGGCGCTCGTCCGGGCGCGGGTGCACGGTGATGCCCTGCGCACCGGCCTCCAGGCACAGTTGGGCGGCGCGCGTGACGCTGGGAATGCCCAGGTGGCGCGTGTTGCGCACCAGGGCGACTTTGTTGACGTTGACCGACAGGGCGGTGCGCGGGTGGGAGGTGGTCATAGCGATTGCAGATCCATCATGAGCTGGCGCGTGCGCAGCACAGGGCTGCCGCAATGGTATTGGAGCAGCTGGCGCAGCAGAGGTTTCAGCTCCGCCGCCACGCCAACACAGGCGCGCAGCACCGCAGGATAGCCCGCGGGCGCCTCCAGCGCCTGCTGCAACGCGCACCACGCATCGCCCGCGAGCGTGGCACGGTCGCCGGTCTGCGCCGGGCGCAGGCCGCCTTCGGGCACCAGCGCATAGCGCGCCTGGGGCCGCAGCGCAGCCAGTGTGGCCGAATCGGCGTCAAGCGCGGGCAGCAGGCCCAGCGCGCGCAACAGCAGCAGCTCAAAGGCGCGCAGCACGGGCTCCAGCGCCTCACCATGCGCCCCGGCCAGCACGCGCACCACGCCAGCGTACAGGTCGAACAGTTCGGCGTGCGGGTCGTCGCGTGCCAGCAGGCGCAGCAGCAGCTCGTTCAGGTACAGGCCCGCGAGCAACGCGTCGCCCGTGGGCATGACGTGCCCACCGACCCACTCGGCGCCCTTGAGCGGGTGGATTTCGTCGCGCACTTCCTGCGACACGGTATAGCCCAGGCGCAGCGGCTGCAGCGGCAGCAGCACGGGGCGGAAGTTGGAGGTGGGCTTTTTCGCACCCTTGGCCACCAGCGCCACGCGGCCGTGGTGGCGGGTGAACACCTCAAGGATCAGGCTCGACTCGCTCCAGTCGTAGCTGTGCAGCACGAAGGCGGGTTCTTCCTGGATGCGGCGCGCGCGCATGGATTGCTATTGCATCAATAGCTGCCAGCGCTTGCTGGGCAAGGGCTGGAGCCCAATTCTGGCAAGAAGATCACTCGTAGCCGAAGGCGCGCACGCGCGCCTCGTCGTCGGCCCAGCCCGAGCGCACTTTGACCCAGACTTCAAGGAACACCTTGGCGTCCATGAGCTTTTCCAGCTCCTGGCGCGCCTCGGTGCTGATGCGCTTCAAGCGCTCGCCCTTCTCGCCGATGACCATGGCCTTGTGGCCGTCGCGCTCGACCACGATGGTGGCGGCGATGCGCAGGAAGCGCTTGTGCTGCTTGCTCTTTTCCTCGTCAAACTTGTCGATGACCACGGTGGAGGTGTAAGGCAGCTCGTCGCCGGTGAAGCGGAACAATTTTTCGCGCACAGTTTCGCTGGCCAGGAACTTCTCGCTGCGGTCGGTCAGCTCGTCCTCGGCGTACCACCAGGGCTGCTCGGGCAGGTACTTTTCGCAGATGCCGAACAGGCGCTCGATGTCGCCCTTGTTCTTGGCGGACATGGGCACGAACTCAGCGAAGGGGTGGCGCTCCTGCATATCGCGCAACCACGGCGCGATCTCGGCGCGGCGGTGCACGGTGTCCAGCTTGTTGGCGATCAGCAGCGTAGGGATGCCGGGTTTGAACAGACTCAGCACCTTGGCGTCGGCCAAGGTAAAGCTGCCGGCTTCGACGACGAACAGGATCAAGTCCACGTCGCCAATGGCGCCCATCACCGTCTTGTTCAGCGACTTGTTCAAGGCCGTGCTGTGCTTGGTCTGGAAACCCGGCGTATCGACGAACACGAACTGCGTCGCACCCTGGGTACGAATACCCGTAATGCGGTGGCGCGTGGTTTGCGCCTTGCGGCTGGTGATGGAGATCTTCTGCCCCACCAACGCGTTCATCAGCGTGGATTTGCCCACGTTGGGCTTGCCCACGATGGCGATCAGACCGCAGCGTTGGTTCGTCGCGCCTGGCGCGCCCGCCCCCGCGGGGCGTGCCGCGGCAAGCATGGATTCAAGGTCATTGGGGCCGCCAGCACTTGCATCGCTAGCGCCAGCAGCTACGTTTTCAGTAGCATCGTTCATCGGTTCTTGGCTTTCAAAGTGACCAGCATGGCGGCGGCAGCGGCTTGTTCGCCCGCACGGCGTGAGCCCCCCGTGCCACGTTCGGCCAAGCCCAGGGGGGGAATGGCGCACTCCACCTCAAAGGTCTGGCGGTGCGCCTCGCCCAAGGTGGCCACCACACGGTATGCGGGCAGCTTCATTTTGCGGCCCTGCAGCCACTCCTGCAATGCGGTCTTGGCGTCCTTGGAGGCGGCCTGCATATGCGGACTAATGGCCACGCCCTCAAACAGGCGGTGCACCAGGGCCTCGGCCTGGGCGTAGCCCGCATCAAGGTATACCGCGCCGATCAGCGCCTCAAGCGCATCAGCGAGGATCGAGGGGCGCTGCGTGCCGCCGGACTTGGACTCACCCTCGCCCAGGCGCAGCACGCCGGGCAGTTGCAGGCGCAGCGCGAGCTGGTGCAGCGTGTCCTGCTTGACGAGGTTGGCACGCACACGCGACAGGTCGCCCTCGGGGAGCGTGCGCAGGCGCTCATACAGCAGGCTGGAAACCGCGAGGTTCAGCACGGAATCGCCAAGAAATTCCAGGCGTTCGTTGTGGTCCGCGCTGAAGCTGCGGTGCGTGACGGCGCGCTGCAGCAGGGCCGGATCAGAAAAGACATGCTGCAGTCGCTGCTGCAGCGCGAGAAGGCTGGCTTGCACCGATCGGGTTGCTTACTTGGCTTCGTCATTGAAGCGATAGACGAGGTACGCCGGACCAGCCAGGGCGATCTCACGCGCGTACTGGTACGACACGACGATCTTGTCGCCGCGCTTGGTGACTTCGAGGTCAGCACCCTTGATGGAGCTGATGTCGTCGATCTGCGCTGCCTTGTCGAAGATGGTGCGCACTTCCGCCACGGTCGAGCCCTCCTTGGCGGCCTTGGCGGCGGCCTTGCGGATGGCCTGGTGCTCCAGGAACACCGGAATCGACTGGCCACCGATAGCGAAGGCCGCCACGGCGAACAGGCCGATGAAGATGACCCCGAAAAAGGACAGGCCGCGCTGGTGCGAACGGCGAGCAAGGCGGTATGCGTGCATGTTTTTCCCTCTGGATCAGTTGAAAGAGCCGATGCGCTTGAGGTTGCCGAAGTTCATCCAGACAAAGAACGCCTTGCCCACGATGTTGGCTTCGGGCACAAAACCCCAGTAGCGCGAATCGAGCGAATTATCGCGGTTGTCACCCATCATGAAATAGTGCCCCTCGGGCACCTTGCACGTCACGCCCTCGACGCTGTAGCGGCAGCCCTCGCGCCCGGCAAAATTGCTGGCCCCCTGCACGAAGGCCGGCGAATCGGGGTTGACGATGATGCGGTGGCGCTGCGCGCCGAGCTGTTCGTCAAACTGCTTGAAGTAGCGCATGGCATCGGCATCGAAAAAGTCGGGCAGTGCCGCGGTGTCGACCGGCTTGCCGTTCACCGTGAGGCGCTTGTTCAGGTAGGCGATCTCGTCGCCCGGCACACCCACTACGCGCTTGATGTAATCCATGCTGGGCTGCGGCGGGTAGCGGAACACCATCACGTCACCACGCTGCACCGGGTTGCCCTCGGTGATCTTCTTGTTGATGAGGGGCAAACGGATGCCGTAGGTGAACTTGTTCACCAGGATCAGGTCGCCCACGAGCAGCGTGGGGATCATGGAGCCCGAGGGAATCTTGAAGGGCTCGAACAGGAAAGAGCGCAGCAAGAAAACGGCGCAGATCACCGGGAACAGCCCTGCCGTCCAATCGAGCCACCAGGGCTGCATGAGCAGGCGCTCACGCGCCTCGGCCACGTCGCCATCCACCTTCTGAATGCCCATACGGTCCAGCTCGGCGCGGCGCTGGGTGTCCGCATCAAGCAGGGCCTGTGCCGCCCGGCGGCGCTGTGGCAGGAAGTAGAAGCGCTCGGCCAGCCAATAGGCCCCGGTGACCACGGTGGCCAGGAACAACAGCAGCGCGAAGTTGCCCTCGATGGCACCGGTGTACCAGGCGCCGATGTAGCCGACAAAGGCCGCGAGCACTACGGCGGTGATGGTTTGCATGGCTTGCATATCGAATCAGTCCTCCACTTGCAAGATCGCCAGGAAGGCCTCTTGCGGCACTTCCACCGAGCCGATCTGCTTCATGCGCTTCTTGCCCGCCTTCTGCTTCTCAAGCAGCTTGCGCTTACGCGTGATGTCGCCGCCGTAGCACTTGGCCAGCACGTTCTTGCGCAGCGCCTTGATGGTCTCGCGCGCGATGATGTTGGCGCCAATGGCGGCCTGGATGGCCACGTCGAACATTTGGCGCGAGATGATCTCGCGCATCTTGGCGGCCACGGCGCGACCGCGGTACTGACTCTGGCTACGGTGCACGATGATGGACAGCGCATCCACCTTCTCGCCATTGAGCAGGATGTCCACCTTCACCACGTCGGATGGGCGGTACTCCTTGAACTCGTAGTCCATGGACGCATAGCCGCGGCTGACCGATTTGAGCTTGTCGAAAAAGTCCAGCACGATCTCGCCCAGCGGTAGCTCATAGGTCAGCATGACCTGGCGCCCGTGGTACTGCATGTTCATTTGCACACCGCGCTTCTGGTTGGCCAGCGTCATCACCGGGCCGACGTAGTCCTGGGGCATGTACAAATGCACCGTGACGATGGGCTCGCGGATCTCCTGAATGCGGCCCTGCTCCGGCATCTTGGAGGGGTTCTCCACCATGATGACCTCGCCGTCGCCCTTGACCACCTCGTAGACGACGCTGGGCGCGGTGGTGATCAAATCCTGGTCAAACTCGCGTTCCAGGCGCTCCTGCACGATCTCCATGTGCAGCAGACCCAGGAAGCCACAGCGAAAGCCAAAGCCCAGCGCCTGCGACACCTCGGGCTCGAAGTGCAGCGAAGCATCGTTGAGCTGGAGCTTTTCCAGCGCGTCGCGCAGCGCGTCGTACTGGTTCGCCTCGGTCGGGTACAGACCGGCAAACACCTGGGGCTGGATTTCCTTGAAGCCGGGCAGCGCCTCCGTGGCCGGACCTGCGTTGTTGGGGAGCTTCTTCTCCAGCGTGATGGTGTCGCCCACCTTGGCCGCCTTGAGCTCCTTGATACCCGCGATGATGTAGCCCACCTCCCCCGCGCGCAGCATGTCACGCGGCTGGTTGGCCGGGGTGAACACGCCCAGCTGGTTGGCCTCATAGGCTGCGCCCGTGGCCATCATCTTGAAACGCTCGCCCTTCTTCAGCTCGCCATCGACGACCCGCACCAGCATCACCACACCAACGTAGCTGTCAAACCAGCTATCGATGATCATGGCGCGCAGCGGGCCATCGGCCTGGCCTTTGGGCGGTGGCACTTTGGCCACCACGGCCTCCAGGATTTCGTCGATCCCCATGCCCGACTTGGCCGAACACGGAATGGCTTCGCTCGCATCGATGCCGATCACGTCCTCAATTTCGGACTTGGCGTTCTCCGGGTCGGCCTGGGGCAAGTCCATCTTGTTGAGCACCGGCAGGACTTCAACACCCAGGTCGAGTGCGGTGTAGCAATTGGCCACCGTCTGCGCCTCGACCCCCTGGGACGCATCGACCACCAGCAGCGCGCCCTCACATGCGGAAAGTGAACGGCTCACCTCGTAAGAAAAATCGACGTGGCCGGGTGTGTCAATCAGATTCAGGTTGTAGACCTTGCCGTCACGGGCCTTGTACTGCAGGGCAGCAGTCTGCGCCTTGATGGTGATGCCGCGCTCTTTTTCGATATCCATCGAGTCGAGCACCTGGGCCTCCATCTCGCGCTCGGCCAAGCCGCCGCAGCGCTGGATCAGGCGGTCCGCAAGGGTGGACTTGCCGTGGTCGATGTGCGCAATGATGGAAAAGTTACGGATGTGGTTCATCAACGGGAAAACGTCAGACAGTGGAAAGCGGCTAAGGCACGCAAGAAAAAAGGGCGCGTCGAATGGCGACGCGCCCTGAGCCGACAATCAATCCATGGCAACTACTTGCGAAGGCTGGAGCGCCGATTGTAGGCAAAACGGCTACCGCAGGCAGCACCGCCGCACGGCATTCTACCGGCACGGACGCCACGCCCTCCTCTGCGGAAATGGGCTCCGCTTTTCAATGAAAAAGCGGCTCCAGCCCTTGTGCAGCAAGCGCTGGAAGCTCACTTTTTTGGTCACCCCCGCCGCCGTGCCGCGCGCAGGCCGAAGGCCGCCGCCAGGGCCGACAGCAGCAGGACACCCCACTCGCTCAGGGTGGGAATGGCCTGCGCGCCGGTAGGTGCAGCCTTGGACAGCCCCGGGCCACCGGGGTCGTCGATGAAGCCATTGGCCTCCAAATCGTTATCGCCTTCACCACCGTCTTGGATGGTCAGGGTGATGGTGTTGCCACTGATCACGGCACCGCGAAATTCATACCAATGATCGGTTCGGTTGGCCAGCGTTTTACCGAATTTGTAGTACTTGGTACCTGCTGGTAGCGGCTGGGGGTAGGTCAGCACCACGGTGGCGCTGCTGCCTGCGTCCCCGGTGGCCAATTTAAGGGTGACGATGCCCTGTGGCATCTCCACCGTGCTGGGGGGCGCGGTGGGGATGCTGCTGGTGGGTGCGGTGCTGGCGGTCTGAATCGTCCACTTGTTCTCTGCTGGAGGCGTGACACCTACAGGCTGGCCTTTTTGTGGGCCTTCAGGCACTTTGATCTCATAGGCAAACACAGCGGTAGATGCTTGTGCGGCCTGGATGTTGGTCAGCGTGCAGGTGGCACCCTGACCGGCACACACCCCCGTCCAAGTGCTAAAGCGGTAATGGGTGGCAGGCGTGGCAGTACATGTGGCATTGCCACCGTGGGTGACCGTAGCTGGATTGCAACTGGCCACTCCCCCCACATTGGCGTGGACACTGGCCGTGATGGCGTAGGTGGGTGCAGGCTGGAAGTTGGCGATGAATGCGCAGTTTTGTGCAACCGTGGCTGTGGTGTAGGTGTTGCCTGCAATGCTGCCGCCGCATGTGCCATTCACACCATCAACCACATAGCCGGAGTTGGGGCTCAGGGTGAAGCTGGGCGTGGCCTGGTAGGCCACCACCTGCTCGGTATCGGGGCTGATGCTGCCGTTAGCGCCAGCGCTGGGGCTCACGCTGTAGCCGCGTGGTGCCTGGCAACTGCCGGTGGTGCCCCCGCCTGTGCCCGCACAACTCCAAGTGAAGGTGGTGCTTGCGCTGGTGACGCTGCTGGGTGTGCCGGCGCTGCACAACTCCCCACTGGGGGCGCTGGTAAGCAAGGGGGTGTTGCCGCTGTTGTGTGCATTGCCGCAGGCGCCATTGACAGGGCCTTGGGTGACAGTCGCCGTGGGTGCAGAACAAGCCTGTGTACCAGTAGCTGTGCCCGCACTGGCCACGGGGGTGACGCAAAAAGTCAGCTTCTGATCCACATCGTCCGCAACCAAGACGTATTTCAAGGCCGTAGCACCGCTGATAACCGTGCTACCACGCTTCCACACAAAAGTACTCGCACCCTCGTTGTCGCCGTCGGCATCGGCGTAGGTGTAGCTGCCGCTCAGCTCTTGGCCCACGGTAGCTGCACCGGTGATGGTGACACTGCTAGCCGTGGGGGCCGCATTGGGCTTTAAGCTCTCAGCAAAATGCCCCACAACGCGGTGGTTGTAGAAATCAGGAATCATCAGATAGCCTGCCGGGGCGTTGTAGCCCAGGCCCAGTGGCGCTTTGAGCCCCGACGCTGTGGTGGCTTGCGTACTACTCGTAAAGTCGGTTTGCCCCAAGACGTAGTCAGCAGCTGCCCCATTGGCTTTACTCGCTGGGTCGTTATAGACAAGAACACGGTTGAGCGTGTGGTCCGCCACGTACAAAGCGCCGTCAGCCAGCACATCGATACCGTACACAGCGCTACTCACCGTCGAAGCCGAAACTACTCGTGAGAATTGAACGGTAGTGAAATCTTGCACGCCCAGCACGCCGTCAGCGGGCGCACCATTGGCCTTGGCAGCCGCATTGTCAAAGCGCAGGATGCGTCGGTTGGTCGTGTCACTCACATAGAGGTTGCCAGCGGCATCAACCGTCAAACCGTAGATCTTATTGCCGAAGGTGTATGCCGTGACCCCTCCTGCCCCTGCCGTGGTGAGGTTAGCTGCGCCCAGCACGCCATCGGCGCTAGCGCCATTAGCCTTGGTGGCGGCATTATTGAAGCGCAGCACCCGCTTGTTCGCCCCATCAGACACGTAGAGGTTGCCATGCGCGTCGAGGGCGATACCGAACAGGGAGCTGCCGGTGCCAAAAAGATTGGCTTCGGTACCTGTATTCATGGAAACAAAGTTCGCCTGGCCCAGCACGCCATCGGCCTCCGCGAAACTGGGCTTGGTGGCAGCGTTGTCGTAGCGCAGCACGCGCATGTTGCCGTGATCCGTCACGAATAGGCGCCCGGCTGCATCCATGGCACAGGTCATAGGCAGGAACAGTGATTTCGCAGAGAGTCCGCCGTTGTTGTCCGCATAGCTGGTGAAGTCAGGCTGGCCGAAAACAGCTTCAGCCACGCCGCCCTTCTTGATGGCCTCAGCAGCAGAAAAACGCAGAATGCGGTGCTGGTTGTGAGCCACCACGAACACCTTGCCAGTGGCCGCATCAGCACAAATGTCAGTAGGCCCCACAAAGCGGGTGGCCGATGCACCACCACCTGCCGTGGTGAAGTCGTCCGCCCCCAGCACCAGGGTGGCCGCTTGGCCATTGGTCCAAGCAGTAGCCGCCGTGGCACTACCCACCGCTGTTGCTAACGCCAGCGTACAAACCAGTGGCGCAACGATGGGCACACGGATGAAGCGAGATCGCAGAAAGAGACGCAAAGCACGGGGAAATGGCATAGATGTGTGCCTTTGACAAGAATCTAAGTCAGGAGACACACACGGTAACAAAGCGCTAGCGCTGAAGATTGCACAAGATTGCAATGCAATCCACGCCTCTGGACTGGCCTGGATACTTCAGGTCTCAAAGCAACTCGAGCCTTACCCAGCAAGCGCAAGCAGCTATCAAAAAAGAAGTGATTGAAATCATCAAGCCAGGTCGGATGGTGCGTGCAGCTCCAAGGGCAAGCACAAACGGTAGCCCTTGCCACGCTGACCAGCGATGGGGTTGCCAGCACCAGATGGCTCTTGCAGTTTGCTGCGTAAACGGCTGATCAATACGGCCAGATTTTCCACGGTCAAGGGCGTATCCATGGTGCGGCCTAATTGATGGATTAAGCGATCGCTGTCCATTTCCTGGTGTGGTGCCAGTGCCAAAGTTTCCAGCAGTTGGGTTTCACGTGCGGTCAGCATCCAGACATGGCCATCGGGTGCGCGCAGCTGCTGGCGCTGAAGCAGCAACTGGTAGCGTGGCGCACGGATGGGCCGCTGCACCCGGCGCAACAAGTTGGTAATGACCGCTTCCAGCTCAACCACATTGGTCGGCTTGGTCAGGTACACGTCTCCTCCCATGAGGTAGCCCATGGAACGATCTGAAGGACGGGTGCGTGCCGTGAGCATGACGATGCCCAGATCAGGCTGGGTGGCGCGCAGTCGCTGGGCAATACTGAAACCATCTTCATACGGCAGGTTCACATCCAACACCACCACGTCGATGCGGAACTTCCTCATCCACGCATTCAAGGCTTCACCAGAATCGGCCCCTAGCACGCGCCAATGCGGGCGCTGCAAATAGCACAACATTTCTTCGCGCAAATCGTCGTGGTCTTCCACCACAACAACGGTCATCTGTTCAGACATAGTTCAAAAACGATGTGCTGGGAATCCGGTACGTAGCGCACTGTGGCGCGCATCAGGCAAGCAACCTGGGCCACCCAGTACAGGCCCAGTCCCGTACCGCTGCAAAACAAAGCACTGGAGGCGCGGTAGTATTTTTGGAACAATTTTTCGGGTTCGGGCCAACCGGCCCGGCCCGGTGCGTTGCACACCTTGATGTGTACCGAGGTCTCCAGCACATCCAGCCGCAGTGTGACCGGGCTGTGGGGGTCACCATAGCGCAAGGCGTTATCTAGCAGGTTACGCACCATCAGGCGCAGCAGCGCACCATCTACTTGCAGTTGCACGTTGGCGGGCAGTTCCAGCCGAATCCGCTGGGCTTGCGCCGTGTTCTCTGCGCACTGCACCAGCAAGGCCGTAAGGTCTTCGTGATCGGGCTGTACCGTCAGGGCGCCTTGCTCCAGGTAATCCACCGCCACACAGCGCTCCAAAATGGCATCAATGTTGTCCACAGCCCGCTGCATCTTTGTCAAACGCGCCCCACGATCTTCGGGCTGGGCGTCGGGGGTGCGCTGTAAATGTTGGATCGCTACCCGCAACAACGACAGAGGATTTTTCAACTCATGCAGCACCATGCTGAGAAAGCTGCTCGTTTCGGCATGGCGCTGTTTTTCGTAGCGCAATGCTGCATCGGTTGCATGCTTTTGTTGCTCTAAAGCCGTCTGGTGCTGAAGTTTGAGCTGTGTGTGCCTGGCCATGATGAGCAAAGCCATGAACATGGTGAACGCATTGCTCGGCAAGGTCGGGTACAGCGACACATTGGACAAGAGTGGCAAAGGTGCGATGGCAGGCATCAGCCAAAGCAACAAGTAGGCCACAAGACAAATGCTGAGCGTCTTAAATAGCAGCCGTAGTGTCCGATCCTCTATGGAAGCGAACCACACCACCACACCACCCCATAGCGTGACACACAGCATCCCCAGATTGTTCAGTGCCATCGCTTGCGCACCCTGACCTAAGCTGATCAGCAGCAATTGCACGGGCAACAGACCCACACAAACCGTATAAACCAACGTACACCACGCGGGGACATTGAACAAAGGCAATATGGCCCTGAACAACAAGCAAGCCCATGCGAAATGGATGCTGTTGGCATAAAGAGTGAGTTGATTGAGAACCCCCACAGAGTCAGGCAACAAATACTTGGCCACCAGACCCATTTGCAAGCCCACCAGCACAAAAGTTGCAAGATCAAACCCGGCGTTCAGCCCCCACAAAGGCTCGCGCGTCACACGCCAAGCGAACAGTGACAGGCACATCACGACCACACTAAACCCCATGTACAAACCAAGCAAAACATGGGTACGGATGTCGAACTCTTGGCTTTCCTCGGTAGAAATCACCGTGAAATGGGCAATCGTGTTAGCACTGTGTACACGCACAAAAACCGTGGCATCGTCTCCTGGCGAACTGCGATAAGGCACACTGAATGCCAGTTCACCGCGCTCGCGCCCGTGGTAGGCGTGGCGGGTACCAAAATGCTGCACCTCCCAGGCGCCATCGATTGCACGCTGGAATATCTGGATGTCTTGCAGCAAACTGGGTTGCACACGAATGACCCAGATACCGGGTGGAGGCTGGCGCAGCTGTAACCGCACCCAAAAAGGAATGCCTTTGTTGCGCAGCGGCAAAGGCCCCTCAAAAGTCTGCCACCCCTGGGCACGCTCAATATCCGCAATGGACAGCACGCCCTCAGGATCTTCAAGATAACTGCGCTGCTCGACCAAATCCAAGGCTGCCTGCGCTGGCAACGCCATACACAGCACGCTGGCGCACACCCACAGTACATGACGCCCTAGCCTCACCAAGCAAGCTCTGCACCTTTGCAGCGCGGTATGCATGAGCAGTACAGGTATAGCCAATAGGCAGGAAGGCACAGTATGAGTTTGCACGATAGCAAGCTGCCACATGGAGACAAAAAGCGCTCAAGCCCAATAAAAACAAGCGCAAGCAGCTATCAATTAAGGAGCAAATTAACACGATAGGCCCATCCTGCACCGAGCAATGTGATGAGCACGGTTGGCACCCCCTGCAATGCCTTAGTACTGAATGCACAAGGCCTTGAAAGCTATCGCTTGATTGTAGGAAAAGGATGCCACCACAAATCTTTGTGGCAGCCCTTATTTGGATAGCTTTTCCGCCTGTTCAACGCACGGCACCGTCAGGGCATAACCTACGCCCCGCACGGCGCGAATAGGCTCCAGCGTGGGGCTGGCGGGGGCCAGTTTGCGGCGCAGGCGGCTGATCGCCATCTCCAGCCGGTATTCCATGCCGGGGGGATCGCCCAAGGCTTGGGCCAATGCCCGTCGGCTGGCGCTGGCAGGGGCGCAGCGCACCAGCACTTGCAGCAGCAAAACCTCGCTGGCGGTGAGCGGCAGCGGCCCCCCTTGGGGCGGAATCAGGCACTGGCGCCAGGCATCGAGGCACCACGTGGCTGGCACGGCTGGTGGCTTGTGGCAAGGCTGCAGGCGACGCACCAGGTTGGCAATAACGGCCAGCAGCTCGTCTGGCGGTGTCGGCTTGACGAGATAGGCATCGGCCCCTTCGTGCAGCCCGTTGAGCCGGTCACGTGCTGCACCCCGTGCGGTGAGCACCACCACCCCTAGCTCGGGGCGCTGGGCACGCAACGTGGCGCAGATCGACAAACCATCTTCCCCAGGCAAACCAACATCGAGCACCACCAGGCAGCACGGTTGGTGCGCCAAGTGGGCCTGCAGGGCCGCGCCATGGGGCAAGCCGGTAGCAACGTAGCCAGCACATTGCAGGTGGAACACGAGTTCGTCGCGCAAAGCGGTGTTGTCTTCAACCAAGGCAATCGGTGTGCGAGCAGGCAAGGGGATGGAGGTCATGGCGCATGGTGGGAGGGGGTTGCAGGTAAGAACAACTCAAAACTGGCACCTTGTACCCATTCGGGCTGCAATTGCAAGCTGCCGCCGTGGCGCTGGGCAATGTCACGCGCCAGGGCCAAACCCAATCCCAAGCCAGGATGGGCACTGGCTTCGTCCAAACGCACGAATTTATCGAAAATGACGGCCTGCTTCGCGGGTGCAATGCCGGGGCCATGGTCGCAAATGCACCAGCACAGCCCCGGCTGGGCGCTGCGGCCCTGCGCGCGCACGTTGAGGTGGATATGGATGGGGGTGCCCGGATGCGCGTATTTGAGCGCGTTATCCAGCAAGTTCAGCAGGGCAAAGAGCAGCAGCCGCGCATCGCCACGCACCTGGGGCCATGCAGGCAGCGCGGGGGCTGCACTGAACTGCACGCGTGCAGCCTGCTCTGGTGCCTGCAAGGCCAGGGCCTGGTGGGTGAGAGCCTGCAAGTCCAGCACCTCATCTTGCAAACTGCCAGGGCCACTGTGCAAACGCTCTTGGGCTTCGGTCAACTCCATCAGGGCGCTCATGCGTGCCACCGCCTGGGCAATGCGGTCGTAACGCTGACTGCGCTGGGCTGGATCGACCTGCATGTGGTCAAGCAAGCGCAGGCTGTGGGTGGCGGCATCAATCACCGCCACCGGGGTGCGCACTTCGTGTGCCACCATGCCCAAAAAACGCTGCTGCTCTTCGCGTGCGTGGCGTTCACGCTGGGCATCGGCCAGGGCAGTGGCAGCGCGCTGCTGGGCAGCGTCGCGGGCGCGCTGGGCATCCCGGGTTTGCAGGGCCATGCTGGCGTGCAACACCAACACCACCGGCAGCACCGACCAGCGCACCAGCTCCATCATCCAGGGCTGGAATGCCAGCAGCTCCAGCCGCGCCCCCACGGCTGGCCACATGACGAAAAAATGCAGGGGCAAAACGATGGCCAGCGCACGCTCAGACAAGGTACTGCTGCGCCACAATGCCCGGTACGCGGGCCATGACAACAGCGGTGCCAGCAGCAAATTGAGCATTTGTGGCACCACGACGGCACTGAAATACGGCGTCCAGGCGGCGCCCATGGCGAGCACTCCTACACCCACACCTGCCCCCTGGTAGTAGCGACGCAACCAGGGAAAGCGCCGATGCAGCTGCAGCCAATGCATTTGGCACAGCGAGCCGATCACAGCCTGCGCGCCCTGCAAGGTATCGCCCAGGCGCTGGATCAGCGCGGCATCATCCGTGTGCAGCAGTGCGGGTAACAAGCCGTCAATGGCTGCCCAACGCAAAGCGCTGCAGCCCACAAACAAGGCAAACAGCGCATACAAGGCGCTGCGCGTACTCCACCAGGCGATCAGGTTGAGCAGCGCCACCCCGGTCAATACGCCCAGCAACCAGCCCGACAGCACTGCCTCACCTGCAGCCAGGGCGGGAGCTGTAGCCATGGCAGGGCCACAAGCACAGGCCCATGCCAACAGCCACAGCGTAGTGCTCAGCGCGCGGGGCGAATCAGCACGTACTGAGCCCATTCGCCACGGCGCACCAGCAGGTTGATGGGCTTGGCCTTGTCCACCTTGGCCAGCACGGCATCAAAGTCCTTGACGCTGGCGATCTCGGTGTTGGCCACGGCCAGGATCACATCGTCCTCGCGCAGGCCAGCACGCGCTGCCGCGTCAGTTGCCGCGACGATGCGAACGCCACCCTTGAGCTTCAGCTCTTTCTTCTGCGCTGCCGTCAGGTCTGCCACCGTCAGGCCGAACTGCTGGGCGGCCGCGGACGGCTTGGCCTTCGCAGTCGCCGCGGAAACCTTTTCATCAGGCTCAACCTCGGCAATGGTCAGGGTCAGGTCCTTGTGAGCACCCCGGCGGAACACGGTCAACACGCTCTTGCTGCCCGGCTTGGTGTTGCCCACCAGGCGCGGCAGATCGGCCACCTTCTCAATCGCCTTACCGTCGAAGCGTGTGATCACGTCGCCCGGCTCAACGCCGGCCTTCTCAGCGGGCGAATCAGCCTCAACGGCGGACACCAAAGCACCCTGCGGCTTACCCAGGCCGATGGATTCGGCCACGTCCTTGGTCACAGGCCCGATCTGCACGCCGATGCGCCCGCGCGTCACGCGGCCTGTAGCACGCAGTTGATCGCTAACGCGGATGGCCTCGTCCATGGGAATGGCGAACGAAATCCCCATGAAGCCACCCGACCGCGAGTAGATTTGGCTGTTGATACCCACCACCTCACCGCGCATATTAATCAGCGGCCCCCCCGAATTGCCGGGATTGATGGCCACGTCCGTTTGGATAAAGGGCAGGTAGTCACCCGTATCGCGCTGCTTGGCGCTGACGATACCTGCGGTGACGGTATTCTCCAATCCAAATGGCGAGCCGATGGCCATGACCCACTCGCCCACTTTCAGGCGGCTGACGTCACCAACCTTCACGGCGGGCAAGCCGGAGGCCTCGATCTTCACCACAGCCACGTCAGTGCGCTTGTCTGCACCGATGATCTTGGCCTTGAACTCACGCTTGTCGGTCAGGGTGACCACCACCTCGTCGGCACCTTCGACCACGTGGGCGTTTGTCATCACATAGCCATCGGGCGTCAGGATGAACCCCGAGCCCACGCCGCGCGGCTGTTCCTCGTCGGGCTGTGGGCGCTGGGGCCGCTGCTGGCGCGGCATATTGGGCATGGGCAGACCGAAACGCTTGAAAAACTCGAGCATTTCCTCGTCCATGCCTGCCGCACCCATCCGGCCAGACGTCTTTTCCAAGGTGCGGATATTGACCACAGAAGGCCCCACCTGCTCCACCAGCTCGGTGAAATCAGGCAGGCCGCGCACGGCAACGCCTTGCGCATGGGCAGGCACCGCCACGGCGACCAAGCCGCCCGCACCACCTAGCAAGAGCGCAGCGGAAAAAGCACAGGAATGCAGCAGCTTCCAATCAAACTTGGGCATCGTCTTCCTTTCAGAGTCAATTCAACAGCCAACGGCCAGTCTGACTGGCCGCTTGGGGTGTGAGAGCGGGTGACGTCAAGACGCCAAAGGCTCAGCGCTGTGCGGATTTCGGTGTATCGAAAGTGGCATTGCGCAGAAAACCTGCCGGCATTTGCAGGTTCGTGGCGCCATGGTACTGCCGGTGCGCCGCCACCAGCTCATCCAGCCGTGGGTCGCGCAGCATCACCTGTGCGCCAGGCTGTGTGCCATCCCCCTCGGCAGCAACTGCCACCATGGGAGCAGGAACGGCGGCGGGGGCAGACTGCGCCGGCGCCGCTGCCGCCAGCTGCCCATCCAGCGCCGCATCATCACGCAACCCCATGGCCGCGTTCCAACCAATGGCCGACACTGCTGCCAGCGAGGCGAAGCCGGCAACCATTTTCCAGCGAAACACCGAAACATTGGCAGCTGGTACTTGTTCGCGCCGTACCACCTGCTGCTGCGGCGCGGGCTGGGGTTGCGGCAACGGCTCCTGGGCCATGCGTGCGCGCACGGCAGACAACAGGTCGTTGCGGCCATGGTGAACCATCTCAGGGGAGCGCAGCACATCACCCACGAGGTGGTACATGGCCCAGGTCGCATGGCCCTCAGGGGTGGCAGCAGCGGCTATGGCCTGGGCGAATTCGTCGCCCTGCAATTGCCCGTCGGCCAGGGCCGACAGTTGTTCGCGTTGTTTCAGTTCATCGTTCATGGCATACACCTCAGCGTAACGCCCTACCAGCGCTTGCCGGACTGCTTGTCCAGCAAAGGCTTGACACGTTGCGAAATGGCCTCGCGGGCCCGAAAAATCCGAGAACGCACGGTTCCAATGGGACAGTCCATGGCTGCAGCGATTTCGTCATAGCTCAGGCCCTCGATTTCGCGCAGCGTGACCGCTTGGCGCAATTCTTCGGGCAAGGCCTCCATCGCAGCATTCACCGCCGCTGCAATTTCCTGGGCTGCCAGTACCGTTTCCGGCGTTTCGTCGCTGGTTAGTTCCACGCCGAGGCTGGAAGTTTCATCGTCATCATCACTGCCGCCACGCAATGCACTTTCCGTAATGACCGGGTTACGCCGCAAGTCCACCAACGCTTTCTTGGCCGTGTTCACGGCAATGCGGTAGAGCCAGGTGTAAAACTGCGCCTCACCACGGAACTGGTGCAGCGCCCGGTAGGCACGGATGAAAGTTTCCTGGGCGATGTCCTGCACCAAGTCGGTGTCACGCACCATGCGTGCAATCAGACGTTCGATGCGGCGTTGGTATTTGAGCACCAGCAACTCGAAAGCCCGCTGGTCACCGGCCACGGTGCGCTCCACCAGTTGCAGATCGCTGTCGGGGCTGGCCGGCGTGGGGGGAGAAGCTGTCATGAAAAGGCTGTCGAGTCAGGAGGTATCGGTGGGTTGGGCTGGCCCGGCATCCAGTCTGGGGCGGGAATATACCGCACGGCGTAAATCCATCCAGCACGCGCTATGCGTGTGGCGCTCCACCCAGATCCAATGCCCCGCATACCCCTCACCGCACAGCGAGAGCAACATGCGGGCCTGGGCATCCATGTGCACCCGCAAGAGCCCAGCAAACGGCGGCTGGCCGGGAATTTCAAGGAACCACGTGGTGCCATCCCACACCAAGACGCCCTGCGGCAATTGGTACACGAAGTGCAGCGCCACACCCGTACATGCCAGCCACAACAACACAGCGCCCGCCAGCGCGAAAGCCGAGGGCGATGCACCTGCGCGCGACCAACCGAGCAGAACCAAACCTCCGGCCACCGCCACGCCGAGCACGCCACACCACAAGAAGCGGCTGCGCCGGACCTGAAAACGCAGGGCGGGAGCGTTGTACGAGGGCATCCAGCGCGGCGGCTACGCGCAATGCGCTTGGATTTACTTAGACCCGCTTGAAGACCAGCGAGCCGTTGGTTCCGCCGAAGCCGAAATTGTTCTTCAGCGCCACATCAATCTGCAGATCACGTGCAGTGTTAGCGCAGTAGTCCAGGTCACACTCCGGATCCTGGTTGAACAAGTTGATCGTTGGCGGCACCTTCTGGTGGTGCAGGGCCAACACGGTGAACACACTTTCGATGCCACCGGCACCACCCAGCAGGTGGCCGGTCATCGACTTGGTGGAACTTACCACCGTCTTATGGGCATGGTCGCCCAGCGCTGCCTTGATGGCATTGGTCTCGTTCACATCGCCCAGCGGCGTGGACGTCCCATGAGCATTCAGGTAGTCAATCTGGTCGGCATTGATACCGGCATTACGCATCGCACTCAGCATGGCACGGCGCGGACCATCCATGCTCGGCGCTGTCATATGGCCAGCATCTGCGCTCATGCCATAACCTGCCAATTCGGCATAGATTCTGGCGCCGCGCGCCTTGGCATGCTCGTATTCCTCCAGGACCACTACGCCCGCACCCTCGCCAAGGACGAATCCGTCACGGTCCTTGTCCCACGGGCGAGAAGCCGTCTTGGGGTCGTCATTGCGCGTGGACAGGGCACGCATGGCAGCAAAGCCACCAACGCCCAGGGGAGACACCGTGGACTCCGTGCCTCCGGCGACGACGACGTCCGCATCGCCGTACTCAATCATGCGCCCCGCCTCGCCGATGCAATGCAGGCCTGTGGTGCACGCCGTCACCACCGAAAGGTTGGGGCCCTTGAAGCCAAAGCGCATGGAAACATGTCCCGCCACCATGTTGATGATGGAGGCCGGGACGAAGAACGGTGTAATGCGGCGGGGGCCGCGCGACACCAGTTCCGCATGGGTATTCTCGATCAGGGGCAAGCCCCCGATGCCCGAGCCGATCACGCAGCCGATGCGTACGGCCTGCTCTTCCGAAAGCGACTCCCCAGTGGGCAGCCCCGCATCCTGCACCGCCTGGGCGGCTGCTGCGATGCCGAAATGGATGAACGCATCCATCGCGCGCGCATCTTTGGCGCTGATGTACGACTCCAGATCGAACCCCTTGACCTCGCCCGCGATCTTGCAAGCGAAGTTCGACGCATCGAACTTGGTGATAAGGTCAATGCCGGACTGGCCGGCAAGGAGGTTGGCCCAGGCGCTCTCCACGGTATTACCCACGGGACTGATGCAACCCAGGCCGGTCACGACAACGCGACGACGGCTCATGCGTTCAAAACCTTCTGATGATCGCTCGGGACGGCAAAAGGCCGCCTCAGGCCTTCTGGTGGGTGTTGGCGTAGTCGATGGCGTTCTGCACCGTGGTGATCTTCTCGGCGTCCTCATCAGGGATTTCGATGCCGAACTCGTCTTCCAGGGCCATCACCAGCTCCACGGTGTCGAGAGAGTCGGCGCCGAGGTCGGCCACGAAAGCCTTCTCATTCGTCACTTGGGACTCTTCCACACCGAGTTGCTCGGCAATGATCTTTTTGACACGTGCTTCGATATCGCTCATAGGTTTCCCTCTGGGGGTTGTGAATGAATCCGCGATTCTAGCCGCATAGGGAGAAAGCCCCTCGCAGCTCGCCGCTCGGATGATTCGGCGTTAACTTGTGCTAATTACATGTACATGCCGCCATTGACATGCAACTCCTGCCCTGTCACGTAGCCTGCACCCTCCGATGCCAGGTACGCGACGGCGTGCGCGATGTCCGATGGCTTGCCCATATGGCCCAGTGGGATCTGGGCATTCAGTGCTTTTTGCTGCTCTTCGGGCAACTGCGCGGTCATGTCAGTGACGATAAAGCCGGGCGCCACACAGTTCACCGTGATCCCGCGGCTGCCCAACTCGCGCGCCAGAGCGCGCGTCATCCCCGCAACGCCGGCCTTGGCGGCAGCGTAGTTGGCTTGCCCCGGATTACCCGAAGCACCCACAACGCTGGTGATACTGATGATGCGACCAAAGCGCTGCTTCATCATCGGCCGGATGGCGGCACGGCTGGTGCGAAACACCGCCTTGAGGTTGGTGTCGAGCACGGCATCCCAGTCGTCGTCTTTCATGCGCATGGCGAGCGTGTCCCGTGTGATGCCCGCATTGTTCACCAGCACATGCAGACCGCCCTGGGTCTTGACGACCTCGTCGATCAACGCCTCGGTGGCAGCGCTATCGTTCACATCGAGTCTGGCGCCACGGCAACCAGCGTAGCCGGCGAGCGCCTCAGAAATGCCAGCGGCACCGGCGTCGGTGGTGGCCGTACCGACCACCTGGTAGCCTTGTCGCGCCAGCTCCAGTGCGATGGCGGCG
Source organism: Paenacidovorax caeni (assembly GCF_001298675.1). GTDB lineage: Bacteria > Pseudomonadota > Gammaproteobacteria > Burkholderiales > Burkholderiaceae_C > Paenacidovorax > Paenacidovorax caeni. The sequence continues at coordinate 40,932 of NZ_CYIG01000019.1, forward strand.
CCAATGCCGCGCGAGGCGCCGGTGACCAGCGCAACCTTGGATGCAGAATTCGTCATGCGAGCAACTCCTTGGCTTCGGCCAACGTGGCCGGATCGTACAGCGCGGCACCAACCAGGCCCGCGTCAATGCGCTTGGTCAGGCCTGCCAGCACCTTGCCAGGGCCACACTCGATGAGGTGGGTCACACCACGCGCCTGCAGCGCCTGCACGCACTCGACCCAGCGCACCGGGCCGAAGGCTTGGCGGTACAGCGCGTCGCGAATGGCTTCAGGCTCCTGCACCACGGCCACATCCACGTTATTCACCACCGGGATCTGCGGCGCACCCAGGGCCACCTGAGCCAGCGCCGCGCGCAGCCTCTCGGCCGCGGGCTTCATCAGGCTGGAATGGAAAGGCGCAGACACGGGCAGGGGCAGCGCGCGCTTGGCACCTGCCGCCTTGAGGACTTCACAAGCTTTGTCGACACCGGCCTTGGTACCCGCAATCACGGTCTGAATGGGGTCGTTGAAGTTCACTGCCTCAACCACTTCGGCAGATCCCGCGCCAAACGATGCGGTCGCCTCAACACAACCGGCAATGACCTTGGAGGACTCCAACCCGAGGATGGCGGCCATGGCGCCAGCGCCCACGGGCACAGCCTCCTGCATGGCGGCGGCACGCAAACGCACCAGCGGCGCAGCCTGGGCCAACGTCAGCACACCCGATGCCACCAGCGCGGAATACTCGCCCAGCGAATGCCCTGCCACCGCCACAGGCAGCGCGCCGCCCTGGGCACGCCACACTCGCCATGCAGCGACGCCGGCCACCAGCATCACCGGCTGGGTGTTGGTGGTCAGCGCCAGGGCCTCCTTGGGGCCGTCATGGATCAGGCGGCCGACATCTTCGCCCAGGGCATCGGACGCCTCGCGCAGCGTCTCGGCCACCACAGGATGATCGCCCCAAGCGTCCAGCATGCCCACGGACTGCGAGCCCTGCCCCGGAAACACGAATGCAAAGGATTTAGCCATTGTCTCTTCTAAGAATATGAAAGAAATCAGTCTCTAGCGCTTACCTGTCAAGCGCCAGCAGCTACATTTTCAGTAGCACCGCTCCCCACGTGAAACCGCCGCCCACGCCTTCGAGCATGACATGCTGGCCGGGACGCACCTGCCCGCTGCGCACCGCATGGTCCAACGCCAGGGGAATCGAGGCCGCCGAGGTATTGCCGTGCTGGTCCACAGTGACTACCAGCTTCTCCAGCGGCAGCTTCAGCTTCTTGGCCGTGCCCTGCATGATGCGGATGTTGGCCTGGTGCGGGATCAGCCAGTCGATATCAACGTCCTGCAGACCGGCCTTGTCGAGTGCTGCGCGTGCGGCTTTTTCCAGCACGCCCACGGCCAGCTTGAATACCGCCTGGCCATCCATCTTGAGCAGCGGATCACCCAGCACCCGGCCGCCCGACACGGTACCGGGCACGCAGAGAATGTCGACGTACTTGCCATCGGCATGCAAATCGCTGGCCAGAATGCCAGGCGTATCAGAAGCCTCCAGCACTACGGCACCCGCCCCGTCACCAAACAGTACACAGGTAGTACGGTCGTTGAAGTCCAGAATGCGGCTGAACACCTCAGCGCCCACCACCAGGGCGCGGCGTGCCGATCCGGCACGAATCATGGCGTCGGCCACCGTCAGTGCATAGACGAAACCACTGCACACAGCCTGCACATCAAAAGCGGGGCAGCCATTGGCACCCAGCTTGTTCTGGAGAATGCACGCCGCCGAGGGGAACACCATGTCCGGCGTAGACGTGGCAAAGATGATCAAATCCAGATCCTGCGCCTGGCAGCCTGCAGCCTCCAGGGCACGGCGGGAGGCTTCCAGCGCCAGATCGCTGCTCGTCACCTGGGGATCGGCGAAATGGCGCGCATGAATACCCGTACGCTCGACAATCCAGGCATCGGAGGTTTCAATGCCGCGCTGCGCCAGCTCGTTTGCAAGGTCTTGGTTAGTGACGCGGCGTGGCGGCAGATAACTGCCAGTGCCGGTGATGCGGGAATAGCGTTTGTTCAAGGCAGGGGGGCCGCCGTTGCCAGGGCAGGCTGCGCCGTGGAGGACGCCAGCAGGGGCGCCGCATGCGCAATCCGCGACCGGACACGGTCGAGCAGGTTGTTGCGGGCCGCATCATACGCGCGGTTCAGCGCCTGTTCAAAAGCCAGCGCGTCGGCCGATCCATGGCTCTTGAACACCAGTCCACGCAGCCCAAGCAGCGCCGCACCGTTGTAACGACGGTAATCCATACGCTTCATCAGCGCAGATAGAACCGGATAAGCCACGATGGCAGCAATTTTCGTAAAGATGTTGCGCTTGAATTCCTGCTTCAACCCACCAACGATCATCGCTGCGACGCCCTCGCTGGCCTTCAGCGCCACGTTGCCGACGAAACCGTCACACACCACGATATCCACGGTGCCTTTGAAGATGTCGTTGCCTTCCACGTTGCCTTGGAAATTCAGATCACCCGACTGGGCAGCCGCGCGCAACAGCTCGCCTGCCTTTTTGATGACTTCATTGCCCTTAATGACTTCCTCGCCAATATTGAGCAACCCCACGCTGGCGGAAGAGTCCTCCTGAAGCACGGACACCAGTGCTGCCCCCATCACAGCGAACTGCAGCAGGTGCTCGGCCGAGCAATCAACGTTGGCCCCCAAATCGAGCACCGTGGTGGCGCGCCCCTTGTCATTGGGCATTTGGGTTGCAATCGCCGGGCGGTCGATGCCATCCAGCGTTTTCAGCAGGTAGCGCGCAATGGCCATCAGCGCACCCGTATTCCCCGCCGACACAGCTGCCGCAGCCGTGCCATCTTTGACCTGCTGAATGGCCACGCGCATGGAGGAGTCCTTCTTCCTGCGCAGCGCCACTTCCACGGGATCATCCATGCCGACGACCTCGCTGGCCGCGACCACGGTCGCGCGTTCGTGCGCGAACGCCTTCAAGCTCTCTGGCTGCCCCACGAGCAGCAAATGGGCGTCGGAATGGGTATCGAGAAACTGGCGGCACGCCGCCAACGTGACGCGGGGGCCGTGGTCGCCCCCCATGCAGTCAACTGCCAAGGTGATCATGGGTGGCCTGGAAACTTGCCAATGCAGCGGTCAAAACAAAGGCCCGTGCTACATATTTCGGTAGCCACGGGCCTCGGACGGGCAGAGAACAGGTCAGGCTTCAGACTTGTTCTTCAGCACCTGACGGCCACGGTACACGCCGTTGGGGCTGATGTGGTGGCGCAGATGCGTTTCACCGGTGGTGGGCTCCACGGCGATGCCAGGCACCGTCAGGGCATTGTGCGAACGGTGCATGCCGCGCTTGGAAGGAGATTTTTTGTTTTGCTGAACAGCCATGATGGCTCCTGGGTCTTAAAGGGTTGGTAAAAACGCGATTCAGCCCATTAAAGACACGAGGGGGATTCGCGCGAAGCCCTCGATTATAGCCGAATCGATTTCAGCGCTGCATCAACGTTTCGAATCCTTGCCAGTGCGCAAAGCCGCCAGCGCAGCGAAGGGGTTGGGCTTTTGCGCATTGGCGTCCTCGAAATCCTCGCTTTCGGACTCCATGGGCACCGCCTCCGGACAGTGTTCATGCATGGGCACCATGGGCAGCGCCATCAGCAGCTCGTCCTCGATCAGGGCGTGCAAGTCAAACTCGCGGCTGAGCACCAGCAGGTCTTCCTCACATTCATCGTCCAATGCTTCGGCGGTGCTTTCGTCGGCCACGAAGCGGAACGAACGATCCACATCCAGCGGCACATCCACGGTACCCAAGCAGCGCTGGCAGTGCATGGGGAACATGCCATGCGCACGCAGGTGCAGCCAGATTTGGCTGGCGCTGCCCGCTGGCGCCACGAGCGTGCCCGCTGCCTCCCAGTCCACACGCAGATCGGGGTGCAGCCCCTGCGCTTCCTGGGCTAAACGATCGTAGGCGAGCAGCGATTCATGCCCTTCCAGCCGCGCGCCTGCCTGGGCGAAGGCCTTTACGTCGAGCCGACGGGGGGAAAACTCCTTGGTCATCGCGGCAGTGTAAGAGAATCCCGCCCATGCTTGAATCACCCTCCCCGCAACGCCTGTTGGTACTCGGCTCCACCTCGCCCTACCGGCGTGAGCTGCTGCAGCGCCTTCGCCTGCCTTTTGAGACCACCGCCCCCGCTGTAGATGAGACCCCGCAACCCGGCGAAGCACCGCGTGCGCTGGCCCTGCGGCTGGCGCTCGCCAAGGCGCACGCCGTCGCTGCGCGGCACCCGCAGGCCGTCGTGATCGGATCCGACCAAGTCGCCGACCTGGCCGGGCAGCCCCTGGGCAAGCCCGGTACGCATGAACGCGCTACGGCCCAGTTGCGCCAGATGCGCGGCCAGACTGTGGTCTTCCAAACCGCCGTGGCCGTGGTATGCCAGGCCACGGGCTTTGCACAGGTCGACCTGGCGGCGGTGAAGGTGCGCTTTCGCGACCTGACGGATGCAGAAATCGAGCGTTACCTGCGCGCCGAAACCCCTTACGACTGCGCCGGCAGCGCCAAAAGCGAGGGCCTGGGCATCAGCCTGCTCGACGCCATCGTCAGCGATGACCCGACGGCCCTGGTCGGTCTGCCCTTGATCCGCACCTGCCGCATGCTGCGCGCCGCGGGCCTGACACTGCCATGAACACCGCAACCCGAATCGGCACACTCTATCTGGTGCCCGCGCCGCTGGACTTCGGCTGCGATACGCAAACCCCCTTGCAGGACATGCTGCCCGAAGGCACGCTGCGCAGTGCCGCACAGCTCACGCACTGGGTCTGCGAGAACGCCAAGAGCTGCCGTGCCTACCTCAAGCGCATCGACGCCCTGCACCCGCTGGCTGCGCCGCTGCAGCAGCAGCACATCACCGAACTGCCACGCGAAGTGCACAAGAAGGGCGACCACACCGGCCAGTTCAACGCCACGCCGCTCATCGCGCCGCTGCTGGCGGGCCACGACATGGGCCTGGTCAGCGAGGCCGGCATGCCCGCCGTGGCCGATCCCGGCAGCTCCGTGGTACGTGCCGCGCACGACGCAGGCGCCCGGGTGGAGCCACTGACAGGCCCGGTATCGCTGCTGCTGGCACTGGCCGCCAGCGGCCTGAATGGGCAGAACTTCGCCTTCACCGGCTACCTGCCACAAGACGCGGGCGAACGCGCCCAGCGCATCCGCCAACTGGAAGTGCTGGCACTCCAGCAGGGCCAGACGCAGCTGTTCATCGAGACGCCGTACCGCAACGCCGCGCTATGGCAAGCGTTGCTGCAGCACCTACAGCCAACCACCCGGCTGGCCCTTGCGGCCGGACTGACGCTGCCCCAGGCCCGCATGGAAAGCCGCGCCGTACGCGATTGGCGCAAGGGCGGCACAGCGCCCGATAACCGCACCCCGGTGGTGTACGCCATTGGCCGCTGAGGCCCTATCACTTCATTTTTGATAGCTGCCAGCGCTTGTCTGGAAAGGGCCAGAGGCCAATTTAACCTTAAACTCAGCGCACATTGGGCAGTGCGCTGCGCATGGCATGCACCGCCCCTGCGCCCACCGCTGCGCCAAAGCGCTTGGCCAGGCGCTCGGCCACGTTGTCGCGGCGCGTGTAGTCGATCACATCTTCGGCCTTGACGACCTCGCGTGCCACGTAGTCAAGATTGCCAAAGCGGTCAGCCAAGCCCATCTCCACCGCCTGCTGGCCGGTCCAGAACAGGCCACTGAACGTCTCGGGCGTGACCTTGAGTCGCTCGCCGCGCCCCTTCTTCACCACCTCGATGAACTGTTGGTGGATCTGGTCGAGCATCTGCAACGCGAACTGGCGTTGCTTCTCGCTCTGCGGGCTGAACGGATCAAGGAAGCCCTTGTTCTCACCCGCTGTCAGCAGGCGCCGCTCGACGCCCAGCTTTTCCATGGTGCCGGTGAAGCCAAAACCGTCCATCAGCACGCCAATGCTGCCAACGATGCTGGCCTTGTCGACGAAGATATCGTCGGCCGCCGCCGCGATGTAGTACGCCGCAGAGGCGCAGGTTTCCTCGACCACCGCGTACACCGGCTTGTCGTACTTGGCGCGCAGGCGCACGATTTCATCGTTGATGATGCCAGCCTGCACCGGGCTGCCGCCAGGTGAGTTGATGAGCAGCACCACGGCCTGTGAGCCTTCATCCTCAAACGCGCTGCGCATGGCAGCCACCACCAGTTCGGCACTGGCCTCGGCACCGCCGGCAATTTCGCCCTTGATATCCACCACGGCCGTATGCGGCGCACTCTTGCTGGGCGTGCCGCCTTCGTACACGAAGAGGGCCCAGGCCACGGCACCCAGGAACGCCAGCCAGGCAAAGCGCCAAAAGATGCGCCAACGGCGCGCGGCACGTTGCTCGTTGACCGTGGCAAACACCAGCTTTTCCAGCACCTCGCGCTCCCAGCCAGGTGGCGTCTGGGAAGCCGCCGGTTTGCCTGCGGCGGGACGGGCCGTAGCAGCAGCCGCCCACAAATCAGGGGCAGCGGGGGCATGGCCCCCGGTATCCGTGGATCCGGGGCGTTGGGGGTCGGTCATGGTTCAAAACTCTACAGGTTGCATGTGGGGGGCAGTATGCCAGCGCACCCGGCCCTCGACTTCGGACACAGCGATCTTCACCAGGCTGGCGCCACGGCACGGCCCCTCAATGCAGCGCCCGGTACCTGGCTCGTAGACCGCGCCGTGGGTGGCGCAGAGCAGCCAGCGACCGCTGTCATCGAAGAAGCGACCTTCCTGGTAATCCATCTCCATCGGCACATGGGCACAGCGGTTGAGATAGGCCTGCGGCTGGCCCTGAAAACGCACAGCAAAGGCCCTGCAGCGCTGGCCGGCGTAGACCACGTCAAAGCCCACCGCCAGCCCACCTTCCTGCAGTTCCGTGCTGACGCACAACGCAATGACTTCTTCTTCAAACGCTGTCATGGCCACATCCTCATGCGTTGCTTTCAAGCCACGCATGCAAGTCCGCGACGGAATCCGCAACGAACAGTGGCGCATAGCGGGCGAACTCATCGGTCGGGTGCGCACCGTAGCCCACGCCCACGCTGGCACAGCCAGCGGCCTGCGCCATCTGCAAATCGTGGGTGGTGTCGCCGATCATCAGCACGCGCTCCGGCGCCACGTCGAATTCGGCCATCAGCTCGTGCAGCATCAGGGGGTGGGGCTTGCCCGCCGTCTCGTCGGCGGTGCGCGAGCCGTCGAACATGCCGCGCAGCTGGGCTGTGTGCAGCGCCTCATTCAGCCCACGCCGACTCTTGCCCGTGGCCACCGTCAACAGGTGCCCTCGGTCACGCAGCGCACCAAGCAACGGCATGACGCCGGCAAACAGGCTCAGATCGTTCTGGTGCTGCAGGTAATGGTAGCGGTAGCGGTTGCCCAGCTCGGCATAGCGCTCACGCGGCACGTCGGGGGCCGCATGGGCCAGTGCCTGCATCAGCCCCATGCCGATGACATAGGAGGCGGCCTCGTCGCTGGGCATGGCACCTCCCACATCGCACACTGCGGCCTGGATGCAGCGCACGATGATGGCCGTGGAGTCGCACAGCGTGCCATCCCAGTCGAATGCGATCAAGTCAAAGCGGCGTGGTCGGTCGGTGGGCATGGTGAATTTCCAAAAGCGTTGGGGGCGATGAAATCTGCCAGCTCGGGCGGCAGCTCGGCGTGCAATGTCACGCGCTCGCCGCTGGCGGGGTGGTTGAACTGCAGGCGCCAGGCATGCAGAAACATGCGCTTGAGCCCTTGCCGTGGCAAGCGCTTGTTGAGGTCAAAGTCGCCGTACTTGTCGTCCCCCGCAATCGGGTGCCCCTGGCTTGCCAGATGCACGCGGATCTGGTGGGTCCGGCCGGTCTTGATCGTCACCTCAAGCAGCGTCATGGCCGGCAGGCCCTGCAAGGGCCGAGGCGCCAGGTGAGCACGCACTTTCACCAACGTGACCGAGCGCATGCCGTCCGGATCGTCGGGCGTCGTAACGCGCACGCGCCGTTCGCCGTCAGGGAGCAAGTACTTGTGCAAGGGCAAGTCGATCACCTTGTTGGCGGCCGGCCAGGTGCCCTGCACCAGCGCAAGGTAGGTCTTGCCTGTTGCGCGCTCGCGAAACTGGTCCTGCAACTGGTTCAGCGCTGAGCGCTTCTTGGCCACCAGCAAAATGCCCGAGGTCTCTCGGTCCAGCCGGTGCACAAGCTCCAAGAACTTCGCTTGCGGGCGTGCCTGGCGCAGTTGCTCGATCACACCAAAGCTGACGCCGCTGCCACCATGCACGGCCACCCCTGAGGGCTTGTCGATGGCGATCAGATGCTCATCTTCCAGCAGCAGCGGGAACTCGCGCGCTGGCGCCGGATGCCCCGCCTTGAGTGCCACTTTCTCTGAGACGCGCACGGGCGGCAGGCGCACCTGATCGCCCTCGGCAACGCGCGTGTCGGCGCTGGCGCGGCCCTTGTTCACCCGCACCTCACCGCTGCGGATGATGCGGTAAACATGTGTCTTGGGAACGCCCTTGAGCTGGCGCAACAGGAAGTTATCCAAGCGCTGGCCGCTCGACTCTGCGTCCACCGCGACAAGGCGGGCCGCCGGGGCTGGGCTTGGTTTGCCCTCTATAATGTGTTTCACCTGCGCACGTTGAATGTAAGTGGTTGATTTCTCTGGAGTTTAGTCCAGCGGACATTTTCCTGGGTTTCCCCCGGCGCAGGCAGGTCGATGCCAACGGGCTTCGTGCATGCACCGCGGCAGGCGTTTGAAGAGCCTGCGGCCCTTGCTGCGCGCCGCACGGCAGGCTGACGCATTGAAACACACGGAATACTGGCCTGCAGCATGTGCGCTGCTGGCGGATCAAAGCGAACATGTGGGTTGTCTGGGCATGGATGGAGTCAATCTGGCGGAGGCTTGCGCCCCCGGCGGTGGCCATTGGCATGCCGGGAAACGCCCATTTGCCTGCCCTGCGCGCCGAGCCCTGCGTGACAGCGCCGCGCGCCGCGCGCCTCGCCCCCATCCACGCGCCCCCGCCCCCCTGGCTCACATAGCGCCTGGCCTGCGGCCAGCGCTGGCGTTTGCGCGCGTTCCTTTGTTTCAAGGCATCAGCCTCGGCATCTCGGCTCTGTGCAAGAGCCTGTGAGAACGAGTGAACATGCCGGTGTCCCGTGTCCCCCTGGTACACGGCACCCTTAAAACAAACAAAGGAATCGCATCATGAAGCGGATGCTCATCAACGCCACGCAGCCCGAGGAACGGCGCCTGGCCATCGTGGACGGCCAAAAGCTGCTGGACTACGAAATCGAGATCGAAGGACGCGAACAACGCAAGGGCAACATCTACAAAGCCGTGGTCACACGCGTCGAGCCCTCGCTCGAGGCCTGCTTCGTCGATTACGGCGAGGACCGCCATGGCTTCCTGCCGTTCAAGGAAATCTCCAAGCAGTACTTCGCCGAGGGCGTCTCGCCCAGCCAGGCGCGCATCAACGAGGTGATCCGCGAAGGCCAGGAACTGCTGGTGCAGGTCGAAAAGGAAGAGCGCGGCAACAAGGGCGCGGCCCTGACGACGTTCATCTCCCTGGCCGGCCGCTACGTGGTGCTGATGCCCAACAACCCGCGCGGCGGCGGCGTCTCGCGCCGCATCGAGGGCGAGGACCGCGCCGAGCTCAAGGAGGCGATGGACCAGCTCGAATACCCCAAGGGCATGAGCATCATCGCGCGCACCGCCGGCATCGGCCGCAGCGCACCCGAGTTGCAGTGGGATCTGAACTACCTGCTCAAGCTCTGGACAGCCATCGACGGTGCCGCCAAGGCGGGCAAAGGCGCCTTCCTGATCTACCAGGAGTCGAGCCTGGTGATCCGCGCCATCCGCGATTACTTCAACAGCGACATCGGCGACATCCTGATCGACACGGACGACATCTACGAACAGGCACAGCAGTTCATGTCGCACGTGATGCCCGAGCACGCGGCCCGCGTGAAGCGCTACCGCGACGACGCGCCGCTGTTCAGCCGCTTCCAGATCGAGCACCAGATTGAATCGGCCTACGCCCGCACCGTGACCCTGCCCTCGGGCGGCGCCATCGTGATCGACCACACCGAGGCGCTGGTCAGCGTGGACGTGAACTCGGCCCGCGCCATCAAGGGCGGCGACATCGAGGAAACCGCCACGCGCACCAACCTCGAGGCCGCCGACGAAGTGGCGCGCCAGATGCGCCTGCGCGACCTGGGCGGCCTGATCGTGATCGACTTCATCGACATGGAGGAGAGCAAGAACCGCCGCGAAGTGGAAAACCGCCTGCGCGACGCCCTGCGCCAAGACCGCGCGCGCGTACAGTTCGGCACCATCAGCAAGTTCGGCCTGATGGAAATGAGCCGCCAGCGCCTCAAGCCCGCCCTGTCGGAAGGTGCCCACATCAACTGCCCGCGCTGTGGCGGCTCCGGCCACATCCGCGACACCGAGTCCTCGGCGCTGCAGATCCTGCGCATCATCCAAGAGGAGTCGATGAAGGACAACACCGCCGCCGTGCACGTCCAAGTGCCGGTGGAAGTGGCGTCCTTCCTGCTGAACGAGAAGCGCACCGAGATCGCCAAGATCGAACTCAAGCAACGCGTGTCCGTGCTCATGGTGCCCAATAAGTCGATGGAGACGCCGCACTACAAACTCGAGCGCCTCAAGCACGACGACCCGCGACTGGACCACATCGAGGCAAGCTACAAGCTCGCCGAAGAGCAGGAAGAGCGCACCCAGGTCACGCGCCGCTCGCAAGAGCCGACCAACAAGCAGACGCCGGTCATCAAGGGTGTGCTGCCCGATGCCCCGGCCCCCGTGGCAGAGCCGCGCCCCGAAGGGGCACAGCGCCCACCGCGCAATGGCCAGCGCCCCGGCGCCACGCCCGCGGCGGCAGCCCCCAGCCCGGCACCGTCGCCTGCCCCGGCTCCGCAGGAGCAAGGCTTTTTCGCTTGGCTCAAGAGCCTGTTCGGCTTTGGCGCGGCCCCGGCGCCAGCGCCCGTGGCAGCCCCAGCTGCCGCCACGGACGCTGCAGCCGGTGCCCGCCGCGAAGGGCGTGGTGAAGGACGTGGCGACGGACGCAACCGCCGCAATGGCGAACGCGGTGCAGCGCGCGGCGAAGCCCAGGGCAGTACGGCAGAGGCACGCAACGGCCGCCGCACAGAGCGCAGCGGCGAACCACGCCAAGGCGAGCGCAATGGCAACGCCCCGCGCGACCAGCGTGCGCGCCGTGATGCGGACGCACGCCCGGCCATCGATGCCGAAGGCACCACACCGACCGCCGACGGTGCACCCCAGGAAGCCCGCAGCGAGCGTGCACCGCGCAATGGCGAGCGCCGCGAGCGCGGCGACGGCAATGGCCGCCGCGAACGCACCGAGCGCGGCGAACGTGCGGAACGCCCGGAGCGCACCGAAGGCGGTCGCCGCGAGCGTGCCCCGCGTGGCGAAGGCACCTCCGCGCCCCTGCCGGTGGCCGACTTCGCCGACACCGCACCGCTGTCCTCCCTGCCCGACCTGGACTTGACGGGCAACGACACGGTTGCGCCGGAAGCCGCCGCGCCAGCCAGCGAAGAGCAGCGCCGCGAGCGCCGCTCGCGTGACCGCTATGGCCGCGACCGCCGCAACCGTGGTGAACAAGGCGAGCGCCCTGCCCGCGAGGAGGGCGCTGCGGAAGCGGCACCCACCCCCACCCCGGCGGAAGACGCCAGCACCGAAGAAGCACCGCGCCGCAGCTACTTCACCGCCGCGCCGGTCGCGCCGGTCGCCCCGGCCAGCGCCCCCGAAGCAGCCACGCCGGTCGAAGCCCCTGCCCCAGAGGCTGCGGTGACCGCCACCGCAGCCCCAGTGGCAGCCACGCCAGTCGCTGAGGAGGCCAGTGCCCCCGTGCCAGCCACAGCCGCCGAGGCAGCGCCTGCCGTGGTGGCCGCAGCGCCCGTAGCGCCAGCTGCGGAGGCGACAGTCGCCGCACCAGCACCCGCGACACCTGTTGCACCTGTGGCACCCGTGGTCTCCGCAGCAGGCATGCCCAAGGTGCAATCCTTCACGCTGCCCGTCAGCGAGCTGGCGCAGATCGCCGCGGCATCCGGCCTGCAGTGGGTGAATTCGGACGCCGACAAGGTGGCCGCCGTGCAAGCCGCGATTGCTGCCGAGCCCCGTCCCGCCCATGTGCCACGTGAGCGGCCGCCGGTGGTCGTGCCCGACGAAGGCCCGCTGGTCCTGGTGGAAACGCGCCGCGACCTGAGCGACCTGCAGCTGCCTTTCGAGCAGACGCAGCGCAGCTGATGCAGCAGTACCCCGGGGCCGCGCCCCGGGGTTGATATTCAAAAACCATAGCTGCCAGCGCTTTCCCAGCAAAGCCTACAGCCCAATTTGGCTAGAAACTCAGGAGTCCAAGCCCCATGCTGTTTCTGCTCTCCCCCGCCAAATCGCTGGACTACGACAGCCCGCTTCCTGCCGGGCTGCCGCACTCCCAGCCCCAGTTCATTCCAGACGCAGCCCGCCTGATCGACGTGCTGCGCACCCGCTCGCCCCAGGACATTGCCTCGCTCATGTCCATCAGCGACGCACTGGCAGCGCTCAACGTGGCGCGCTACGGCGCATGGTCGCCCCGCTTCACGCAGGAGAACGCACGCCAGGCCGTGATGGCCTTCAATGGCGACGTATACGAGGGCCTGCAGGCCGCCACGCTCTCACTGCCCGACCTGGACTGGGCGCAGCAGCACCTTGCCATCCTCAGCGGGCTCTACGGCGTGCTGCGCCCGCTCGACCTGATGCAGCCCTACCGCCTGGAAATGGGCACGCGCCTGGCCACGGATGCCGGCGTCAACCTTTACCAGTTCTGGGGCACGCGCATCGCCGAGCACCTGAACCGCCAGTTGGCGGACGATACCGACCCGGTGGTGGTGAACCTGGCGTCGCAGGAGTATTTCAAGGCCGTGGACCGCAAGGCGCTCAGCGCCCGCGTGGTCGAGTGCGTGTTCGAGGACGGCAAGGGCGGCGCGTACAAGATCATCAGCTTCTACGCCAAGCGCGCGCGCGGCCTGATGGCACGCTGGGCCATCCAGCAGCGCGCCAGCACACCACGCCAGCTCGAAGGCTTCGACTTGGAGGGCTACGCCTTCCACCCCGCTGCCTCCTCCCCCGAGCGCCTGGTGTTCCGCCGCGCGGCACAGCCATGAGCGCCCGCCAGCCCATTACGCCCGCGCTGCGCGCATGGATCGCCGAGCGGGCGGCCGAGGGGCTGGATTTACCCGCCCTGGTCGATGCCATGTGCCAGGCCGGCTGGGACGCCCAAGTGGCCCGCCAGGCCGCCGAGGAAACCTTGCCCTCGGACACTGCCGCAGCCGCCTCGCCAGAGGCCACACTTGCCACGAACCTGCCCGAGCCTGCGCTGCAAGGCGCCCCCACGCGCATCGATGTTGGCGACCGCACGGTGGACGTGCTCATGGCCCTGGCACACCCGCGCGTCGTGCTGCTGGGCAACCTGCTCTCGCCCGAGGAATGCACGGCGCTGATCGATGCTGCGCGCCCGCGCATGGCGCGCTCGCTCACCGTGGCCACAGCCACTGGCGGTGAAGAAGTCAACGCCGACCGCACCAGCGAGGGCATGTTTTTCCAGCGCGGTGAAACGGCGCTGGTGCAGCGCATCGAGGCACGCATTGCCCGGCTGGTGAACTGGCCCGTGGAGCACGGCGAGGGCCTACAAGTGCTGCGCTACGGCCCGGGTGCCGAATACAAGCCGCACTACGACTATTTCGACCCCGCCCAGCGCGGCACCCCCACCCTGGTGCGCCGGGGAGGCCAGCGTGTGGCCACTCTGGTGCTGTACCTGAACGCGCCCGCCCAGGGCGGCGCCACCACCTTCCCCGACGTAGGCCTGGAGGTGACGCCGCATCCGGGCCACGCGGTGTTCTTCAGCTACGCGCGCCCCGATCCGGACACCCGGACCCTGCACGCTGGCGCCCCTGTGCACGCGGGTGAAAAATGGATCGCCACAAAATGGCTGCGCGAGCGCGAGTTCCACTGACCACCCCTGCGTGGCAGGCCCTGGCACGGCGTCACGCATGACGCCCCCTGCACAAAGCGAGCCCCCCATGGCACCACCCACCACCCCTGTGCGTGAGTTCACCGTACGCGGTGTCTTCCTTGGCGCACTTATCACGCTGGCCTTCACGGCGGCGAATGTCTACCTCGGCCTCAAAGTCGGGCTGACTTTCGCCTCGGCCATTCCCGCCGCCGTGATTTCGATGGCGCTGCTGTACCGCCTGCGCGACTCCAACATCCTGGAGAACAACCTGGTGCAGACCCAGGCGTCGGCGGCTGGCACGCTGTCATCGGTGATTTTCGTGCTGCCGGCACTGCTCATGCTCGGCCTGTGGAACGGCTTTCCCTTCTGGCAAACGGCACTGGTCTGCGCCGCCGGCGGCACCCTGGGTGTGCTCTACACCGTGCCGCTGCGGCGCGTGATGGTGGTTCAGTCCGGCCTGCCCTACCCCGAGGGCGTGGCCGCCGCCGAAGTGCTGCGCGTGGGCGAGGCCCAGCGCCATAAGGCCGAGGGCAAGGGGCAGAGCGCGGGCCTGCGCCAGTTGGGCTGGGGCACCGGGCTGGCCGCGCTGTTCGGTTTCCTGAGCGGCGGCCTGCGCCTGCTGGGCGATGCGGTCAACCTGTGGATTCCCGCGGGGGGCGTGGTGTTCCGGGTGGCCGCTGGCTTTTCGCCCGCGTTGCTGGCCGCCGGCTACCTGATGGGCGCCGCCGCCGGCGTGGCAGTGTTGTTGGGGCTGGTGCTGTGCTGGGGCGTTGCCGTGCCCTGGCTCACCGCCCTGGCCCCTGCGGAGCACGGGCAGACCCTGCCTGCGCTGGCCAACCAGCTGTGGGCGGGCAAGGTGCGCTTTCTTGGTGCGGGGGTGATTGGCATTTCGGCCCTGTGGACCGTGGCCACGCTGATTCGCCCCATCCTGCAAGCGGTTCGCCAGCAGGGCGCACGGCCCCAAGCCGGCAGTACAGCAGTGCCCGCGACCGACCAGGACATGCCCCGGCACTGGATGCTGGCCATCGGCGCGGCCGCGCTGGCGGTGCTGTTCCTGGTCACCCAAGGCTTCATCGCCCAGTACCTGCCGGACATGCCACCCGCCACGCGCTACGCCCTCACGGCCCTGTGCGTGCTGTTCGCGGCGGTGTTCGGCTTTCTGGTGGCGGCGGCCTGCGGCTACATGGCCGGGCTGGTGGGTTCGTCGGCCAGCCCGATCTCGGGCATCGGCATCATCGCCACCATCCTGATGGGCCTGGCGCTGCTGACGCTGCACACGCTGGTGCCGGCGTTCGCGGCCAGCGTCTCGGGCCCGTTGGGCGTGGCGCTGGTGCTGTTCATGGTGTCGGTGATCCTGGCCATGGCGGCCATCTCCAACGACAACCTGCAGGACCTCAAGACCGGCTACCTGGTAGGCGCCACCCCTTGGCGCCAGCAGGTGGTGCTCATCATCGGTTGCCTGGTGGGGGCCGTGGTGATTCCGCCAGTGCTCGACCTGCTTTACAACGCCTATGGGTTTGCTGGCGCCCTGCCGCGCCCGGGCATGGACCCGGCACAGGCCCTGGCCGCCCCGCAGGCCACGCTGATGCAGCAGATCGCCAGCGGCATCTTCAGCGGCGCGCTGGAGTGGACGATGCTGGGGCTGGGCGTGCTGCTGGGCGTTGGCGTCATCGTGGCCGACGTGGCCTTGCGCCGTGCCGGGCGCGGTGCGCTGCCGCCGCTGGCGGTGGGCCTGGGCATCTACCTGCCGCCCACCATCGGTCTGACGCTGGCCGTGGGCGCCGCGCTGGGCTGGAGCCTGCAGCGCGGCCTGCGCAGCGCCAAAGCGCGCCTGGGGCAGGACTGGGCCGCCGCCGCGGAGGAGCGCGGACTGCTGCTGGC
The DNA here is from genome assembly GCF_001298675.1 of Paenacidovorax caeni. Lineage (GTDB taxonomy): Bacteria > Pseudomonadota > Gammaproteobacteria > Burkholderiales > Burkholderiaceae_C > Paenacidovorax > Paenacidovorax caeni. Next base: position 56,833 of record NZ_CYIG01000019.1, read on the forward strand.
CTCGGGCCTGATCGTGGGAGAGAGCCTCATGGGCCTGCTGCTGGCGGCCTTGATCGGCTTCAGCGGCCACGATGCGCCCCTGGCCCTGGTGGGCGAAGGGTTTGCCCCTGCCATGTGGCTGGGGCTGCTGTATTTTGGCGGCCTTTGTGTCTTTTTCTACCGCAGCGTACTGCGTCGCTGAGGCCCTGAAATTTCAAACAAAAAGTGGCTCTAGCGCTTTCCCATCAAGCGCAAGCAGCTATATTTTTAGTAGCACATCATGAACCATCCTGCGCAGTCCCCCCTGGGCAAAGCCTCGGCGTATGCCGACCAGTACGATCCGGCCCTGCTGTTTCCCATCGCCCGCGCGCCCAAGCGCGCCGAGATCGGCATCACCGGCACCCAGCCCTTCTTCGGCGCCGACCTGTGGACGGCGTTCGAGCTGTCGTGGCTGAACGCGCGCGGCAAGCCGCAGGTGGCGCTGGCGCACGTCACCGTGCCCTGCGAAACACCGAACATCATCGAGAGCAAGTCGTTCAAGCTGTACCTCAACAGCTTCAACGGCACGCGCTTCGACAGCAGCGAGGCCGTGCGCGAACGCCTGCGTGCCGACCTGAGCGAAGCCGCCTGGCGCGGTGCGGCCAGCCCGGGAACCGTGGGCGTGCGCCTGGTGGCGCCGGAGCAGTTCGACCAAGAACCCGTGCACGAGCTCAGCGGCCTGGACCTTGACCGCCTAGATGTGGAATGCACGCACTACCAGCCGGAGCCCGCCCTGCTCACCGCCGCCTTCGATGAAGCGCCTGTCACCGAGACGCTGACCAGCCGCCTGCTCAAGAGCAACTGCCTGGTCACGGGGCAGCCCGACTGGGGCAGCGTGCAGATCAGCTACAGCGGCCCACAGATCGACCAGGCGGGCCTGTTGCAGTACATCGTGAGCTTTCGCAACCACAACGAATTCCATGAACAGTGCGTCGAACGCATATTCATGGACATCACTGCACGCTGCCGCCCGCTCAAGCTGACGGTGTACGCACGCTACACACGCCGCGGCGGGCTGGACATCAACCCGCTGCGCACCAGCCACCCACAGCAGCTGCCGCGCAACGTGCGCACGGCACGGCAGTAGCCCCCCGGGGGCCTGGTGCCTTAAATGCCTGTTTGCCGCTAAACGCGGTCGCCAGGCAAGCGGAACACGGCCAGCGTGCGCCCCAGCACGCCGGCGTTGGCGTTCATGTGGTTCGCCGCGTTGGCCGACTCCTGCACCAGCGCGGCGTTCTGCTGCGTGACGTGGTTCAGCTCCACCACGGCGGTGTTAACCTGGGCGATGCCCATGGTCTGCTCGCGCGCGGCGGTGCCGATCTGTTCCATCAGCTGGTTCACGTAGGCGGCCGAATCGACCACCTGGGCGATAGTCTTGCCCGCTGCCTGCACCTGGCCCGCGCCATGCGCCACGTGCGTGTTCGAGGTGCCGATGAGCGCGCGAATCTCGCCCGCCGCCTGGGCGCTGCGCTGCGCCAGCGCACGCACCTCGCCAGCCACCACGGCGAAGCCCTTGCCCTGCTCGCCTGCACGCGCCGCCTCCACGGCGGCGTTCAGCGCCAGGATATTGGTCTGGAACGCAATGCCTTCGATGGTGGAGATGATCTGCCCCATCTGGCGCGACGAGTCCTCAATGGACTGCATCACCTGCGTGACCGTGGCCACGGCCTGCCCGCCCTCGCGCGCCAGTTGGGCGCTGCGCTCGCTCTCCTTGGCGATCTGCTGCGCCGTGTCGGCGGACTGGCGCACGGTGGAGGACAGTTCCTCCATCGACGCTGCGGTCTCCTCCAGGCTCGCAGCCTGCGACTCGGTGCGCTCGGCCAGGTGCTGGGCGCCGCGGTGCATTTCGCCAGAAATCTGGCCAAACCCGGCGATTTCGCCGCGTGCATCGCCCACCACGGCGCGCAGATTGATCTGGATTTGCTGCAGCCGCTCCGTCAGCAGCACCATGGGGTGGCGACCACTCCGCCCGCTGAGCACGGTCGTGAGGTTGCAGCCCGCAATGTCGCGCGCCAGCATGTTGGCATCCACCAAAGACTTGGTGATGCTGCGATCCACGCGCCAGATAATGAAAAGCGCCAGCAGCACCAGCACCACGGCCTGCCCGGCGAGCACCGCCGTCCCTTCCCAGCCCATGGCGCCGGGCAGCAGCCCAGCCAGCACCAGCAGGCCCAGCAGCCCAGCCATGCGCTGGGTGAAGCTGGCGCGCTGCCAGCGCCCCAGGACATCGCGCCAGCCCATAAAACGCACGCGCCCGGCATGCAGACGGATGGTGGGACGGCCTGCCTCGCGTTCACGCCGCAGGCGCTCGTACAGCTGCTCGGCGGCGGCGATCTCGGCGCGCGAGGGCTTGGCCCGCACCGACATGTAGCCCTTGGGCTTGCCGTTTTCCACCAGTGGCGTCACGCTGGCGCGCACCCAGTAGTGGTCGCCATCCTTGCGCCGGTTCTTCACGATGCCCGTCCAGCTGCGGCCATGACCCACGGTGGCCCACAGGTCCTTGTAGGCTTCGGGCGGCATGTCGGGGTGGCGCACGATGTTGTGAGGCTGCCCGATGAGCTCATCAAACTCGAACCCGCTCACCCGCATGAACGCGGCATTGCAGTGGGTGATGATGCCCTTGGCGTCGGTGGTCGACATCAGGAGCTCGTCGCCGGGGTAGTCGTACTCCTGCTGGGTAACGGGGAGATTGGTGCGCATGGCCAGAACGTTGCTGAATGTCAACCCAGTATAAAAAAGCAACCCCTTCCTGGGCACGCGTTGGATGCCAACTTGATCAAAAGAAATTTCCCGGTAGACAAAAAAACAACTATCACCCTGGTGACATGATTGCTTATTTCTGTCATGCAGGCTTTTTCATGATTACAGCCTGAACACCGCCACGCTGCGCTCCAGGGACTGCGCTCCTGCGCGCAGCATCTGCGCGGCGGCCGTGGACTCCTCCACCTGGGCCGCATTGCGCTGGGTCACCTGGTCGAGCTGCAGCATGGCCTGGTTGACCTGCGTAATGCATATCGATGGCCATTTGCCCTGCTCCGCAGTTGACAGTGCCTCGGTCACGTAAGGGGTGACGGCAGCGCCGCGCCTAGAAAAGCGGCGCTGTGTAAGGGTCGGCGGCCTCGGCCGGATGGTGTGCAGGTGCCACGGCCTCCGGCTGTGGCTTCACGAGTGCCCCTACACGCACGCCCAGCAGGCGCAGGCGCTTGTCCAGTGGCACGCGCTTGAGGCATTGACCCGCCACGCGGCGAATCGCGGCCGCATCGTGCAGGGGTTCGGCCACGGTCTGGTCGCGCGTGGCGGTCTTGAAGTCGTCGTAGCGCACCTTGATGCCGATGGTCCGGCCCATGTAGCCCTTGCGCTGCAAGTCCTCGGCGACGCGCTGGCACAGCGCTGTGAAGATCCGGCCCAGCTCGGCGCGGTCGTGCACGGCGTGCAAGTCGCGTTCGAAGGTGGTTTCGCGGCTGACCGAGACCGGCTCACTGTGCGTGACCACGGGGCGCTCGTCACGCCCCCAGGCCGCCTCGTGCAGCCACGGGCCCGTGGACTTGCCGAAATGTGCCACCAGCCAGTCGCGCGGGCATGCCGCCAGCTCCCCGATGGTGCGGATGCCATGGGCCCCCAGCTTGGCATCCGCCTTCGGACCAATGCCGTTGATCTTGCGACAGGCCAGCGGCCAGACCAGCGCCTGCAGTTCCTCGGGCTGGACGATAGAAATGCCGCCGGGCTTATGAAACTCGCTGGCCATCTTGGCCAACAGCTTGTTCGGCGCCACGCCAATCGAGCAGCTCAGCCCGGTGGCTTCTAGGATGCTGCGCTGCAGCAACCGTGCCAGCACGCGTCCGCCCTCGCGCTGCCCGCCCGGCACGTGCGTAAAGTCGATGTACACCTCGTCGACGCCCCGGTCCTCCATCACCGGCGCGATCGAGAGAATGACTTCCTTGAAGCGGCGCGAATAGCGCCGGTACTCGGCAAAGTCCACCGGCAACAGGATGGCCTGGGGGCACAGGCGCGCCGCCTTCATCAGCCCCATGGCCGACCCCACGCCGAAGGCGCGCGCCGCATACGTCGCCGTGGTAATCACGCCGCGGCCGACATAGCCCTGCAGGCGCGCGAAGCGGTCCAGCGGAATCTCGGCCAGGCGTCCGTCAAAGGCAGCGGCCAGGGCGTCGTCTTCGGCCCGGCGCCTGCCACCAATCACCACGGGCAACCCGGCCAGTTGGGGATAGCGCAGCAGCTCGACGGACGCGTAAAACGCATCCATGTCGAGGTGGGCGATGCGGCGGGACGGGTCGGCGGCGGTCACCCCGCTATTGTGGGCGCCGGATAGGTTCCCGGCACGAGGATGGAGCGGTCCACCGTGCGGATATCCGTGCGGCCACAAAACGCCATGCTCACATCCAGCTCCTTGTGCAAGATCTGCAGCGCCTTGGACACGCCCGCCTCGCCGAAGGCGCCCAGCCCATAAACCATGGCCCGGCCGATCATGGTGCCACGCGCGCCCAGAGCCCAGGCCTTGAGCACGTCCTGCCCGCCACGGATGCCGCCGTCCATCCACACCTCCAGCCGGTCGCCCACGGCCGCCACGATGGCGGGCAGCGCGTGGATGGACGAAGGCGCGCCGTCGAGCTGGCGCCCGCCGTGGTTGCTCACCACGATGGCGTCGGCCCCGTGCTGCGCGGCCAGCACGGCGTCTTCCACCTCCATGATGCCCTTGAGGATGAGCTTGCCGCCCCACTGCTGCCGCACCCAGTCAACGTCAGCCCAGGACAGGCGCGGGTCGAACTGCTCGTTGGTCCAGGCCGCCAGCGAATGCATGTCGGACACGCCCTTCACATGCCCCACGAGGTTGCGGAAGGTGCGGCGCTTCGTGCCCGCCATGCCCAGACACCACTGCGGCTTGGTCATCAGGTTGAGGATGTTCTTCACCGTGGGCCGCGGCGGTGCCGTGAGGCCATTTTTGATGTCCTTGTGGCGCTGGCCGATCACCTGCAGATCGAGCGTGAGCACCAGGGCGCTGCATTTCGCATCCTTGGCACGCTGGATCATGCGGGCCATGGCGTCGCGGTCGCGCATCATGTAGAGCTGGAACCAGAACGGCGCGCTGGTGTGTTCGGCGATGTCCTCGATGGAGCAGATGCTCATGGTCGAGAGCGTGAACGGGACGCCAAACTTCTCGGCTGCGCGCGCTGCGTGGATCTCGCCATCGGCATGCTGCATGCCCGTCAGGCCCACGGGCGCGATTGCCACCGGCATGAAGGCCTTCTGCCCCACCATGGTGACGGCGGTGCTACGCCCCTCCATGTTCACCGCCACGCGCTGGCGGAACTTGATGGCCTGGAAATCGCTTTCGTTGGCGCGGTAAGTGCCCTCGGTCCATGACCCCGAATCGGCATAGTCGTAGAACATTCGCGGCACGCGCCGTTCAGCGACCACGCGCAGGTCTTCTATGCAGGTGATTTTGGAGAGATCGGCCACAGCGTCCTCGGTTGGCTTGAAACAAGCCGCGCATGGTAGCGCCGCCCCATGCGTGTCGGGCTGAAGACTTTTGCAGCGGATTTGAATTTTTCTACAGCGGACGACCGCTGGCAGCGCCCGCCCAGGACTGGGCCCGCCAGCGCAGGTTCACTGGGCAGGAACGATGATCGCCACGCGCCGGTTCTCCTTGCGCGCCCCCTCGGGTCCGCTGGTCACCAGAGGACGGCTGCGGCCGTAGCCACGCACGCTGATATGGCCACGCTCCATGCCCGCCACGGCCAGCGCCTGGGCCACGGCTTGCGCGCGACGCAGGGACAGGCGCTCGTTGTACGTGTCGCTGCCCTGGTCGTCCGTATGGCCCTCGACGCGCAGCGTCTGTACACCCACCGCCACCAGTGCGCGCCCCATCTTCAGCACAGATACGCGGCGCTGGCCCTGCAGCGCGTCCGAGTCGAAATCGTTCACATGGTACATGGCGACATCGGCGGCGCGCAGCAGCGCCTCCATGTCGGAGCCCTGCTGCGGAAACAAGGCCACGCCAATGCTGGCTGCGGGATGCAGCTCCACACCAGATGAGGCGCAACGGCGCGGCAATGGCCTGGCCCAGGCGGGCAGCCATGGCCTCTGCATCTGGCAGCGTGGCAACGGGCGCCATCACTACGGCGAACTCGTCCCCACCCAAGCGTGCTGCCAGGTCCCCCGGACGCAGTTGCGCCTGCACCCGCCGCGCCACCTCGGTCAGCAGGACATCACCGGCGGCATGACCGTAGGTGTCGTTGACCTGCTTGAAACCATCGTTGTCAAGAAACAGCAGCGCCATCGGCTGCGCGCTGGCATGCGCGCGCGCCATCGCTTCCTGTAGGAAATGCTCGAAATGGGCCCGGTTGGGCAGCCCGGTCAGGCTATCGTGCAGAGCACTGTGGGTCAGCGGGGCATTTTTTCTTCCAGCAGCGACTGGCGGCGCTCCAACTCATCGAGCAAGGCGTTGAAGTCATCTCCCAGCATCCGCAGCTCGGCCAGCCGCGCAGGCGGCACACGCTGGCCCACGGCATGCTCGTGGTGCACTGCGCGCGCCACCCGGGCCAAGGCCTGCAGCGGCGTCACGATATCGCGCAGCATGCGCCGCGACAGCGCCATGCCGACTGCGCCACTGACCGCCGTGCACAACAGCAGCACGGCCACGCCAGACAGCAGGAAATTCAGCATGCCCTGCCCGTCGCCATGCAGCGCGACCTGCCCCACCGCCACGCCGCCAAACAAGATGGGGGCCACAGCCTGCTGGCTGCCGACCAGCCGCGCCAGCGTGGCACCCAATCGCGCACGCGGGCCCGCCGCGCTGCGCTGCCACTGCGCGAACACCTTGCCCTGCGCATCGCGCACCTGCGCCTGGGCCACGCCCTCGCTGGCAAACATGCGCCCCAGGGGTTGCTTGGCGTCCTCGGCGTCCCTGAAGACCAGCGCTGCCTCGACCGTGTAGGCCACGGAGCGTGCCGTCAGCTCCAGGTTGCTGCCAATGTGCGCGCGCAGCGCGAACAGACCGGCCAGCAGCAGCAGGCTGCCCGCCAGCGCCAGGCCACCAAGGCCATGCCCAAATGGGCGCGGTGCACGACGCCACGCAACGAAAGCAGCCCGGGCGCCGCCCCTGGCGCTGGAGCCATCAAGCCCCTCCTTTGCGCCTGGCCAGCTGCAGCACCCGCGGGTTCACGCGCACGCCGCTGCGTGCCACGGCATCGAGGTTGGTTTCAAAGCCGAAGCCCACGTCCCGCACGTCAAGACAGAACATGCAGTCGGTCTGGCACAGCTCCTGGCGCTCGCTGATCGACAGCAGCGGCTGGCCCTGCAGCCGCTGGCGCAGCGCCTGCCAGGCCCGGTCGTCGAGCCGGCCCGCGTACACGCCGTGGCACTGCGTCAGCAAGGCCGCGTCCTCCAGGCGCATGCGGCGCACCTGCACCACGCGCGCGCCCGGCAGTTGCCAGCCCTTGAGCAGCTCGTCGGCGTACTCGGTGGGCCCGACGACGCACAACTGCACGGTTTCGGGCTCGCTCGGCCAGCGCGTGTAGCCCAGGATGCCCATCACCGTCTTGGCGACGGACTGCGACTTGCCGTCGGTGACGATGTCCTGCCCCCACGCTGGCTGCGCCGCCCCCATCCGGCGGCGCACAGCAGCGCTGCCGCGCACCACGCTGGCAGGTGGTGCTGGAGCCGGCGCCAAGGGGAGAGAAGGGGTTGCAAGCGGGGCCTCCTGGAAGTTGCATCCCTGTGCAAGTGAAAGCGTACACGCCGTACGCACACCGAACCCTCCATGCCGATAGCCCTTTGCTGGACTACTCTGAAAGCTACACTTTTCGGAGCATGGAAGCAAACTCAAGCACCACCCCGCACCCCCGCCCCGCGCACCTCGAAGCGCAGGCTGTCGAGCACCTGGCCGCGCGTATCGGTCAGTTCCACCAGATGCCGCCCCGGCCAGGGCAGCCAGCCCCAGCGCGCGCCCCGGCCCAGCTCACGCCCGTCGATACGCCAACGCAGGCCGCTGCCCTCGCCGCTGGCCTCGAACCACAGGCGCTGGCGTGCGGGCGGGATGTCGGGGTCGAGCGCGATGATGGTGCCAGGCGCCGGTGACTGGATGCGTGCTTGGATGCCATTTTGGCCTCCAGCGCTTTGGGGATAAGCGCTAGCAGCTCCTGAGTCCATAGCAAAAAGCGGCTGCTGCGTGCCGTCGATGAACCATTCGGCGCGCTGGCTCTCCAGCGGCTGGCCTTGTGCGTCGGGGCCAAAGCGCACGTCATGGCGCACCAAACCGGCCGGGGGCTGGGGCGCGCGGCTGGGGGTGCGCGCGTGCAGCCAGCCCATCACGGCGGCCCAGATGGGCGCCGCGCCACTGGTGCCGCTCACGTCGTGCATGCTGGCGCCGCTGGCGTTGCCCACCCACACGCCGACGGTGTAGCGCGCAGACCAGCCAACCGCCCAGTTGTCGCGCATGTCTTTGCTGGTGCCGGTCTTGACCGCGCTCCAGAAGCGCGTGGCGAGCACGCTGTCGGTGCCAAAGGTGCGCGCACGCGCGTTCGGGTCGGAGAGGATGTCGCCCACCACGAACGCGGCGCGTGCGTCCAGCGCCGGGGTGAATGTGGGCGCAGCGCCCGGCGCATAGGCCACGGGGCTGACGCGCCCGCCGTTGGCCAGCGCGCGGTAGGCGTTGGCCAGGTGCAGCAGCGGCACCTCGCTGCTGCCCAGGGCCAGGCTGTAGCCGTAGTAGCCGCCGGATTCGGCCAGCGGCAGGCCCAGCTGGCGCAGCTGGGCGAAGAAGGCGTCGGGCGAGACCATGACCAGCGTGCGCACCGCGGGCACGTTGAGCGAGGCCGCCAGCGCGGTGCGCACCGAGACCCAGCCCTTGAACTGCCGGTCGTAGTTCTGCGGGATGTACAGCCCGCTGGCGGTGCCGATCTGCGCGGGCGCGTCGTGCACCAGCGAGGCCGCCGTGAGCCGCCGCTGCGCGATGGCCTGCGCGTACAGAAAGGGCTTGAGCGTGGAGCCCGGCTGGCGGCGCGCGAGCACGCCGTCCACCTCGGCGGCCTGGCTGAGTTCGCCCGAGGAGCCGACCCAGGCCAGCACCTCGCCACTGGCGTTGTCCAGCACCACCACGGCGCCGTCCTCCACGTTGCGCCCGCGCAGCTCGCGCAGGTGCTGGGCCAGGGTCTGCTGCGCCATGCGCTGCAGCGGCGCGCGCAGGCTGGAGCGCAGCGTGGCTGGCAAAGGTTGGCCCGGCGCCAGCAGGGCGCGCTGCTGCGCCATGAACTGGCGCGCGAAGTGCGGTGCCATGCCGTCGCTGGCGGCCCAGGCACGACGCTGCAGGGCGGCGGTGGTGAAAAGGTCGAGCGCGTCGCACTCGGCACGGGCCGCAGCGCTCCCGGCCTGGGGGCGCATGGCCCGCAGCACGCCGCAGGCGCGCTGCGCCACCAGCGCGGGCCGGGCGTTGGGGGCGCGCACCAGGGCGGCGGCCACGGCGGCCTCGCGCTCGTCCAGGCCGTGCGGTGCCTTGCCGAACAGGGTGCGCGCCAGGGCGTCGATGCCGACGATCTCGCCACGGAACGGCACGAGGTTCAGATAGGCCTCGAGAATCTGGTCCTTGCGCCAGCGCCGGTCCAGCACCTGCGCTGCCACGGCCTGGCCCAGCTTCTGCGCCACGCCGCGCCCACCCGGGCCCTGGCGCAGAAAGCCGGATGCGTCGCCGTCGAGCAGGCCGGCGAGCTGCATGGTGAGGGTGCTGGCGCCGCGCGTGCGCTGGTTCCACAGATTGCCCCAGGCGGCGGCGGAGACGGCGGCCCAGTCCACGCCGCTGTGCTCGTAGAAACGCTTGTCCTCGCTCAGCACCAGCGCCTGGCGCAGCGCGGGCGACATGTCGGCCAGCGCCTGCCACTGGCCACGGCGCACGCTGGCATCGGTGCGCACGCGCTGCACCACCTCGCCCTCGCGCGAGAGCACCAGGGTTTCGGACGAACGAAAGCCCGTGCGCACCTCATGGAACGTGGGCAGGGCCCAGGCAGGCAGGGCCAGCCACGCCAGCGCCGCCACACCGGCACGCCAGCGCCACCGCACGCGCGGCAAGCCAGCCGGAAAAGAAACAAAGAAAGGCATTGGCGCGGCAGCTTATTCCATTTGCGGGCAGCACACCATGTTGTGAGAAAAAATGGCCTCAAGCCCTTTCTAGGGAAGGTCTGCAAAACCCAGTCCGCCTGCGTGTCCGAGCTGACTGAGGCACGTTGAGTTTCGCGATGCGGATCGAAGCGACGATGGCAGCTCGATTCGCCGGCAAATTCCGGCGTTATGAGCCAGCGGCACGCCCATTTGACGCCCTGCGG
>NZ_CYIG01000020.1 GCF_001298675.1 Paenacidovorax caeni
TCAAGGAAGACCTCTTTGCGGGTTTTCTTGGGCAGGGGGTCAAGGCCAAGCGTGATCTGATCCATGTCCGTGATCGTCGGTCCTCATCAGGCTCTGCGCCAGTCGGAATGACCAGGGGTTTTGCAGACCTTCCCTAGAGGCTATTTTTCCATGAAAATGGCTATGCCAGCTTGAACAGGCGCGTCGCATTGCCGTAGAACAGGCCGTCTAGCACTTCGTCCTTGAAGCCCAGCGTGGCGAAGTCGTCGATGCTCTGGCCGATCGGGCGAAACGGGTACGAGGAGCCGAACAGCAGCTGCGCCGCTAGGAACTGGTTGGCCGCCTGCACATAGGCGTCCTTGCCCGGCTGGAACAGGTACATGTCGGGCACCAGGTGCACGTTTTCGTGGCGGAAAGCCAGGCCAATGGCCGCTTGCACGTTGGGCCAGTAGCCGTGGTAGACCACCAGGGGCAGGTCAGGAAAGGCCTGCGCCACCTTGGCCAGGCCGGCGGGGTCGTTGAAGCGCGGGTCGGGTGTGGTCGGGCCGCTCATCAGGAACACCGGTACGCCCAGGCTGCGCGCCAGCTCGTACACGGGCCAGTAAAGCGCATCGTCGGGATAGCGCGGCGGTGCACCAAAGCCCGGCTCAATGCCCACGCCCGACAGTCCGAGTACCTTGATGGCGCGCTCGATCTCGGACAGCGCCGCCTGCGTGCCCTGCAGCGCCGGATCGACCCCGGCAATGCCCAGCAGCGCGTCATGGCCGTGCACGATCTTGTGGATGGTGTCGTTGGGCAGGTGCTGACTCGGGGTGTGCCGGCCCACTACCACGGCCTTCGCCAGGCCGGCATCGCGCACTTCCTGCAGAAAGCCGTCCTGCGTGAGTGAGCGTTCGAAGTGGTTGTCGGGGCCACGCGTGCCCACGCGCCGGTTGAGCCAGCGTGCCGTGGCGTGTTCGGGCGAGCCGGGCGTGGCACCGAAAAAGTCGTGCAGGAATGCCGGCCTGCAGCGCATGTCGATGATGCGGCGGCTCATGAGGCCGACACTTTCAGCTGCTGTACGCCGCGAATGTCAAAGGCGCCACCGGTTTGCGCGCGCGCGCTGTCGGTCACGGCCTGCTTGCCCAGCAGCGGGAATACCAGTTCGGCAAAGCGAATCGATTCTTCCAGGTGCGGGTAGCCCGAGAGCACGAACGTGTCGGCGCCCAGGTCCACATACTCCTGCAGCCGCTCGGCCACGGTGGCCGCGTCGCCCACCAGCGCGGTGCCAGCGCCGCCGCGCACCAACCCCACGCCGGCCCACAGGTTGGGCGCGACTTCGAGTTTGTCGCGCCGCCCGCCGTGCAGCGCGGCCATGCGCGCCTGGCCGACCGAGTCCATGCGGGCAAAGCTGGCCTGGGACTTGGCAATGTCTTCGTCGGTGAGCTTGCTGATCAGGCGCTCGGCATCGGCCCAGGCTTCTTCGTTGGTTTCACGCACGATCACGTGCAGGCGCACGCCCAGCTTAACTTGGCGGCCATGGCGTGCGGCGCGGGCACGCACGTCGGCAAATTTTTCCGCCACGGCGTGCGGTGGCTCGCCCCAGGTCAGGTAGGCGTCTAGCTGGCTGGCCACCAGCTCGTGCGCGGCGTTGGACGAGCCACCGAAATACAGCGGTGGATAGGGTTTTTGCACCGGCGGGAAGTAGTTGCGCGCCTGCTCGATCTTGAAGTGCTCACCCTCAAAGTCCACGGTTTCCCCCGAGAGCAGGCGCCGCCAGATGCTCAAAAACTCGGCGGCGTGGGCGTAGCGTGCGTCATGGTCGAGGAAGATGCCGTCGGCGGCCAGCTCGGCCGCGTCGCCGCCGGGCACCACGTTCAGCAGCAGCCGCCCGCCCAGCGCTTGGTCGAGCGTGGCAGCCTGGCGCGCGGTGGACACCGGCGCGCCCAGCGAGGTGCGCAGCGCCACCAGCAGCTTGATGCGCTGTGTGATGGGCGCCAGGCTCGCGGCCGTCACCCAGGGGTCAAGGCAGGAGCTGCCGGTGGGAATGAGCAAGCCGTCGTAGCCCAGGTGTTCGGCGGTGACGGCGATCTGGCGCATGTACGCGTTGGTGGGTGCACGACCGAAGTCCGAAGTGCCGAGGTAGCGTGTATCGCCCGATGTGGGCAGGAACCAGAAAATCTCCGGCGAGGCAGTGGCGGCTTGGGTCATGGAAAGTCCTTGTCATGTGGAGTCAACAGGCAAGGGACCGGGCCAATGGCTTGCGCAATGCGCGCCGGGCGGCTCCAGCCCCGGGGCTTGGGGCTGATTAGAGAACCTCGGCGGCGCACGGCGAAGCATGTTTATCGCATGTCGTTATGCGTGCGGCATAAAAAAAGCCAGCGCCCCGAAGGGCGCTGGCGTTGGGGGTGGCAGCGGCGTTAGCGTGCCGCTTCGGAGGCAGGCGGTGCCGCCGCCGCGTCCAGCGCATCTTGCAGTGCCTTGGCGGGGTCGGTGGCGTCCTCCGGGGCCGGTGGCTCGGGTGTGGCTTCCTCGCCAGCGGGCGGGGTGGCGAACGGGTCGTCGCTGTTGCCGTAGCCTTCGTTGTTCTGCAGGGCATCCATCATCTGGCTGCCCACGGCTTCCATGTTCACCTCAACCTTCTTGTCCAGGCTGCCAGTGACGATGCCGGGGAAGGCGATGAGCACGCTCACCATGATGAGCTGGATCAGCACGAAGGGAATCGCGCCCTTGTAGATCTGCATCGTCGTCACGGGCTGGATCGTCTTGTGCGTCACGCGGTCCAGGTAAGGCTTGTCCGGGGCCACGGAGCGCAGGAAGAACAGCGCAAAGCCGAACGGTGGGTGCATGAACGAGGTCTGCATGTTCATGGCCAGCAGCACGCCGAACCAGATCAGGTCAATGCCCATCTTCTCGGCCACGGGGCCCAGCAGCGGCACCACGATGAACGACAGCTCGAAGTAGTCGAGGAAGAACGCCAGGAAGAAGATCATGAGGTTCACCACGATCAGGAAGCCGATCTGCCCGCCGGGCAGGCTGGACATCAGGTGCTCGACCCATTTCGGACCGTCGGCGGCCTGGAAGATCATGCTGAAGGTGGTGGCGCCCACCATGATGAACATCACGAAGCTGGCCAGCTTGGTGGTGGAGGCCAGTGCCTGCTGCAGCAGCTTCATGTTCAAGCGGCCGCGTGCGAAGCCGATGACCAGGGCCGCCATGGCGCCCATGGCGCCACCTTCGGTCGGGGTGGCAATGCCCAGGAAGATGGTGCCCAGCACCAGGAAAATCAGCAGCAGTGGCGGGATCAGCACGAAGGTCACGCGCTCGGCCAGACGCGACAGCAGGCCCAGTTTGAACACGCGGTTGATGCTGGCGATCACGAACGCCAGGAACGTGCCGCCGCACATGGCGGTGACGACCTTTTCATCGGTCGGCACGTCCAGCACTTCCTCGCCTTGCCACCAGGTGTGCACGTCGGCCATGTGGGCTGCCAGGAAGATGGCCAAGCCGGTGGACAGCACCATTACCACCGCCAGCGAGAGGTAGCCGGAGCGGCCGTCGTCCTCGCGGTAGATACGTGCCTCAGGGGGCAGGGCGGGTACGGCGTGCGGCTTGAAGATCGCCAGGATCACCACCCACAGCACGTACAGGCCCATGAGCATGAAGCCGGGAATGAACGCGCCCTTGTACATCTCGCCCACGCTGCGGCCGAGCTGGTCGGCCATGAGGATCAGCACCAGCGATGGCGGGATGATCTGCGCCAGCGTGCCCGAGGCAGCGATCACGCCACTGGACAGCGACCGGTCATAGCCGTAGCGCAGCATGATGGGCAGCGAGATCAGGCCCATGGAGATGACCGAGGCCGCCACCACGCCGGTGGTGGCGGCAAGCAGCGCGCCGACGAAGATCACGGCCAGCGCCAGGCCGCCACGGATCGGGCCGAACACCTGGCCCACCGTATCGAGCAGGTCCTCGGCCATGCCCGAGCGCTCCAGTATCAACCCCATGAAGGTGAAGAACGGCACCGCCAGCAGCGTGTCGTTGGCCATGATGCCGATGAGGCGCTGCGGCAGCCAGGCCATGACCGAGGCGGGAAACACGCCCAGCTCGATGCCAACGAAGCCGAACAGCAGGCCGCAGGCGCCCAGGCTGAATGCCACGGGGAAGCCCAGCAGCAGGAAGACGATCAGCCCCGCGAACATGATCGGGGCGTAGTTGGTGGTGAGAAATTCCATGGTGTATGCGCTCCGGCGGCTGGGTCAGCGGTGTGCGGCGGCGGGCGCCTGGGCCTGTTTCTTCGCTTCCTCGGCGCGCAGCGCCTCAAGCAGTTCCTCTTCGGCGCTCTTGTCGCTGAGCTTGCCCATCGGGTCGGGGCCGTCGCCCGTGAGGAAGGCGATGCGCTTGATCAGCTCGGACCAGCCCTGCAGCATCAACAGCGTGACGCCCACCGGAATGGCCACCCACACGGGCCAGCGGATCAGGCCGCCGGGGTTGCCCGACATCTCGCCCGAGGTGTATTTCTGGACGACCTCGGGGATGCTCAGGTACAGGATGGCGATGCACAGCGGCGTGAGGAAGAAGGCGAAGCCGAAGATGTCGATCCACACCTGGGCTTTCTTCGACAGGCGGCTGTTCAGCACGTCAATGCGCACGTGCTCGCGGTGCAGCAGCGTGTAGCCGGCGGCGACCAGGAACGACCAGGCGAACAGGTACCACTGCACTTCAAGGAAGGCGTTGGAGCTGGTGTCGAAAACCTTGCGCACGATGGCGTTGGCGGCGCTGACGAAGGTGGCGGCAAAGATCAGCCAGATGCTGTATTTGCCGACGAATGCATTGAGCCTGTCGATGGCCCGGGACAGGAAGAGTAGCGCCTGCATGGTGTCTCCGATGGTGAGGCTGGCAAGGGCTGCACAGGGGCACGCCATGGGGTGAGCGCGCAGCAGCCGGGAGCATGGGTAGGAGGGCGATTCTACGAAACAACGGCGCGCTTTGCAGGCGGTCGTACCAAGCCTTTCCCTGGCCCACCAAGGCGACATTGCTTTGAAAAAGATAGCAATGCGGGAAATTGCGTATGTCTTGCGGGTTTACCAGCAGGTGTCAATCCAGCAAGGCCACCCCCTTGACCTGCGCGAAAATCTGCAGGCCAGGCGCCAGGGCCAGCGCCTGTGCCGAGCGCTGGGTGACGCGCGCGAGCAGCGCCGTGCCCCCGGCATCCAGCGCCACCATGGCCTGGCCCGGGCCATCTTCGCGCAGTTGCAGCACGCGTGCGGGCAGGATGTTGAGGATGCTGGTGCCCTCCTGCCGCGCCAGCGTGAGGCTGACGTCGCGCGCCTGCACGCGCAGGCGCAGGCGCTCGCCTGGCGCGCGCGCCTGCGTGCTCACCAGGTGCATCTCGCCGCCGGAAAACCGCACGGTGGTCAGGCAGGCGGCGGCGTCGTGGCGTGCCACCTCGGCCAGCACCACGCAGGCCGCGGCGTCGCCCTGGGCCAGCGGCAGGTCGAGCCGCGCCATCAGCGCCAGCGTCGGGCCGCTGGTCACCACCTGGCCGGCGCGCAGCAGCACCAGGTGGTGCGCCAGGCGCGCCACTTCGTCGGGCGAGTGGCTGACGTAGACCATGGGAATGTCCAGCTGGCGCTGCAGCCGGTCGAGGTAGGGCAGCAGCTCGGCCTTGCGCGCGGCATCGAGCGCGGCCAGTGGTTCGTCCATCAGCAGCAGCGCGGGGCTGGCCGCCAGTGCGCGCGCGATGGCCACGCGCTGGCGTTCGCCGCCCGAGAGCGTGGCGGGACGGCGCGCCATCAGCGCCGTCAGGCCGAGCAGCTCCACCGCCTGTTCCACCGGCACGCGGCGGCGTGCGGGTGGCAGGCGGCGCAGGCCGTATTCGATGTTGCCGCGCACGCTCAGGTGGTCGAACAGGCTGGCTTCCTGGAACACGTAGCCCAGCGCGCGCCGGTGTGGGGGCAGCCACTGCCCACGGGCTTCGTCCTGCCAGACTTCGCCGTGCACGACCACGCGGCCTTGGGGGGCGCGCTCCAGCCCGGCCAGCGCACGCAGGCAGGTCGTCTTGCCGCAGCCCGAGGGGCCGAACAGTGCCGAGACGCCGTGGCCGGGCAGTTGCAGGTCCACGTCGAGCGTGAAGCCAGAGCGCTCCAGGCGCAGGCGGGCGAGGATGTCATTCATAGCGGCCTGCTGCGCGGCTGCAGCCAGTGCAGCGCCATCAGCACGATGAAAGAGAACGCCACCATGCCGCCGGCCAGCCAGTGCGCCTGCGCGTACTCCATGGCCTCGACGTGGTCGTAAATCTGCACCGACACCACGCGCGTCACGCCCGGGATGTTGCCGCCGAGCATGAGCACCACGCCAAATTCACCCACCGTGTGAGCGAACGCCAGCACCGCCGCCGTGATGAAGCCGGGCCGCGCCAGCGGCAGCGCCACGGTGAAGAAACGGTCCAGCGGCCCGGCGCCCAGCGTCGCGGCGGCCTCCAGCGGGCGCGTGCCCAGGGCCTCGAAGGCGCGCTGCAGCGGCTGCACGGCAAAGGGCAGCGAGTACACCAGCGAGCCCACCACCAGGCCCGGGAACGTGAAGGGCAGCCGCCCCAGCCCCAGCGACTGGGTGAGGTGGCCGATAGGGCCGTTCGGCCCCATGGTGACGAGCAGGTAGAAGCCGATCACGGTCGGCGGCAGCACCAGCGGCAGCGCCACCACGGCGCCCACCGGGCCGCGCCAGCGCGAGCGCGTGTGCGCCAGCCACCACGCCAGCGGCGTGCACAGCAGCAGCAGCAGCACGGTGGTGGTGGCGGCCAGCTCCAGTGTCAGCCGGATGGCGGCCCAGTCGTCGGGGCTGAATGGCACGTGGGGATTTGCTATAGATAAAAGAGCGTTTAGCGCTTGCTCTAAGCCACTTTGAGAGCCTGATGATACGCAAAGGCCCAGGCATCAAGCGCCAGGCGCTTCAAAAAGAATAGCCGTAGGACTGGATCACGGCGCGTGCCTTGTCGCTGCGCAGGTACTGCATCAGCGCTGCGGCGGCCGCGTTGCCCTGGCCTGGCTTGAGCACGATGGCGTCCTGGCGGATCGGTGCATGCAGATTCCCCGGCACCACCCAGGCCGAGCCCTCGCGCAGCGCGCCGTTTTCCATCACCTGCGACAGCGCGACGAAGCCCAGCGGGGCGTTGCCCGAGGCGGCGAACTGGTAGGTCTGGCCGATGTTTTCGCCCTGCACGATGCGCGGCCGCACCTGGGCCGTGAGGCCGAGCTTGTCCAGCGCCTGCATGGCCGCCAGACCGTAGGGCGCCAGCTTGGGGTTGGCGATGGCGATGTGCTGCCAGTCGCTCTTTTGCAGCACCTTGCCCTCGGCATCGACATAGCCGGGCTGCTTGCTCCACAGCACCAGCTGGCCGATGGCGTAGGTGATGCGCGTGGCGCTGTCGCCCAGGCCCTCCTTGCCGATCTTCTCGGGCGTGGTGTCGTCGGCGGCCAGCAGGATGCCGAAGGGCGCGCCGTTGGCGATCTGCGCGTAGAACTTGCCCGTCGCGCCAAACGACAGCGTGGCCTTGTGGCCGGTGTCCTTCTCGAACGCGGCGGCGATCTTCTGCATCGGCGCGGTGAAGTTGGCGGCCACGGCCACCGCCACTTCGTCGGCATGGGCGTGCAGGCTGAAAAAAGCGGCAGCGATTGCCAGGGGGCGCAGCAGGGCAGTCATGGGAAGATTCCTTCGCTATTCCGTAAATGAATAGCGAGCGAGTATAGCCAGCCACTCTTCCCCTGCGGGCAAGGGCCGGGGCATGATGGGGCATGCAACAAGCTTCCTCTTCGCTCCCTTCCTTCGCGCAGGCGCTGGGCCACGACATGGCCGACAAGCGCATCGACATCCTGCGCCAGATCGGCCAGGGCGGCTCCATCTCGCAAGCCGCGCGCGCCGTGGGCGTGAGCTACAAGGCCGCGTGGCAGGCCATCGACACCCTGACCAACCTGGCCGGCGTGCCCCTGGTGCACCGCGCCGTGGGCGGCACGGGCGGTGGCGGCGCCGTGCTGACCGACGCCGGGCACGCACTCCTGAGGGCCGCCGACGCCATGGCCCAGGCGCGTGCCGAGGTGCTGCAGCGCCTGGCCGGGCAGGGCGCGCAGCCTGCCGCCGCTGCCCGGCTGGGGGTGCGCACCAGCATGCGCAACCAGTGGCCGTGCGTGGTGCGGGCGCTGGAGGCGGTTGGCCCGCTGGTGCACGTGCACCTGGGTGGGACTGGCGCAGCCCAGGCGCTGGCGTTGACGGCACGCATCACCCAGGAAAGCGCGCAGCTGCTGGGCCTGGCGCCAGGCTTGCCGGTGCTGGCGCTGTGCAAGGCCACGGCGGTGCAGGTGGGGAAGGGGCAGGAAGCGGGGGGCGCGCTGGCACCCAACACCTGGACGGGGCGTGTGACCCGCGTGGCGCGCGGCGAGGCCGGTGACGAAGTGGCCGCCACGCTGGATGCCGGGGTGCAGATGGTGGGCTTCGCGCCGCCCGGCAGCGGCCTGCGTGCCCGCGCCCGCGTGTGCCTGCGGGCCGATGCCGCGGCCATTGTCCTGGCCTTGTAGCCTCAGAACACCGACACGTTCTCAGTTCGGCACGCGGCCTGGAGTGGCGGCGCCAGGGCCATGCCACCGCAGCCCCACCAGGCACAGCAGCGCAAACCCGCCACCGGCCCAAAACGTCATCGACGGCCCGTAGGCATCCCACAGCAGTCCGGCAATGGCGCTGGCCGCCAGAATGGCAATGCCGCTGGCCAGGTTGAACACGCCATAGGCGGTGCCGCGCAGCCCGGCCGGTGCGGTATCGGCCACCATCGTGGCCAGCAGCCCTTGCGTCATGCCCATGTGGATGCCCCACAGCGCCACTCCGGCGATCACCACGCTCCAGTGCTGCGCGGCCGCCAGCAGCACGTCGGCGGCGATCAGCACGGCCAGGCCCCAGGCCAGCAGCCGGGTATGGCGCATGCGGTCCGACAGCTTGCCGAACGGATAGGCGCAGGCCGCGTAGACCAGATTCATCGCCACCATGACCAGCGGCACCAGCGCGATGGGGATGTGCACCTGCTCGGCGCGCAGCACCAGGAACGCTTCGCTGAACCGCGCCAGCGTGAACACGGCACCCAGCAGCACCACGCGCCAGTAGGCCCCACCGAGCTGGCGGATGTTTTCGCGCCGTATCGGGTTGGTGCGCGGCGTACCCTGTTGCGGCGTGGGCTCGCGCACGCCCAGCAGCAGCACGAGCACCGACAGAGCGCCTGGAACCACGGCCACCCAGAACACAGCGCGGAAGTCGTTGGCCCACAGCAGCATCAGCCCCACGGCAAGCAAGGGGCCCAGGACGGCTCCCGCCGTATCCAGCGCCTGCCGCAAGCCAAAGGCCGCGCCGCGAATCTCCGGTGGCGTGATGTCCGCCACCAGCGCATCGCGCGGCGCACCGCGTATGCCCTTGCCGATGCGATCCGTCAGCCGGGCTCCCACCAACAGCCCGGGGCCCGAGGCGATTGCGAACAGTGGCTTGGTCAGTGCGCCCAGCGCGTAGCCGAACAGTGCCAGGCCCTTGCGTTTGCCCAGCCAGTCGCTGAGCGCCCCCGAGAACACCTTGACGATCAGCGCCGTGGCTTCGGCCAGCCCTTCGATCAAACCGACCGCGAAGGCAGACATGCCCAGCGCGCCGACCATGAACATTGGCAACAGGCTGTGGATCATCTCGGACGAGATGTCCATCAACATGCTCACCAGGCCCAGCGCCCACACCGCGGCGGGAATGCGCGCCAGCGCGCGTTTGCGGTCCATGCTGCGGTCTGCGTTGACGTGTGCCATGCGCTTGCTCCGTATCCATTCGGCCCCTCATCTTCGCCGGCTTTCGGCATTCAACGCCCGTCCCGTAAGCGCTGGCAGTTATTAAAAAGAGGCCATCGGGCCGTCTCCAAGGTAAAGCCAGGGTAAAAGGCCGGTGAAAGCGGCAGACCAGTGCCTCCAGGCTGCATCGGCGGCGGCGCGGCTGGCTACCATTGGCTTCCCCGTGCCTTCGCTGCCTTTGTCCATGCCTGCCGATCCGCTCCAGCCCGCCTCCACCCCTTCTTTTTCTTTTGCGCGGTACCGCCAGGCGGGCCGCTCCCGGTCTGTGCTGTGGGGCGTGCTGCTGGCGGTGGCGCTGGCAGCGGGCGCGGGTGGCTGGTGGTGGCAGAAGCACCAGGCAGCCGCCCCGGCGGCCAGCGGTGCGCCGCGCTTTGGCCCAGGGGGCGCGGCGCAGCCGGTGTCGGTGGGCCAGGTGCAGCGTGCGGATGTGCGCGTGCTGGTCAGCGCCATTGGCACGCTGAACGCGCGCGCCACGGCCGTGGTGCGTGCCAAGGTGGCGGGCGAGCTGAAAAGCCTGCGCTTCAAAGAGGGCGACGAGGTCCAGGCCGGGCAGCTGCTGGCCGAAATTGACGCGCGCAGCTACCAGGCCACCCTGGCGCAGGCGCAGGGCACGCTGGCGCGTGACCAGGCGCTGCTGCACAACGCGCGGCTCGACCTGCAGCGCTACCAGGCGCTGCAAGCCCAGGACTCGATTGCCAGCCAGCAGGTGGACACCCAGGCGGCGCTGGTGCGCCAGTACGAGGGTGTGGTGGCGGCGGACAAGGCCCAGGTGGATGCCGCGCGCTTGCAGCTTGACTACACGCGCGTCACCGCGCCCATTGGCGGGCGCCTGGGCCTGCGCCAGGCCGACCTGGGCAATGTGGTGAACCCGGGCGATGCCAACGGCATCGTCACCATCACGCAGGTGCGCCCCATCGACACCGTGTTCTCGGTGCCCGAGGCGCACCTGGCGCGCATCCGCGAGCGCCTGGGGCAAGGCGCCGTGCTGCCTGTGGAGCTGTGGGACAGTGCGCAAAAGAACATGCTGGCGCGTGGGCGCGTGAGTGCGCTGGACAACGCCATCGACACCAGCACCGGCACCATCAAGGTCAAGGCCGCGTTTGCCAACGAGGACGGGCGCCTGTACCCCAACCAGTTCGTCAACGTGAAGCTGCAGGTCGATCGCCTGGAGGGCGTGCTCACCGTGCCCGCTTCGGCGCTGCAAAACAACGCCGTGTACCTGGTGCGCGACGATGGCACGGTGGCGCTGCGCCGTGTGCGCGTGGGCGTGGTCGATGGCGACCGCGTGAGCGTGCAGGGCGAGCTGCAGGAGGGCGACCACGTGGTGGTGGACGGCATGGACCGCCTGCGCGACGGCACCAAGGTCACGGTGATCGACGCCGGGGCTGCCGCAGCGAAGCTGGAGCAAGGCGCGCAAGAGGCCAGCCAGCGCCGCGCCGAATTGTTGAAAAACCTCACGCCCGAGCAGCGCGAAAAGCTCTCCAAGATGGGCCAGGAGGAGCGGCGGGCCTACATCCGCAGCCTGCGCGAGGCGCGTGCCGCGCAGGGCCCGGCATCGGCTGCATCGGCTGCGGCATCGCACTGACGCCGGGCGCCTGCCATGAACCTGTCGCGCATCTTCATCCTGCGCCCGGTCGCCACGTCGCTGCTCATGGTGGCGGTGCTGATTGCCGGGCTGCTGGCCTACCGGCTGCTGCCCATCTCGGCCCTGCCCGAGGTGGACTACCCCACCATCCAGGTCACCACGCTGTACCCCGGTGCCAGCCCCGACGTGATGACCTCCAACGTCACCGCGCCGCTGGAGCGCCAGTTCGGCCAGATGCCGGGGCTGGTGCAAATGTCGTCCACCAGCTCGGGTGGGGCCTCGGTCATCACGCTGCGCTTTGCGCTGGACTACGGCCTGGACGTGGCCGAGCAGCAGGTGCAGGCGGCCATCAACGCGGGCTCGAACCTGCTGCCCAGCGACCTGCCCATGCCGCCGCTGTACAGCAAGGTGAACCCGGCGGACGCGCCCATCCTCACGCTGGCCATTACCTCGCCCTCGCTGCCGGTGATCCGCGTGAACGACCTGGTGGAAAACCGCCTGGCGCCCAAGATTTCGCAGGTCAATGGCGTGGGGCTGGTGGCCATTGCCGGGGGACGGCGGCCGGCGGTGCGCATCCAGGCCAACCCCACGGCGCTGGCGGGGCTGGGCATGACGCTGGAGGACGTACGCAGCGCCATCACGGCGGCCAACGTCAAGCAGCCCAAGGGCGGCTTTGACGGGCCCGAGCGCGCCTCCGCCATCGATGCCAACGACCAGCTGCAGTCAGCGCAGGAGTACCGCGACCTCATCATTGCCTACAAAAACGGCAAACCGGTGCGCCTGTCGGCCATTGCCGAGACGGTGGACGACGCCGAAAACACCCGCCTGGCCGCCTGGGCCGGCACGCCCGACACCGGCGCCAAGGCCGGGGTGATTCTGAACATCCGGCGCCAGCCCGGCGCCAACGTGATTGCCACGGTGGACCGCATCAAGGCCCTGCTGCCGCAGTTGCAAGAGACGCTGCCCGCCTCGCTGGACGTGCAGGTGCTCACCGACCGCACCGTCACCATCCGCGCGGGCGTGAAAGACATGCAGGCCGAGCTGCTGCTGGCCGTTGCCCTGGTGGTGGGCGTGATTTTTGTGTTCCTGCGCAGCGGCACCGCCACCCTGATTCCGGCGCTGGCGGTGCCGCTGTCGCTCATTGGCACCTTTGGCGTGATGCACCTGATGGGCTTTTCCATCAACAACCTCACGCTGATGGCGCTGACCATCTCCACCGGCTTCGTGGTGGACGACGCCATCGTCATGATCGAGAACATCGCCCGCTACGTGGAGCAGGGCGAGGCCCCGCTGGCGGCGGCGCTCAAGGGCGCGCAGCAGATTGGCTTCACCATCATCTCGCTCACCATTTCGCTGATTGCGGTGCTGATCCCGCTGCTGTTCATGGGGGACGTGGTGGGGCGGCTGTTCCATGAATTTGCCATCACCATGGCGGTGGCGATTTTGATTTCTGCCGTGGTCTCGCTCACGCTCACGCCCATGCTGTGCGCGCGCCTGCTGCGCCAGCAGCGCGCAGGCGAAGCCCCGCAGGGCCGCCTGGCGCAGGCCACGGGCCAGTTTTTCGAGCGCACCATCGCCCGCTATGGGCGCGCCCTGGGCTGGGTGCTGGCGCACCGGGGGCTGACCTGGCTGGTGTTTGCGGCCACGCTGGCGCTTACGGCGCTGCTGTACCTGGTGGTGCCCAAGGGCTTTTTCCCGGTGCAAGACACGGGCACGCTGCAGGCCACCACCGAGGCCGACCAGTCCATCTCGTTTGCCGCCATGGCCGAACGCCAGCAGGCTTTGGCCGAGCGCGTGCTGCACGACCCAGCGGTGCAAAGCGTGTCGTCCTTCATCGGCGTGGACGGCACCAACACCACGCTGAACACCGGGCGCCTGCAGATCGACCTCAAGCCCCATGGCCAGCGCGAGGCGCTGGACGTGGTGCTGCGCCGCCTGGCGCACGACACGCAGGACGTGCCCGGCATTCGCCTGTACGCCCAGCCGGTGCAAGACCTGACCATGGAAGACCGCGTGGCGCGCACCCAGTACCAGGTGCTGCTGTCCTCGGCCGACATGGCGCAGCTGCAGCGCAGCACCGCCGCACTGCTGGAGCGCCTGCGCGCCGCCCCTGAGCTGGCCGATGTGGCCAGCGACCTGCAAAGCCAGGGCCGCCAGGCCTTTGTGCAGATCGACCGCGCCCAGGCCAGCCGCCTGGGCGTGACGGTGGCGGGCATCGACACGGCGCTGTACAACGCCTTTGGCCAGCGCCTGATTTCCACCATCTTCACCCAGTCCAACCAGTACCGCGTGGTGCTAGAGGTAGCGCCGCAGTTCAAGCTCGGGCCCGAGGCGCTGGAGCGCATTTACGTGCCCTCCAGCCTGGGGGCGCCGGTGCCGCTGGCGTCGGTGGCGCGCATCGAGGAGCGCAGCACCGCCCTGGCGGTGAACCACGTGGGCCAGCTGCCTGCGGCCACGCTGTCGTTCAACACGGCGCCGGGCGTGTCGCTGGGCGCGGCGGTGCAGGCCATTGAGCGCGCCCACGCGGCGCTGCAGGGCGAGGGGCAGATGCCGCTGTCGGTGGAGATGGCCTTTCAGGGCGCAGCGCTGGCCTTCCAGGCTTCGCTGACGAACACGCTGCTGCTGATCTTGGCGGCGGTGGTCACCATGTACATCGTGCTGGGCGTGCTGTACGAGAGCACCATCCACCCGGTCACGATTCTCTCGACGCTGCCCTCGGCGGGGGTGGGGGCGCTGCTGGCGCTGCTGTGGGCGGGGCTGGCCATCGACATCATCGCCATCATCGGCATCGTGCTCTTGATCGGCATCGTGAAGAAGAACGCCATCATGATGATCGACTTCGCCCTCGATGCGCAGCGCCACGAGGGCTTGGGTGCGCGCGAAGCCATCACCCAGGCCTGCCTGCTGCGCTTTCGCCCCATTTTGATGACCACGCTGGCCGCCTTGCTGGGCGCGCTGCCACTGATGCTGGGCACGGGCGTGGGCAGCGAGCTGCGCCACCCGCTGGGGGTGACCATGGTGGGCGGGCTGATTTTGAGCCAGCTGCTCACGCTGTTCACCACGCCGGTGATCTACCTCACCTTTGAGGAGTGGGCGCAGAGGTGGCGCCATGCCTGAGCTGAAGCTATCAAAAACCATAGCTGCTTGCGCTTGCTGCGCAAGGCTTGGAGGCCTTTTTGACCAAAAAATGCCTGTGTTGCCAGGGGGGCGGGCATGAACCTCTCGGCACCGTTCATTCACCGCCCGATTGGCACGTGGCTGCTCACGCTGGGGCTGATGCTGGCGGGCACGGTGGCTTTTTTTCTGCTGCCGGTGGCGCCGCTGCCGCAGGTGGACTACCCCACCATTTCCGTCTCGGCCAGCCTGCCGGGCGCCAGCCCCGACACCATGGCTGCCACCGTGGCCACGCCGCTGGAGCGCACGCTGGGCGCCATTGCCGGGGTGAACGAAATCACCTCCAGCTCCTCGCAGGGCAGCACGCGCATCACGCTGCAGTTTGACCTCAGCCGCGATATCGACAGCGCCGCCAACGATGTGCAGGCCGCCATCAACGCCGCGCGCACGCTGCTGCCCACGGGCATGCCCAGCAACCCGACCTACCGCAAGGTGAACCCGGCGGACGCGCCCATCATGATCCTGGCGCTCACCTCCGACGTGCTCACGCGCGGGCAGATGTACGACGCCGCCTCCACCGTGCTGGCGCAAAAGCTCTCGCAAGTCGAGGGCGTGGGCCAGGCCAGCGTGAACGGCGGCGCCCTGCCCGCGGTGCGCGTGGCGCTGGACCCGGTGCGCCTGGCGGCCCACGGCATTTCGCTGGAGCAGGTGCGCAGCGCCATCACCAGCACCAACGCCAACCGCCCGCTGGGCGCGGTGGAGCGCGAAGACCATTACTGGCAGGTGGGCGCCAACGACCAGGCGCGCGTGGCGGCCGACTACGCGCCGCTGGTGCTGCGCTGGAACCAGGGCAGCGCCGTGCGCCTGGCCGACGTGGCCGACGTGGTCGATTCGGTGCAAGACGTGCGCAACTACGGCGTGGCCAACGGCAAGCCCGCCATCTTGCTGCAGGTGTACAAGCAGCCGGGGGCCAACATTTTGGAGGCGGTGCAGCGGGTGCGCGCGCTGCTGCCGCAGCTCAAGGCCTCCATCCCCGAGGCGATTGACATCACCATCGTCTCCGACCGCACGCCCACGCTGCGCGCCTCGCTGGTGGAGGTGGAGCGCGCGCTGGCGCTGGCCGTGGGGCTGGTCATCCTGGTGGTGTTTTTGTTCCTGCGCAACGGGCGCGCCACGCTCATTCCCAGCGTGGCCGTGCCCGCGTCGCTGGCGGGCACCTTCGGCGTGATGTACCTGGCGGGCTACACGCTGGACAACCTCTCGCTCATGGCGCTCACGGTGGTCACCGGCTTTGTGGTGGACGACGCCATCGTGGTGCTGGAGAACATCATGCGCCACATGGAGCGCGGCATGGGCGCGCTCGAGGCGGCGCTGCGGGGCTCGCGCGAGATGGGCTTCACCGTGGTGTCGATGAGCCTGTCGCTGATTGCCGTGTTCGTGCCCATCTGGTTCATGGGCGGCATCGTTGGGCGGTTTTTCCGCGAGTTTGCCGTGGTCATGGCGGCGGCCATTCTGGTGTCGATGGTGGTCTCGCTCACCACCACGCCCATGATGTGCGCGCAGCTGCTGCGCCAGCCCCTGCATACGCCGCAGCGCGGGCGGGTGGGGCGCGGGCTGGACGCCCTGGCCGCGCGCGTGCTGCGTGGCTACCGGCGCAGCCTGGCCTGGTGCCTGCGCCACCCGCTGCTGGTGCTGCTGGCGCTGGCTGGCGTCATCGGGCTGAACGTGACCCTGTACACCGCGATTGAAAAAGGCTTCATGCCCGAGCAGGACACGGGCCGGGTGATGGGCTTTATCCGCGCCGACCAGGCCAGCTCTTACCAGGCCATGGAGCAGCGCCTGCAGCGCTTTTTGGCCATCGTGCAGGCCGACCCGGCGGTGGAGCATGTCACGGGCTTTACTGGCGGCGGGCAGCGCAACGCAGCCATGATGTTCATGTCGCTCAAGCCGCTGGCGGAGCGCAAGCTCTCGTCCGAGCAGGTGATTGAGCGCCTGCGCCAGCAGCTCAAGAACGAGCCGGGCGCGCGCCTTTTCATGGTGCCGCAGCGCGACATCCGCATTGGCGGGCGCCAAAGCAGTGGCTCGCTCGACTACACGCTGCAGGCCGACGACATCCAGGACCTGCGCACCTGGGAGCCGCGCATCCGCCAGGCCATGGCGCAATTGCCCGAGCTGGAAGACGTGAACAGCGACGTGCAGGACTTCGGCGTGCAGACCCTGCTTGCAATCGACCGCGACGCCGTGGCGCGCCTGGGCCTGAACATGGCGCAGATCGACGCCACGCTGAACGACGCCTTTGGCCAGCGCCAGGTGGGCGTGATCTACAACCCGCTGAACCAGTACCGCGTGGTGATGGAGGCCGCGCCCCATTTCCTGCAGAGCCCCGAGACGCTGCGCGGCTTTTTCTTCGTCAACAGCCGCGGCGAGCGCGTGCCGCTGACGGCGTTCGCGCGCATCACGCAGAGCAACACGCCGCTGTCCGTCAACCATGAGCGCGGCACGCCCGCCAGCACGGTGAGCTTCAGCCTGGCGCCGGGCGTATCGCTGTCGCAGGCCACGGCCGCCATTCAGCAGGCGGTGGTCCAGTTGGGGGTGCCGGTGTCGGTGCGCGGGTCTTTCAGCGGCACGGCGGGGGCTTTTCAGCAGGCGCTGGCGGGGCAGCCGCTGCTCATTTTGGCGGCCATGGTGGCCATCTACCTGGTGCTGGGCATGCTCTACGAGAGCCTGGTACACCCGCTCACCATTTTGTCCACGCTGCCTTCGGCGGGCGTGGGCGCGCTGCTGGCGCTGATGCTGTTCAAGACCGAGTTCTCGCTCATTGCCTTGATCGGCGTGATTTTGCTCATCGGCATCGTGAAGAAGAACGCCATCATGATGATTGACTTCGCTCTCGCACGCCAGCGCCAGGGCCACACCGGGGCAGCCCAGGCCATCTACCGCGCCTGCAACCTGCGCCTGCGCCCCATCCTCATGACCACGTTGGCCGCCGCCGTGGGCGCGCTGCCGCTGGCGCTGGGCCAGGGCGATGGCGCCGAGCTGCGCCAGCCGCTGGGCATTGCCGTGGTCGGGGGCTTGCTGGTGAGCCAGCTGCTCACGCTCTACACCACGCCCGTGGTCTATGTGGTGCTCGACCGCCTGCGCCAGCGCGTGCAGCGCCCGCGCCGCAAGGAAATTCCCCATGCCGTCTGAAAACTCCTTTTTTGATAGCTGCCAGCGCTTGACCAGCAAGGGCTGGAGGGCTTTTTTGCTTGTCAACCTGGCAGGCCTGGCAGGCCTGGCGGCCTGCAGCGCGGTGCCGCCCTCCGAGCCCCCGGCGCTGCACGTGCCCGCGGCCTTCAAAGAAGGCGTGCCCGGCAGCAGCGTATGGCAGACCGCCCAGCCACAAGACGCCGTGCCCGATGATTGGTGGCGCCTGTTCAACGACCCGGTGCTCGATGCGCTGCAGCAGCAGGCGCAGCAGGCCAACCAGAACATCGCCCTGGCGTTGGCGCGTCTGCGCGCCGCCCATGCGGCGCTGGACAGCAGCCGCGCCGCGCTGGCGCCCACGCTCGGGGCCAACGCCGGCAGCACGCGTGCGCGCAGCAACGGCAGCGCGGGCACCAGCATCGCCACGGCCGACAGCATCGGCCTCGCGGCGGGCTGGGAGCTGGACCTGTGGGGGCGCCTCTCGGCCAGCGCGCAGGTCGCCCAGGCCAATCTGCAGGCCAGTGCTGACGACTTGGCGGCCATGCGCCTGTCGGTGCAGGCCAGTGTGGTGCAGACCTATTTCGCGCTGCGCGCCGCCGAGGCGCAGGAGCGCCTGCTGGGCGAAACCCTGGCGGCCTACCAGCGCAGCTGGGATCTGACGCAAAACCGCTACCGCGCCGGCGTGGCCTCCAGCGCCGACGTGGCGCAGGCCCAGGCCACCTACCTGTCCACCCAGGCACAGCGCATTGAGGCGCAGTCCAGCCGCGCGCAGTTGGAGCATGCGCTGGCCGCCCTGGCCGGGCAGGTGCCCGCCGCTTTCAGCCTGGCGCCCACGGCCGAACTGCCCGCGCCACCGCCGGTGCCCGCGCAGCTGCCCTCGCGCCTGCTGGAGCGCCGCCCGGATATCGCCGCCGCCGAGCGGCGCGTGGCCGCTGCCAACGCCCAGGTGGGCGTGGCACGCACGGCCTTCTTCCCCGCGCTCACGCTCTCGGCCTCGGCGGGCTACCGCGGCACGTCCTGGGGCGACCTGGTGAGCGCGCCCAACCTGGTCTGGTCCGTCGGTCCGGCGTTGGCGGCCACGCTGTTTGACGGTGGCGCACGCAGCGCCGCCGTGGATGCAGCCCGCGCCGCGCTGGAGCAGGCGGCCGCCAGCTACCGCCAGACGGTGCTGGTGGCGCTGCAGGAAGTGGAAGACAACCTGGTGGCTGGCGCCGCGCTGGAGCGCGAGCAGGCCGTGCAGACCGAAGCCGTGGCGGCCGCGCAGCGCGCGCTCGGCGTGGTGAACAACCAGTACCGCGCCGGCACCGTGGCCTACCTGAACGTGCTGAGCGCCCAGGCGCAGGTGCTGTCGGCGCAAAGCGGCCTGATCGGCGTGCGCCAGCGACGCCTGGCCGCGGCTGCCACGCTGCTGAAGAACGTAGCAGGCCGCTGGGAGGCCACGGCGCCTGCGCAGTGATTCATAACGAAAAACGGCACAAGCCCTTACTGGGAAAGCGCTAGCAGCTATGTAATCAGGAGCGTAGTAGCAGAAGCGGTTTTTGCCGGCCTTCTTGGCGGCGTACATGGCGCTGTCGGCGCACGCCACCAGCGTGGCGATGTCGTCGCCGTGGTCGGGGAACAGCGCCGCGCCCACGCTGGCGGATACCTGCACCCGTACGCCATCCAGGTCAAAGGGCAGCGCCAGCACGTGCAGCACCTTGGCGGCTACTTGCGCGCAGTCGTCCACGGCGTCGGCGGTGGTCAGCACGAGGCCGAACTCGTCGCCGCCGAAGCGCGATACCGTGTCCTCGGCGCGCACGCAGCCCTGCAGGCGCTGCGCCACCTGGCGCAGCAGCAGGTCACCTGCCGCGTGGCCGTGCAGGTCGTTCACGGCCTTGAAGCCGTCGAGATCCAGGTAGAGCACGGCGGCGCGCCGGCCATGGCGGCGCGCCGAGTCGAGCACCTGCGTAAAGCGGTCCTGGAACAACAGCCGGTTGGGCAGGCCAGTGAGGGCGTCGTGGCGCGCATCGTGGGCCAGGCGTGCCTCCAGGTTCTTGCGCGCGGTGATGTCCTGCACCACGGCCACCAGCAGGTCCGGCGTGCCGCCTGCGCCCCGAACCACGCTCAGCGCCTCGCAGACCCACAGGGTCGAGCCGTCCTTGCGCAGGTAGGGCTTCTCGATCTCTGGCGAGAGCGTGTGGGAGTGGTCGGCCAGGCGTTCGGCCAGGAACTGGCGCGCGGCCTCCCGGGCCGGCCCCTCGCTCAGGTCGAACAGGCTGCGTGTGCGCAGCTCTTCGCTGGTGTAGCCCAGCATGTGGCAGTACTTCTCGTTGGCGCGCAGGATGTGTCCTTGCGGTGTGATGTGCACGATGCCCATGGCCGCCTGGTGGAAGGTGGCGCGAAACAGCGCTTCGTTGGCATGCAGGGCGCGCGCCACGCGGCGCTGGCGTGCCAGCGCCCACAGCAACAGCCCAGCGCCGCCGACCAGCGCCGCCGTGGCGCCGCCAGCGACGGTGAGGTAGCGGGCGCGGCGCTGCTGCGCCGACGCCATGGCCTGCGCATAGGCCGTGCCCACCGTGAGCACCAAGGGGTAGTCGCGCATGGTGCGGTAGCTGACGATGCGCGGCACGCCGTCACCGGCCTGGCCGCTGTCTACGAAGCTGCCTTCGGGAACGGCGGCCTGGCGCTGCATCCAGGGCATGGCGTGCGCCGGCATGCCGAAGCGGGCTTGTCCTCCGGTTTCGCGGGCGCGCACCATGCCGTCAAGCCCGCTGACTTCCAACAGGCCTTGGGTGCCCAGGCGCCCTTGGCGGTAGAAGTTGGTGAGGTGCGAGGGGTCGACCGACATGACCACAACCCCGCCGAAACTGCCGTCAGGGCGCGTGATGCGCAGCGACATCGGCACCTGCCAGCGGCCCGTGATGCGGCCCAGTACCGGCGGGCTGACGAAGAGGTGGTCGGACCGCTCATCGCGCTGCGCCTTGAAGAAATCGCGATCGGCGTAGTTCACGTGGCCGGTGTGTGGACGGCTGCTGGCAGCGACGTTGCCGGCTTCGTCCACCACGATGACGATGGTGAACATTTCCTCGCGGATCACGTTGTCCTGCACCCACTGCTGCAGGGGGATGTCGGGACCGCTGCGCAGGTATTCCTCGCGCACGAAGGCGGCTATCTGCTCCGCCGCCTTGAGGGTGCGGAACATCTGCTGCTCGAATGCGATGGCCAGGTTGGCATTGGACTGCATTACCGCGCTGGCTGCTTGCTCGCGCTCGAAAGCGATGCGCTGCAGCGTGGCCAGCCAGATGCTGGCCACAGCCAGCGCGCACACCAGCAAGACGGTGAAGCGCCATGGCGCGGTCACGCTGCTGAGCCATGGCGCCGCGGGTACACGGCGGCCGGGGGCATCACCTGGCGGTTGGGGCGTCATGGCATGGCTTTCCAGGCGTTGGGGCAGGCGATCGGTTGGCTTGGTGCATGGTAGCGCTGCAAGCGCTGGGTGGCGGCCCGGTTCGTGGGGTGTGCAGGCCGGTGTAGGCAACTCTGCAACAAAATCATGGGAACATTGCTGCGAAGGGCTTATCCCATCCACCAAGCGCACCGCCTGAGAGACCGGCGGCTGCCACACCACAGGAGAATTTCATGCCTTCCATCCCCCGCGGGCTCTCGCTGATTACAGGCATCGTTCTGGCCTCTACGCTGGCGGCGTGCGCTGCGCCACCGCGCCAGCACTACCAGTCGTATCCCTCTTACCCGCAGCAGGCGTATCCAACCGAGTACGGCCGTGTCTCGCGCATCGACGTTATGCAGGTACCCCAGGGCGGCAACACGTCGGGCGGGGGCGCCGTGCTCGGTGGCCTGGTGGGCGGCGTTCTGGGAAACCAGATTGGCGGCGGCAGCGGCCGCACGGCCGCTACGGTGCTGGGCGCCGTGGGGGGCGCCGTGGCGGGCAATGCCATCGAAGGGCGCATGAACCAGGGCTATACCCAGGCCTACCGTATCAGCATCCAGCTCGACCAGGGCGGCATGCGCGCCTACGACGTCAGCTCACCCGGCGACCTGCGCGTGGGCGACCGCGTGCGGCTGGTCAACGGCCAGATTTCGCGTTATTGACCGCCGGCGCTGGCGCGCGCCGGGAGGCGGTCTGCTCAGTGCAGCAGGCCGTTTCCTGCTGCGCCAGGCTGGATACGGAAGAACCCCGTGCCTGCGGAGCCGCTGCCGATCTCTTCCTCGGTCGCTTCGCGCACGCTATGCACCAACAGGGTGAGCCGCAGGGCGATGCCGGCGAGTGGGTGGTTGCCGTCCAGCACCACATGCTCGGGATAGATGTCGGTCACGGTGTAGAGGTGGTCGCGCGGAGCGGCCGGGCTGCAGCCCTGGGGCAGGGCGCTGCCCTCAAACGTCATGCCTTCTTCAAGCGTTTCGGGGAACAGTGCCCGGGGCTCCAGGAAGATGAGTTGGTCTTGGTAGTCGCCGAAGCCTTCCTCAGGCTCCAGATGCAGTTTGACGGTAGCACCTGCCCGGTGGCCCTGCAGGGCCTCCTCGATGCGGGCGAGGAGGTCGTCGCCGCCCACGAGAAACTCAACGGGCTCGGCCAGCACGTCCAATTCCTCGTCCAGGGTGTCTTTCAAGATCCAGGTCAAAGCGACCACGCATTGGGGAGTGATTTCCATAGGAGAATTGTCGCAGCTTGACCCATGCCCTGCGGGGCTGACTGCCTTTGCCATGAAAACCGACCAACCCCTTACCCTGCTCGGCGGCTTGACGCCCGCGCAGTTCATGCAGCGCCACTGGCACAAGAAGCCCCTGCTGGTACGCCAGGCCATCCCCGGCTTTGCGCCGCCGGTTCTGCGCACGCAGCTGCTGGCCCTGGCAGGGCAGGAGGGCGTCGAATCGCGCCTGATCCAGCACCAGGAGACCGGCTGGACTCTGCGCCATGGCCCATTTGCGCGCCGCGCCCTGCCTACGCTGCAAACGCCGCGCTGGACTTTGCTGGTGCAGGGCGTAGATCTGCACGACGATGCCGTGCACGCGCTGATGCAGCAGTTCCGCTTCGTGCCTGAGGCGCGTCTGGACGATTTGATGATCAGCTACGCCACCGACGGTGGCGGTGTGGGACCCCACTTCGACAGCTACGACGTATTCCTGCTGCAGGCCCATGGCAAGCGCCGCTGGCGCATCGGGCGCCAAAAGAACCTGCACCTCCAGGAGGGTGTGCCACTGAAGATTCTCACCGACTTCGTGCCAGAACAGGAGTACGTGCTGGAGCCTGGTGACATGCTCTACCTGCCGCCGCGCTGGGCGCACGACGGCATTGCGGAAGGCGAGTGCATGACCTACTCCATCGGTTTCCGCTCGCCCGAGCGCGATGAGATGGCGCGCGAACTGCTGCTGCGACTGACCGACGAGGACGAGGAGGATGACGGCAAGCACCCCGTGATCTACCGCGACCCGGAGCAGGAAGCTGTGAGCCAGCCTGGCGCAATTCCCGCTGCGCTGCAGGAGTTTGCCCGCGAGGCCTTGCAGCGCGCCCTGGCCCAGCCCCTGGCATTGGAACGCGCCCTGGGCGAGTACATGACGGAGCCCAAGCCGAATGTGTGGTTCGAGCCGGGCGAGCCCGGGGGCATGATGGAAGCCGTGGCGCTCGACCGGCGCACGCGCATGATGTACGACGCCAAACACATCTTCATCAATGGCGAAAGCTACCGTGCTTCGGGCAAGGATGCCGCATTGATGCGTCGCCTGGCTGATGCGCGGGCACTCGCACCCGCTGACCTGGCCAAGGCCAGCGACGAGGCCCTGGAGTTGCTGGCCTCCTGGTGTGAGGCAGGCTGGGCGCACGCCCGCTGAGTTCGGACCATGACGGACGCACAGCAAGCGCCATTGCCCGTGGGGCGTTTTGCCGGGCGTGAGGAGTTCCAGGGCCTGGTGCGTTCCGCGCTGGATTGCGCTGCGCGCGAGGGATGGCCCGAACTGATTTTGAGCGATGCCGATTTTTGGGATTGGCCGCTGGGGGAGGGCGCGGTGATCGAGGCACTGAATGCCTGGGTGCGCCAGGGGCGGCGTCTGACGCTGTTGGCCCGGACCTACGACGAAGTCGTGCGCCGCCATCCGCGCTTCGTGCGCTGGCGTGGCACCTGGGATCACAAAATTACCTGCCGGCGCAGCCCGGCTGCCAACGCGGCAGATATCCCTAGCGCGCTGTGGTCTCCCACCTGGGTGTTGCACCGGCTTGATGCCGAACGCTGTGTTGGCGTGACCGGCGATGAGCCGAATCGCCGGGTGCTGCTGCGGGAAACCCTGGATGAGTGGCTGCTGCGGCGCAGTGCGCCAGGCTTTCCGGCGACGGTTTTGGGTCTGTAGCGCCCTGTCTTTGCATAAATTTGCGTTTTAGTGCCTGAGGTCTAACCCTTGGTGTTAGCCACTATTGACAGAATATTCTTATAATTCTGAGCTGAGTCAAATTCGCGTACCTAGCGACTCTGCCAGAGCGACTGCGGCTGAAAAGCGAGCCGTTATGGCATTTCCAGATTCTCTCTCTCCCTTTTAGGAAACTGAAATGAACAAGTCCCTCGTCCTGGCTGCCGTGATCGCTGCTGCTGCCCTTGCTGCTTGCGGCAAGAAGGAAGAACCGGCTCCGGCACAGGCTCCCGCTCCCGCAGCTGCCCCCGCTGAAGCTGCACCCGCAGCCCCCGCTTCCGCTCCTGAAGCCGCTGCTTCTGCCGCCGAGGCTGCAGCTCCCGCTGCCACCGACGCTGCTGCAGACGCTGCCAAGGCTGCTGCTGATGCCGCCGCCACCGCTGCTGCTGGCGCTGCTTCCGAAGCCAAGTAATTCTTGCCGTTGCACCGTGGCCTTTTTGAGGCCTTGTGCAGCCCATAAAAAAACCGATTGCAGTTTGTGCAATCGGTTTTTTTATGGGCGCCTGGTTTCAGGGGGAACGGCATGGCACATCAAGGCAATGCCGTTTTTCCATCCGCCGAAATCTGAGATCGGGATCGACGGATGGGGCGAAGGGAATTACTTCAGATCGTCGGCGAGAACCTTGATGATGCGTGCCGCGTTCAGCGAGCTGTCCGGCGCACCAGTGGCATTCAGAACCATCACCGTGGATTTGGCGCTTTCACCGCGCACTTGCACACGGTACTTGAGCGGCGGTGTGGCCGCCGACGAGCTGCCAAACAACTTACCGAAGAAGCCTGGCTCCTTTTTGTCGGTGCTGCCGGGGTCCACGTAGCGCACGAAGTACAGGCCTTGGCTGCGGTCGCGGTCTTCCACGGTGAAGCCGGTGCGGTCCAGCGACAGGCCAACGCGGCGCCATGCGCGATCGAAGCCTTCGTCCATTTCAATTGCCGGGGCGCCGCTCAAAGTCACGGAGCGTGCTGAGGCCGGACGCTGCACGGGGGTGCTGGCCAGTGCCTTCGATTCTTCCTGGCTCACGCCCAGCTTGACCATGAGGCGGCGCAGGAATTCGGTTTCCAGCTCAGGATCGACCGGGCGCGGTTGCCACACGGTCGAATCCTTGCGCTCCGAACTGTAAACCTCGACCATGCCACGGTGGCTGATGTAAATCTCGGTGTCGCCGTTGGCGTTGCGCTCCAGGCGGGTGCGGAACTTGTCTCGTTCGCCCGTCGAGTACAGCGAGTCGAACACCTTGCCGATGGTCTGGCGGATCACGTCCTGGGGCAGCTTCGCGCGGTTTTCGGCCCAGTCGGTTTCCATGATTCCGATGTCTGGGTTTTCTGTCGCCAGGTTGAAGCCGCTGTCGGCCCAGAAGGTGCGCACCGGATCCCACAGGGCCTCTGTCGGGCGCTTGACCACCAGCCAGCGCTGGTTGCCGTCGCGTTCGATGCGCACGTCGCCCAGGCTGACGGCACCGGTCTTGGCAGTGGGCGAAGTGGGCTTGGCGTCCTGGCCGGCCTGATAGGCCGTGGCCGACACCACGCCATCTGGCGTGGTGTAACGGCTATCGCGTGCAAGCTGTGTCAAATCAGGGGGCACCTCCAGGGTGGAGCCCTTGACGGCACTCTTGTAGTCGATTTTGTCGCCTTCGAAGGAGCTGCTGGCACAGGCGCTCAAAGCCAGGGCTACGCCCAGCAGGCCTACACGGGTCGTTGTGTTCACGCGGTCGTCCTCGGTTGTCTGGAACAGGTGAAGGGTTACTGGATCACAGCAGGCCTGCAGCGCGCAGCGCGCCTTCGACCACTGGTTCGTTGGCGGTGCTCAGCGGCGTCATGGGCAGGCGCATAGTGCCCTTGCACAGACCCATGCGGGACATGGCCCACTTCACGGGGATGGGGTTGGCTTCCACGAACAGGTGCTTGTGCACGGGCATCAGCTGGAACTGGATTTCCATGGCCCGGCGCACGTCGCCCGCAAGAGCTGCCACGCACAGTTCGTGCATCAGGCGCGGGGCTACGTTGGCCGTTACGCTGATATTGCCCTGGCCGCCGCACAGCATCAGCGCAACCGCTGTCGGGTCATCGCCCGAGTAGACGGCAAAGCCCTTGGGCACATCACGAATCAGCCATTGGGCGCGCTCAATGTTGCCCGTGGCTTCCTTGATGCCGATCACGCCGGGTACTTGCGCCAGGCGCAGCACTGTGTCGTGCTGCATGTCTGCGACCGAGCGGCCGGGCACGTTGTACAAAATGATGGGCAGTTCACCGGTGGCTTCGGCAATGGCCTTGAAGTGCTGGTACTGGCCTTCCTGCGTGGGCTTGTTGTAGTACGGCACGACCTGAAGCTGGCTGTCAGCCCCGACCTTTTTGGCGAACTTTGCCAGTTCGATGGCTTCGGCCGTCGAGTTGGCGCCGCAACCCGCCATGATGGGCACGCGCTTGGCAGCTTGTTCCACAGCAACGCGAATGATTTCGCAGTGCTCTTCCACGTTGACCGTGGGGGATTCGCCGGTGGTGCCGACCACACCGATGCAGTCCGTGCCTTCCTGAATGTGCCAGTCGATCAATGTACGCAGCGTGGCGTAGTCCACGCTGCCATCCTCGTGCATGGGTGTGACGAGGGCGACGATGCTGCCGGTGAGGGGGGCGCTGGGAGAGGTCATGTCCGCAGGAAAAAACGGTAAAAGAGCATTCTAGCCAGGGATGGTCTGCGTGAACCACTCGGGCGTGTGTTGAGCCTCCCTGGAGGAGCACTTGTCCCTGGTAAAAGCCTGCCCAAAGCGTGCAGGGGCGGCGGCTATCTTGCCGCATGCAGCGTGCGCCGCCGCGCTATCCCCTGCCCAGCGCCTTGTCGACGCCCTTGTTGGCCAGGGCGTCCGCACGCTCATTGCCAGGGTCACCAGCGTGTCCTTTCACCCAGCGCCACTCGATGCGGTGGCCCGCTTGGCCCACAAGGTGGTCGAGGCGCTGCCATAGTTCGACGTTCTTGACCGGCTGCTTGGACGCTGTGCGCCAGCCCTTGGCCTTCCAGTTATGGATCCATTCGGTGATGCCCTTGCGCACATACTCACTGTCCAGGTACAGCGTGACAGCGCAAGGGCGCTTGAGTGCGGACAAGGCCTCAATCACGGCCTGCAACTCCATGCGGTTGTTGGTGGTGCCCAGCTCACCGCCAAACAACTCCTTTTCCACATTGCCCGCGCGCAAAAGTACGCCCCAGCCCCCGGGGCCCGGGTTGCCTTTGCAGGCACCATCGGTATAAATCTCGACTTGGTTCAAACTCAGTCCTTGTGAAGGTGGTGGCCGGCCCAGGTGCCTGGCGCGCGGCTGACCAGCGGGACCGAGGCCCCGGCACGTTGGCGCTGGCTGCGCCACGCGGGCTCAAGCAGGCGCATGCCATGCACGCGTTTGACCGCCACCACAAAATAAGCGGCCCCGAGTATCGGCCACCAGCGGCGGCCCCAGACGTCAAACCAGCGAAATCTCTCCAGCCATTGGCTGCTGCGCACCGCCGGGCGCCAGCAGCCGAAGTGCGTGCCCTCGACCTCGAAGTCGAGCAGCCGCAGCCAGTCGCGCAGGCGCCAGTGGCCGATGAACTCGCCGGCGTCGGGCAGGTACAACTGGCCCCAGCTCAGGCGCTGGCGTAGTCCCCATAGGCTGGCCGGGTTGATGCTGCACACCACAACCCGCCCCTCGGGGACCAGCACGCGCGCCACCTCCCGCAATACGGCATGGGGGTCGGGGCTGTGTTCCAGGGCGTGCGGCAGGAGCACGAGATCCAGGCTGTTTGCCGGGAAGGGCAGTGCCACGGGATCAGCCCACAGGGCGGGCTGCTGCACTGGCTGTGCCAGGTACTCCGTCCCAAGGGCCAGCCAGCGGTGCGTCATGCGGTTGGCGCGCAGCCCCTGCAGCCAGGGCATGCCCACCTGCAACGCGTGGTAGCCGAATACATCGGCCACGGCATCATCCAGATGCGCCTGTTCCCATTCGAGCAGGTAACGGCCCGGGGCAGACTCGAACCATTGGTGCAAACCTATAATTTCGTCGCTCATGTATTTGCTGCCACTGCCTGCTTTCGCCGACAACTACATCTGGATGCTGCACGATGGGCGCGAGGCCCTGGTGGTCGATCCAGGCGATGCTGCGCCGGTGCTGCAGGCCTTGCAAAACCTGCGGCTGCAGCTGCAAGCCATTCTAGTCACCCACCACCATGGCGACCATGTCGGTGGCTTGGCACAACTCCACGCAGCCACCCGTGCGCCCGTGTACGGTCCCGCACGGGAGGCCATCCCAGGGCCCTTCACGGGCCTGTCCCAGGGACAGGCCCTGGATTTGCTGGGATGCTCTTGGCAGGTGCTTGATGTTCCTGGCCACACAGCAGGGCACATTGCTTATTACGCTGTGCCGGACGATGCAGCACCGCTACTGTTTTGCGGCGACACGCTGTTCTCCGGCGGCTGTGGCCGCTTGTTCGAGGGAACGCCAGCCCAGATGCTGGCCTCGCTCGATCAGTTGGCTGCGCTGCCGGACGACACCCGCGTGTGTTGTGCGCACGAGTACACACTTTCCAACCTGCGTTTCGCGCATGCCGTGGAACCAGGCAACGCAGCGTTGCTCCATTACCAGGCCGAGTGTGAGGCCTTGCGTGCGCAGGGCCTGCCCACGTTGCCAGCGCGCATGGCCCAGGAGCGTGCCATCAACCCCTTCCTGCGTACGCGCGAAAAGGCGGTGGCTGCCAGCGCCCAGGCGCATGATCCCCAGGTTGATCCCCACAATGCAGTCGCGGTGCTTGCCGCGCTGCGTGCTTGGAAAAACGATTTTCGATGAAGTTATTGCACGTTCTCTTGCTCGCCGGCCTGCTGTGGCTCACAGGCTGCGCCACCACCCAGGGGGGCGCAAGCTCCTCCAGCGACGTTGCCTCTGAGTCCCAAGGAACCTCCAGCAGCCTCATACCCTCACAGCCTCTGCAGCCCATCACGCCGGCGCAAGTGCGGCGCCCCGGCGTGGCTTCGCTGACGCCACCGGCCGACCTGTGGGATCGCATCCGGCGCGGATTTGCCATGCCGGACCTGCAGACGGACCTGGTGCAGGAGCGCGAGCAGTGGTACTCCACCCGGCCTGATTACATCCTGCGCATGACGCAGCGCTCCAGTAAGTACCTGTTTCACATCGTTGAGGAACTGGAGCGCCGTGGCATGCCCACCGAGCTGGCGCTGTTGCCCTATATCGAAAGTGCCTTCAACCCGCAGGCTGTTTCCAGTGCCAAGGCCGCAGGCATGTGGCAATTCATGCCTGCCACGGGGACTTACTTCGACCTCAAGCAAAACGCTTTCCGCGATGACCGGCGCGATGTGCTCGCCTCCACCCGTGCGGCGCTGGACTACCTGCAAAAGCTGTACGGCATGTTTGGTGACTGGCACCTGGCCCTGGCCGCCTACAACTGGGGCGAGGGCAGTGTGAGCCGGGCCATTGCC
Organism: Paenacidovorax caeni; assembly: GCF_001298675.1. Taxonomy (GTDB): domain Bacteria; phylum Pseudomonadota; class Gammaproteobacteria; order Burkholderiales; family Burkholderiaceae_C; genus Paenacidovorax; species Paenacidovorax caeni. The sequence goes on from NZ_CYIG01000020.1 coordinate 29,556, forward strand.
CGCAATCAGCGCCTGGGCTTGGGCACCAGCTATACGGAGCTGAACATGCCTGCCGAGACGCGCTTGTATGTACCCAAGTTGCAGGCGGTAAAAAACATCGTGGCCGACCCGGACAGCTTCCGGGCCGAGCTGCCCCTGATCGCCAACCACCCCTATTTCCAGACCGTGGAGATCGATCGGGACATCGACGTGGAACTGGTGGCCAAGCTGGCCAGCGTGGACCTCAAGGACTTCCGCGCGCTGAACCCCTCGCTCAATAAGCCGGTGATCTTTGCTGCAGGCACACCGCAGATTTTGCTGCCCTGGGATAACGCCCAGGTGTTCCGCCGCAACCTGGAGGCTTACGACCAGGGCCAGTACGCGAGCTGGACCGTCTGGACGGCACCACGTACCTTGAGCGTGAGCGACGCCGCACAGCGCGTGGGCATGAGTGAAAGTGCCCTGCGTAGCCTCAACGATATTCCCCCACGCATGCTCATCAAGGCAGGCTCGGCCCTGATCGTGCCGCGTGGCAGCGCCATCCAGGAAGACGTGACTGGCCGCCTGGCCGATAACGGCCAACTGGCGCTCGCACCAGAGATTGTTACCAAGCGCACCACCGTGCGCGCTGGCAAGCGCGACACCGTCGCCAGCGTCGCCCAGCGCTACCGGGTCAGCGCCTCCAGCGTGGCCGACTGGAACGATGTGAAGCTGGGTTCGGCCTTCAAGGTTGGCCAGCAGATCGTCTTGCACCTGCCCGTGCGTGCCAGCGCGGGCAAGGGCGGTGGCGGCACGCGCAAGACCGCGCAGGCACCTGCCAGGGAGAGCAAGCCTTCGCGCCGAGGCGGTACGCCCTCGAAGGTGAAGCGCCGCTGAGAATCCGGGCGCGCTGCTTGCGGGCCGTGGCGCTGGTGGCTGTCAGCGATAGCCGATGAAGAGGATACCGATATTCACCAGAAAGGCCACCCCCCACACTGCGCTGCGCGCGGTGGCCATGTCGGCGACGTACATCATGATGTAAAAGCCGCGTAGCAGGATGTACAGGCACGCCAGCAGGTCCAGTAGGGTTTGGGGCGCGCCCAGTTGGTGGGCAATGACCACGGCGCCAATGAAGAACGGCAGCGCTTCAAAGCTGTTGGCCTGCGCCGCATTGGCGCGGGCGCGCCAATCCGTCTGGCGCGCCAGCCAGCCGCGCGGGTCGTGGTTGTCATAGCCACCCTGGCGGGAGGACTTGTCCATGCCCGCCCGCTTGGCGAGCAAAGCGCATACCAGCGGCAGCACAGCCGCAACCAGAACGCACCAGTAAGCCACCGTGAAGCGGGCAACATGCAAGGGGGTGTTCATTTCAAGCCTTTGAGGGTTCTTGCGCCCGCCAGCCGTGCGCTAGGTGCTATGAATAGGTGAGCAAAAAGAGCCGCTGTACGCTCATCGCCGATCGACCAATGCGTGGGCAATGGTACCCAGATCGACATATTCCAGCTCGCTGCCCACGGGCACGCCGCGCGCCAGCCGGGTGACGTGCAGCCCGCGCCGCTTCAGCGCTTCGCTGATGGCATGGGCCGTGGCCTCGCCCTCGGCTGTGAAGCCGGTGGCCAGAATCACTTCTTGCACCTGGCCGTCGCAGGCGCGCTCAATCAACTGGGTGAGTCCGATTTCCTTGGGGCCGACACCGTCCAGCGGAGACAGGCGCCCCATGAGGACGAAGTACAACCCGGCATAGGCGCCGGTGCGCTCCATGGCAGCCTGGTCGGCCGGGGTTTCGACCACGCACAGCCGGGCCCGGTCGCGCGCCGGGTCGAGGCAGGTGGCACACACCGGTGCTTCGGTGAAGGTGTGGCAGCGCTCGCAGTGGCGCACCGAGGTCGCTGCCGTTTGCAAGGCCAGGGCCAGTTGGCCGGCGCCCGCGCGGTCGCGTTGCAGCAAATGGAACGCCATGCGCTGTGCGGACTTGATGCCGACGCCCGGCAGAATGCGCAGGGCCTGGACCAGCGCGTCAAGCGCGCCCGCGTCTGCCATCGGTCAGAACGGGAACTTCATCCCGCCGGGCAGGCCGGGCATGCCTGCGGTGAGCTTGCCCATCTTTTCCTGCGAGGTTTCCTCGGCCTTGCGCACGGCGGCGTTGAAGGCGGCGGCCACCAGGTCTTCGAGCATGTCCTTGTCGTCGGCCAGCAGGCTGGGGTCGATGGTCACGCGCTTTACGTCGTGCTTGCAGGTCATCACAACCTTCACCAGGCCGGCGCCCGATTCGCCTTCGACCTCGATGTTGCCCAGTTCGTCCTGGGCCTTCTTGAGGTTTTCTTGCATGGCCTGGGCTTGCTTCATGAGGCCGGCGAGTTGTCCTTTGTTGAACATGCGTGTTTCCTTGCTTTCAATGGTCTAGGGTTGAACGGGCTTGATGCTGCCGGGCACGATTTTCGCGCCGTGCTCGCGCACCAGGGCCTGTACGGTCGGGTCGTTGTTCACGATATCTTCTGCCACGCGCTGGCGCTCGGCGGCCGCGGCGGCGTTGCGGCGCGCCGGGGTGTCGGTGACGGCGCCCACCTCCACCGTGAGCTGTTGGGCGTGGCCGGCGGCTTCCAGGGCGGTGCGCAGGCGCTCGCGTGCCGTGGGCTGGTTGAGCGACTCGCGCTCGACGCGAACCATCCAGTGCGCACCGTCGCGGGCCACGAGCTGGGACTGTAGAGCCAGCTCGCGCGCCAGCGCCGTAATGGCCTCTGCCGCGATCAGCGCCTGCACCGTGGTGTGCCAAAAGGCGCCATCCGGCGTGGGCGTGAAGCGCGTTGCCGCGCCGCTGCTGGCGCCCTGTCGCTGCAGGCGCGGCCCGGGCTCTGGCGCTTCGCGCACGGGAATGCGCATGACGGGTGGCGGCTCATGCGCAGCGGGTGGCTCCAGCGGTACGCGCTGTGCCACCTCCTCGATGGAGCGCACGGGCAGGGCGATGGGGGCGGCGGCATCCACTGCCATTGGCTCGGGCGGGGATTCCGGCGTGGGGAAGGTTTCCTCGAAAGGGGGCGCGGAGGTGTCAAATGCCTCGGGGACTCCCGCATCGGCCGGCGCAGGAGGCATGGGTGGCACGCCAGGGCTTTGCTCGGCGTGCGCCGCCGTGGCTGTTGGCGTGGCCGTGACGGTCTCGGAGCCCCCCGAGGGCACGGGCTCAGCAGGCGTTAGAGTTTTTTTTTCCACGCTGCCCGCTACAAACCCCGGGGGCTTGAACGCCAGCAGGCGCAGCAGCGCCATGGTGAGTGCGGCGTATTCGTCAGGGGCCAGCCCCAGCTCGGTGCGTCCGTGCAGGCAAATGCTGTAGAGCAGCTGGGTTTCGTCGGCGGGCAGCAACTGGGCCAGGCGCACGGTTTCCGCAGCCTCAGGGTCGCTGCCATCGACCGCCTCGGCCATTTGCGGTACAGCCTGCAGCACGGCCATGCGCTGCAGCACGGCGCACATGTCTTCCAGCGTGGATGCGGCGGACAGGCCGTTGACGCGCAGCGTGTCCGACGTCTCCACGACCGCGCGGCCATCGCCGAGTGCCAGCGCCTCAATCAGGCGCAGCACATGCGAACGGTCCACGGCGCCCAGCATTTGGCGCACGCCGGCTTCCTGCAGCTGGCCGCTGCCGAAGGCGATGGCCTGGTCGGTGAGTGAAAGCGCGTCGCGCATGGAGCCACGCGCCGCGCGCGCCAGCAGGCGCAGCGCCTGCGGCTCGGCGGGTACGTTCTCCTGGGCCAGCACGCGCGTGAGGTGCTCCAGCACGGTTTCGGGTGCCATCGGCCGCAGGTTGAACTGCAGGCAGCGCGAGAGCACGGTGACCGGCACCTTCTGCGGGTCGGTGGTGGCCAGTACGAACTTGAGGTACTCGGGCGGCTCCTCCAGCGTCTTGAGCATGGCGTTGAACGCCGTGTTCGTGAGCATGTGCACTTCGTCGATCATGAAGACCTTGAAGCGCCCCTGCACCGGTTTGTACACGGCCTGCTCCAGCAGGCCCTGCACCTCGTCCACACCGCGGTTCGAGGCCGCATCCAGCTCGGTGTAGTCGGGGAAACGCCCGCTGTCGATGGCTGTGCAGGCCGGGCACACGCCGCATGGCGTGGCGGTGATGCCACCCTGGCCGTCCGGCCCCTGGCAGTTCAGCGACTTGGCCAGGATGCGCGACACCGTGGTCTTGCCCACGCCGCGCGTACCGGTGAACAGGTAGGCATGGTGCAGTCGCTGCTGCGTGAGGGCGTTGGTCAGCGCCTGCACCACATGCTCCTGCCCGACCATTTCCGAGAAATTGCGCGGGCGGTACTTGCGGGCGAGTACGAGATAGGACATAGGAGGGGGATTCTAGCCGTCCCTATCCCAGAGCCCGCCGGGGCTGCAGGGGTAAGGTTTAGGCATGAAATCGTGCTCCAGCGCTTTGCTGACAAGCGCTAGCAGCTATCAAAAATGAAGTTTCAGAGCGGTTGCGCTACGAGGTCATGCCCCTGCGCCTGGACGATGCGCGCGCGCACGAAGTCGCCCACCTTGAACTGCTTGCTGATCTTCTCGGGCGGCAGCAGGTGCACCACGCCATCGATCTCGGGCGCATCGGCATAGCTGCGCCCGCGCCCGCCCTTGCGGCCCATGGCCGGTGCATGGTCCACCAGCACCTGCATGGTGGCGCCCACCCGGCTGCGCAGCTTGGTGGTGGAGACTTCTTCGGCCACGGCCATGAAGCGCGCACGGCGCGCCTCGCGCTCTGCCTGCGGCAGCATGCCGGGCAGTTGGTTGGCGTCGGCGCCATGCACATCGCTGTAGGCGAAGCAGCCCGCACGGTCGATCTGCGCCTCGCGCATGAAGTCGAGCAGGTGCTGGAATTCTTCTTCCGTCTCACCTGGAAAGCCCGCGATGAACGTGCTACGGATCACCAGATCCGGGCACATGGCGCGCCAGCGCTGGATGCGCTCCAGGTTCTTCTCGCCGCTGGCCGGGCGCTTCATGCGCTTGAGCACGTCGGGGTGGCTGTGCTGGAAGGGCACGTCCAGGTAGGGCAGCACCAGCCCTTCGGCCATCAGCGGAATGATCTCGTCCAAACTCGGGTAGGGGTACACGTAGTGCAGGCGCACCCAGGCGCCGTAGGGCGCGGCAATCTCGCCCAGCGTACGCACCAGCTCCAGCGTGCGCGTCTTGACCGGCTTGCCGTCCCAGAAGCCTGTGCGGTACTTCACGTCCACGCCGTAGGCCGAGGTGTCCTGGCTGATGACCAGCAGCTCCTTCACCCCGCCTTCGAACAGTGCCTTGGCTTCCTTGAGCACATCGCCCACGGGGCGCGACACCAGGTCGCCGCGCATCGACGGGATGATGCAGAAGGTGCAGCGGTGGTTGCAGCCCTCGCTGATTTTGAGGTAGGCATAGTGGCGCGGCGTGAGCTTGATGCCTGCCTCGCCAAAGGCGCCGGGCACCAGGTCCAGGAAGGGGTCGTGCGGCTTGGGCAGGTGCGTGTGCACGGCTTCCATCACCTCCTGCGTGGCATGCGGGCCCGTGACCGCCAGAACACTGGGGTGCACGCCTTTCACCAAGTTGCCGCCGCCATCGTCGGCACGCGCGCCCAGGCAGCCGGTGACGATGACCTTGCCGTTCTCCGCCAGCGCTTCGCCGATGGTGTCGAGGCTTTCCTTCACGGCATCGTCGATGAAACCGCAGGTGTTGACGATCACCAGGTCCGCGCCTTCAAACGTCTTGGAGGTCTGGTAGCCCTCGGCAGAGAGCTGCGTGAGGATGAGTTCGGAGTCGGTGAGTGCCTTCGGGCATCCGAGGGAGACGAACCCGACCTTGGGTGTCTTGGCGGTCGCAGAAGTCGCGGCCGCTTCGTGGGCATGTGAATTCATGGAGGTTCCGCAGGGCGGCCTGGCGGATGAGGTGGGGGCAAGGATTTTAAGCCAGCCCGCTGGATTGCCTATGTTTGCCGCTTTCTTTGATCGACGTGTAGTGCGATCGTAGGACGGGCCATGGACTTTGGGCGAGTCCATGGCCCAACGCCCGCGCGGGGCGAACTCAGGTGCCGCTGTGGTAGCTGGTCACGCGTTCCACTTCATTTTTCGAGCCCAGGATCACGCTCACGCGTTCGTGCAATTGCGTGGGCTGAATGTCCAGGATGCGCTGGCGTCCGTTGGTGGCCGCACCGCCCGCCTGTTCGACGAGCCAGCCCATGGGATTTGCTTCGTACATCAGGCGCAGCTTGCCGGGCTTGTTGGGCTCGCGCTTGTCCCAGGGGTACATGAAGACGCCGCCACGGCACAGGATGCGGTGCACGTCGGACACCATGCTGGCGATCCAGCGCATGTTGAAGTCTTTGCCGCGCGGGCCTTCCTTGCCCTGCAGGCATTCGTCGATGTAGCGCTTGACCGGCTCGTCCCAGTGGCGCATGTTGCTCATGTTGATGGCGAATTCCTTGGTGTCCTCGGGAATGCGCACGTTTTCGCGCGTGAGCACGAAGGAGCCCTGCTCGCGGTCCAGCGTGAACATGGCCACGCCGTCGCCCACCGTGAGCACCAGCGTGGTCTGCGGGCCGTAGATGCAGTAGCCGGCGGCCACCTGCTGGTTGCCGGGCTGCATGAAGTCGTCCTCGGTCACGCCGGGGTGGCCCTCGGGTTTCTTGAGCACGCTGAAGATGGTGCCGATGCTGACGTTCACGTCGATGTTGGACGAGCCGTCGAGCGGGTCGAACATCAGCAGGTATTCGCCCAGCGGGTAGCGGTTGGGCACCAGGTAGATGCCTTCCATTTCCTCGCTGGCCATGGCGGCGAGGTGGCCGCCCCATTCGTTGGCTTCGATCAGGGTTTCGTTGGCGATGATGTCCAGCTTCTTCTGCACTTCACCCTGGATGTTCTCGGTGCCGGCGGAGCCCATGACTTCGCCCAGCTCGCCCTTGTTGACGGCGAGGGCGATGCGCTTGCAGGCGCGTGCCACCACTTCGAGCAGCAGGCGCAGCTGGCCGGGAATGAGGCCGTCCACGCGCTGCTGCTCCACCAGGTAGCGGGTCAGGCTGATGTTCTTTTGCTTCATGGTTTCAAACTCCTTGGTCAATCGGTGCCGTCAGCCAGCGCGCGCGTTACGACTTCGCGCACGTCGTTGGACAGGTCGGTCTTGGCGGCCACGCGGGCAATGGCTTCGCGGGCCGCGGTGCGGTAGGGCTCGGCCAGCTTGCGCCAGCGGTCCAGCGCGCGCGACAGACGGGCGGCCACCTGGGGGTTGAGGGCGTCGAGTTCCAGCACGCGGTCGGCCCAGAACACGTAGCCCGCCGCATCGGCGCGGTGGAAGGCGCCCGGATTGGCGCTGCAGTAGCTGAAGATCACGCTGCGCGCGCGGTTGGGGTTCTTGAGCGAGAACTGCGGGTGCTTCATGAGCTGGCGCACGGCCGGCAGCACGTCGCCGCCACGGTCGGGCGCGCTGGCCTGCAGGGCGAACCACTTGTCGATGACCAGCGCCTCGTCTTTGAACAGGGCATGGAAACGCGCCAGCGCCGGCTGGGCCAGCTCGTGGCCGCTGCTGACGAGGGCCGACAGCGCATTAAAGCGGTCGGTCATGTTGGTCGCCGTCTTGAAGCGCTGGTAGGTCTTGCCGGGCCAAACCGTGTCCCCGCTGGTGCGGGCCGCCAGGCACAGCATGGACAGCGCCAGGCCAGCCAGCGCGCGGCGGCCGGTGCTCACCGCATCAGGCCGGTAGGCACCGCAGTCCTGGTGCTCTTCCCAAGCCCAGGCCCAGTCGGCCTGCAGTTCGTCGGCCAACTGGGCACGCATGGCTTCGCGAACCGCGTGGATACGCTGCGGATCGACCACGTCGAGCTGCTCGGCGATGTAGGCCTCGGAGGGCAGGGTGAGCACCAGCTCCTTGAACGCCGCGTCAAGCTGCGGGTGCCGCAGCACCTCGCGCATGGCCTGCACGAATGCGGGGTGCAAGGGTTTTTCGGCTCCAGCGCTTTCCTGGTCTGCGCTACCAGCTATTGCATTGATAGCAAAGCGCAGTGCCAGGCGCTGGCCCGCTTCCCAGCGGTTGAACGCATCGCTGTCGTGGGCCAGCAGGGTCAGCAGTTCGGCATCGCTGTAGGCGCAGTCCAGCACCACCGGGGCGCTGAAACCGCGCAGCAGCGACGGCACGGGTGCGCTATCCAGGTGGACGAAGGTGAGCGTCAGCTGCGGCTCGGCCAGCACCACGGTACGCTCGGTGGCGCCAGGTGCGGCTTCGCCGGCCAGTTGCAGCGGCAGGGCGGTGCCGTCCGGCGCCAGCAGGCCCAGGGTGACCGGGATGACGAAGGGCTGCTTCTCTGCTTGTCCCGGCGTGTGTGGGCAGCTTTGCGTCAGCGTGAGGGTGTAGCTGCGGGCCGCTGCGTCGTACTGTCCTTCGGCTCGCACGCGCGGCGTACCGGCCTGGCTGTACCAGCGCTTGAAGGGCTCCAGCCGATTGGCAAGCTCACTGCCCGGGTTGGCGTCGGCAATGGCCTGGGCGAAGTCGTCGCAGGTTACGGCTTGGCCGTCGTGGCGCTCGAAGTAGAGCTTCATGCCCCGGGCGAAGCCCTCGCGGCCCACCAGGTTGTGCTGCATGCGCACGACCTCGGCACCCTTTTCGTAGATGGTGACGGTGTAGAAGTTGTTGATTTCAACGTAGCTGTCGGGCCGCACCGGGTGGGCCATGGGGCCGGCATCCTCGGGGAACTGCACGGTGCGCAGCACGCGCACGTCCTCAATGCGCTTGACGGCGCGTGCCGAGGCGCTGCCCGCCATGTCCATGCTGAATTCCTGGTCGCGGAACACGGTCAGGCCCTCTTTCAGCGAGAGCTGGAACCAGTCGCGGCAGGTGACGCGGTTGCCGGTCCAGTTGTGGAAGTACTCGTGCCCGACCACGCTTTCGATGTTGGCGAAATCGACATCGGTCGCGGTGGACTGGCTGGCCAGTACGAACTTGGTGTTGAAGACGTTCAGGCCCTTGTTCTCCATCGCACCCATGTTGAAGTCGCTGGTGGCGACGATCATGAAGCGGTCGAGGTCGAGCGAGAGGCCGAAGCGCGCCTCGTCCCAGGCGATGCTGGCCATGAGCGAGTTCATGGCGTGCTCGGTCTTCTCCAGGTCGCCGGGGCGCACGTACACCTGCAGCAGGTGCTCGCGCCCCGCGCGGCTCTTGATCTTCTGCTCGCGTGCCACCAGCTTGCCGGCCACCAGGGCGAACAGATAGCAGGGCTTTTTGTGGGGGTCGACCCACTTGGCGAAATGCCGGGGGCCGTTGGGGCCGTCTTCCAGCGCGCCGCTGTCCACCAGGTTGCCGTTGGACAGCAGCACCGGGTAGGCCACCTTGTCGGCGCGCAGCGTGACGGTGTAGCTGGCCATCACGTCGGGCCGGTCGAGGAAGTAGGTGATGCGCCGGAAGCCCTCGGCCTCACACTGTGTGAAGAAGGTGTCGCCGCTCACGTACAGGCCCGACAGCTGGGTGTTCTTTGCCGGCGCGCAGGTGGTGAAGATCTCCAGCTCGAACGGCGCATCGCCCTCGGGCAGGTTCTCCAGCACCAGTTGGCCACCTTCCATCTTGAACGAGGTGCCCGCGCCGTTGACCAGCACGCGCGCCAGGTTCAGCTCTTCGCCATCGAGGCGCAGCGGCTGGGGCGCCACGGCCGGGTTGCGGCGCAGGCGCATTTTGTTCAGCACGCGGGTCTTGACGGGGTCGAGGTCGAATGCGAGGTCCACCGTGTCGATCCAGTACGCCGGAGGCGCATAGTCGAGGCGGTGGATGGCGGTGGCTTGTCCTTCTTTCATCATGCTTCCTTAAACGCCCTGCTTGAGCGAGGCTTCGATGAACACGTCCAGGTCGCCGTCCAGCACCTTCTGTGTGGCGGAGACTTCAACGTTGGTGCGCAGGTCCTTGATGCGGCTGTTGTCCAGCACGTACGAGCGGATCTGGTGGCCCCAGCCCACATCGGTTTTGGTGTCTTCCAGCTTCTGCTGTTCTTCCATGCGCTTGCGCATCTCGAAGTCGTACAGGCGCGAGCGCAGGCGCTGCCACGCCACATCGCGGTTGCTGTGCTGGCTGCGGCCGTCCTGGCACTGCACGACGATGCCGGTCGGAATGTGCGTCAGGCGCACGGCCGAGTCGGTCTTGTTGATGTGCTGCCCGCCCGCACCGGAAGCGCGGAAGGTGTCGGTGCGCACGTCGGCAGGGTTGATGTTGATCTCGATCGAGTCGTCGATCTCGGGGTAAACGAACAGCGAGGCAAACGAGGTGTGGCGGCCGCCCGAGCTGTCGAACGGGCTCTTGCGCACCAGGCGGTGCACGCCGGTTTCGGTGCGCAGCAGGCCATAGGCGTATTCGCCCTCGATCTTGATCGTGGCACTCTTGATGCCGGCCACGTCGCCAGGGGTTTCGTCTTCCACCGTGGCCTTGAAGCCCTTGCGCTCGGCGTACTTCAGGTACTGGCGCAGCAGCATGCTGGCCCAGTCGCAGGCCTCGGTGCCACCGGCGCCGGCCTGGATGTCCACGAAGCAGTTGAGCGGGTCGGCCTCGTTGCTGAACATGCGGCGGAACTCCAGCTCCTCGATCAGCGGGCGCAGCTTGGCGGTTTCGGCCTCGATGGTTTCCAGGCCCGTGTCGTCGCCTTCTTCCTTGCTCATTTCATAGAGCTCGGCGTTGTCGGCCAGTTCGGTGGTGAGCTTTTGCAGCGTCAGCACCACGGCGTCGAGCGACTTCTTTTCCTTGCCCAGTTCCTGGGCCTTTTTCGGGTCGTTCCAGACGCCGGGGTCTTCCAGCGAGGCGTTTACCGTGCGCAGGCGTTCGTACTTAGCATCGTAGTCAAAGATACCTCCGTAACTCTTGCGTCCGGTTCGACAGGTCTTCGAGGGTGGTGCCGATGAGGTTGATGCGTTCTGCTTCCATGGTGCGGGTGTCCTGGCTCTTGATTTGAAATAACCCGCGATTTTCTCATGGGATGCTTTTCCCGCCGGCGCGCCGCTGCGCGGGGCGTGTCGCGCCACACCGGTAAACCCGATGTGGCGCGGCACCCGGCTTACAGCACGAGCCCGGGTGTTGAGCTGCGCAACTGGCCGGTCAGATCCGACGCCACCATGTGCAGGGTGTAGTACTCCACTGGCGGTGGAGGCGCTTGCAGGGTCACCAGCCAGTCCCCTTCTGGGGCCGTGAGCGCGATATCGGCAGGCTCCCAGGCATGGGTTTCCAGGTTCAGGCGCTGCGGCTGGTACTGTTCGCCAGGGGACAGCGTGAGCATGGCGGCGGAGGAGCCCGCCAGCGTGCCCTGCGCGACGAACCAGCGGATGCGCAGGCGGCCGTCGCTCTCGCGCATGGCCATCAGCAGGCCGTTGTCGTCGCGGCCGCCGTCCACCCGCAGCACGGGAATCTGGTACAGGCTGTCGTCCTGCGGGTCTTCCGGCAGCAGCGTGACGAACTGGCCTTGCACCATGGGCCAGAGCTGGTGGCGCGCCATGCGTATCTGCTGGTCCTGGACGGTGGCCGCCTGCATCGACACCGCCATGCCGTCCACGGCCAGGGCGCAAAAGCCTTCGTCGAACGGGCGCGTGAGCACCGGCAACGCCTTTTGCAGCGTGGGGCGGGGCACCGTACGCACGTCGGCCACGGCCACGCCGCCCTCGATGCGGGGCGTGCCCACGTCGATGTACGGCATCTGGTCGCTGGCGGCAAAGGCCGTATAGGTGTCGATGAGCGCGTGGTAGGTCGATGAGAACGGCACCGCGCGGTATTTCGCCAGCAGTTGGGCATTTAGCGTGGAGTAGAGCGGGAAATACATCATCAGGCCATAGGCGTCGTCTTCGCCGCCATCGGCGTGCACCACCATCGCGCCGAAGGCCGCGTCGAACTGGCTGACCAGTGCCGCCGGCAGCATGTCCACCTTGGCGAGTTCATGGATCCATGACTTCACGTCCACCAGGTCCGCATCGGTCTGGAACAGGTTGGACTGGAAGTCCTGCGCCGCGCGCCGCGCCACGGCGATGGCCCACCAGGCTTGCAGCCCCTGGGAGGCAATGGCGCTCTGGAGCGTGAGCGCCACCTGGTCCAGCACCTGCACCAGCGCCGCGGTCTTGCCCAGGTCGGAGACCGAGTAGGCCGTGAAATCCAGCGGGTCGGTTTCGTCGAACGCCTTGTAGCTGTCCACGATGGCGCGGCCCAGGGCGTCTCCCCTGGCTTGCGGGTTGGCGGCGATGAAATCCACTACCTTGGTCCAGTCCCAGCCGGTGGTGACCTCCTCGGAGCCCACCAGGTAGCGGCCGTGCGGGGCCAGCCCCGAGGCCACCTCCAGGCTGGCCATCAGGCAGCAGTCGAAGCCGATCAGTTCGAAGCCCACGCCCGCGTTCTTCAGCGCCGAGGCAATGTCCGCCAGCGACAGCGCCTTGCCGCCACCCAGGGCCTTGTCGTTGCCGAAGCCGTGGATGGGGCCGCCGCCATGGTCCCACAGCGCCAGTGCGTACTGCCTGGCCGGGAACAGGCGCGTGCCCCACTGGATGAAATCCTGCAGCGTCTGCGGCAGGTTCATGGCCACGGCGGGCGGTTGCTGGACATCCGGCAGGGCCTGCAGCGCCCAGCCCTCGGCCGTGCCCGGGCGCGGCACCAGGCGGTAGCGGCGCGTTTCCTGCATGTCGATGCCCGGGTATTGGCCTGCCGTGGCGCCACCGCCGATCTGCAGCACCACGCTCACGTTGGCGCTGTTGCGTGCCTTGAGCATGTTGAGCAGGTCGCGCTCGGCGCCGCTGCCATCCAGCAGGTCCGAGGCCACCAGATACACCAGCAGCGTGGTCTGCGCCGTGCTCGGCAAGTCCTCGCTGGGGCCGCTGCCACCGCAGGCTGTGAGCAAGCCCAGCAAGGGCAGGGCGGCGGAGTGCTGAAGCAGGGTGCGTCGTTTCATGCGGAGATCCTTCGGGTTGCGCAAATGCGCTGCAGTCTAGAGAAGCGTGCAGAGGGCGTCCATCGTACAAATGCATTAAGCGCATGTGCATGCGCTGTGCGCTCTCATGCCCAGAAATGCCGCCGTGCGGGGGCGCAGTCGTGGTGTCGCTGCGACCGATGGACTTCATTTTTGATAGCTTCTAGCGCTTGCTGCAAGCGGTTTTCAGGCCAAAATGCTGCGTATTCCAAGCCTGCGGATAATCCCCGCCCATGATTAGCAAGAACAGAGCCACGCTCATCGGCCTCATCGCCATCGTCCTGTGGGCCTCCATCGTGGGGCTGATCCGTGGCGTCAGCCAGGGGCTGGGGGCCACGGGGGGCGCGGCCATGATCTACACCGTCGCCTCGGCGCTGCTGCTGGCCACGGTGGGCTTCACGCGGCTGCGCGACATGCCCCGGCGCTACCTGTTCTGGGGCAGCCTGCTGTTTGTTTCCTATGAGCTGTGCCTGTCGCTGTCTATCGGCTACGCCAACACGGGGCAGCAGGCCATCGAGGTGGGCATGGTCAACTACCTCTGGCCCACTTTCACCATGGTGGCGGCCATCCTTTTCAACGGGCAGCGCGCCAACTGGCTTGTGGTGCCAGGGCTGCTGGTGTCGCTGGCCGGCATTGGCTGGGTGCTGGGGGGCGAGCGCGGCGTGGACCTGGCGGGCATGCTGGAGAACGTGCAGGACAACCCCCTGAGCTACGGGCTGGCCTTTTCGGGCGCGCTGATCTGGGCCGCTTACTGCGCCGTCACGGCACGCATGGCCGAGGGCAAGAACGGCATCACGCTGTTCTTCATGCTCACGGCCCTGGCGCTGTGGGGCAAGTTCCTGGTGGGCGGGGGGGGCGGCATGCACTGGAGTGTGCCCACGGTTATCCAGCTGGCACTCGCGGCGGCGGCCATGGGGTTCGGCTATGCGGCGTGGAACGTGGGCATCCTGCATGGCAACGTCACCATCCTGGCGGGGGCGTCGTATTTCATCCCGGTGCTCTCGGCCTCGCTGGCGGCGGCGCTGCTGCGGGTGCCGCTGCCGGCCTCGTTCTGGATCGGCGCGTTCATGGTGTGCGGCGGGGCCATCCTGTGCTGGCTGGCAACGCGGGGCCGGGCGAGCTAGCCGTCTTGCCGCCTCGCTGCGTCACGCAGCGGACATGCCGCGCCGGGGTGGTGCTTTCATAATTTGCCGCATGACCACCTCCCTTCGCTCCACCCTCGATTTTTTGCTCTACGACTGGTTGCAAGCGGGTTCGCTCACCGCGCGTGCGCGCTTCGCCGACCACTCGCGCGAGACCTTTGATGCCGTGCTCGATACCTGCGAGCGCATCGCGCGCGAGAAGTACGCGCCGTTCAACCGCACTGTGGACACGCAAGAGCCGCAGTTCGACGGCGAGAAGGTCATCCTGCCGCAGTGCACCTATGACGCGCGCAAGGCCTTTGCCGACAGCGGCATGCTCAGCGCCGCGCAGGACTATGAAATGGGCGGCATGCAACTGCCCTACGTGGTCGAGTCGGCGGCGGGCAGCTTCTTCGCCTGCGCGTCCATCAGCATCGGCTCCAACTTGCTGACCACCGGCAACGCCAACGCCATCCTGGTGCACGGCACGCCCATGCAGCAGCAGGTGTTTGCCGCCAACGAGTTCAACGGCCGCTGGGCGGGCACCATGTGCCTGAGCGAGCCGCAGGCTGGCTCTTCCTTGAGCGACATCACCACCCGCGCCGAAGCCGATGGCGAGGGTTTCGAGGCCGACCCGCTGGGCCCGCGCTACCGCCTGCGCGGCAACAAGATGTGGATCAGCTCGGGCGACCATGAGCTGACCGAAAACATCGTGCACCTCGTGCTGGCCAAGATTCCGGGGCCCGACGGCAAGCTGGTGCCGGGCGTGAAGGGCATCTCGCTGTTCATCGTGCCCAAGAAACTGGTGGACACCGAAGGCAACCTGACCGGCGAGCGCAACGACGTAGCCCTGGCCGGCCTGAACCACAAGCTGGGCTGGCGCGGCACCACCAACACGCTGCTGAATTTTGGCGAAGGCAAGTACCCCGTGCGTGGTGGTGCGGGCGCCATCGGCTACCTGGTGGGCAAGCCGGGCGAGGGCCTCAAGTGCATGTTCCACATGATGAACGAGGCGCGCATCTCCATCGGCATGGCCGCCACCATGCTGGGCTTGGCGGGCTACTACGCCAGCCTGGACTACGCCAAGACGCGCCTGCAGGGCCGTCCGGTCGGCAATGGCGGCAAGGACGCCAGCGCGCCCCAGGTGCGTCTGATCGAGCATGCCGACGTCAAGCGCATGCTGCTGGCACAAAAGAGCTACAGCGAGGGCGCGCTGGCGCTCAACCTGTATTGCGCCAAGCTGGTGGACGAGGGCCGCACGGGCGATGCCGAGGCCGCCGCCCAGGCCAAGCTGCTGCTGGAGGTGCTCACGCCCATCGCCAAGAGCTGGCCCAGCGAGTTCTGCCTGGAGGCCAACTCGCTGGCCATCCAGATCCACGGCGGCTACGGCTACACGCGCGACTTCCCGGTGGAGCAGTACTGGCGCGACAACCGCCTGAACATGATCCACGAGGGCACGCACGGCATCCAGGCCGCCGACCTGCTGGGCCGCAAGGTCGTGATGCAAGGCGGAGCCGGGCTGCAGCTGTTGGCGCGCACCATCGAAGCCACCCTTGCCAAGGCGCGCCAGCACCCGGCGCTGGCGGTGTACGCAGGCCAGCTCGCCCAGGCGCTGCAGGACGTGGGCGAAGCCACCCAGGCCGCCTGGGCCACGGGCAACCCGGGCGAGGCCCTGGCCAATGCCGTGCCCTACATGCAGGCCTTCGGCCATGTGGTGTTGGCATGGATGTGGCTTGACGTGGCGTGCAGCGTGCTCGCTGCGGATGCTACGCTTTCAGTAGCTGCTAGCGCTGGCCGCATGGGCGCTACACGCTATTTCTTTCATTACGAGCTGCCGAAGATCGGCGCCTGGCTGGCCGTGGTGCGCACGCGCGATGCCACCTGCGCAGGGCTGGCCGAAGACGCCTTCTGAGACGCTTGCGGGCAGCCAAACCTGTGCCAATCGCACAGGCGACAGCCGCGCTGCCCGGCTCTCTTCACAATACTTTTTCGCAAGAACCACTATCAGGAGAACACACCATGGCGCGCAGCGTGCAACAACTTTTCGATCTCACGGGCCAGACCGCCCTCGTCACCGGCGGCTCGCGCGGTCTGGGCCTGCAGATGGCGCAGGCGCTGGGCGAAGCGGGCGCGCGTGTCATGCTCACCTCGCGCAAGGCGGCGGACCTGGAGCAGGCCGCGGCCGAGCTGCAGGCCCAGGGCATCGACGCGCGCTGGATCGCCGCCGACTGCGCCAAGGAGGAGGACATCGCCCGCCTGGCCTCTGAGACGCTGCAGCGCATGGGCCATGTGGACATTCTCGTGAACAACGCCGGCGCGAGTTGGGGCGCACCGGCAGAAGACCACCCGCTGGCCGCCTGGGACAAGGTCATGAACCTGAACGTGCGCGGCTACTTCCTGCTGTCGCAGGCCATCGCCAAGCACAGCATGATTCCGCGCCAAAGCGGCCGCATCATCAACATCGCCTCCATCGCCGGGCTGGGTGGTAACCCCGTGGGCATGAAGACCATTGCCTACAACACCTCCAAGGGCGCGGTGCTGAATTTCACGCGCGCCCTGGCGGGCGAGTGGGGCGTGCACGGCATCACGGTGAATGCCATCTGCCCCGGCTTCTTCCGCACCAAGATGGCCGAGGTGCTCATCGACACCCTGGGCGAGGATGAAATGAAGCGCCACGCCCCCCTGCGCCGTCTGGGCGACGATGAAGACCTCAAGGGCATCACCATGCTCTATGCCAGCGCCGCAGGCAAGCACATCACCGGCCAGTGGATGGCGGTGGACGGTGGCGTGAGCGCGCTCGTCGGCGGCTGAGCGGCGACGGATGGACACCGGCACAACGCAGCGCATGCGCGAATTCGGCGCTGACATTCCCTTTGTCCACACGTTGGGCTTTCGCCTGGCGCGGGCAGAGCATGGCGAGTCGGAGCTGCACTACGAAGCGCAGCCCGGGCATCTCAATTCCTTCGGCGTCACCCATGGCGGCGCCAGCATGACGCTGCTGGACGTCACCATGGCCATCGCCGCGCGCAGCGTGGCGCCGGGCATGGGGGCCGTCACCATCGAGATGAAGACCAGCTTCCTGCAGCCCGCACGCGGCCCGCTGGTGGCGCGTGGGCGGCTGCTGCACCGCACGCGCGCCATGGCCTTTGTCGAGGGCAGCGTGTTCGACACCCAGGGCAACCTGTGCTGCCATGCTTCGGGCACGTTCAAGCTCGTGCCCGCCGCGCAGGCGGGGGGCACCGTGGCGTCCGACTGAGCCTTTTTTAGATACCAAAAATCCCTCCAGCCCTTGCCAGGCAAGCGCTGGCAGCTCTCAAAAACATAGTTCACCGACCAGGAGACACTCCATGCCACGCAACCAGCAAATCCTGCTTGACAACCGCCCGCAAGGCGAAGCCACGGCGAGCAACTTCAAGCTCGTTGCCACCGACACCCCGCCGCTGCAGGACGGCCAGGTGCTGGTGCGCCACCACTATCTGAGCCTGGACCCGTACATGCGCGGCCGCATGAACGACAGCAAGAGCTACGCTGCCTCCCAGCCGCTGGGCGAGGTGATGATCGGCGGCACCGTGGGCGAGGTGGTGGAAAGCCGCCATCCCAAGTACGCCGTGGGCGACAAAGTGGTGGGCATGGGGGGCTGGCAGGAATACAGCGTGGTGGACGGCAACACGCCCGGCTTGCTGCGCAAAGTAGACACCACGCACGTGCCGCTGTCGCACTACCTGGGCGCCGTGGGTATGCCTGGCGTTACCGCCTGGTACGGGCTGGTGAAGATCATCGACCCCAAGCCGGGCCAGACCATGGTGGTCAGCGCCGCCACCGGCGCCGTGGGCAGCGCCTTTGCCGCCCTGGCCAAGGCGCGCGGCTGCCGCGTGGTGGGCATAGCCGGCGGCCCGGAAAAGTGCCGCTACGCTACCGAGGAACTGGGTTTTGACGCCTGCATCGACCACCGCGAGCACCCCGACCTCAAGAGCATGGCGCGCGCGCTCAAGGAGGCCTGCCCCGATGGCATCGACGGCTTTTTCGAGAACGTGGGCGGCCACATCCTCGACGCCGTGCTGCTGCGCGCCAACGCCTTTGCGCGTATTGCGCTGTGCGGCATGATCGCGGGCTACGACGGCCAGCCGCTGCCGCTGCAGAACCCCGCGCTTATCCTCATCAACCGCGTCAAGATCGAAGGCTTCATCGTGAGCGAGCACATGGAGGTGTGGCCCGAGGCGCTCAAGGAGCTCGGTACCCTGGTGGCCACGGGCAAGCTGCGCCCGCGCGAGTCGGTGGCGCAGGGCCTCGCTGCTGCGCCTGAAGCCTTCCTGGGCATGCTCAAGGGCAAGAACTTCGGCAAGCAGCTGGTGAAGCTGGTCTGAGGGCGCGGCCATGATCCAAGACTTCAAAGGCAAGACCGCCGTGCTGACCGGCGCGGGCTCGGGCTTCGGGCTCGAGTGCGCGCGTATCGGCGCGTGCCTGGGCATGAACCTGGTGCTGGTGGACGTGCAGCAGGACGCACTGGATGCAGCTGCAGCCGAGCTGCAGGCCACGGGCTGCGCAGTGCTGGCGCAGCGTGTGGATGTGTCTGACGCCGCGCAAATGCAGGCGCTGGCCGACGCGGTGCAGCAGCGCTTTGGTGCGCCGCACTTCGTGTTCAACAACGCGGGCGTGGGCTCGGGCGGCCTGGTGTGGGAAAACACCGTGCGCGACTGGGAGTGGGTGCTGGGCGTCAATCTCTGGGGCGTGATCCACGGCGTGCGCCTGTTCACGCCCATGATGCTGGCTGCCGCCCAGGCCGACCCGGGTTACCGGGGCCACATCGTCAATACCGCCAGCATGGCCGGCCTGCTCACGCCGCCCAACATGGGCGTGTACAACGTCAGCAAGCACGCCGTGGTGAGTTTGTCGGAGACGCTGTACCAGGATCTGCGCCTTGTGACCGACCAGATCGGCGCCAGCGTGCTGTGCCCGTACTTCGTGCCCACCGGCATCAGCCACAGCGAGCGCAACCGCCCGGCCAGCATGGCCGATGAGAAACCGACCAAGAGCCAGCTCATCGGCCAGGCCATGACGGACAAGGCAGTCACCAGCGGCAAGGTGACGGCGGCGGACGTGGCACAGAAGGTGTTTGACGCCATTGCGGCCGACCAGTTCTACATCTTCAGCCACCCGAAGGCGCTGGGCAACCTGCAAAGCCGCATGGAGAGCATCCTGCGCATCGAGAACCCGGCCGATCCGTTCCTGGAGCGGCCGGAGGTGGGCGCGCAGCTCAAGGCGGCGCTGCGCGCCGGCTGAGGCCGCGCACTGCGCTTTAGTTGTCGTCCTCGTCCTCGCTGTCTGCCGCTGCCGCCTCGGGCTGGGGCAGTTGCGGGGCGGGGCGCACCAGGCGCACATACAGCGGCGTGCCCCGGCCAAAGTCCGAGCGTGCTTCGCCGCTGCCGGTGTCCACGGCCCAGCCCTGAACCAGCGAGAGGCTGCTTTCGCCCTGGCCGCCGCGTGTCACATTGCCATAGGCGTAAGGGTTGACGGCGGCGGTGTTCACGTTGGCCGTGGCGGTCCAGTGCCAGTCGGCGGGGGCGCGCGGAAACAGGCGCGGGTTCAGGCCCGGCGGCTGGCTGCTCTTGTCCACCAGGCGGCGCAACTCAGGTACGCGCGGCAGGCGCCAGCGCACGCCTTCGGCTTTCCAGCGCTGGGTTGCCAGTGCCAGGGCCTGTGCGTGCGTGAGCGTGCGCGGCGTGCCCATGCAGGTACTGCCCGTCCATGACATGCCTTCCACGCAGCGCGGCCACGCCAGGCGCGATTGGGTATCGATGACATAGGCGCCATCGTCAGAGGGCTGCAGATGGGGCTGGTTCGGCGCCAGTGGGGCGCCCTGGCCCCAGGCACAGGCCGGTAGGGCAAGCACGATCCAGAGGCGGCGCAGGATGGGCATGGCGGAACACTCCTGTGGGCGGGTTGTGCTGATTGTCGCCCATGGCATCAGCGGTGACAGCCCGTAGGGACCCTGGGTTTGCTTGCTCTCAGAGCCTGCTCATGATCTTTTCCTAGTGCCCGCAAGGCAGCAGAGAGTCGCAATCCAGGCGCGCGCCGCAGGCCATGCTGGCGGCCTGGCCAAGGTGCGCAACGCCGAGTGCGGCTTTTTGCTGCCTTGCCCGAAGGGTTGCCCCGCAAAGGTGGCATCTGCGGCGTTGCCAATGCTCGCCGGGCCACCAGCCCGGCTGCGCTTTGCGCCTTGCACCTGCCACTTTTGCGGGGCAACGGGCGCTAGGAAAAGATCATGAGCAGGCTCTCAGGGCCGGGATCGCCAGTACGCGGGCAGAAGATCGTACAGGGGCGTGGGGTCGTGCACGTAGAGCTGCGGGCTCACGGCTGGCAGGGTCGGTAATTGTGCCGACAGGGCCTGGGTGCCTTGGTCATGCTCTACATCCAGCCTGGCCAACTGCTGCATCCAGGCAATGTCAACGCCCCCAGCGCTGTTGGGGCGGGAGGAGATCAGCCCGAGCATGTGCTGTGCGGGCCGGCTGCCCGCAGATGCGGCAATCTGGTACATCCGGATGGCTTCGGCGTAGGGTCTGTTGAGAATTACCGAGAGTTGATAACCCCGGCTGCGAGATGGATCATCGCCGCGAAGCTGGTATCCGTCTTGTCGCTGCGCATTGGAGGGCTGCGCTACCGCATCCAGCCGGCGCTGAACCACCGGGTGATTGAGCTGGTATGGCGGATCGCGGACGGCATGGACACGCAGTGGCTGCCTGCGCAAAGCACGGTGCACGTGCTGAAAATCGTGCAGGAGGCGCTAGGCAATATCTTGCGCCACACCCACGCGACGCGCGTGGAGGTGCTGCTGGAGCCGCTGCACCGGCAGGCCGGCTTGCTGCTGGAGGTGCGTGACAACGGCCACGGCATCACCGTGCCGGAGGGGCACGTCACCGCCGCCACGGGCCATGGCCTGGTGGGCATTCGCAGGCGGGCCCAGTTGCTGGGGGGGGCACGCTGCAGATTCTTGGCCCGCCCGCGGTGCAGGGCACGTGCATTCGCTTGGTCGTGACGCCGCAGTGCCTGCCCGAGCGGCGGCGCAGGGCGCGCCACGCGCCGCGTTGAGTCTTGCTTCATTTTGATGCCCCAGGAGGCCTCTAGGCCTTTACTGGAAAGCGCTGGAAGCTATCAATCCAGGAGCGTCAATCCAGGCGTGCCACGATTTGCTCGGCCAGGCGCCGCACGGTCAGCGGCGCGCAGCCCTCGGCGTGGTTGCTGATGGTCACGTACGCGCGCTGGCCGCGCCCCGTGGTGCCGGCGATCACCCGCGCCAGTTCCGCCAGCAGCTGCGGCTCCGGGTCGTGGATGCGGTCATAAGGCGCATAGCGCTTTTGCGCATCCTCGTAGCCGTGCGGGCCATTGGCCGGGTGCAGGTTCCAGCGGCATACCAGGGGGCCGGGCCAGAGCAGGCGCAGCAGGGGCAGCTGTGCTTGCAGTGGTGGCATGCGTGCGTGCAGGCCCAGGCAGTAGGTGGCGCCGGTGCTGCGCAGCACATCGGCGAAGTGCGGCAGATGCGCGGGCGCCAGCCAGGTGGGGTCGCGCACCTCCACGGCCAGCACGGCATCGGGCGCGGTGAGGGGTGGCTGGGTTTGCAGCATGGCGCGCAGGCGCTCCAGCACCACGGGCAGGCGTTCCAGCTGCTGCCAGGGTAGCGGGCTGAGCTGGAACACCAGTGCGCCGGTGCGTGCCCCCAGCCCCGCAAGCGCAGGCGCCACGAACTCCTGCGTGGCCAGCAGCGGGTCCAGAAAGGCCGGGTTGGGCGCGCGCCCCTGGCCGTCCTCGCTGCGCACCAGCGCATCGGTGACGAGGCTGGGCGCCTTGACGACGAAGCGGAAATCCGCCGGCACCTGTTCGGCGTAGCGCAGGTAGTCGCTGGCGCTCAAGGGGCGGTAGAAGCTGCGGTCGATGCTCACGGTGCGCAGCAGCGGGTGCTGGGCGTACACGGGCAACCCCTTCTTGGCCAGCGTGGGCTCGGAATGCGCGCCTTCCCAGACCAGGCCTTGCCAGCCGGGGTAGCTCCACGACGAGGTGCCCAAGCGCAGTTGCGGCGGCAGGCGGCGGGCCAGCGCATGCAGGGCTTCGTCCCACACCACGGGCTGGATGCCGGCGCGGCGTGCAGGGGCTTTGGCGTTGGCTTTTTCAGGGGGCTGGAGGTGGGGCGGCGTGGCGCCGAAGAGGTCGTCCTGCATCAAAAAGGTCATCGATTGTGGGCGTGGCCGCCTGGCGGGCTTTGCGGCCCGAGGCATCTGCCGCGCTATGGCAAACTCCCGCGCTTCGCATTTTCCCGAGTCCCTCAAGGCATATGCAGCAAATCGTCCGGCAGTTGGCCGCAGAAATCAAGATCACCGAATCCCAGGTCCGCGCCGCGGTGGAACTGCTCGATGGCGGGGCCACCGTGCCCTTCATCGCACGCTACCGCAAGGAGGTGACCGGCGGCCTGGACGATGTGCAACTGCGCGAGCTCGAAGCGCGCCTGGCCTACCTGCGCGAACTGGAAGACCGCCGCGTGGCGGTGCTGAAAAGCATCGACGAGCAGGGCAAGCTGACCGACGCATTGCGCGCCGCCATTGCTGCTGCTCCAACGAAGCAGGAGCTGGAAGACATCTACCTGCCCTTCAAGCAAAAGCGCCGCACCAAGGGCCAGATTGCCAAGGAGTTCGGCATCGAGCCGCTGGCCGACAAGCTGCTGGCCGACCCCACGCTGGACCCGCACGCCGAGGCCCAGGCCTTCTGCCAGCCCGCCACCACGCTCGATGACGGCAAGCCGGGGCCCGATTTTTCGACCACCTTCGCCGTGCTCGACGGCGTGCGCGACATCCTGTCCGAGCGCTGGGCCGAGGACGCCGTGCTGGTGCAGTCGCTGCGCGAATGGCTGTGGGCCGAGGGGCTCTTGCGCAGTAAGAAGGTGGAGGGCAAGAACGAAAGCGACCCCGAGGTCGCCAAGTTCCGCGACTACTTCGAGTACGACGAACCGATTGGCCGCGTGCCCTCGCACCGCGCGCTGGCGGTGTTCCGCGGCCGCGCGCTGGAAATACTGGAAGCCAAGCTGGTGCTGCCCGTGGAGCCCGAGCCGGGCCAGCCCAGCATTGCCGAGGGCAAGATCGCCCTGCACCTGGGCTGGAGCCATCAGGGCCGCAAGAGCGACGACCTGCTGCGCAAGTGCGTGGCCTGGACCTGGCGCGTGAAGCTCAGCCTGTCCACCGAGCGCGACCTGTTCTCGCGCCTGCGCGAAGAGGCCGAGAAGGTGGCCATCAAGGTGTTTGCCGACAACCTGCGCGACCTGCTGCTGGCCGCGCCCGCCGGCCCGCGCGCCGTGATGGGGCTGGACCCGGGCATTCGCACCGGCGTGAAGGTGGCCGTGGTGGACCGCACCGGCAAGCTGGTGGAGACCGCCACCGTCTACCCGCACGAGCCGCGCCGCGACTGGGACGGCAGCCTGGCCACGCTGGGCCGCCTGTGCATGAAGCACGGCGTGCAGCTCATCGCCATCGGCAACGGCACCGCCAGCCGCGAGACCGACAAGCTGGCGGCCGAGCTGATCAAATTAATGCAAAAACAGGCCGTAGACCAGGCGGGGCAAGCGCTGCCAGCTATTGAAAAGATAGTGGTGAGCGAGGCCGGCGCCTCGGTGTATTCGGCCAGCGAGTACGCCAGCCAGGAAATGCCCGACGTGGACGTGAGCCTGCGCGGCGCCGCCAGCATTGCGCGCCGCCTGCAGGACCCGCTGGCCGAGCTGGTAAAGATCGAGCCCAAGAGCATCGGCGTGGGCCAGTACCAGCACGACGTGAACCAGAGCGAGCTGGCGCGCACGCTGGACGCCGTGGTCGAGGACTGCGTGAACTCCGTCGGCGTGGACCTGAACACCGCCAGCGCGCCGCTGCTGGCGCGCGTGTCGGGCCTGTCGGGCAGCGTGGCCAAGGCCGTGGTGCGCTGGCGCGAGCAGCACGGTGCCTTCAAGAACCGCAAGCAGCTCATGGAGGTCAGCGGCCTGGGCGCCAAGACCTTCGAGCAGGCGGCGGGCTTTTTGCGCATCCGCGATGGCGACAACCCGCTGGACATGACCGGCGTGCACCCCGAGACCTACCCGGTGGTCGAGCAGATCATGGAAAAGACCGGCAAGCCGGTGGCCGAGCTCATGGGCCGCGCCGAGATGCTCAAGACGCTCAAGCCCGAGCTGTTCGCCAACGAAAAGTTCGGCGTGATCACCGTGCGCGACATCCTGGGCGAGCTGGAAAAGCCCGGCCGCGACCCGCGCCCCGACTTCAAGGTGGCGCGCTTCAACGAGGGTGTGGAAGACATTGCCGACCTCAAGGAAGGCATGGTGCTGGAGGGCACGGTGAGCAACGTGGCCCAGTTCGGCGCCTTCGTGGACCTGGGCGTACACCAGGACGGGCTGGTGCACGTGAGCCAGCTCAGCCACAAGTTCGTTCAGGATGCGCGTGAGGTGGTCAAGACCGGCGACATTGTCAAAGTGAAGGTGCTGGAGGTGGACGCGGCGCGCAAGCGCATCAGCCTGACGATGAAGTTGGACGCACAGGCCCCGCGCCGCGATGGCCCGCGTGACAACCGCTTCGAGGGCGCGGGCCGTGGCTATGCCGCGCCGCAGCGCCGAACGAATGAGCCCGCGCCGCAGGGCGCCATGGCCTCGGCATTCGCCAAACTGCAACAGCGCGGGCGCTGACCGGCCCTCGGGGCGGTAACAAAACGTGCCTGCGGTACATAATCGCGGGCACCCCCACTCAGGCTTTCCATGGAGATCAACGCCCTGCTGGCGACCCCCGTCGCCTTGCCTTGCATGCCGCGCACGGTGGCGCTGCTGATGAATGCGCTGGCCCCGGCAGAGCCCAATCTGCGGCGGGTCAACCAGCTCTTCTGCATCGACCCGGGCTTGTCGGCCCGCCTGCTGGAGCAAGCCAACTCGGCCACCTTCCAGGCGCCGGGGCAGATCGTGGGCGTGCCCGAGGCGCTGGCCCTGCTGGGCACAGCCCAGCTGCGCGCACTGGTGGCTGCGGCGCCGCTGGGCGCGGCCTCGCGCACGGTGCCGGGCGTGAACCTGCCGCAGTTCTGGCGCTACAGCCTGAACACCGCCAAGATGGCGCGCTCGCTGGCCGGCTTTGTGCACCACAACCAGATCGCGGCGTATACCGCGGGCCTGTTGCATGGCCTGGGGGAGGTGGTGCTGCACCTGGTGGATACCGACAAGGCGCAGTCGGTGGACACGCTGGTGCCACCGTTCGACCCGCGCCGCGCCAAGATCGAGCAGCGCATCTTTGGCTATTGCTACGCCCAGGTGAGTGCCGCCATGGCGCAACGCTGGCAGTTGCCT
The DNA here is from genome assembly GCF_001298675.1 of Paenacidovorax caeni. Classification (GTDB taxonomy): domain Bacteria; phylum Pseudomonadota; class Gammaproteobacteria; order Burkholderiales; family Burkholderiaceae_C; genus Paenacidovorax; species Paenacidovorax caeni. The sequence continues at coordinate 54,892 of NZ_CYIG01000020.1, forward strand.
GAGGTGGTGGTGGATGCGCTGCGCTACCTCAGCGCGCCCTTCGACAACGACGTGTACGAGCCGCTGGCTGGGGTGCTGCACCTGGCGGCCTGGCGCGCCCGCGCGCGCGAAATTGGCTGGGGCGAGAAAGAGCTGGCCGTGTCTTTTCCGGGCGAGGTCGGGCTGGCGCTGGGGCTGGACATCGACATGGTGCTGCAGCAGGATCCGATCGACTGGACGGCGCGGCCGGACGCGGGCGACTATGTGTGAGGGCCTTCCCCCTCAATTTTGAGGGAAATAGGCCTTCAGCCCTTTGCCAGCAAGCGTTGGCAGCTATCAAAACAAAAGCGTTGGCTACAGCGAGGCGTGCAGCATCTCGCGGTATTCCTCGGCCGTGGCGATGCGCGGGTTGGTCTTGTGGCAGTGGTCCGCCAGCGCGCCCTTGATCACGTCGTCAAACACGTCGGGTGTCACGCCCATGGCGGCCAAGGCGCTGGGCAGGCCCAGGCGGGCGTTCATGGCGCGGATGGCGTCGGGAATATCGCCGGCCGCGGCCAGGCCCATGGCGTGGGCCATGCGCTCCAGGCGATTTTCTTTTTGTACCGATTCGGCGCTGGCGTTGAAGCGCACCACGGCGGGTAGGAACATGGCGTTCAGCGTGCCGTGGTGCAGGCGCGGGTTCACGCCGCCCAGGCTGTGGCTCAGGCTGTGCACTGCGCCCAGCCCCTTCTGGAAGGCCATGGCACCTTGCATGCTGGCGCTCATCATGTTCAGGCGCGCCTCGCGGTCGCCACCGTTCTTCGTGGCCGCCTCGATGTGCGCCCAGCCGCGCTCCAGCCCGTCCAGCGCAATGCCATCGGCCGGAGGGTTGAACGCGGCCGACATGAAGGTCTCCATGCAGTGTGCAATCGCGTCCATGCCGGTGGCCGCCGTCAGCAGGGGCGGCAGGCCCAGCGTCAGTTCGGGGTCGCAGATGGCGGCCTTGGGTACCAGGTTCCACGAGTGGAAGCCGAGCTTGCGGTGGTCGTCGACGATGATGATGGCGCCGCGCGCCACCTCACTGCCGGTGCCGCTGGTGGTGGGCACGGCGATCAGTGGCGCGGCGCGTTCGGTGATGCGCGGTGAGCCGCCCTCGATGGTGGCGTAGTGCGTCAGGGGGCCTTCGTGCGCCACGGCGATCGCCACGCCCTTGGCGCAGTCGATGGCCGAGCCACCGCCCACGGCCACCAGGCCGTCGCAGCCCTGCGCCTTATAGAGCGCGGCAGCGGCGCGCACAGCGGCCTCGGTGGGGTTGGGCGGGGTCTGGTCGAACACGGCCACGGGCAGTTCGGCCATTGCATCCAGGGCCTTTTGCAGCACACCGGCAGCCTTTACGCCGGGGTCGGTAACGACGAGCGGGCGCGCAATGCCCACGCGCGCGCATTCCTGCGCGAGCAGGCGCACGGCGCCGAATTCAAACTGAATCTGGGTAACGTAGTTGATGAAAGCCATGGTGTGCGGTGCCAACGGTTGCAGATAGGATGGCTGCGAACTTTATTCCCAGGAGACAAATATGCATACAAAGCAAACCCTCATCGCCCTGCTGCTGGGCGTCGCCTGCGCGACAAGCGCGCAGGCCGAATGCCTCAGCGACGCCCAGGCGGACGACCTGGCGGCGCACTACCTGGCCCGCACGCCAGCGGCCAACCTGGAGGGCCTGAGCGATGCCGATGGCGCGTGCACCCGCGCCAAGTTCAACGCCCGCATCGCCCCGCGCCTGGGCAAGGTGGTGGGCTACAAGGCCGGGCTGACCAACCCAGCGGTGCAAAAGCGTTTCGGCACCGACAAGCCGGTGTGGGGCAAGCTCTACGAGGGCATGGTGCAGCCGAGCGGCGCCACCATCGACGCCGCGTTCGGTGCGCGTCCGCTGTTCGAGGCCGACATGCTGGTGCGCGTGAAAAGCGCGGCCGTCAACCAGGCGCGCACGCCCATGGAGGTGCTGGAGGCCATTGACCAGGTGGTCCCCTTCATCGAGCTGCCCGACCTGCTGGTACAGGCGCCGTCCAAGCTCAATGGTGCCGGGGTAGGGGCCATCAATGTGGGCGCGCGCCTGGGCGTGGCCGGCCAGCCCCTGGCCGTGCCGGTGTTGCGTGCCGAACGCTATGCGCTGCTGGACGCGCTGCAGAACATGCAGGTGACCCTGACCGATGCGCAGGGCGCCGTGCTAGGCCGGGGCAAGGGCAGCGACATCCTGGAGCACCCACTGAACGCCGTGGTGTGGCTGGCGCAGGCGCTGCAGCAGGAAGGTATCGCACTGCAGCCGGGCGACCTGGTCAGCCTGGGATCGTTCTCGCCACTGCTGCCGCCCAAGCCGGGCCTCGCGGTCACGGCCACCTACGAGGGGCTGCCGGGCGCGCAGCCGGTGCGGGTCATGTTCAAGTGACCGGCGGCGGGGCGCGATGGGCGCGATGGGCGCGATCGGCGTGCGTGCGCACGTTCTTCCGGCATGATGGCCGGCTTTGCCCGCTGAGAACGTGTGAATGAGCCCGCCCGTGACCGCCCCCGTTTCCTCCCACCGCCTCACCCCCCAGATGCGCGCCGTGCTCCAGGGCATGGAGCGCGCCGCGCGCGCGCCGCTGCACACCCTGCCCGTGGCGCAGGCGCGTGCCGCCTACGAGGCCGGCGCTGGCGTGCTGGAGCTGCCCAAGGCCGCGCTGCCCCGTGTGGAAGACCTGCACATCCCCGCACGCGACGGCCATGCCCTGCCAGCGCGCCTGTACGCGCCCACCGAGGGCGCGCCCCTGCCGCTGCTGCTGTACCTGCATGGCGGCGGCTTCACCATCGGCAGCATCGCCACGCACGACGTACTGTGCCGCGAACTGGCGCGGCTGGCGGGCTGCATGGTGGTATCGCTGGACTACCGGCTGGCGCCCGAGCACCGCTTTCCCACGGCCAGCAATGACGCCTGGGATGCGCTGCAGTGGCTGGCGCACCACGGCGCGCGCTTGGGCGCCGATACGGCACGCCTGGCCGTGGGCGGCGACAGCGCAGGCGGCACGCTTTCGGCCGTGAACGCCATCCTGGCCCGCGATGCGGGCCTGCCGCTGGCGCTGCAACTGCTGTTTTACCCCGGCACCACGGCGTACCAGGACACGCCCTCGCACAGCGTTTTTGCGCGCGGCCTGGTGCTGGACGCGACGGCCATCGACTGGTTCTTCGGCCATTACGTGGCGCTGCGCGAAGAGCGCGCCGACTGGCGGTTCGCGCCGCTTAACGCCAGCGACGTGGAGGGCGTTGCCCCGGCCTGGCTCGGCCTGGCCGAGTGCGATCCGCTGGTGGACGAGGGCATTCTGTACGCCGACAAGCTGCGCGCCGCCGGCGTGCCGGTCGATCTGGAGATTTACCGCGGCGTGACGCACGAATTCATCAAGATGGGCCGCGCCATCCCCGAGGCGCGCCAGGCCCACCATGACGCCGCGCAGGCCCTGCGCCGCGCCTTCCAAATGGATTGAAACCATGACCATGACCTACCAGGATTTCCGCTGCTTTCACCGCCTGCGCGTGCGCTGGGCCGAGGTGGACATCCAGAAAATCGTCTTCAACGCCCACTACCTGACCTATGCCGACTGCGCCATGACCGAGTACTGGCGCGCGCTCGCGCTGCCCTACGAGGCGGGCATGCGCCAGCTCGGTGGCGAGGTCTACCTGAAGAAGGCCAGCGTGGAGTACCACGCCTCGGCACGCCTGGACGACTGGCTGGACGTGGGCATGCGCTGCGTGCGCATCGGCGAAAGCTCCATGGCGTTCGAGGCTGGCATCTTCACGGGCGAGCGCCTGCTGGTGTCGGTGGAGCTGCTCTACGTGTTTGCCGACCCGGCGACGCAGACCAAGCGCCCCGTGCCGCCTGCGCTGCGCGCCATGGTCGAGCACTTCGAGGCGGGTGGCGAGATGGTCGAGCTGCGCGTGGGCGACTGGGCCACGCTGGGCCACGATGCCACGCAGCTGCGCGTGGAAGTGTTCGTGCGCGAGCAGGGCATCGACCCCGCGCTGGAGATCGACGCCCAGGACGCCACGGCGCTGCATGCCGTGGCCTACAACCGCCTGGGCATGCCCATGGCCACCGGGCGCCTGCTGCACGACGGCCCGGGGCTGGCCCGCATTGGCCGCATGGCGGTGGACCGCTCGGTGCGCGGCCAGCGCTGGGGCCGCATGGTGCTCGACGGACTGGTGCAGGCCGCCCAGGAGCGCGGCGACCGCGAGGTCACGCTGCACGCGCAATGCAGTGCCGAAGGCTTTTACCGCCGTGCCGGCTTTGCGCCGCAGGGCGAGCGCTTTGAGGAAGCGGGCATCACCCACATCGCCATGCACCGCGTGCTGGGGTGACTACGCTTTTGATAGCTGCAAGCGCTTGCCAGATAAGCGCTGCAGCCTGAAAACACTGTCAAACTTCAATAGGCTGAAGCCTCCAGGGCCTTGCCCTGGGCGGCGGCCTGGGCCTGCAGCTGTGCGAACTGTTCGGGGTAAAAGCGTTCGGCCACGTCCAGGTGCGAGCGCAGCCGCCCCTTGAGCGCGTTGGTGCCGATATGGCGGAATAGCGGGTTCAGCGGGTCGCTCTCGGGGCCGCGCGCCTTGCGCGCCAGTTCTGCGGGCAGGGCCAGCAGCGGAATCTCCTGCGCGTGCAGGCTGGGCGAGAAGAAGTAGGCGATGGAGTAGCGGTCCACCCCGGGGCGCGGCGACACCACGCGGTGCACATTGGCGCGCAGGTAGCCGTTGGTGGCGAGCTCCAGCATCTCACCGATGTTGATGACGAAGGCGTCGCGGCGCGGCGGCACGTCGATCCAGCCCTGTTCGGTGTGCACCTGCAGCCCGCCCACGTCGTCCGTCAGCAGCAGGGTGAGCAGGCCGCCGTCCTTGTGCGCGCCCACGCCCTGGCTCGATTGGCCGTCCGGCTGGCCGGGGTAGTGGATGATTTTCAGGCGGTGGTTGCGGGGCGCCGCGATGAGTCCGTCGAGCGCGTGCGGCGGCTGCCCCAGCGCCGTGAGGAAAGCGTGCAGCAGGCGCTCGGCCACCCCGCGCGTGGCGTCCAGCCATTGCAGGATGGCCCCGCGCAGCTCGGGCAACTCCTCGGGCCACTGGTTCGGGCCCTGCAAAGACCACCAGGCTGGCTGGCCCGGGGCGGGCGCCACGGCGGGCTGCTCCTCGCCCAGGTCGAGCTGTTCGCGCAGGTCGGGCTGCAGGCGCGTCAGTTCGCCCCCCACGCCGGTATAGCCGCGAAAGTGCGGTGTGTTGCGGATGGCGATGCGCTCCTTGGCCGAGGCGGGCAGTGCGAAGACCGCGCGCGTGAGCTGCTCCACGCGGCGGATCAGGCCGGTGTCGATGCCGTGGCCTTCAAGGTAGAAGAAGCCGGTGTCCCGCGCAATGCGCGCCAGGCGCGCATGGAAATCCGCGTGGCGCTGCGGGTCGTTGAGTTCGGACAGGTCGATCACGGGCAGGGCCGTGGCGTCGGCGGCGGGGGCGGCAAGGGCGTGGGCAGTCATGGTTTCACCTTCGATGGGCGTGGGTTGTAAAAGGCCTCATCGTTGGCCCTGCGCCGTGCTTTGCCTACGAAGTTTATTGCGCTTCGATATGCGCACCGTGGCGCTTTCGGAGCCTGCAGCCAGGGCATTTGCTTAACCGGAAAACTTCGTTGCGCCAGCGCTTGTCGGCTCCGGATACTGGCCGCTCACAGTACTTCAAGAAAGACGAGCATGAACAAACGTGGCTTCCTGAGCACCTTCGTTGCCGTGGCGCTTGGCGCCGTCTCGGCCGGCCTGGCCAGTCCCTCGGCCCGGGCGGTCGCCCCTGCGGTGATCCGCGTGGGCGTAGCGGGCGGGGTGGACGAGGAAATCTGGGAGGTGGTCACCCAGGTGGCGCAGGAGCGCGGGCTGCGCGTCAAGCCCATCGTGTTCAGCGGTGCGGTGAACCCCAACGAGGGCGTGCACAGTGGCGACCTGGAGGCCAACTCGTTCCAGCACATCCCGTACCTGCGCGACCAGAACCAGCGCGGCGGCTACAAACTCGTCTCGGTGGGCGAGACCTATATCTCGCCCATCGCCTTCTATGCGAAGAAGTACCGGCGCCTGGCGGACCTGCCCGCGGGCGCGCGCGTGGGCATTCCCAACGACCCGAGCAACCAGACACGGGCACTCGTGGTGCTGCGCGACCAGGGCGTGCTTGATCTGCGGCCCGGTTTTGACCCCTTCACCGGCACGGCCTCGCTGGCCGATATCAGCGCGCTGCGCCAGAAGGTGGAACTGGTGGAGGCGTCCTCGGTGGTGCTCGCGCGCTCGCTGGACGATCTGGCTGCCGCCGCCATCGTCAACAGCTACGCCTACCAGGCGGGCCTGATCGCCACGCGCGACGGCATTGCCGTGGAGAAGCGCGAGCGCAACCCCTATGTGAACATCATTGTGGTGCGCGCCAGCGACCAGGCGGCGCCCTGGGTGCCGACGCTGGTGGCGGCGTACCAGTCCGAGCCGGTGCGCCAGTTCATCCTCAAGCGCTTCCAGGGATCGGTCATTCCGGCGTTCTGAACGGGGCTTTTGCGCTTGAAGAGAGAGCGCCTGGCGCTTTTCCGGCAAGCCCTGGCAGCGTTTTCAGGCCTTGCACGGTGTGCAGGGCGTGAACCGGCGCTCAGATGTCGTCGAGCAGCGCATAGGGCAGGGGCAGCAGCGTGAGCGCCACGCCACCCACGTGCAGCGCGCCACTGGCCGCCGCAATCTGCAGCGCTACCAGCGCGTCCACCCCGCCACCCGGCGCAGCAGCGGCCTGCACCACGGTGCCCACCGGCTGCTCGGCATCCTCCGGCGCGAACACCTCGGCGCCCACGGCCAGTGCCGATGGCGCGTGTGCCAGGTAGGTGCGGCGCTTGAGCGTGCCGCGGAACTGGCTGCGCGCCACCACCTCCTGGCCGGGGTAGCAGCCCTTCTTGAAATTCACGCCGCCGATGGATTCGTAGTTCAGCATCTGCGGCACGAAGGCGTCCACCACCGGGGCGGTGAGCGTGGCCACGCCGCTGCGTACCTCGCTCCAGTCCCACAGGCCCGGCGCCAGGGCGGGGCCTGTGGGTGCGGGCGCATCGGCTGGCGCCACCAGCAGCGCACGCGGCTGGTTTTCTGCCGGGTACAGATGCACTACGCTTGCAGAGCCAAATTCGGCTTTTGACCAAGCAGGTAAAGCGCTACCAGCTATCGAAAGCAGAGCGTCGCCGGCCAGGCCCCAGCACTGGAAATCGGCCGAGGCATCGGTCAGCTGGACCTTGGCGCGCAGCACGAACATGGACAGGCGCTTGAGCGTCGCGGGCAGCAGGTCGCTGCTGCACACCAGCAGCAGTTCGGTGCTGCTGCGCCGCAAGCCGATGAAGCTGGCCAGCATGCGCCCTTTGGGCGACAGGTAGGCCGCCAGGCGGGCCTGGTTGTCTTGCAGCAGGGCGAAATCCTGGGTCAGCTGGCCTTGCAGGAACGAGGCAGCGTCCGCACCGTCCACGCGGATCACGCCCAGGTGGGGCAGGGGAGCAATTCCATTGAGAAGCTGGGTCATGGCGAGCGATTATCATCCCCGGCTCTATTCATTTTGTGCGCTGGGGTTGTGCGTCGCTTACTGGTTTTATTGCTGTTGATCGCGGGCGCACTGGGCGGCGGCGCGGCCTGGTGGCTGCAGCAGCCGCTGGATCTGGGCGGCGCCGCTGCGCTGGAGCTCGAGATCGAGCCCGGCACCACCCCGCGCGGTGTGGCCCGTGCCGTCGTGGTGGCGGGCGTGCGCACCGACGCGCGCCTGCTCTACGGCTGGTTCCGTGTTTCGGGGCAGGACCGGCGCATCAAGGCCGGCAACTACGAAATTCCCGCTGGCACCACGCCCCAGGGCCTGCTGCAGAAGCTCGCGCGCGGTGAGGAAACCCTGCGCGCGTTGACGCTGGTCGAGGGCTGGAACTTCCGCCAGGTGCGCGCGGCACTGGCGCGCGACGAGGGGTTGCGTCATGACGCCACGGTACTGGACGACGCGCAACTGATGGACAAGTTGGGCCGCCCCGGCGTGGCCCCCGAGGGCCGCTTCTTTCCCGACACCTACACCTACGCCAAGGGCAGCAGTGAACTGGCGCTGCTGCGCCGCGCCCTGCACGCCATGGACCGCCGCCTGGAAGCCGCCTGGGCCCAGCGTGCCAGCGATACGCCGCTCAAGAGCGCCGACGAGGCGCTGATCCTCGCCAGCATCGTGGAAAAGGAAACGGGCTTGGCCAGCGACCGCGCTCACATCGCCGGCGTTTTCACCAACCGCCTGCGCGTGGGCATGCTGCTGCAGACCGATCCGACGGTCATCTACGGCCTGGGCGAGAAGTTTGACGGCAACCTGCGCAAGCGCGACCTGCAAACCGACCACCCCTGGAACACCTACACCCGCCCCGGCCTGCCGCCCACGCCCATCGCCATGCCGGGCAAGGCGGCGCTGCTGGCCGCCGTGCAGCCGCAGCAGACGCGCGCGCTGTACTTCGTCGCCAAGGGCGATGGCTCCAGCCATTTCAGCGCCACGCTGGACGAGCACAACCGCGCGGTCAACCGCTACCAGAGAGGGCAGAAATGAAACACCCCCTGAGGCGCTGCGCGCCTTCCCCCTCTCTCTACGCGCTTCGCGCTATGGGAGGGGGACGCAGCCAGCGCGGCGGGGCGGCCCTTGCGCGGCTGCCCGCGCTTGGGTTGCGCAGGTTTCATGGGCCGTGGGTGGCGCGCAGCGCTATGGAGAACTGATATGGAGCCAGGGCTGTTCATCACCTTCGAGGGCATCGACGGCGCGGGCAAGAGCTCGCACATTGAGGCGCTGGCCTGCGCCTTTGAGGCGCAGGGCCGCTGCGTCACGCGCACGCGCGAACCTGGCGGTACGCCGCTGGCCGAGAAGCTGCGCGCGCTGCTGCTGCACGACGCCATGGACGCGTTGACCGAGGCCCTGTTGGTGTTCGCTGCGCGGCGCGACCACCTGGTGCAGGTGATCGAGCCTGCACTGGCACGCGGCGAGGTGGTGCTGTGCGACCGCTTCACCGACGCCACCTTCGCTTACCAGGGCGCGGGTCGTGGGTTCGATCGGGGCGTGCTATTGATTTTGGAGCATTTGGCGCAGACTGGGCTTGCCCAAGACCCTGATTTGATGCGTGAGCCCGATGCCACCGTATGGTTCGACGTGCCGGTGGAGGTGGCCGCACAGCGGCTGGCTGCCGCGCGCGCGCCCGACCGCTTCGAGGCCGAGCCGCAGGCCTTTTTCCAGCGGGTGGCGCAGGGCTATGCCGAGCGCGCTGCGCTTGCGCCGCAGCGCTTCGTGCGCATCGACGGCGCGCAGCCGCTGGCGCAGGTGCAGCAGCAGGTGTTCGCCGCGTTGCGCCAGCGTGGCTGGCTGGAGGAGGCTGCGCCATGAGCGCCCTCGCCCCCTGGATCGCTGCGCAGCGAGACCAGTTGCTGGCCCAGCGCGGCCACGCCTGGCTGCTGCAGGGGCCTTCGGGCCTGGGGCAGTTCGAGCTGGCGCTGGAGCTGGTGCGCGCCTGGCTGTGCGATGCGCCCACGCCCCACGGTGCGTGCGGCCAGTGCGGTAGTTGCCATGCCGTGGCGGTGCACACCCACGCCGACCTGTGTGTGCTCATGCCCGAGACCGTGATGCTGGCGCTGGGCTGGCCGTTGCCCGAGAAGGCCCAGTCCGAGATCGACGACAAAAAGCGCAAGCCCAGCCGTGAAATCCGCGTCGAGGCCATGCGCGACGCCGTGGAGTTCTGCCAGCGCACTTCGGCGCGCGGCCGGGGCAAGGCGGTGTTGGTTTACCCGGCCGAGCAAATGAACACCATCACGGCCAACGCGCTGCTCAAAACGCTGGAGGAGCCCCCGGGCGACACGCGCTTCGTGCTTGCCAGCGAGGCGGCGCATTTGCTGCTGCCCACCATTCGCAGCCGCTGCCTGGGCCATACGCTGCACTGGCCTGACGAGGCGCAGGCGCTGCAGTGGCTGCAGGCCCAAGGCCTGGCACCCGAGGTGGCGCAGGCTCAGCTGCGCGCAGCCGGGGGGCGTGCGCAGGACGCGCTGGCGCAGGCACATGCCGGGCGCAGCCCTGCGGCCTGGGCGCAACTGCCCAAAGCACTGGCGCGTGGCGAGGTGGCCGCGTTGGCCGACCTCACCCCGGCGCAGGCCATCAACGCCTTGCAAAAGCTCTGCCACGATCTGCAGGCCAGCGCCTGCGGTGCGGCGCCGCGCTATTTCGCCGCCGCCGACCTGCCGCCGCCGCCGCCTTTGCTGGCCCTGGCGCGCTGGGCCCAGGCGCTGACGCGCGCGGCGCGCACGGCCGAGCATCCGTTCAATACAGGCCTGATGCTGGAGGCGCTTGTGGCACAGGCGCGCCAGACACTACACTCACGCCATTGAAGAGAGCCCCACGAGCCCATGAGCACTCCCTCCACAGCGCCGCGTCCCAGCGTCATGCAGCTGGCCATCAAGGAAAAGGCGGCCCTGTACGCGGCCTACATTCCTTTTTTCACCGAGGGCGGCATTTTCGTGCCCACCAACCGCGAATACCGCCTGGGGGATGACGTGTACGTGCTGCTGACGCTGCCCGATGACACGCAGCGCTACCCCGTGGCGGGCCGCGTGGCCTGGGTTACGCCTGCGCGCGCTGGCGGCAACCGCACCCAGGGCGTCGGCATCCATTTCCCGAAGGACGAGAAGTCGCGCCAGCTCAGGCTCAAAATCGAGGAAATCCTGGGGACGGCCCTGGGTTCGGACCGTTCGACGCAGACGCTCTGAGTCTTTTTTGCCCACTCGCATGCCGGCCCGTGGGCCGGCATGTCCGTTTTCCCGCCTATGTTCACCGACTCGCACTGTCACCTCACGTTCCCCGAGCTGGCCAGCCAGCTTCCTGCCATTCGCCAGGCCATGCAGCAGGCGCAGGTAGAGCGGGCGCTTTGCATCTGCACCACGATGGAGGAGTTTGGCCAGGTGCATGCGCTGGCGCTGGCCTACGACAACTTCTGGTGCACCGTCGGGGTGCACCCGGACAACGAGGGCGTGACTGAGCCGACTGAGCAGGATTTGCGTGCACACGCCGCCTTGCCTCGCGTGGTGGCCATTGGTGAAACTGGGCTGGACTACTACGGCATGGAAGACCGCAAGGGCGGCCGCAGCATCGCCGACCTGGAGTGGCAGCGCGCGCGCTTTCGCACGCACATCCGCGCGGCCCGGGCCGTGGGCAAGCCGCTGGTGATCCACACCCGCAGCGCAGCCGAAGACACGCTGGCCATCCTGCGCGAAGAGGGCGAGGACGGCGCGGGCAACCGTGCCGGCGGCGTGTTCCATTGTTTTACCGAGTCGATGGCCGTGGCGCGTGCGGCGCTGGACCTGGGCTACTACATCTCGTTCTCGGGCATCGTCACGTTCAAGAGCGCCCAGGAACTGCGCGACGTGGCCGCCTTTGTGCCGCTGGACCGGATGTTGATCGAAACCGACAGCCCCTATCTGGCCCCGGTTCCCTACCGCGGCAAGACGAACACGCCGGCCTATGTGCCCTATGTCGCGCAGCAGATTGCCACGGTGCGCGGTATCGGCGTGCAGGCCGTCGCCGAGGCCACCAGCCGCAATTTCGAGGCCCTGTTCGCCGGGGTGCGGGCATGATGCGCCGCCGCTGTCTGCTGGCCGTTTCGGGTCTGGGCTGGGGTGCGTGGGGGCTGGCGCAGGCCGGTTCGTACGATGATTTCTTCACCGCCATCCGGCGCGATGATGCCGGGGCTATCACGGCGCTGCTGCGCCGGGGGTTTGACCCCAATACCGTGGATGCCAAAGGTGTGCCGGCCCTGGTGCTGGCGCTGCAGCTGGAGTCGTTCAAGGCCTTTGGTGCCTTGCTCCAGGCGCCGGCCCTCAAAGTGGACCAAGCCAACCCGCAAGGGGAGACCGCGCTGATGCTGGCCGCCATCAAAGGCTACCTGGACCTGGCCCGCGCGCTGGTCGCCAAGGATGCCGATGTGAACAAGACCGGCTGGACGCCGCTGCACTACGCCGCCTCTGGCACCGGCGACCAGCAGCCCGCCATGCTGGCGCTGCTGCTGGAGCACCATGCCTACATCGACGCTGGCTCGCCCAATGGCAGCACGCCGCTCATGCTGGCAGCGCAGTACGGCACGCGCGCCAGCGCGCTGCTGCTGCTGGAGGAAGGGGCCGACCCCACCATCAAAAACCAGCTGGGCCTGACGGCTGTGGACTTTGCGCTGCGGGCGGGGCGCAAGGACTTGGCGCAGCAATTGGCGACTGCTATCCGTCAGCGCCAGCCCAACCGGGGTCAGTGGTAGCTTCTTTTTTTGTAGCTGCTAGCGCTTGCTAGGAAAGGGCTGGAGGCCTTTTTTATTCGTAATCAGCCTGCGTGGTTTTGCAGGCGTGCATAGATGCCGCCTTGGGCCAGAAGCTGCGCGTGCGTGCCCTGCTCGGCCACACGGCCTTGCTGCATGACGATGACGCGGTCGGCATGCTCGATGGTCGAGAGGCGGTGGGCGATGACCAGCGTTGTGCGCCCTTGCATCAGGCGCTGCAGCGCGTCTTGCACCAGCCGCTCGGACTCCGTGTCGAGTGCCGAGGTGGCTTCGTCGAGGATCAGGATCGGCGCATCCTTGTAGAGCGCCCGCGCAATCGCCAGGCGCTGGCGCTGCCCGCCCGAAAGCTGGGTGGCGTTGTGCCCCACCAGCGTGTGGATGCCCTGGGGCAGGCTGGCCACATGCTCGGCCAGGTTGGCCGCCGCCAGGCAGGCGTGTACCCGTGCTTCGTCGAGGGGCGCGCCGAGCGCTACGTTGGCGGCGATGCTGTCGTTGAACATCACCACGTCCTGGCTCACCATGGCAAATTGCGCGCGCAGGTGGTCCAGGCGCCAGTCCTGCAGCGGGCAGCCGTCCAGAAGGATGTCCCCTTCGCTGGCAAGCACGAAGCGCGGCAGCAGATTGACCAGCGTGGTCTTGCCGGCGCCAGAGGGGCCAACCAGCGCGACCACCTCGCCCGGGCGCACGCGCAGGCTCACGCGGTCCAGCGCGGGGGACTGGTCTTGCGCGAACCGTACGGTCACGTCGCGCAATTCCAGCGCGCCGCGCACCGGGCTCGGGGTTTGGTGGCCACTTGCCTCACTGCCGGTGTCGTTGATCAGCAGGAGGCCGCGCTCCAGGGCCGCCACGCCGCGCGTGAGCGGGTTGGAGACATCGGCCATGCGGCGCATGGGGGCCACCAGCATCAGCATGGCGGTGATGAATGAGGCGAAACCTCCGACGGTGATGGCCTGGCCGCCGTCCGCACCGGTGCGGCTTTGCCACAGGGCGATGCAGATCACCGTGGACAAGGCCCCCGCCGCGAGCAGCTGGGTCAGGGGCGTCATGGCCGCCGATGCGATCGTCGCCTTGATGGCCAGGCGGCGCAGGCTGTCGCTGAGCTGGCCGAAGCGCTGGTTCTGCGATGACTGCGCACCGTGCAGACGCACCACGCGGTGGGCCAGCACGTTTTCCTCGACCACGTAGGCGAGGTCGTCGGTGGCCTGCTGGCTGGCCTTGGTGATGCGATAGAGGCGGCGCGACAGCGTCTTCATGATCCAGGCGACCCCGGGCACCACGACGGCGACGATGAGGGTCAGCTGCCAGTTCAGGTAGAGCAGGTAGCCCAGCAATGCGACCAGCGTGAAGCCGTCGCGTGAGATGCCCATCAGGGCCTGCACCAGGAGCGTGGCGCCGGTCTGGACCTCGTACACCACGGTGTTGGAGAGGGTGCTGGCCGACTGGCGCGAGAACAGCGCCATTTCTGCCGACAGCAAGCGCTCGAACAAGGCCTTGCGCAGCAGCAGCATGCCCTCGTTGGCGATGCGCGTGATGGCGTATTGGCTGGTGAACTGGGCAATGCCGCGCACCAGGAAGACACCGATGATGGCCAGCGGCACCAACCACAGTTCCAGGGTGCCGTCGGTGAAACCACTGTCGAGCAATGGCTTGAGCAGCGCCGGAATCAGTGGCTCGGTGATGGCGCCAACCACGGTGCCGAAGAAGGCCAGGCCCCAGGCCACGCGGTGCCCGCTGAAAAAGGGCAGCAGGCGCCGCAGCCTGGCCCGCAGGCCCGGTGACGTGGGGGCAGCGGTGCTGGCGGCATTGGGTGTTCCGGAGTCAGGGGCTTGCATTTGCGGCCGGATTCTACGGTTCACTGGGTGTACCATACCGTTTGTCACAGGAGTTCGGGATCAATGTGTAATATGCCGGGTTGTCTTCCGGCTTTGTTGCGTAAGGTTCCGACGGCTGCCAATGACCACTGACCGATCCATCCCATCCCAAGCGGCTGCGCCGCTTCTTCCTTTGCGCCGCCAGGTCCTGGCCGCGATTCTTTCTCTCCCTGCTCTACCCGCTCTCGCGCAGTTCCGTGTGGAAGTGACGGGGGTCGGACTGACGCAGCTGCCGATTGCCTTGGCGCCCTTCCGGGGCGAGGCGCAATCGCCACAGCGCATTTCGGCGATCGTGCAGGCCGATCTGGAGCGCAGTGGGCAGTTTCGCAGCATTGATGCCGCAGGGGCGGCGTTGGATGAGGTCTCGCGCCCTGACATGGCCCAGTGGCGGCAAAAAAGCGCCGACTCCCTGGTGACCGGCAGCATCACGCGCCTGGCGGATGGCCGCTACGACATTCGCTTCCGCCTGTGGGACGTGGTGCGGGCCCAGGATCTCGGGGGGCAGAGCTTCGTGGTCAGCCAAGGTGACTTGCGCCTGGTGGCACACCGCATCGCCGACTTCGTCTACGAGAAGCTCACGGGTGAGCGTGGCGTGTTCTCCACGCGCATCGCGTATGTGACGAAGGCAGGCGGACGTTACAGCCTGTGGGTGGCCGATGCCGATGGGGAGAATGCCCAGGCTGCCTTGTCGAGCCCCGAGCCGATCATTTCCCCTGCCTGGGCGCCCAATGGCACCCAGCTGGCCTACGTCTCGTTTGAGTCACGCAAGCCCGTGGTGTATGTGCATGACGTGGCCAGTGGGCGTCGCCGTCTCATTGCCAACTTCCGCGGCTCTAACAGCGCACCCGCCTGGTCGCCCGATGGCCGGCAACTGGCGGTGACCCTGACGCGCGATGGCAGTTCGCAGCTCTACACCATCGACGCCAACGGCGGTGAGCCGCGCCGTTTGATGCAGAGCAGCGGTATTGATACCGAGCCCGTGTTCTCTGGTGATGGCCGCACCATCTACTTCGTGAGTGATCGTGGCGGTGCACCGCAGATTTACAAGGTGGCGGCATCGGGCGGCAACGCCGAGCGCGTTACGTTCTCCGGCAGCTACAACATTTCCCCAAGCGTGAGTCCGGATGGACGCTGGCTGGCCTATATCTCGCGTGTCGGCGGCGCGTTCAAGCTGCATGTCATGGATCTGGGCACGGGGGCCGTGAGCGCCATTACCGACACCACCGCAGACGAAAACCCAAGTTTTGCACCCAATAGCCGTTTGATTGTCTACGCCACCCAGCAGCAGGGCCGTGAGGCGCTCATGACCACCACGCTGGATGGAAAGATCAAGGCACGGCTGGCGGGGCAGGGCGGAGACATACGCGAGCCCGATTGGGGGCCGTACCAAAAACAGTGAATTCGATCTGATTTAACCCGTATCCAAGATTGCAGGAGCAATTTGCATGAAACATTTGAAACGCCTTTCCATCGCTTTGACCGTGGCTGCCCTGATGGCCGGCTGCAGCACCGGGGTCAAGCTGGACGACCAGGCCCCGGTGGAGGACCGTTCGGCGACAACCAATGCCGGAGCCAACACAGGTAACACGGCCCAAAGTGGTGTTGCAGGGGTGAATCTTGGCCAATCCGACCGTGACGGTGCTGGCCCGGTGGGCGTGAGCCGTACCATCTACTTCGACTTTGACAGCTATGCGATCAAGTCCGAGTACCAATCGGTGCTGGATGCCCATGCGCGCTTCATCAAGGCAGTGCCGGGTCGCAAGGTCATGCTGGAAGGCCACACCGATGACCGTGGTGGTCGCGAGTACAACCTGGCGCTGGGCCAAAAGCGTGCCGAAGCCGTGCGCCGCTCGCTGGGCCTGCTGGGCGTGTCCGATGGCCAGATGGAAGCCATCAGCTACGGTAAGGAAAAGCCTGCCGTGCAAGGCATCAGCGAAGACGCCCGCGCGCAGAATCGCCGCGTTGAACTGTCGTACCGCTGATGCCCGCAGCCCGCTTTCCTTCCTGGGCCAAGGCCGCGCTCGTGGCGGCTTTGGCATCCGCCTATGCGGTAGGTGGTCACGCGGCGCTTTTCGAGGATGAAGAGGCGCGTCGCGCCATCCTGGAGTTGCGCCAACGTGTGGATGGACTGACCCAGGGGAGCATGCGCACGGGCGACGAGTCGTCGCAGCTGCGCCGCAGCTTGCTCGATCTGCAAACGCAGATCGAGGCGCTGCGCACTGAGCAGGCCAAGCTGCGCGGGCAGAACGAGCAGCTCCAGCGCGACATCGCCGAATTGCAGCGACGCCAAAAGGATATGGCGCAGGGCGTTGATGAACGCCTGCGTCAGTTCGAGCCGGTGAAGGTGAGCCTCGACGGTCAGGAATTCCGAGCCGACCCTGCAGAGAAGCGGGACTTCGAGTCCGCTCTCGAGGTTTTCCGCACGGGCAAGTTTGCCGAGGCTGGCCAGGCATTTGCCGCTTTCATCAAGCAGTACCCGCGCAGTGGCTATGTGCCTTCTGCGCGCTTCTGGTTGGGCAACGCACAGTATGCGACGCGTGATTACAAGGAAGCCATCGGTAACTTCAAGGCCTTGCTGGCGGCAGCACCGACCCACGCGCGTGCGCCCGAGGCAGCACTCTCGATTGGCAACTGCCAGGTCGAATTGAAGGACACACGCGCTGCGCGCAAGACCTTTGAAGACTTGGTCAAGGCCTATCCGCAGTCTGAGGCCGCGGGTGCTGCCAAGGAGCGCCTGGCGCGTCTCAAGTGACGGATCCCGTGGCCGATGAAGTAGATCTCCAGCGCCGCTTTGGCGGGCTGGAGCGTTTGTACGGCCTTGAGGGAGCCGGGCGCATACGTGCGGCCCACGTAGCCGTCGTGGGCGTGGGCGGAGTCGGCTCGTGGGCGGCAGAGGCACTGGCGCGCAGCGGAGTTGGCCGCTTGACGCTGATAGATCTCGACCATGTCGCTGAATCAAACATCAACCGGCAAGTTCATGCACTGACTGAGACGGTCGGACAGGCCAAGGTACAGGCGATGCGCGACCGTATCGCGCAAATTCATCCTGCCTGCTCCGTGGTTTGTGTTGAGGATTTCGTTGACAGCACGAACTGGCCAGGTTTGCTGCCATCGGCTGTCGATGCCGTCATTGATGCCTGCGATCAAGTGCGCGCCAAGACATCCATGGCGCAGTGGGCACGGAATTCCGGCAAACCGTTCATCAGTGTTGGTGCCGCTGGGGGAAAGCGCCTCGCGCACAAGGTGGATATTGATGATCTGGCGGCAGTTACCCATGATCCACTGCTGACCCAGGTGCGCTACCAACTGCGTAAGCACCACGGTGCACCCAAGGAGGGGCGCAGGATGAAGGTTGCCTGCGTGTTCAGCAGGGAGGCAGTTGCTCCTCCCCACGCCTCATGTGGTTTGGCGGGCGATGGCTCGCTCGGCTGTCATGGCTATGGTTCGGTGGTCGCCGTGACGGCAACCTTTGGCCAGTGTGCGGCCGGGTGGGTATTGGATTGCGTGGCGCGCGAAGATTTTTAATCTCTGTAAACGTGCTATAATTCAAGGCTTCGTATGTAGATGCGAAGAAAAGTGTGGGTCGTTAGCTCAGTTGGTAGAGCAGCGGACTTTTAATCCGTTGGTCGCAGGTTCGAATCCTGCACGACCCACCAAGCTATATAAAGAAACCCTGCTATCTAAACAATAGCGGGGTTTTTTCATTCTTGGCTCATGTAGCCACCATGTAGCCACTGGTACAGGGTTTTGCCCCGTGTAGCCAGCATGTAGCCACCCAGCACCAGCAATAAAAAAGCCCCTCGGGCGGGGCTTCGGTCATTTGCTGATTTGAATACTTCGCAAAGGGGGATTTTTTCTCCGCGTGCGGAACCGCGGGGTGTCGGCTGGCCTGGGGTTGCAGACTTTTGATACCCCCCACCCCATCACCTTTTTTCTGGATGTTTAGGGTTGCTTGGGGGTGCTGTCGGTTTACATGGGGCATAGCCCAGACTTTGCACCCGCCCCTGCCTCGCGCGCGCGCACGACACGGCAAGTTGTGCGTTAGCGTTATGGCAGGTCGAACAAGCCGGTCTAGAGGGGGCATCGCGCAAACACGCAACCGCCCCTGTGACCTTAGCCCAGCACCAGCGCGATAGATTCGCGCACACGCGGCAGCTTGCCCGGCTTTGCGGTGGTCGGCTCACCATGCCCCAGCGCCACCACATGCGCAGCGTCCGGCCCGTCGATTTTCACAACGTCCCCAAGGTCGCCAAACCCCGTACCGTCCACCAGCAGGCGGACATTCACCGGCCCACCAGTGCGCAGGCGTTCCACTTCCAGGCGGCGGGTTACATCACGCAGCAGACGGGACGCGGCGCTTTCAGTATCTGCAAAGCTCAGTTCAGGCTCCGCCACTGCCACAAGGCTGCATTGATACCCGGCGGCCTCGATTCCAGCCCTCACAGCAGCCTCGGCAGCCAGCGCAGCCCGCAGACTCACCAGCGCATCAGCCACGCCTTGAACGGCCTTTGCGTGCGCCGGTTGGGCCTCTGCGCAGACTGCGGCGCTTAGTTCGGCCACCAGCGCAGCCACGGCGGCCCGTTGCGCTTCAATGGCGGGGCGCAGGGTGTCCAGACGCTCGCGCACCTGAGCAAGCTCACGATTAAGGCCCGTGCTGTCGTTGCGCTGTGCAGACTCACCACGCAGCAGGCGCAGGCCAGCGGCCAGGGGGTCGAACGTATCGGCAGGCGCGGCCAGCAGTCCCAGCAAACGCGCTTCCTCGGCAGTGGCTGCATTGAATGCGCCGGTCAGTTCGCCTAGGGTGTTTTGCGCTTCGGCGAAACGGGGGCTTTGATTGATGTTTTTCATGGTGTTCTTTCGATTCAAAGGGAAGGGTTAACGCGAGAAACCATCGCCATAACGGCGCGGCGCTGTTCGGCTGTCAGGTTGCGCGGCAGCAGTGCGCCACGGTTTGCGACGTTGTGCGCCAGTTGCTCAAGTTGCGCGGTTTCAAATTTCGCCATCGCGGCGGCCAGTTCTGGGGGCGGTGTCTGCCCGGTCTTTGCTTGGTGCATGGTGTTTTTCAAAGTTGGTGAAGGGATGCAGGGCGGCGGTTTGTTTATGGCCCTTGCGCCTGTGCCTCACCCCATCCGTTCCTTCCGTTCCCATCCGTTCCCATCCGTTCTGTAATTGCTTGGAACGAATGGATGGGAAGGGGGGATTTAGTCCCCCTTCCATCCGTTCCTTCCGTTCTCTCCCTTAGGGGAACGGATGAAACGGGAACGGATGAAATTTGCCGTTCAAGCGTCTGGAGGGTGTGCAGAATTTTGTGTAAACGGACAATCCACCGCCGGCGCGAGCCGGCCTGTCCGTAAGCACAATGAGCACCAAGAAACACGACGTACCCGAAGAACTGCTGTCTGGCCTGCTGGCTAACTACAAGAAGCCTGAAGACC
>NZ_CYIG01000021.1 GCF_001298675.1 Paenacidovorax caeni
TTGCGCGGGTACGGGGGCATGCCAGTTCACCAATGTGACCAGCACGCGCAGCGTTTCGGCCACTTTCGCGCCCAACACCCACGCTATCGCCACCCCCGCCACCGCCAACGGCACGGTCACCTGCACGCCCAATCCCGTCCCCCACGGCCAGGATGCAAGCTGCACCGCCACGCCCGATGCGGGCTACCACTTCACCGGCTGGACGGGTGATTGCACGGGTACGGGGGCGTGCCAGTTCACCAATGTGACCAGCACGCGCAGCGTGAGCGCCACTTTCGCGCTCACTACCTACGCCATCAGCATCACCCCTGCCGCCGCCAACGGCGCGGTCACCTGCACGCCCAATCCCGTCACCCACGGCCAGAATGCAAGCTGCACCGCCACGCCCGATACGGGCTACCACTTCACCGGCTGGTCAGGCGATTGCGCGGGTACGGGGGCATGCCAGCTCACCAATGTGACCAGCACGCGCAGCGTGAGCGCCACTTTCGCCCACGACCCGGTCGATGCCACCTGCGGCTCAGCGGCCAACGGCGCTGTGGCCGCCAAGCCCAGCGCAAATTTGTGCGCCACGGGCACGCCTGGGGCCGTGCTATCCGCCAGCGGCCAGTACACATGGCAGTGCAGCGGTGAATATGGCGGTGCAGCGCAGCAGTGCAGCGCACCGTGGCAGGGTGCGGGCGGCAACGGTAATCTGGGTGCGGTGGAGGTGGACAGCGCGAACGGCTGGGAGATCAGCAGCGCCGCTTTTGCCGCCACCTTGCCCGCACCCTTGCCGCCCCATGTGCGGGCGGTGCACGCGCCGCTGGGGCTGGTGCTTGGGCGGGTCGCTGGCAATGGCGATGCGCAGGTGACTGTGCGCTTCACTATGCCTGTGCCGCAGGGGGCCAGTTATTACAAATACGGCCCCAGCCCCGACGGGCTGGGCTGCACCGGCGCTGCCTGCGCGCAGCCGCACTGGTATGCGCTGCCCGGCGCGCAGTTTGCACCCGACGGCATGAGCGTGACCTTCACCCTGACCGACGGCGGCGTGGGCGACAGCGACTCCGTGCCCCACCAGATCACCGACCCCGGCGTCCCCGTGCTGCTGGCCCCGCCAGCCCCGCAGGCCCCACAGGCCATCCCCGCACTCGGCCCCTGGGCGCTGGCGCTGCTTTCGCTGCTGGCAGCGGGGCTGGGGGCGATGCGTCGCCGGGCGCTCCTGTAAAGATAGCTTCTAGCGCTTGGTAGGCAAGCGCTAGCAGGCTATTTGATGCATAGAAAGAAAGGCCACTGCACCCCATTGCCGCCCTGCGGATAGCGGCTTTGCCTGCCTGCGCCGAATGGGTGGTGCTACCACCCGGCGCGCGAGCCCGCCTGGGTGGCGGTATGGCCTCGTGCATGCCCTCGGCGCTTCACCCATTTGGGCGATAGACGCGCGCACAGACGCTTTCTAGACTTTTTGCCATTCGATACACACAAGAAACGGAACTCCGCCATGAACACCCCTCTGCGCCACCTGCTGCGCCCGCTATGGCCCAGTGCGGCCCGCTCCCCCAGTTCTACCCCAGGGGACGGCGACTCGGTCTTTTTCAGCTCGGCCTTCGCCAGCCAGGACGTGCCCGGCGGCGTGCCCTTCGTGCCCTGGGAGGCTCGCGCAGTGGAAATCAGCGCCCGGCGCCTACCCGCCGACGGCGTGGCCGCGCGGCTGCAGACGCTGTGGGCAGACAACCGGCACATGGCGCTGCTCGATGCAGACGCCGTGCAGCGCATGGTGCGTTTCTTCTCGCTGGTGCGCGTGGGCCCGCAGTGCGAGGTCATCCGCCAGGACGAGCGCGGCGACTTCATGGCGGTGCTGCTCGCGGGGAATATGTCGGTCAACCGCACCCAGCCCTGGGGCGAGTGCCTGCATCTGGCGCAACTGCGCCCTGGCGACATCATGGGTGAAATGTCGTTGCTCGACGGCGGCCTGCGCCACTCGGCCTGCACCACGCTGGCCGACTGCGAATTGGCGGTGCTCGACGCCCAGGCCATGGACGAAATGCTGGCCCGTGAGCCACGCCTGGCCGCCAGCCTCTCCGCCCTACTGGCGCGCAAGCTGTCGCTGCGCCTGCGCGCCGTAAGCGCCAGCCTCTCGGCCCGCGACGCCCGCGAGAACCGCCAGCCACGCGAACCGCGCCCGGCGCATTGAGCGGCGGCGCCTTTCAGCGACATGAAGCCCTTGCCACGCAGGGCTTCACGGCTGCTTTACCCCTATTTTTTCCATCACCCCGAGAAAGGATTTCCCTCATGACACGTAAACCGCTCCTGCCTGCCGCCGCCGCGTTGGCACTGGCCTCGCCAGCCTGGGCCGCACCGGGTGGCACCGTGGCCTACATCACCTACGGCCCGCTGAGCGCCGGTACGCAGGCCATCCCCACGCTGTCGCAGTGGGGCCTGGCGGTGCTGGTGCTGGCGTTGGCCGTGCTAGCACCACGCCTGCTGCGCAGCGCCAGGGGCGGCATGCTGCGTGCCATAGCGCTGGCGCTGCTGGCAGGGGCTGCGCTGCTCGCCGTGCCATGGAGCACCCCAGCCATGGCGCAAATCGGCATGAGTGTCGGTGGCGACGATGCCGACGCAGCACTCGACCAACCGGGCGGTGGTACGGCGCAACTGCTGTGGCAGCCCGCGCTGGACTCGGGCGATTACTACTACCGCTACACCCTGCGCAACACATCGGGCAAGCCCCAGCAGATCCGCACAACCGACGTCCGAGGCTACCGCCTGCTCAACCCAGACGACGCAGACACCTGCAAGCCGGGCATGGTGCTGCCGCCTGACGCCACCTGCACCTTGGGCTTGAGCAACCCCCAGTGAAAGGTGCCTGCCATGTCCCTCTCGCTACGCACCCTGCCCGCCCTGGCGCTGGCGCTCGTCCTGTCCGCCTGCGGCGGCGGCTCCGTTGAACCCGTCACACAGAAGGGCTTCGGCCCCAGCCAGCTCTACGACCCGGCCCGCAACCCCACGGGCCGCGTGCTGCAGGAGGGCGACACCGGCATCGTCATGCTCGGCGGCAGCGGGCCGCAGCAGGTGTGGTTCGAGATTGGCGAGGCCGCCACCTACGGCGTCGAGCTGGAGGACGAAGACCTCGCCACGCTGGCGCGCGTGGAAGTGGCCAACGCCAGCGGCCAGACCCTGGCCTGGGCCGACGCCGCCCAGCGCACCGCCAGCGCCGACCTGGCGCCAGGCCGCTACGTAATGCGCCTGGCACCTGCAGCCACTGCACCCGCCGAGGGCACAGCGCTGTTCCTGCATTTCGACGCCGACGAAGCCGAAGCAGGCGCCAAGGCAGGCACGGCCAAGACGGCGGAGGCCGGGCGCAAGTCCCTGCAAATAGGCGCCTGCATGGGCTGCGACCTGCGCGGCGCGATCCTGTTGGGGGCCGATTTGCGCAAGGCCGATTTGCGCAAGGCCGATTTGCGCGATGCCAACCTGCACGGCGCCAACCTGGCGGGGGCGAACGCGGCCGGTGCCGATTTCCGTCGCGCCAAGCTGCAAGCCGCCAACCTGAGCGGCACGAACCTGGCAAGCGCGGATCTGGCCGGCGCGTACCTGTTCGGCGCGAACCTGGCCGGTGCGGACCTGAGCGGCGTGGACCTGGTCAAAGTGAACCTGACTGGCGTCGACCTCCGTGGCGCCACCTTGCCGGACGGGCGCATCTGCGCGGCAGTGCCCCCCTTGGACCTGTGCATGTAACCCGCGAAGGAGAACCCCATGTGCATTTCGCTACGCACCCTGCCCGCCCTGGCGCTGGCGTTCGCCCTGTCCGCCTGCGGCGGCGGCTCCCTTGAACCCGTCACACAGAAGGGCTTCGGCCCCAGCCAACTCTACGACCCGGCCCGCAACCCCACGGGCCGCGTGCTGCAAGAGGGCGACACCGGCATCGTCATGCACGGCGGCAGCGGGCCGCAGCAGGTCTGGTTCGAGATTGGCGAGGCCGCCACCTACGGCGTCGAGCTGGAGGACGAAGACCTCGCCACGCTGGCGCGCCTCGAAATCGCCGACGCCAGCGGCCAGACCCTGGCCTGGGCCGACGCCACCCAGCGCGCCGCCAGCGCCAGCCTGGCCCCGGGCCGCCATGTGCTGCGCCTGGCCGCCGCGCCTGCGGCCCCTGCCGAGGGCACGCCGCTGTTCATCCGCTTCGGCGCCGGCAGCGCCAAGGCAAGCACGGCCAAGGCGAACGGGTGGGATGTGCTGAGCACGGTGTTCACCAAAGCCTGCCCCGAATGCGACCTGCGCGGCGCGCACCTGGCCCTGCTGCTGCTGTACGACGCTAACCTGCGCGGCGCGCGCCTGAACGACGCCAATCTGAGCCAGGCCCACCTGATGCGCGCCGACCTCAGACAAACGGTCTTGCAGCAGGCGAATCTGGAGCGCGCCAACCTGGAAGAAGCGAACCTGAGCGGGGCCGATCTGCGCCGGGCCAACCTGCACGGCGCGAACCTGCGCAACGCCAAGCTATTCGGCGCGAACCTAGCCGGGGCCGACTTCCGTGGCGCCACCTGGATGGACGGGCGCACCTGCGCAGCCGCCTCCCTCGCCGGCGAATGCCGGTGACCCGGCCAGCGCACATTCCCCTGGCAACCGCCATGGACAGCCTGCGCGGACCCTGACCGCCAGCGGCGGCGGCGGCAATGCGCCCGGCCCCGCCATGCGGTAGCCTCGCCCCCATGCACACCTTCCACCTCGATTCGGCCTGGACGCTGGCTGCCGCCGTGGCGACCATCTTGCTGGGCATGCGCCTGCACCGCGCCTAGCCCGCGCTGGAACGCGCCAACATACCGCCCTCGGTATCGGCGGGACTGCTGCTGTCGGTGCTGCTGACGCTGCTGCGCGCGGGCGGGGTGGCCGACGTGCGGCTGGCCCCGGAACCGCGCGGCGTGCTGCTGCTGGTGTTCTTCGCCTCGCTGGGCTTTGGCGCGCACCTGGGGCGGCTGGCGAAGGCGGGCAAGGGTGCGCTGGTGATCTGCCTGGCCGTGCTACTGGCGATCGTGGCGCAGAACGCTGCGGGGCTGCTGCTGGCCCGGGCGTTCGGCCAGCCCGCTGCGCTGGGGCTGTTCGTGGGCAGCGCGGCCTACATCGGCGGGCACGGCACGGCCACGGCCTGGGCCAGCGCCGTGCCGGTGGCGGGCGCGCTGGAGGTGGGGCTGGGCGGCGCCACGCTGGGGCTGGTGCTGGGGCTGGGCAGCCTGCTGGCCGGGCCGGTGGCAGCGTGGCTGATGCGCGGGCAGACGGGCGCCACGCACCCCGCGCCCGCAACGCGGGCCGGGGGCCAGGGCACCCTGCCCGACGCCCACGACGCCGCCGCGCCCGTGCGCGGCGCGCCGTTCTCGTCAGACCGCTGGCTGCCCCCGCTGCTGGGGCTGCTGGTGTGCGTGGCGGCGGGGCCGGGGCTGACGGCGTGGCTGGGCCACGCGGCGGGCTGGCAGGTGCCCACGTTCCTCGTGGTGCTGCTCGCCGCCGTGGCACTGACCAACGGCGCCGACCTGCTGCGCCGCCCGTTTGACACGCAGGCCAGCGACCTCGTGGGCACGGTGGCGCTGCGCGTGTTCCTGGCGATGGCGATGCTCACGCTGGACTGGGCGGAGCTGGCCGAACACCTGCCGCTGTTGCTGTCCGGCGCGCTGGTGCAGGCAGCGATCACCTGCGCCATCGGCATCGGGCTGGTCTATGTGCTCTTCGGGCGCGGGCACGAAGGCGCGGTGGCCTGCGGCGGCTTCATCGGCTTCGGCATCGGGGCCATGCCGATCGGCCTGGCGGTGATGCGGCGGCTGCAAACCGCCTACGGCGATGCGCCGCGCGCCATGCTGGCGTTTACGCTGGCGGCTTCACTGTTTCCCGACACGGCCAACGCGCTGGTCATTGCCACACTGCTGCGCTGGCTCGGCGCGGGCGGCTGGCCACGCGGCGCACGCCGCGCCACGGCGGCGCGGCCATCACCCTTCTTCGAGCGCGCCGCGCGCCGCCGCCTTCAGCGCTGCGGTGAGCGCGTCCAGCACGGCCGATTCGAGGTTCCAGCAGTGCCAGTAGAGCTGGATCGGCAGCCAGCGCCCGGGCGCCAGATCCACCAGGCGCCCGTCGGCCAGCGCCGCGCGCGCCAGCAGCTCGGGCACCACGCCCGCGCCCCAGCCCGCCAGCACGGCGCGCACCTGGCCTTCGGAGCTGGGCACGTAGACATGGTGCAGCGCCACGCGCTTGAGGCCGAAGCCACGCGCGATGAATTCCGACGCCATGTCGTCCTTGCGGTTGAATGAGAGGAACGGCACGCTGCGAAAGTTGTGCGCCGTCAGCCCCTGCGGCAGATGCTGCGCGGCGTAGCTGCGCTCGGCCACGGCAACGTAGCGCATGGCGCCCAGCGGCACCACCTTGCAGCCACGCAGCGCCTGTGCCAGCGTGGTGACGCAGCCCAGCACCTGGCCCGAGCGCAGCCACTCCTGGGTGAAGTCCTGGTCGTCGGCAATGATCTCCAGCGGCAGGCGCTGGCGCACCAGGTCGCCCAGCGCGTCGAGCGCCCAGGTGGCGATGCTGTCGGCGTTGATGGCGATGGCGATGCGCTCATCCTCGCGTGTGCCCCCCGGGGCGCTGGGCGCCAGCTCCTGCAAATCGCGCTCCAGGTCGGCGCGCAGCAGGCGCAGCTGCTTGGTGTGCTTGAGCAGCAGCTGCCCCGCATTGGTGGGGCGCAGCGGGCGCGTGCGCACGATGAGCACCGAGCCGACCTGCGCCTCCAGCGCGCGCAGGCGCTGCGACACGGCGGACTGGGTGACGTTCAGGCGCTGCGCCGCGCGCTCGAAGCCACCCTCCTCGACGATGGCGGCAAGGCACTCCAGCGCGGCGGGATCGTAGGCACTCATTTATTAATACATCTGATGATTTGCCAAAGAGTTTAATTTTGCTTTTTAAAAAGCACAACGCGGGGCACACTGCGCGGCATGAAAACCATCGTCCTCGGCGCCGGCATCATCGGCATCAGCACCGCGTGGCACCTGTTGGAGCGCGGCCACGAAGTCATCGTCGTCGATCGCCAGAGCGATGCGGCGCAGGAGACCAGCTTCGCCAACGCGGCGCAGATTTCGGTGAGCTACTGCGAGCCCTGGGCCAACCGCGAAGCGCCGTGGAAGGCGCTGAAGTGGATGTTCGACAAGGAAGCGCCGCTGCTGTACCGCCCGCAGCTGGACCCGCAGCAGTGGCGCTGGTGCCTGCAGTTCCTGGCGCAGTGCAACGATGCGGCGTTCGAGCGCAACGTGGCCCAGCTCGTGGCGCTGGGCGCGTACAGCCACGCCGCGCTCAAGGACGTGGTGCGCGCCACGGGCATCGAATACCACCGGCTGGAGCGCGGCATTGCCCACTTCTACACCGACCAGAAGTCGTTCGAGGACGCTGGCCGCGCCGTCGAGGTGATGCGCCGCTACGGCGTGCAGCGCCGCCTGGTGAGCCGTGAGGAGCTGTTCCAGATCGAGCCGGCGTTCCGGGCCTACGGTGCGCACATCACCGGCGGCACCTACACCAGCACCGACGAAAGCGGCGATGCGCGCGTGTTCACGCAGCAGCTGGCACGCCGCTGCGCCGAGCGCGGGGCGCAGTTTCTCTGGCAGCACGACGTCGTGCGTCTGAACAAGGCGGGGGGCGCTATTGAATCAGTAGCTGTTCGCGCTTGCCCAGAAATCGCTGGAGGCCAAAAAGACCCCAAGATTCAGCTCCTCCAGGCCGATGCCGTGGTGGTGGCCTGCGGCAGCTACAGCGCGCCGCTGCTGCGCAGCGTGGGCGTGGATCTGCCTATTTACCCCGGCAAGGGCTACAGCGCCACCTTCCCGCTGCTGCGCCCCGAGGCCGCGCCCATGGTCTCGGCCATTGACGACGGCAAGAAGATTGCCATGAGCCGCCTGGGCAACTTCCTGCGCGTGGCCGGCACCATTGAACTCAACGGCTGGGACCTGACGCTGGACAGCCCCCTGGCACGCGCGCGCTGCCACATGCTGTCGCGCCGCATCGAAACCATCCTGCCCGGCGTGTGCGACACCCGCACGCCCGAGGAAGGCGGCGACCCGCAGTACTGGACTGGCCTGCGCCCGGCCACGCCAACCAACATCCCCTTCATCGGCCGCACGCGCGTGGGCAAGCTGTGGGTGAACGCCGGCCACGGCACGCTGGGCTGGACGCACGGCGCCGGCTCGGGCAAGGCCATGGCCGAACTCATCAGCGGCCAGCGCCCGGCCATGGCCTTCGACTTCCTCGGTGAAGGGCGCCAGCGCCGCCCCACGCAACCCATGGCGGCCTGACACGGGCGGGCCGGTACCGGATCACGCGGCGCCACGCCGCAAACCGTGCTGTCACCCGGCGAAGTCCGGCCACATGCGAAGGCCCACGCCACGGCCGCATTACCATCGCGGCCCGAGCACGACACAACGGCCACGATGACCCCTCGCTTTTCCGACACTGCCAGCGCCCTGGGCGCCGCCGCAGGCCAGCATGCGCTGGTGCTGTGGCTGCTGGGCTTGGCCTTGGCACTCGCCCTGGCCAGCTGGCTGGGCGCACGCTGGCGCCAGCGCCGCACGCTGGGCACACGCCATTGGGCCCTGTGCTGCGCCCTGCCCGCCCTGGCCCTGTTCACCCTGCTGGCCACGCAGGTGGCGGCAGGTGCCAGCATGACCCACTTTGACGCCGCCCTGGCCCGCACATTGCAGGTGCAGGCCAGCGCCACGCTGCTGTACTGGGCCACGGTGCCCACCTGGGCGGGCGATCCGCCCGTGGTCATCGCGCTGGTGGCCGCGGTGGGCGCCTGGCTGCTGTGGCGCCGCGAGCGCCTGCTGGCGCTGGCCTGGGTGGCGGCCGTGGTCGGCAACGCGCTGCTGAACAAGGGGCTGAAGCACCTGTTCGAGCGCGCCCGCCCGCCACACCTGCATGGCATCGTCCACGAAACCGGCTACAGCTTTCCCAGCGGCCACGCCTCGGGCACGCTGGCGGCCTACGGCATGCTGGCCTACGTGGTCCTGCGCCTGGCACCGCCCGCCTGGCACATGCCGGCACTGCTCGGTGCTGCCTGGCTGGCCTGGACGGGCGCGTGCAGTCGGGTGCTGCTGCAAGTGCATTACGCCAGCGACGTGCTGGCCGGGCTGGCCAGCGGATCGGTATGGCTGGGGCTGTGCATTCTGGGACTGCGCCATGCACAACAACGCGAGCGCCCAATGCTCCTGAATCAATAGCTGCTAGCGCCCTTCACACAAGGGCTAGCAGCATATTTGACTTCAATTCTCCGGCTGCGCCGGAAGGTGCCTCTGTGGGTTCTCATTGATCTTGCGAATTTCGGCCTCTGCCTCTCAATGGACTTTGCAATTTCAACGAGAACGCCTTTGCAAGCCATTCTCACAAGCTTGCAAACATCCTACCGACTTCTCTCACGCCGAGGGAGTCAAACCGTTTCTATTTAATAGGCGCAGTCTTTCCCGAGCATCTTGCGGGACATACAGGGGACTTCAAGCTCAGGTAGCCGTTCTCACAAGCTTGCAAAGATCCTACGCCCCCAGCAGCCCAGAGAATGCTTGCGTCGGCTGCCGCATTACGCCATACGTACATTGGATCCAGACTCCTGCAGATCTGATCAGCTTCGTCGAAGGAGCGCGAGAATCAAGCGCGATGAAAGCATGCACCTCGCCCAACGCCTTGCGGACGAACCGGTGAGGTCACGAGAACAACTTGGACCAGAGCGACGCCTTCGCCGGTGCAGTCTCGGCCAGAGGCTTTGCGGGCGGAGCCTTTGGTACGATGGTTTCAATGATCGGCGTAGTGTCGATCACGATCTCTGGCACGCTTTCCCAGGTTGCCTGATGATTTCCGCCGTGACCGTTGATCTCACGAAACTCGGCGTCGATGGCGGTGCCATCGTCGTACCACTTCTTGAATCGTACCTGGCGTTCATGCAGCGCGCCCATCTCTCGGTCAATGGAGCTGAGTTGTTGCTTAAGGGTCACGAAAGTCGGGAAGAACTGGTCGGCAAAGTCTGGTGCGTCGATCAGCTGAACCACCTCCTTGGACTGGATCTGGAAGTTGGAAATCATGCTCTCGATCACTTTAGCAAACTGTGCCTGACGCTCCTGTTCCTTGTAGCTGTCCCACACTTCCAGCGCGACACCCAGAATGGCCACCGCGCTGCCGAGGCCGTTCGCCAGCTTGGTAGCACCCCAAGGTTTGAACTTGAGGTACTTGCTGATGTCCAGCCCCACCATTTTCGTGGCGGCATTCAGCCCGTCGCGAGCCAGCAGGACATTGTCTTTGGTGATGAACCCCGGCTGTGAAAGAAACTTGACGCCCTTTTTGCTCATGGCGTTCAACACGTCGTCGTAATGCTTCAACTCGTTGTTGACGTTCATCTGTATTCGGTACAGATCGGTGTTAATGCTGCCGATTTCCTCGCTGAATATTTCCTGGATACACTGCTGCACCAGGCAACCTTCGTTTCCAATCTCGCGGTGCATGAAGTCATCAAAGGTGGGTAGCCCAACTTTCCGGGTCTGCAGTTGCAGATCCTCGAAGTAGCGCAACAGGCGACCTCGCAGTCGCGTCTGAGCCTGCGCGATGTTGCCGTGGACTTTCTGCAGTTCCTGGGCCTGACTTTGCTTGATTTCGGTGATGCGCCGCGCTTCATCCGCCAGCAGGGCATACGCCTCCTTGGCGGCCGGAAGCTGGTGGGTGATGACGTCGGCGATGATGGATTTCTGGGTTTCGTTCGCCAGCGAGATCAGTCCACCATTGCGCTCGATCTTCTGCTGAGTCGCGCTTTGCAGCACGCCAATGCGCGAGAGATTGCGGAATTCGGACAGATTGCGCAACCAGTGGTCGACGCCCATGTCGAAGGGATTGGCCGACACGGCGACAATGGAAAGATCGCCCTGCTCCTGCGGAGTCAGTTCCAATACGTCATTCAGTCGCTTGGTCACCGAATTCTTCTTGACGAGGAATTTATCCTGAAAATCCGCGTCCTCCGCCACGTCTGCGACGTCGTCGAAACGGCTGAGAACGAACACGGTGCGAGGCAGCAGGTTGAGCGTGCGGAAAAGCCATTTCAGGTCTTCCGTGTGGCTTTCCTTGATCGGGTTGGCGGAATTCATCACATACAGCACCAGGTGAGCTTCGCTCACGTAGTGCTTGGTGATGTCTTTGTACTTCTCGATTTCCTGGCTCGTGGCGTTGGTTTTTTCCTTGAAGCCGAACAGCCCGGGTGTGTCGATGATCTGCAGCTGGTCCTTGTATTCGTAGATCTGGACTTCGCTGGACGACTCCGCCTGGCTGATGTTCATGCTCTTGCGATCCAGCTCCTCCAGCCAGGCGGCGGCGATCGATGTCTTGCCTTCGGAGAAGCCCCCGATCAGGGCGACCTTGAGTTTCTGCTCCGTCGCTTCCCGCACCGATTTCTCCAGCTTCGTCACGAGATCCGGATGGACATGGATGCCCAGACTGCTTCCCTCCTGCACGAAGGTGCTGAGTTTGAACAGGATTCCAAGGGCTTGCTGCTTTTGCAGTTCGAATGAATGAATTGCGCTGGTCACGTGACGTTGCTCCGGTATTCAGGCGGTTGCGGCTTCTGTGGCCGAGGCGGGGGCTGCGGAGGCCGGCTTGGGGACGAGCTTGTCCCGCAACGCAGCCATCTTGACGGCAATTTCCTCCAGCGCCACTTTGGTGTTGAGGCTCTGTTCGTAGGGAATGCGCATCTGGGTCTTGGTTGAGATCAGCGCCTCATTGATCTTGGCGCTCGCCGATTCGAGATTGCCGTCCAGCATCTCCGTGAGCTTCTCGAACACCTTCTCAATGTTCTCGTCAGCGGACTTGCGCTGCTGCTCCTTCTTGTAGTCGCTGCTGAAGAAGCTGCGCACGGCCTTATAGAGACTGAACACGAGACCGACCGCACCGATCACTGCCGCAGTGGTCCAGCCCACCGGGTTGGACGCCAGGAACGATGCCCAGACCAGCGCCGCGGCTCCGCCCAGCGTCGAGATCAGGCCCACGACGTTGATGCCATTGCTCATCTTGAAGTCGGTGTGGAAGCTCAGTTTGAGCGATGAGAACGGGTCATCGATCGTGTAGTGCAGGATCTCGCTGACGTTCTTCTGATTCTTCTGGATGATGGCTTCAGCCTCATTGGTGAACGACTTGAACACCTTGGAGAAGCGTGCCTCCAGATCCCGGCCGACGCTTGTCTTGAGTGCATCGATCTCGCCGGTCAGGTACTCCTTGAAATCGTCGTTGCTCTGGTTGCTCTCGATGTAGTCATAGATGGCCCTGCGCATGGCGGACTTCTTGCCGCTCAACTCGTCATGGCATTCGCTCTTGAGCTTCTGCGACGTGCCGGACAGCAGTCCATCGATCTGAGAGGATGCGGATTTCTGCTGCACATCCAGCTTCTGCGCGGCATTGGCGAAGTTGTCTCGCGCCTGATGCAGGTGACTGATGCCGTCTTGCAGGCAACTGCGAATCTTCTTTATATTGGCATCGCGGATCTTGGTCTGAAAGTTCTGGCACAGCTCCGAACGCAGGAACTGGAGGAAGGCATGCATGCCGCTGCGCTGGAGAATTTCATCGCGCCCCATCGATGCGAGGAACTTTTCACGGCTTCTGACATGGGGGTTGTTGGGGACTAGACAGGTGGCAGCCGCCAGAAAGGCGGGCATGCCGCTGACGCACACATGTCCCCTATAGGTCTCAGTGCCCAGCGAAGCGGTCAAGGATTTTCCCATGTCGGACAGACCGACGGCATCGTTTTGGGTTACCAAGGTCTGGCCTTGCAGAACCTGAGGGTTGGTCGCGCTCTTGTTGAAAATAGCCCAGACTTCGGTCTGCTTCCCCAACTGGCGTTTGATCTTGTCAATGGTGCCTTCCTGTCCCTCGCTACCGGAGCCGGGCGGAGTGGCGTTGCGCGTCACGTAGAACACCGCGTGGGCTTTCTTGACGGATGAATCGATGGCGCTCATCACCTGCTTCTCGTCACCTTCGATGCCAGGCACGTCGATCAATTGGAACTGCTGGCCTCCCGCCACGAAGCGGTAGGAATGCGACTGGAGTGTGAAGTCTGAGCGCCCGTTGCCGATGATGCATCCATCCTGCAGCGGAGCCAGCCGTGCGAACGCGCTTTCAACTTTGGCTTTTTCGCCTGTCTTGGCCGCCAGCTCGGCCTGGATCTTGCGGGGCTCGGCGGCGATGGCTTCCAGTCTGGCTTGATTTCCTGCCTTGAGCTGCACGAGTGCCAGTTCCCGCTCTTGGAGAGCCTTCTCTTCATCCAGTTTCTTGAACATATGCAACAGCTTCTGCCAAAAGTTCTGATGCTTGAGCTTGTGCTGGATGGTGGCCCTCAGCACATCGAGGCCGACCGCTTGCTGCTGTTCCTCACTCGTCAACTGCCGTGCGCGCTGATTGGCAAGTTGCTCGCTGTCCGCCAGTTGAGCCTGCAACTTCTGGATGCTTAATTCGAGCGACGCAAGACTCTCGGGATCAACGCGCAAATCCTTGGCCAAGTCCCTGAATTTCTGCTGTGTGGCGAGCTTGTCACTGTCACCCAGCAAAATGCGTAGTGTCTCGATCAGGGTGGATTTGCCAGCGTTCGTCTCACCGTAGAACGCGATGGTGAACGTATCCCATTCGGACAGCTCGCGCAGCTCTCGAATATCTTTATTGGTCCGGTCGCGCATCTGTTCCAGCAAGGTTCTGGAACTGGCGATGGCACTTTCTATATCTTGGTTTCCATTGGTCGTCGAGCCTTTCTTGAGCACCGCTGCAAGCGACTGATCGACCAGCGTCGTCACTTGGTCATAGAACTGATCGGTCTTGTTGGTGTTGGACATGCGTACCCGTTGAAATTTGCTGATTGGTTGTCAGAGGTGTAAGCCGACCCGATCCGGTAGTGAGTCGTCGGTGCGGCCCTGCATTTATTCGGACTCAATTGCCAGGACCACACCTATTGAAGGAAAGCAGGCCAGTATGGCATTTCGAACTTGTCGGATTGATCTGCGAGCGCCAGAACGTGGGCGCTTGGTTTAGGCTTCACGCGCAGTCCAAAGTGGGAAGATGCTACTTCATTGGTCGGTCGCTTCAAAAATCAAGAAGCTATTGATCTAAATGTGACGACTGCCCCCGCGATAAAAAAGGCGCTTCAGATGAGCGCCTTTTTCATTTTCTCTGACAGCACTTTTGCACTAACTTGGCAAAGTTTGCACTTTCTCTGTCATTTGACACGAGATGCAGCGAGCTTCGCAAGTAGTGAGAATATTTGCAAGATCAATGAGAACCTACAGCCTCACACGTCGATGTTGCCGGCCCGCAGCGCATTCGTCTCGATGAAGTCGCGGCGCGGCTCCACCTCATCGCCCATGAGCATGGTGAACACGCGGTCGGCTTCGATGGCGTCGTCGATCTGCACGCGCAGCAGGCGGCGCACGGCGGGGTCCATGGTGGTCTCCCACAGCTGCTCAGGGTTCATTTCGCCCAGGCCCTTGTAGCGCTGGCGCGCGGTGGTGCGCTCCGCTTCGCTGATGAGCCAGGCCATGGCCTGGCGGAAGTCGCTCACTTTTTCTTCCTTGGCCTTGTCACCCTCGCCGCGCATGACCTTGGCGCCTTCGCCCAGCAGGCCACGGAAGGTGTCGGCGGCTTCGGCCAGGGCGGCGTAGTCGGCACCGTGCACGAAGTCCTGCGTGAGGATGCTGCTCTTGACGTTGCCGTGGTGGCGGCGGCTGATGCGCAGGATGGGCTTGTCGCTGCGCGCATCGAACTCGCCCGCCACCTCGGGCGGCACGCCGGTGGTGGAGAGCTCGGCCAACTTGGCCTGCATGGCCACCGCGCTGGCCTGGGCGTCTTCCACGGTGTCGAGCTTGACGGCTACGCCATCGGCAATGGCGCGCAGGGCTTCCTGGTCCATGAAGGCCGACAGGCGTGCGATCACGCTTTCAGCCACCTGGTGCTTGCGCGCCAGCTCGGCCAGGGTGTCGCCCTGCAGCGTCTGCGGCTGGGCGCCGCCGGTGTGCACGCTGGCGTGGTTCAGCGCGATGCGCAGCAGGTACTGGTCCAGCGCGGGGCCGTCCTTCAGGTACAGCTCTTCCTTGCCGTTCTTGACCTTGTAC
Organism: Paenacidovorax caeni; assembly: GCF_001298675.1. GTDB lineage: Bacteria > Pseudomonadota > Gammaproteobacteria > Burkholderiales > Burkholderiaceae_C > Paenacidovorax > Paenacidovorax caeni. The sequence continues at coordinate 15,117 of NZ_CYIG01000021.1, forward strand.
AGCGGCGGCTGGGCAATGTAGATGTGGCCGCGCTCGACCAGGTCGGGCATCTGGCGGTAGAAGAAGGTCAGCAGCAGGGTACGGATGTGGGCGCCGTCCACGTCGGCATCGGTCATGATGATGATGCGGTGGTAGCGCAGCTTGGCGACATCGAAGTCGTCGGCGCCGCTCTTGCCGTTGCCGTCCTCGGCCGCCTTGCCGATGCCGGTGCCCAGGGCGGTGATGAGGGTGACGATTTCGTTGCTCGAGAGCAGCTTTTCGTAGCGCGCCTTCTCCACGTTCAGAATCTTGCCGCGCAGCGGCAGGATGGCCTGGAACTTGCGGTCGCGCCCCTGCTTGGCGGAGCCGCCGGCGGAGTCACCCTCGACGATGTAGATCTCGCACAGCGCCGGGTCTTTTTCCTGGCAGTCGGCCAGCTTGCCGGGCAGGCCCATGCCGTCGAGCACGCCCTTGCGGCGCGTCATCTCGCGCGCCTTGCGCGCGGCCTCGCGCGCGCGCGCCGCCTCGACGATCTTGCCGCAGAGGATCTTGGCGTCGTTGGGCTTTTCTTCCAGGTAGTCGGTGAGCGCCTTGGCGACGATGTCTTCCACCGGCGCGCGCACTTCGGAGCTGACCAGCTTGTCCTTGGTCTGGCTGCTGAACTTGGGCTCGGGCACCTTCACGCTCAAGACGCAGCACAGGCCTTCGCGCATGTCGTCGCCGCTGACCTCGACCTTGGCCTTCTTGGCCAGCTCGTTCTGCTCGATGTACTTGCCGATGACGCGCGTCATCGCTGCGCGCAGGCCGGTCAGGTGGGTGCCGCCGTCACGCTGCGGGATGTTGTTGGTGAAGCAGAGGACTTGCTCGTTGTAGCCGTCGTTCCACTGCATGGCCACTTCGACGCCAATCTCGGTGCCGGGGATGCCGCCGTAGCTCTCGGCCGGGCGCGCACCCGTGGCGTGGAAGGCCGTGGGGTGCAGCACTTTCTTGGTGCCGTTGATGAACTCGACAAAACCCTTAACGCCACCGGCGCCGGAGAAGTCGTCCTCCTTGCCGGTGCGCTCGTCCACCAGGCGGATGCGCACGCCGTTGTTCAGGAAGGACAGTTCGCGCAGGCGCTTGGCCAGGATCTCGTAGTGGAACTCGTTGTTCTCTTTGAAGATTTCGGTGTCGGGCAGGAAGTGCACCTCGGTGCCGCGCTTCTCTGTCTCCCCCACCACCTTCATCGGCGAGACCTCGACGCCGTTCACGGTCTCGATCACCCGGTTCTGCACAAAGCCGCGGGCGAATTCGAGCACATGGACCTTGCCTTCGCGGCGCACCGTCAGGCGCAGCTTGCGCGACAGCGCGTTCACGCAGGACACGCCCACGCCGTGCAGCCCGCCCGAGACCTTGTAGCTGTTCTGGTTGAACTTGCCGCCCGCGTGCAGCTCGGTCAGCGCGATCTCGGCGGCCGAGCGCTTGGGCTCGTGCTTGTCGTCCATCTTCACGCCGGTGGGAATGCCGCGGCCGTTGTCGGTGACGGAGATCGAGTTGTCGGTGTGGATGGTGACGACGATGTCGTCGCAGTGCCCAGCCAGCGCCTCGTCGATGGAGTTGTCCACCACTTCGAACACCAGGTGGTGCAGGCCGGTGCCGTCGGACGTGTCGCCGATGTACATGCCGGGGCGCTTGCGCACCGCCTCCAGCCCTTCGAGGATCTGGATCGCGCCCTCGCCGTAGCCGCCACTGGGGTCGATGCCTTCAGGGGCAAGGGTCTGGGGTGCGGGCTTGTTCTCGTCGGTCATGGATGTATAGCCAAAAAGGCCACTAGCGCTTATTCAGAAAGCGCTAGCAGCTATCAAATCAGGAGTTTTCAGGTCAGATGCGCATGGGCATGACCACGTACTTGAAGCTGTCGTTCTCGGGAATCGTCACCAGCGCCGAGCTGTTGCCATCGGCCAGGTCGATCTTCACCATCTCCTGGCCCATGTTCGCCAGTGCGTCCAGAAGATAGGTGACGTTGAAACCGATTTCGATGCTGTCGCCACCGTAGTCGATGTCGAGTTCGTCCACGGCCTCTTCCTGCTCGGCGTTGTTCGACGCCACGCGCAGCGTGCCCGGCTCCAGGTTCAGGCGCACGCCCTTGAACTTGTCGCTGGTCATGATGGCGGTGCGCTGCAGGCTGGCCAGCAGCGGCGCGCGGCCCAGGATCACGCTGTTGTGGTGGTTCTTCGGGATCACGCGGTTGTAGTCAGGGAACTTGCCCTCGACCAGCTTGGTGACGAACTCCATGCCGCCGAAGCAGAACTTGGCCTGGTTGTTGGCGAACTGCATCTCGATGGCGCCATCGGCGTCGGACAACAGGCGCTGCAGCTCCAGCACCGTTTTGCGCGGCAGGATGACCTCCTGCTTGGGCACCTCGACGTCGAGCTGGGCGCTGGCGAACGCCAGGCGGTGGCCATCGGTGGCCACCAGGCTCAGGGTATTGCCCTCGGCCACGAACAGGATGCCGTTGAGGTAGTAGCGGATGTCTTGCACCGCCATGGCGAACGACACCTGGCCCAGCAGGCCCTTGAGCACCTTCTGCGGCACGCTGAACGCCGGGCCGAAGGCGGGCGACTCCTGCACCAGCGGGAAGTCCTCGGCCGGCAGGCTCTGCAGCGTGAAGCGGCTCTTGCCGCCCTTGAGGATGAGCTTGGACTGGCTGGACTCCAGGCTCACCGTCTGGTCTGCGGGCATGGTCTTGAGGATGTCGATGAGCTTGCGCGCGCCCACCGTGGTGGTGAAGTCGCCCACGTCGCCGCCCAACTCGGCGGTGGTGCGGATCTGGATTTCCAGGTCGCTCGTGGTGAGCTGAAGGGCGTTGCCCGTCTTGCGGATCAGCACATTGGCCAGGATGGGCAGCGTGTGGCGGCGTTCGACGATGCCGGACACCGATTGCAGAACCGCGAGTACCTTGTCTTGTGTTGCCTTCAGGACAATCATGTCAACCTCTTGTATGTGGTGCGGTGCAGGTCATGCACAGCCTGCCATTGTGCCCTCTCGCCGCAAGGGTCAGCCTTTGAGCGTCTGCTCCAGAACATGCAACTGCTGGTTCAGCTCGGTGTTGGTCTGGCGCTCGGCGGCGATCTTGCGCACCGCATGTAGCACCGTCGTATGGTCGCGCCCACCGAACAGCTCGCCGATCTCTGGCAGGCTCTTTTGCGTCAGCTCCTTGGCCAGGTACATGGCGATCTGGCGCGGCCGCGCGATGCTGGCCGGGCGCTTCTTGCTGTACATGTCCGCCACCTTGATCTTGTAATAGTCAGCGACGGTCTTCTGGATGTTCTCCACGCTGATCTGGCGGTTCTGGATTGACAGCAGGTCGCGCAGCGCCTCACGCGCGAGCTGGATCGAGACTTCCTTCTGGTTAAAGCGCGAATAGGCCAGGATCTTGCGCAGCGCGCCTTCGAGTTCGCGCACGTTGGAGCGCACGTTCTTGGCGACGAAGAAAGCGACCTCCTCGGGCATCTCGGCATGCTCGGCGCGCGCCTTGTTGATCAGGATCGCCACACGCATTTCCAGCTCGGGCGGCTCCAGCGCCACCGTCAGGCCGGAGTCAAAGCGCGACACCAGGCGGTCGTGGATGTTGGCCAGGCCCTTTGGATAGGTGTCCGAGGTCATGACGATGTGGCTCTTCTTGGCCAGCAGCGCCTCGAAGGCGTTGAAGAACTCCTCCTGCGTGCGGTCCTTGTTGGCGAAAAACTGCACGTCGTCGATCAGCAGCAAATCGAGCGAGTGGTAGCGCGCCTTGAAATCGTCGAAAGTGCGCCGCTGGTACGACTTGACCACATCCGAGACGAACTGCTCGGCGTGGATGTAGAGAACCTTGGCGTCGGGCCGGTCCTGCAGCAGCTTGTTGCCCACCGCATGCATCAAGTGGGTCTTGCCCAGGCCCACGCCGCCATAGATGAACAAGGGGTTGTACATGTGGCCCGGCGAGCCCGCCACATGCATCGCGGCCGAGCGTGCCATGCGGTTGGCCGAGCCTTCCACCAGGGTCTCGAACGTCAGCGCCGGATTGAGCCGGGTGCGGAAGGCACCGGAGGCGCCATCGTCCCCCGAAGCCGCGGGTGCGGCGCTCTCAGCAGCCGGCGCATTATCGCCAGGCGGTGGCACGGCAGCAGGGCGAACATACGTTCTGGCAACGCTTGCACGCTGAGCGATTACTAACTCCACGGCCACGGCCTGGCCGTACAGCCCCTCCAGGATGGCCGCGATGCGGCCCGCGTACTGCGCACGGATCCAGTCGAGCTTGAAGCGGTTGGCCACCTGCAGGGTGACCTTGGAAAAGTCGGGGGCCACCTGCGCCGTGAGGGGCTTGATCCAGGTGTTGAACTGCTGCTCGGGCAGGTCTTGCGCCAGCTGCTCGACGCAGGCCACCCACAGCCCCATGGCGGCATCGCCAGCCTCGGCAGCGTGGGGGTCGGGGAGGAGTTCCTCGTTCATGGCAAAGGTGTTCTTATTGTGGATAGGAGGAACGGACAAGGCGCTGGATTGTAGCTTTTCAAGAACTTATCCACAAACCACGGCGGCCCATTTTGCAGAACGAAGGCGTTGTAGGGGTATTGCAATACAGAGATGACGCTGCGACAATCGCGGGTTTCCCTGAATGTGTTCAGGGTGATATGACCCGGCCATCGTTTTTGCGCCTGGCGGGCCGTGCGGCTGAACAAGCCACGCAGGCTGCCCGGCGCCCGATGAAATACACCGCCAGGGCGGCGCCGGGGCCGGCCAGGAACTGAACCCTCAAGGAACCACACCATGAAACGTACTTACCAACCTTCCAAGACCCGCCGCGCCCGCACCCACGGTTTCCTGGTGCGCATGAAGACCCGCGGCGGCCGCGCCGTCATCAACGCGCGCCGCGCCAAGGGCCGCAAGCGCCTGGCCGTCTAATGGCCGCGCAGCCCGGCGGCTTGCCGCCGGGGTTGCTCCCAGTGCAGCACTTGCCATGCACAGGCTGAAGACGCGCGCACAGTTCCAGGCCGCCATGGCCGGGGGCGTGGTTTCCCGCACAGCGCATTTCGCCTTGCACCGCTTGGTGCTGCAGGCTGCCGCAAGCGCAGCCGCGCAACCACCAGGGCCCGGCACCTTGCCTGCAGAGCAAGGGCCGCAGGCCCTGTTTGCCGTTCCCGGCGTGTGGATGGGTGCCATGGCACCCAAGCGCTGGGCGCGCCGCGCGGTTACGCGCAACGCCATCAAGCGCCAGGTCTATGCCCTGGGTACAGCGCTGGAGCCGCGACTGCCGCCTGCGGCTTTCGTGGTGCGCCTGCGCGCCGGGTTTGACCGGCGGCAGTTTCCCAGCGCCTGGTCCGACCCACTGCGCCAGGCCGTGCGCGCCGAGCTGCAGCAGCTGCTGGCGCGTGTGGCCCACCCGGAGGCACTGGCATGATGCAGTCCCTGCTGATCGGGCTGGTGCGTGGCTACCGCCTGCTGCTCAGCCCCTGGCTCGGGTCGGCCTGCCGCTTCGAGCCCACGTGCTCGCAGTATTCGCTGCAGGCGCTGCAGCAGCATGGCGCGGCCGCGGGCAGCTATCTCACGCTGCGGCGCCTGGTGCGCTGCCATCCCTGGTGCGATGGGGGCCATGATCCCGTGCCGCAGGAGCCGCCCCGGCTGTTCTCGCGCTGGGTCACGACACCGCCCCCCCAACAACCTTCATCTGCAAAGAAGTCTTCATGAACGACATTCGCCGCACCATCCTGTGGGTGATTTTTGGCTTTTCCATGGTTTTGCTGTGGGACAAATGGCAGGTGCACAACGGCCACAAGGCCACTTTCTTCCCGTCGCCCACAGCCGTAACGGCCAGCGCGCCCGAGGGTGGCGCCTCTGCGGCGCAGCCAGCGGCCCGCGCCAGCACCCCGGCGGCCGCGCCCGCAGGTGCGGCCCAGGTGCCCGGTGGTGAGGCGCCCGCGCCCGTGGCACGCGAGCGTGTCACGGTCACCTCTGACGTGCTGCGCCTGGAGTTCGACGGCCAGGGTGGTTCGCTGGTGCACGGTGAGCTGCTCAAGTACCCGGCGATGGAAGACAAGGCCAAGCCCTTCGTACTGTTCGACGACAGTGCCAGCCGCGTGTACCAGGCCCAGACTGGCCTGATCGGCGGCGCCTTCCCGACGCACAAGACGACCATGGCACTGGTGCCCGGCCCACGTGAACTCAAGGACGGCGAAGACACCCTGCAGGTGCGCTTCGAGTCGCCCGACCTGGGCGGCGTGAAGCTGGCCAAGACCTGGACCCTCAAGCGCGGCGCCTACGACATCGCCGTGAAGCACGAGGTGGTGAACACGGGCACGGCCACCGTGTCACCGCAGCTGTACCTGCAGCTGGTGCGCGACGGCAACAAGCCTGCGGGCGAGTCGTCGTTCTACTCCACCTTCACCGGCCCCGCGGTCTACACCGAGGCCAAGAAGTACCAGAAGGTCGAGTTCAAGGACATCGAGAACGGCAAGGTCGACATCGAGAAGTCGGCCAGCAACGGCTACGCCGCCATGGTGCAGCACTACTTCGCCTCGGCCTGGCTGCTGGCCGACGGGGTGCAGCGCGACCTGTTCATGCGCAAGGTGGACACCAACCTGTACGCGGTGGGCATGATCACCAGCGTCGGCGAGATCGCCCCGGGCCAGGCCAAGGCGGTCGATGCGCGCCTGTTCGCCGGCCCGCAGGTGGAGAAGACGCTGGAGAGCCTGACCCCCGGCCTGGAGCTGGTGAAGGACTACGGCATGTTCACCATCCTGTCCAAGCCGCTGTACTGGCTGCTGGACAAGATCCACGGCGTGCTGGGCAACTGGGGCTGGTCCATCATCGGCCTGGTGCTGCTGCTGAAGATCGCCTTCTACTGGCTCAACGCCAAGGCCTACGCCAGCATGGCCAAGATGAAGGCCATCAACCCGAAGATCATGGAGATGCGCGAGCGCCTCAAGGACAAGCCGCAACAGATGCAGCAGGAGATGATGCGCATCTACCGCGAGGAAAAGGTCAACCCGATGGGCGGCTGCTTCCCCATCATGATCCAGATCCCGGTGTTCATTGCCCTGTACTGGGTGCTGCTGTCCAGCGTGGAGATCCGCAACGCCCCCTGGCTGGGCTGGATCCATGACCTCTCGTCGCCTGATCCGTTCTTCATCCTGCCGCTGCTGATGACGGCCAGCTCGCTGCTGCAGACGGCGCTGAACCCGGCGCCGCCCGACCCGATGCAGGCAAAGATGATGTGGATCATGCCGCTGATGTTCAGCGTGATGTTCTTCTTCTTCCCGGCCGGCCTGGTGCTGTACTGGCTGACGAACAACATCCTGTCCATTGCCCAGCAGTGGATCATCAACAAGCGCATGGGCGTGCCGCCGCAGTTCAACCTGCCAAAGTTCCGCTGACCCGCTCCTGCATGCACGCAACGGCCGCTGACTTCAGCGGCCGTTGTCGTTTTGGGTACCATGGCCGCTTGGTAACGCAACCCGAAAGGAGTCGGCAGATGATTCAGCGCAAGACCTTGAAACTGGGCATGGTAGGGGCGGCGGTATGCCTGTGCCTCGGCAGCGCGGGCGCAGCCACGCTGCGCTGGGCGGGCGCCAACGACATCCTCACGGTGGACCCGCACGCACAGAACCACCAGACCACGCACGCCTTCCTGCAGCAGGTGTACGAGAGCCTGGTGCGCTACGACGCCACGTACCAGATCGAACCCGCGCTGGCCACGCAGTGGACGCAAGTCTCGCCCACGCAGGTGCGCTTTTCGCTGCGCAAGGGCGTCAAGTTCCACGATGGCGCGCCGTTCACCGCCGACGACGTGGTGTTCTCGCTCACGCGCGCCATGACACCGCCGTCGAACATGACGTCCGCGGTCCAGAGCCTCAAGGAAGTCAAGAAGGTGGACGACTTCACCGTGGATCTGATCCTCAAAGGCCCGAACCCCATCCTGCTGCGCGAACTGACCGAGGCGCGCATCATGAACAAAGCCTGGGCGGAGAAACACAACGCCACCAAGTCGCAGGACTACGCCGCCAAGGAAGAGAACTACGCCTCGCGCAACGCCAACGGCACCGGCCCCTTCGTCATGGAAAGCTGGCAGCCTGACGTGAAGGTCACGCTCAAGAAGAACACGAACTGGTGGGACAAGCCCCGTGGCAACATCGACGAAGTGGTGTTCACCCCCATCAAGTCGGCCGCCACGCGCTCGGCCGCGCTGATCTCGGGGCAGGTGGACTTCGTTGTCGATCCGCCGCCGCAGGATCTGGCGCGCATGAAGGCCAATGCCGACCTGAAGCTGGTCGAAGGCGCCGAGAACCGCACCATCTACCTGGGCCTGGACCAGTTCCGCGACGAACTGCCCGGCGCCGGCACGCCCGGCAAAAACCCGCTCAAGGACCAGCGCGTACGCCAGGCGCTGTACCAGGCCATCGACTCCGCCGGCCTGCACAGCCGCACCATGCGCAACCTGTCGGTCCCCGCGGGCACCATGGTCGCCCCCATGGTGCACGGCTGGAGCAAGGCGCTGGACGAGCGCGCCGCAAAGTACGACGTCGAGGCCGCCAAGAAGCTGCTGGCCGACGCAGGCTATCCGCAAGGCTTCGCGCTCAAGCTCGACTGCCCCAACGACCGCTACGTGAACGATGAAGCCATCTGCCAGGCGGTCACCGCCATGTGGACGCGCATCGGCGTCAAGACCACGCTGCAGGCCGCACCCATGGCGCAGTTCGTCACCCGCGTGATGAACAACGACGTCAGCGCCTACCTGTTCGGCTGGGGCGTGGCCACGTTCGACGCGCTGTACTCGCTCGAAGCCCTGATGGCCACCAAGGACGGCAAAACCTCGGCCGGCAACTACAACGGCGGCCGTTTCAGCGACGCCACCCTGGACGGCATGATCGGCCAGATCAAGGTCGAGATGGACGCCGCCAAGCGCGACGCGCTGCTCGCGCAGGCGCTGCAGCGGGTCAAGGACGGGTACTACTACATCCCGCTGCACCACCAAATCCGCCCCTGGGCCATGCGCAAGAACGTGGAAACCCCGCACCGCGCGGACGACCGCCCCATGCCCACCTGGACCACCATCAAGTAAAAACGATAGCTGCTAGCGCTTTCCAGATAAGGATTTCAGGCACTTTTTGCCATGAAATGCTTGTTTGGCAAGCGCTAGCAGCTTCATTTTCAATAGCACAATACCGCCCATGCTCGCCCGCCACCACGACCCGATCGCCGCCATCGCCACCGCGCCAGGGCGCGGCGCCGTGGGCATCGTGCGCGTTTCGGGCCACGGGCTCGCGCCTTTCGTGCAGGCGCTGCTGGGCCGCGCGCTGCGCCCGCGCGAGGCGCACTACCTGCCCTTCCCCGACGCCCAGGGCCAGCCCATCGACCGGGGGCTGGCCCTGTTCTTTCCCGCACCGCACAGCTATACCGGCGAGGACGTGCTGGAGCTGCAGGCGCACGGCGGCCCGGTGGTGCTGCAGCTGCTGCTGGCGCGCTGCCTGGAGGCGGCCCAGGGCACTGCAGGCGCTGCGGGGACCGCAGCCAGCGTGCTGCCACACCTGCGTCTGGCCGCACCGGGCGAATTCACCGAGCGCGCCTTCCTCAACGGCAAGATCGACCTGGCGCAGGCCGAGGCCATTGCCGACCTGATCGACGCCTCCACGGCCGCCGCCGCGCGCAGCGCAGGCCGCTCGCTCTCGGGCGCGTTTTCCGAGGAAATCCACGGCCTGCGCGACGCACTCGTGCATCTGCGCATGCTGGTCGAAGCCACGCTCGATTTTCCGGAAGAAGAAATCGACTTCCTGCGCAAGGCCGACGCGCGCGGGCAGCTCTCAAAATTGCAGCACATGCTGGCCACCGTGATGCAGCGCGCGCAACAGGGCGCGCTGCTGCGCGAAGGCATCAAGGCCGTGATCGCGGGCCAGCCCAACGCTGGCAAAAGCTCGCTGCTGAACGCCTTGGCGGGTGCCGAGCTGGCCATCGTCACGCCGATTGCCGGCACCACGCGCGACAAGGTGCAGCAAACCATCCAGATCGAAGGCGTACCGCTGCACGTGATCGACACCGCTGGCCTGCGCGACAGCAGCGACGAAGTGGAAAAAATCGGCATCGCGCGCGCCTGGGAGGAAATCGCTGCCGCCGACGCCGTGCTGTTCCTGCACGACCTGACGCGCCAAAACCAGCCCGACTACGTGGCCGCCGACGCCGCCATCGCCCACACCCTGGCCGAGCGCCTGCCGCCGGGCGTGCCGGTGATCGACGTGTGGAACAAGACCGATGCCGCGCCCGGCGTGCAGCCGGGCAGTGCCCCGGGCCACGAGGCGGTGCGCCTGTCCGCGCGCACGGGCGAAGGCCTGGACACGCTGCGCCACCTGCTGCTGGAGGCCGCGGGCTGGCAGCCGGCGGCCGAGGGCCTCTACATCGCGCGCGCGCGCCACACCGAGGCGCTGCGCGCCGTCGATGCACATTTGATGGAGGCCGCCGCGCAGCTCGAAAGCAGCGGCCCGGCGCTCGACCTGCTGGCCGAGGAACTGCGCCTGGCGCAGAACGCGCTGGGCGCCATCACCGGGGAATTTGGCGCCGACGACCTGCTGGGCGTGATCTTTTCCAGCTTCTGCATCGGCAAGTGAAAGCGCGTGTGGACGCGCTACCGCGCGCTCAGCGCACCGTGTAGTTCACCTGGAACATCAGGCCCGCGTTGCCCAGCACGTTGAGCTGCGCCCCCCAGTTCGGCGTGACTTGGTAGCCGATGGCGGGAATTGCCGTGATGCCCCAGCCGCTCTTATGGTTCAGCGGAATCTTCTTTTCGTACGGCTCCTTGTAGCCGTGGATGATGCCCCCGGTGATCTTGGCGTAGAACTTGGGCATGCTGTCGAACGGCCGGAACTGCCAGCCGTAGTAGGCGTACTGCGTGAACTGCCCGAACGAGTTGCTGAAAATCGCCAGACCGGCGATGTGGCGCTCGTCCAGCGCCTTTTCCGCCTGCAGCAGCCACACGTAGGAGTGCTTCTGGTCGTCGGGCTCCCAATCGTTCTCTTTCTTGGCATCGGAGTAATGCAGGGTGTAGGGCGAGTAGCCAAAGGTCCAGCCGGACAGGCGCGACGGTGCCTCGCTGGCGGTTTCGGCGCCTGCGCCGGCACAAGCCAGCAGACAGGCCAGGGCCACAGGCCAAGGCTTGGGCAAAGCGATCGACATGGTGTGGGGAATAGGGAAGTAAGTGAAATGCCGCGCGATTGTGTCTGTAACGTGTGACATTGCAGGTGTAATGGCTGGTAAGCAACACTTGTGCCGCGCCCGCAACGGGGTTAGCTTCGACACCCTATGAACGCCATTGCCCACGCCGCCCCCCAGTACGACCTGCAGGGCCTGATCGGCGCCATCGCCCAGGCCCACGCCGAGGACAGCCTGAGCCCCAACATGCTCACCCCGGCCCAATGGGAGACTCTGGCGCCTTATCTGCAGCCCTGTGTGCTCGCCGCCAGCCAGGTGCTGTTCAGCCAGGGGACGAACGACCGCACGCTCTACCTCATCGAAAGCGGCAGCCTCAGCGTTCACTACGAAGACGAGAAGGCACGCCTGCGTCTGGCGCTCGTGGCCGCGGGGTCGGTGGTGGGCGAAGGGGCTTTCTTCTCCATGCGCCCGCGCAGCGCCACGGTGCAGGCCGCAGCGCCGTGCAAGCTGTGGGGGCTGTCGGCGCTGCGGTTCACCGAGCTGTCCAACCGCCAGCCGGCCATCGCGCTGGGTGTCGCCATGGGCGCTGGCGCGGTGCTGGCCAAGCGCTTGGGCAACCGCCGCAGGCGCGTCGCAGCCACCTGACCACGCACCGTACCAGGCGCCGCACCGCTGGGGGCTCAGGGTACACTCGGTCACATTTCGTTCGTGTATCCGCTGAAGGGAAGGCATGTCACTGTTCAGTTGGTTTTCTCGCAAGCCCTCACCACCCAAACCCCATCCAGCCGGTGAAGCCCAAGGCGTGCTCGGCGCGGATGCCACCGTCCCCCTGGTGCCCGGGCGGCAAGTGCCGCCGCCCAACCCGGCCGCGAACCGCAAGAACGAACGCATAGAGCGCCGCGAATTGCTGTACCTCGTGGTGCGCGACGCCATGGTACGCGCCAGCGTCCTGTCCAGCAGCTACAAATTCAAAGTGCTGTCGCTGGACCAGCACGGCCGCCAGTTCCTGGTGATGATCGACCTGGCGCGCGAGTATGGCGGCGATACAGCGCGCCTGGCGGAAATCGAAGCGCTGATCGCACAGACCGCCAAAGCGCGCTTCGACATCCTGGTCACGGCCGTGTACTGGCGCACCAACGAGCACGTCGCCCTCGGCCAGCCGCTCAAGAGCGGCACGCCCGGCGCCCTTGGGCATGCACATGCCCCCGACACGCCCGCCCCTGCGCCCACGCTGACACCCCGCCCACCGCGCCGGCCGGCGCCGCTGGTACCGCCCGCGCCGCCAGAGCCTCTGCTGCCCGTCATCGGCGCCGAGCCACTGGTGCCGCCGGCTGCGCCCAGCACGCCGCTGCTGTCGCCGCGCACCGGTGCGCGCTACGAACCCATTGAGGCCGACGAAGTGGCCGCTTTCAAGCGTGCCCTGACCGAGGCTGCAGCCACGGGCCCTGCCGTGGCGCCCGCGCCCACGGGGGTTTCGGTGCGCTCTGGCCCCCGCCTGGCGCCGTCCGCATCGACAGGCTTCGAGGACACCGAAATGCCCGACGACAACGGGCCATCGTCCGACCTCAGCCGCACCCAATACGGCGACCTGCACTGACCCGCCGGGCGTCAGTGCCCGGCAAAATCGACCAGCGTGAACAGGGCCAGCCCGCTGTCCTTCAAGCGCTGTGAACCGCCGAGTTCCGGCAGATCGACGATGGAGGCGCCCTCGGTCACCTGGGCGCCGAGTTTTTCCAGCAGCTTTTTGCCGGCCATCATGGTGCCGCCCGTGGCAATCAGGTCATCGATCAGCAACACGCGGTCGCCGGGACGCACGGCATCGGTATGCAGTTCCACGGTGGCGCTGCCGTATTCCAGCTCGTAGGTTTCCTGCACCGTGGTAAACGGCAGCTTGCCCTTCTTGCGGATCGGCACGAAGCCCACGCCCAGCTCATAGGCCACGACCGAGCCGAGAATGAAGCCGCGTGCATCCAGACCCGCCACCACGTCGGGACGCATCCCTCGGCCCATGTAGCGGTGCACGAAGGCGTCGATCAACACCCGAAACACCTGCGGGTCCTGCAGCAGCGGCGTGATGTCGCGGAACTGCACGCCCGGCGCGGGCCAGTCGGGCACGGTGCGGATATGCTGGCGCAGGTATTCAGAAACGCTCAAGGGCTGCATGGGGCGCGGGGTGGTAGCTGTCACGGGCCGCCAGTGTAACCACCCCATAATCTGCGCTACAGCGGCCACATGCGCTGGATTCTTGCCCCCCCTTGGAGACCCATGCCTGTTTCTGTCCTGCTGATCGAAGGCGACGCGCAGCACGCCGACGCGGTGGTGCGCGCATTGGTCGGCGGGCCGTTGGCCTGGCAGGTCGAGGTGGCCCACAGCATCGCCCAGGCGCAGGCCCTGCTCGAACAGCCCCGCCCTCCGTTCGACGCCGTGCTGGTGGCGCATGCGCTGAGCGACGGCAGTGCCTTCGACGCACTGGAGGGCCTGTCCGGCCTGCCCGCGATCATCGTGCTGCCGCCGGGCCAGGAAGGGGCGGCAGCGCACGCCATGCGCCGCGGCTTCGGTGACTTCGTGTTGCGCGACGCCGAGCAGGAATACCTGCGCCACCTCCCGGCGCAAATCGAGGATTTGCTGGTGCGTACCGCCGCCGAACGCGCGCGCCGCGAGGTGGAGGCCGAGTTGGACCGCACCAGCGCCTTGCTGGCCGAAAAGACGCGCGAACTCGAAGTCACCCTGGCCAGCGTATCGCAGGCCATCATCAAGGTCGATGGCCAGGGCCGCATCCGCGTCTACAACCAGCGCTTTCTGGAGCTGCTGGACCTGCCAGAAGCACTGCTGCGCGACCATCCGCCCCTGGAAGCGGTGGTGAAGTTCCAGGCGGCGCGCGGCGATTTCGGGCCGCAAATGGCCCTGGTCGACGCCGTGGGCCGCTCCTACGTGGCGTCGGAATGCGCAGCGCCCGCAGGCGAGCGCCCGGCCATGCCCGAGATGTACTTGCGCCGCACGCCCTCGGGCCGCTACCTGGAGGTGCGCACCCGCCCCATCGAGGAAGGCGGCCATGTGCGCACCTTCACCGATGTGACCGACTACCTCTCGATCCAGGAGGCGCTGCGGCAAAGTGAGGCACGTTGGCGCAGCCTCACCCAGCTGTCGTCGGACTGGTACTGGGAACAGGATGCGGAATTCCGCTTCGTGCGCTTTGACGGCAGCCCCGCCCGCGAGCTCGGCGCCAGCGACGAAGAGCTGTATGGCAAGCGCCGCTGGGAGCTGCCCCACGCCGGCGTGTCGCAGGCCCAATGGGCTGCGCACCGCGCGCAACTGGAAGCCCACGAGGTTTTCCAGGACTTCGAAATGCAGCGCATGGGCCCGGACGGCACGCCCCAGTGGGCTTCGATCAGCGGGGAGCCGATTTTTGACGACCAGGGCCGCTTCACCGGCTACCGGGGCGTGGCACGCAACATCACCGAACGCAAACGCGCCGAGGCGGAGATCGCGCGCCTGGCTTTCTACGACGAGCTCACCGGCCTGCCCAACCGGCGCCTGCTGCAGGACCGGCTGCAGCAGGCGATGCGCCAAAGCGCGCGCGACCGCAAGCACTGCGCGCTGCTGTTCCTGGACCTGGACAACTTCAAGGCCATCAACGACAGCATGGGCCACGACTGGGGTGACCACATGCTCAGCCAGGTCGCCATGCGCCTGAGCGGCTGCGTGCGCGCCAGCGACACCGTGGCACGCCTGGGGGGCGACGAGTTCGTGGTGGTGCTGCAGGGGCTGGACGGCGCGCCCGAGCGCGCCGCGGCCATGGCCGAGGTGGTGGCGCACAAGATCATCACCGCGCTGGGCCAACCCTACCAGTTGGGCGGTCGCACCCTGTACAGCACGCCCAGCATTGGCATTGCGCTGTTCCAGGGCCAGGAGATCCCTGTCTCCGAGCTGCTGCAGCACGCCGACCTGGCCATGTACCAGGCCAAGTCGCGCGGCCGCAATACGCTGTGCTTTTTTGACGCCAGCATGCAGGCGGCCGCCAACGCGCGCTCGGCACTGGAGACAGATATGCGCGCCGGGCTGCAGCGCGACGAGTTCCTGCTGCATTACCAACGTGTGGTGGACGCCCAGGGCGCGGTGCTGGGCGCCGAGGCCCTGGTGCGCTGGCAGCACCCACAGCGTGGCATGGTGCCGCCGGGTGAGTTCATTGGCGTGGCCGAGCAAACCGGCCTGATCCTGCCCCTGGGCCAACTGGTACTGCGCCTGGCCTGCCAGCAGCTGGCGTGCTGGGCGCAAGACAAGGCCTGCGCGCACTGGACGCTGGCGGTGAACGTGAGCGCACAGGAGTTCCGCCACCCCGGCTTCGTGCAGCAGGTGCTGGATGCACTGGCCCACGCCCAGGTCGATCCACGCCAGCTCAAGCTGGAGCTGACCGAAAGCCTGCTGCTGCACGACGTGGAGGAGTGCATCGCCAAGATGCAGGCGCTGCGTGCCAAGGGCGTGCGCTTCGCGCTTGACGACTTCGGCACCGGCTACTCGTCGCTGTCCTATCTCAAGCGGCTGCCGCTGGACCAGCTCAAGATCGACCAGGGGTTCGTGCGCGACGTGCTGACCGATCCGAACGATGCTGCCATCGCCTGCACCGTCATCGGGCTGGGCCGCAGCCTCGGCCTGGACGTGGTGGCCGAGGGCGTGGAAACCGCCGCGCAGCGCACGTTCCTGCTGCGCAACGGCTGCCAGCGCTTTCAGGGCTATCTCTTTGGCCGCCCCGCGCCTGCCGCAGCGCTGCGCGACTGAGGTAGCAGCCGCCAATAACTCATTTTTTGATAGCTGCTAGCGCTTTCTGGGTAAGCGCTGGAGGCCATTTTCATACCCAAAATGCTAGCCACCGCGCAACAGCTTGTCCTCGGCCAGCGCCAGTGCCGTGGGGTGGCCCGAGAGCACCAGCGTATCGCCTTCGGCCAGGGGTGTGTGCTCGTCCGGCGCAGCCACGCGGCCACTGCCATGCCGCACGCTGACCACGCGCACCCCGATGGCATGCAGCGTCAGTTGCGCCAGCGGCTGGCCCAGGCTCTGGGCGCCGGGCGGCAGCGTCAGGCTGGTCAGGCGCGCCTGGTCACGCCCGGTGGAGGCGTCGTCGTCGGCGCCGTGGAAGTAGCCACGCAATAGGCCGTAACGTGCCTCGCGCTGGTCCTGCAGCGTGCGAATCACGCGCCGCATGGGCACGCCCACCAGCGCCAGCAGGTGGCCCGCCAGCATCAGCGAGCCCTCGATGGCCTCGGGCACCACCTCGGTGGCGCCTGCGGCCTGCAGCTTGTCCAGGTACAGGTCGTCCTGGGTGCGCACCACCACCGGCACCTGGGGCGCGTGCTCGCGCGCGTTGGCCAGCACGCGCAGGGTGGAGGCAATGTCCAGATACGTCACGGCCACGGCGCTGGCACGCACCAGGCCGGCGGCCATCAGCGCCTGCAGGCGCGAGGCATCGCCGAACACCACCGAGTCCCCGGCGGCAGCGGCCTGGCGCACGCGGTCGGGGTCCAGGTCCAGCGCCATGTACGGAATGCCCTCGCGCTCCAGCAGGCGTGCCAGGTTCTGGCCGCAACGGCCGTAGCCGCAGATGATGACGTGCTGGCTGGTGTTGATGGATTTGCGCGCAATCGTCGTCATCTGCAGCGACTGCTGCAGCCAGTCGCTGGCCACCAGCTTCATGACGATGGCATTGCTGTAGCCAATCAGGAAAGGCGTCGCCAGCATCGACAGCACCATGGCCGCGAGGATGGGATTGAGCAGCGCCGGCTGCACCAGCCCGTGGGTCTGCGTGAGCGTGAGCAGCACGAAGCCGAACTCGCCCGCCTGCGCCAGGTACAGCCCCGTGCGCAGCGATGTGCCCGTGGTGGCGCCGGTGCCGCGCGCCAGCGCGAGGATGATGCCGGCCTTGAGCAACATGGGCAGCACCAGCAGCGCCAGCACCAGCGCCCAGTGCTCGATGAGGATGTGCCAGTCCAGCAGCATGCCCACGGTGATGAAGAACAGCCCCAGCAGCACGTCGTGGAACGGGCGGATGTCGGTGCCCACCTGGTGGCGGTACTCGGTCTCGGACACCAGTACACCCGCGATGAACGCACCCAGCGCCAGGCTCAGGCCCGCCAGCTCGGTCAACCAGGCCAGGCCCAGGGTGATGAGCAGCAGGTTCAGCATGAACAGCTCATCGCTCTTGCGCCGCGCCACCAGCGTGAGCCACCAGCGCATCACCTTCTGCCCGCCCCACAGTAGCACCCCCACCACCACGGTGGCCTTGAGCAGCGCCAGGCCCAAGGCCACCAGCAGCTGGTCAGGGTCGCTGCCCAGCGCGGGAATCAGGATCAAGAGCGGCACCACGGCCAGATCCTGAAACAGCAGGATGCCCAGCACGCGCCGCCCATGCTCACTCTCCAGCTCGGCGCGTTCGGCCATGAGCTTGACCACGATGGCCGTGCTGCTCATGGCCATGGTGCCTGCCAGGGCCAGGGCCGTCTGCCAGCCCATGTCCCATGCACCACCGAGCCAGCGCCCCAACAGCAGCGCGCCGCCCATGGCCGCAGCCATGGTCAGAGCCACCTGCAGCAGCCCCAGGCCGAACACGAAGCGGCGCATGGCGCGCAGCTTGGACAGGCTGAACTCCAGCCCGATGGCAAACATCAGGAACACCACGCCGAACTCGCCCAGGTGGCGCACGCCCTCGGAGTTTTGCGCCAACGCGAAGGCGTGCGGGCCAATCAGGATGCCCGCGCTCAGGTAACCCAGCATGGGCGGCAGCTTGAGGCTGCGGCAGGCCACCACGCCGAGCACGGCGGCCAGGAGATACAGCAAGGTGAGCGCAAGTGAAGACATTCACCCGATGCTATCCGAGCGATGCGCCGCACCACGCCGATAAAATCGCGCGATGCCTTCCGCTTTGCGCCCTTTTGATGCCACCCGGGCCCTGCGCCTGGCCCGCGAGACCTGCGAAACCGAAGCCGCGGCCCTGCACGCGACGGGCCTGCGGCTCGACGAGCGCTTTGCCCAGGCCGTGCAGCGCATGCTGCAGGTGAGTGGGCGCGCGGTGGTCATGGGCATCGGCAAGAGCGGCCACATCGGCCGCAAGATCGCCGCCACACTGGCCTCCACCGGCACGCCCGCCTTTTTCGTGCACCCGGCCGAGGCCAGCCATGGCGACCTCGGCATGGTGACGCCGCAGGACCTGGTGCTGGCCATTTCCAACAGCGGCGAGAGCACCGAACTCACGGCCATCCTGCCCATGCTGCGGCGCCTGGGCGTGCCGCTGGTGGCCATGACGGGCGGGGCGCAATCCACCCTGGCGCGCCATGCCGACATCGTGCTCGACAGCAGCGTCGAGCGCGAGGCCTGCCCGCTGAACCTGGCACCCACCACCAGCACGACGGTGCAACTGGCGCTGGGCGACGCACTGGCCGTGGCACTGCTTGACGCGCGCGGCTTCCGCGCCGAGGACTTCGCGCGCTCGCACCCCGGCGGTGCACTGGGGCGCAAGCTGCTGACCCTCGTCGGCGACGTCATGCGCGCGGGCGCCGAGCTGCCCGTGGTAGCGCCCGAGGCCTCGTTCAGCGCACTGATGCGCGAAATGAGCGCCAAGGGCCTGGGCTGCGCGGCCATCGTCGATGCGCAAGGGACACTGCAAGGCATCTTCACCGACGGCGACCTGCGCCGCCGCATCGAGGCTGGTGCCGACCTGCGCACAGCCACCGCAGGCGCGGTAATGCACGCGGGGCCACGCACCATCGCCCCCTCGGCACTGGCCGCCGATGCCGCCGCCATGATGGAGGAGCACGGCATCACCAGCGTGCTGGTGGTGGAAGGTGCCCGCCTCGTGGGCCTGGTGCACGTACGCGACCTCATGCGCGCCAAGGTGATCTGATGCACGCCGCCCTTCCTCCCCTCGCCCCCACGCTGCACCCTGGCGCAGAGCTGCTGCTGCGCGCTCAGGATGTCCGCGTCGTGTTCTTCGACGTGGATGGCGTGCTCACTGATGGCGGCCTGTACTTCAGCGAAGCCGGCGAGTCGCTCAAGCGCTTCCACACCCTCGACGGCCACGGCATCA
The DNA here is from genome assembly GCF_001298675.1 of Paenacidovorax caeni. Lineage (GTDB taxonomy): Bacteria > Pseudomonadota > Gammaproteobacteria > Burkholderiales > Burkholderiaceae_C > Paenacidovorax > Paenacidovorax caeni. The sequence goes on from NZ_CYIG01000021.1 coordinate 34,321, forward strand.
AGTTGCTGCAGCAGGCAGGCATCACGCCTGCGGTGGTCACAGGCCGTGACTCGCCCGCACTGCGCCTGCGGCTGCGGGCCCTGGGCGTGCAGCACGCACGCTTCGGCACCGAGGACAAGCGCCCCGCTGCCGAAGACATCCTCGCCGGCCTGGGCCTGCAATGGCACCAGGCCGCCGCCATGGGCGACGATTGGCCCGACCTGCCCATGCTGCGCCGCGCCGCTCTGGCCTGCGCCCCCGGCAATGCGCACGCCGAGGTGCGCGCCGTGGCCCACGTCGTCACGCAGGCGCGTGGCGGCGACGGCGCGGTACGCGAACTGTGCGATCTGCTGCTGGTGGCCAGTGGCCGCTATGCAGCGCTGCTGGCGCAGGCGGCCGAATGAAGGCGCGGCTGCGGCGCACCTGGGACCGGTTGTCCCTGTACCTGCCGGTGCTGCTCATGGGGCTGCTGGCCATGGGCACTTGGTGGCTGGTGCGCAACGCTCCGGTGCTGCGCCCACCCACCACCGAGGGCGCCCCCCGGCACGAGCCCGACTATTCGATGAAGGGTTTCTCGGTCAAGACTTTCGACGGTGAAGGCCGCCTGCAAAGCGAGGTGCAGGGTCTGGTGGCGCACCACTACCCCGACACCGACACGCTGGAAATCGATCAAGTACGCATGCGCTCCATCTCGCCCGAAGGGCGCGTCACCGTGGCCACGGCGCGGCGCGGCGTGAGCAACGCCGACGGCTCGCAGGTGCAGTTGTTCGGTAATGCCGTGATCACGCGCGAGCCCTTGCGCCAGCGCGATGGCAAGCTGCTGCCGCGCCTGCAATTCGAGGGCGAGTTCCTGCACGCCTGGACACGCGACGAGCGCGTGCGCTCGCACCTGCCTGTAGTGCTGCTACGCGGCAATGACCGCTTCACCGCCGACAGCATGGACTACGACAACCTCGACCAGCAGCTCCAGCTGCGCGGGCGCGTGCACGGCGTGCTCCAGCCTCCGGCCCGCTGAGCGCCATGGCCGCAGCCCCCCTGGTCTTCATCACCGGCGCCTCCAGCGGCATCGGCCAGGCGCTGGCCGCACACTACCACCAGGCCGGCTGGCGCCTGGCGCTGGTGGCGCGCCGCACCGATTTGACGAAAACCTGGGCTGAGGCCCAAGGGTACAGCGCAAGCAGCTATGCAATTTATAGCGCAGACGTGACCGATGCAGGCAGCATCATGGCCGCCGCCGAAGACTGCATCGCCTCCCAGGGACTGCCCGACGTGGTGATTGCCAACGCCGGTATCAGCATCGGCGTGGATACGGCGCGGCGCGAGGACATCGAGGTGATGGCGCGCCTTTACGCCACCAACAACATCGGCATGGCCGCCACCTTCCAACCCTTCGTGGCACCCATGGCGCAGCGCGGCAGCGGACGCCTGGTGGGCATTGCCAGCGTGGCCGGCATCCGCGGGCTGCCGGGCCACGGGGCATATTGCAGCAGCAAGGCTGCCGTCATCAGTTACTGTGAAAGCCTGCGCGGCGAGCTGCGCGGCACGGGTGTGCGTGTCGTCACCCTCTGCCCGGGCTACGTCGATACCCCGCTGACGCGGCAAAACCGCTATGCCATGCCTTTCCTGATGGCACCGCAGGATTTTGCGCGGCAGGCATTCCGCGCCATCGCGGCGGGTGCCAGCTACCGCGTCATCCCGTGGCAAATGGCCGTGGTGGCCAAGCTGCTGCGCCTGCTGCCCGATGCACTGTTCGACCGCCTGCTCGCAGGGCGCCCACGCAAGCACCGGGCAGAACCATGACACCATGAAAAAAGGCTCCTCGCGGAGCCTTTTGAGCAATCGGTGCGCAGCTCAATAGCTGTCGCCACCACGGCCACCGCCGTAGCCGCCACGGCCACCGCCGTTGCCGCCACCGCCACGCGGGCCTGCACCGTAGGGACTGCGGAAGCCACCTTCGCGGCCGCCGCCGCCGCCGCCGCCGTAGCCGCCACCGCCTTCGCGGCCGCCGCCGTAACCACCGCCGCCGTCACGGCCACCGCCGTAGCCGCCACCGCCGCCGTAGCCGCCACCACTGCGGCCGCCACCACCACCGCCAAAACCACCGGTACGCGGCGGCCGGGGTTCCATCGGGCGCGCTTCGTTGACGACGATGCTGCGGCCACCCAGCGGCTGACCATTCATGCCGTTGATCGCAGCCTGCGCTTCGGCATCGCTGCCCATCTCCACGAAGCCGAAGCCCTTGGAGCGGCCAGTGTCGCGCTCCATCATGACTTTAGCGCTGGTGACGGCGCCAAAGGCGCTGAACGCTTGTTCCAGATCGTTGTCGCGCACCGAATAGGGCAGGTTGCCGACATACAGTTTGTTGCCCATTCAGGGACTCCTAAAAAACCATGAAAGCAGAAAGCGACGGAGCCCCGAAAACGCTGCCAGTTGATCTTGCGGACGCACTATGCATGAATTTGACGGATCACCGCGAACTTGCGGAAAAAATCCGCCGAAACATTATGCGGCACAAATCGAAATAAAAAGCAAGGCGCAACCCGAATGTGGTGCATTTGCTGCGATGCATTAAAAAAGCCCCGTTGCCGGGGCCTGTCACATCCGTGAAAACCCGTGCCCAAGGGGCACGGAAAAGGCTCTTGCCTCAATAGGCGCCGCGGCCACCGCCGTAGCCGCCAGTGCGGGGCGGGCGCGGCTCCATGGGACGGGCGATGTTGACCACCAGGTCACGGCCGCCAAACTGCTGGCCATGCACGCCAGAAATCGCGGCTTGTGCCTCAGCGGCGCTGCCCATTTCGACGAAACCAAAGCCCTTGGAGCGGCCAGTGTCGCGCTCCATCATGACCTTGGCGCTTTGCACTGCGCCGAAGGGGCCAAAAGTTTGCTCGAGATCGCCATCGCGGAAGGAATAGGGCAGGTTGCCCACGTACAGTTTGTTGCCCATGAGGGACTCCTGAAAAAACATAAAAAGCGATGGAGACCGACGCAATCAGCAAACCCGTGACGAACTCAAAGACGCGAAACTGACCAAACACCGCATGCGCCTTGCTTGCCACATGGCAAAAAAGGCCATCCATTATGGTTCAGATTAATCGACCCGGGCACTTGCGCGAAGGCACGCACACCACACTTTTGCTCGGTACTTTCACCAGGGTGGCCATCCCGGGCCCTACAATCCGCGCTCTGTCTTTGGGGAGTAGTCCGCTTGGCGCGCAATGCGCCAGGGGCATGTGTCAACAGACTTGGGGCCCACGGCGCCATGGCACATGCGGCATGCATGCTGGACGAGACCATTGGCTGCGCACCGGGCCTTTGCGGCTGGAGCCGGGGCGTGGCCGATGTGTGCTTGCCATCCAGCCCACCCCCTGTTCCATGGAAGCCTTTTTCGTATCCACGGCCATCGTCGCGTTGGCTGAAATGGGTGACAAGACCCAGTTGCTCTCCCTCGTGCTGGCCGCACGCTTTCGCAAGCCCTGGCCCATCGTGCTGGGCATTTTCGTGGCCACGCTGGCCAACCACGCACTGGCCGGGGCCGTAGGTGCCTGGGTGACCCAGTTGCTGGGCCCCCAGTTGCTGCGCTGGGTGCTGGGGGCTTCGTTCATCGCCATGGCGCTATGGATGCTGATTCCCGACAAGCTGGACGATGACGAGGGCGGCGGCGATGCGCCGCGCTGGGGCGTGTTCGGCACCACAGTGCTTGCCTTCTTCCTGGCCGAGATGGGCGACAAGACGCAGATCGCCACCGTCATGCTGGCGGCGCAGTACAGCGCCTGGGCGTGGGTGGTGATGGGCACCACGGTGGGCATGATGCTGGCGAACGCACCAGTGGTGTGGCTGGGAGAACGCATCACGCGGCGCGTGCCGATCCGTGCCGTGCACGTGGTGTCGGCGGTAATCTTCCTGGGGTTGGGGGTGTTGGCACTGTGGGCGCCGAATTGATCCATAATGGTTCACGCGCCGATTTGCCACCGCTTGCGGGCGCTTTATAAATCCAGCTAAAGACCCGTCCGATGGCATGTTCGCCCGGCCTCGTTTTTAGCGATGCCGGGTTTTTTCATGTCGTTCATCGCCACACCCCAGTTCATGCACTTCCCGGAAGCCCTGCCACTGCAGGGAGGGGCTTCCATCCAGGACTACACCCTGGCCTACGAGACCTACGGCACGCTCAACGCCGAACGCTCGAATGCCGTGCTCGTGTGCCACGCCCTGAATGCATCGCACCATGTTGCGGGCGTGTACGAGGGACAGCCGAAAAGCGAGGGCTGGTGGGACAACATGATCGGCCCGGGCAAACCGGTGGACACCAACCGCTTCTTTGTCATCGGCGTGAACAACCTGGGCTCGTGCTTTGGCTCGACCGGTCCGATGCACACCCACCCTGGCACGGGGAGCGTCTATGGCGCAGATTTTCCCGTGGTCACCGTGGAGGACTGGGTCGATGCCCAAGCGCGCCTGCTCGACCGGCTGGGCATCACGCAGCTGGCGGCGGTGATGGGCGGCAGCCTGGGCGGCATGCAGGCGCTTTCCTGGACCATTCAGTACCCCGAGCGCATGCGCCACGCCGTGGTAGTGGCCAGCGCCCCCAACCTGACGGCGGAGAATATCGCCTTCAATGAGGTGGCGCGGCGCGCCATCGTGACCGACCCCGACTTCCACGGCGGCCATTTCTACGCGCACGGCGTGGTGCCCAAGCGCGGCCTGCGCATCGCGCGCATGATCGGCCACATCACCTACCTGAGCGATGACGTGATGAACGAGAAGTTCGGACGCCAACTGCGCGACGGGCTGGAGCCAAAGTATTCGACGCAGGACATCGAGTTCCAGATCGAAAGCTACCTGCGCCACCAGGGCGACAAGTTCAGCGACTACTTCGACGCCAACACCTACCTGCTCATCACGCGCGCGCTGGATTATTTCGACCCGGCACTGCGCCACGGTGGCAGTCTCACGCGGGCACTGGCAGCTGTGCGGGCGCGCTACCTGCTGGTGAGCTTCAGCACCGACTGGCGCTTCGCTCCGGCGCGCTCGCGCGAGATCGTCAAGGCGTTGCTGGACAACCACCGCGACGTGGCCTATGCCGAGATCGACGCGCCACACGGCCACGACGCCTTCCTGCTGGAGGACGCACGCTACATGGCGGTGGTGCGCTCCTATTTCGACAACATCGCCAAGGAGCTGGTATGAGCGAGACATCCACCATGCAAGCCATCGCCCGCCTGGTTCCCCAGGGCGCGCGCGTGCTCGACCTGGGCTGCGGTGACGGTGCCTTGCTAGACCTGTTGCAGCGCACCCGGGGCTGCACCGGCTACGGCGTGGAATATGCCGATGCCAACGTGCTGGCCTGCGTGCGCCGCGGCGTCAACGTGCTGCAGCTCAACCTGGAAGACGGACTGGCGATCTTCGAGGACAACAGCTTCGACGTGGTGCTGCAGATCGACACCCTGCAGCACCTGCGCAACGCCGAGACCATGCTGCGCGAGACGGCACGCATCGGCCGTGCGGGCATCGTCGCTTTTCCCAACTTCGCGCATTGGCCCAACCGACTGTCGGTGCTGCGCGGGCGCATGCCGGTCACGCGGCGCCTGCCCTACCAGTGGTACGACACGCCGAACATCCGCGTCGGCACCTACAAGGACTTCGAAGTGCTGGCGGGCAAAAACCGGCTGCGCATCCTCGACGCCTTCGGCCTGCAGGATGGCCAGGAAGTGCGCTTTCTGCCAAACGCGCGCGCGGGCACGGCGGTGTTCCACTTCGAGCACGCCTGAAGACAGGCCACCTGCATGCTCCCAAAAAAATAGCTGCTAGCGCTTGATGGGCGTGGCTTTGCGGCCAAAAACATGCTCATCACGGCACATGCCAGCGCGCCGCCGCCGTGGTACGTGACACCGCGTAAGGGAAATCGTGTGTGAATGTAACGACAGGCCTGCCGTAGATTTCCAGGTAGACCCGGATCGATCCGGCGCACCTTTTTCAGGAGACATGCATGGCCGCCGTATCGCTTGCCACCCACCGTTCCATGGCCCGCCAGGTCACGCTCGCTGCACTGGGCCTCGTCGCACTGGTGCTGGTGCTGGTGGGGCTCGCCCTGTCAGTGCTCACCGAGCGCAGTACACGCGCGCAGCTGGTGCGCAGTGTGGGCGACACGGCCCAGGCCCTGGCGCATTCGCTCGACGCCGCCGACAACACCAACCGCGAGCTGGCGAAAGGCACCATGCGCGGCTTCCAGCGCTACTTCGAGGCCACCATGCAGCTCAACGAGGAAACGGGCGAGCTGCGCAGCTATGGGGCCCTGGTGAACGAGGACTACAGCGCGGTAGACAAGTTCGCCAACGAAACCGGCGGCGTGGCCAGCGTGTTCGCCCGCAAGGGCGAGGATTTCATCCGCATCACCACCTCGGTGAAGAACGAACAAGGCCAGCGCCAGCAAGGCACGCCGCTGGAGCGCACCGACCCGGCATATGCCGCGGTAGCCAAAGGCGAGCCCTACACCGGCGCCACCCTGGTGGCTGGCAAGCCCTACATGGGCGATTACCTGCCAGTCAAAGATGCCAGCGGCAAGGTGGTGGCGCTACTGTTCATCGGCAACGACATCAGCATCTTCGATGCCATGCTGCAGAAGCAGGTAGAGCAAATGCGCTTCTTCGAGCACGGCGGCGTGTACCTGGTCAACCCCGGAGCCGCGCTGGAGCAGGCGCGCTTTGTGTACCACCCCACGGCGCGCGGCAAAAAGGTGCTTGAGGCCTTCCCGCAGTCGCGCCCCTTCTTCGAGGCGCTCGACGGCCGCACCGGACGGCTTTGTGCGCGACGCGGCCGCCGTGCTCTATCCCGGCGCTGAGGCGCCCTGGGCACTGCTGCGCAAAACCCAGAGCGGCTGGTGGGTGGTGGCCGAGGTACCCGACACCGAGGCCATGGCCAGCCAGCGCAGCGTTTCCTGGGCCGTCTGGGGGCTGATGGCACTCGCCCTGGGCCTGCTGGGCGTGGGCCTGTTCGTGATGCTGCGCCGCGGCGTCAGCCAGCCGCTCACCGGCCTCACGCAGGCCATCACCCTGGTGGCGCAAGGCGACCTGACGCAAAGTTTCCAGACCTCGCGGCAGGACGAGATCGGCGCACTGGTGCGCGAGGTCGAGGGCATGCGACTGCGCTACGTGCAAATGCTGCAGCAGGTGCGCACCGCGGTGGACAGCATCGGCACCGCCAGCGCCGAGATCGCCAGCGGCAACCAGGACCTGTCGGCCCGCACCGAGGCCACGGCCAGCAGCCTGGGGCAGACGGCGCAGAGCATGGACCACCTCACCGCCACGGTGCGCCAGTCCGCCGACGCGGCGCACCAGGCGAACCAGCTCGCCGCCTCCGCCGCACAGGTGGCGGCGCGGGGCGGTCAGGTGGTGGGCGAGGTGGTCAGCACCATGGGCGACATCAACCAAAGCTCGCGCAAGATCGCCGACATCATTGGCGTGATCGACGGCATCGCCTTCCAGACCAACATCCTGGCGCTGAACGCTGCCGTGGAAGCCGCACGCGCCGGCGAGCAAGGCCGGGGCTTCGCCGTGGTGGCGGGCGAGGTGCGCAGCCTAGCGGGCCGCTCGGCCGAGGCCGCACGCGAGATCAAGCAGCTGATCCATGCCTCGGTGGAAAAAGTTGAAGCAGGCGCCCGCCTGGTGCAGGACGCAGGCAGCACCATGGACGAAATCGTGGGCAGCGTGCAGCGCGTGGGCGGCATCATCGGCGAGATCACGGCAGCCGCAGCCGACCAGGCGGGCGGCATCGGCCAGGTCAACCAGGCCGTGGGCCAGCTCGACCAGATGACGCAGCAGAACGCCGCGCTGGTGGAACAGTCCGCCGCCGCCGCGCACAGCCTGCGCGAACAGGCCGCGCGCCTGGCGGGCGCCGTGCAGGTGTTCAGGCTGGAGCAGCAGGACGCCACACGGCCCGCGCACCACCTGGCGCTGGCCCTCGACAAAGCCTGAGCGGCCACGACGGCCATCCCTCCCCGCGGGCCGTTGCCCGCAGTACGCCTCGGGCATACTGGCACGTGCTCCCTGCTACCGCGCCGAACCATGCACGCTGACGTCCCCACCATGCTCCTGATGATCATCATCAGTTCGGTGGCCATGGCCCTGGCGCTGGCTGTCGTCGCCTGGGGACAGCGGCGCGACGGCATCGCCTGGTGGGCCACGGGGCTGCTGCTGCATGCCCTGGGCTACGTGCTGTTCAGCGGGCGCGGGCGCATACCCGATGGTTTGTCCATCGTGCTCGCTAATGTCCTGCTTGCCTGCTCCCTGTCGGCACTGCAAGCCGCGGTCCACCAATTCATGGGGCGACCCTGGCCGCGCTGGCACATGGCCGTGCCAGCGGCGTTCATTGCCCTGGTCATGTGGGCACTGATAGACCACTACCCGCTGCGCGTGGCCACGGCCAGCCTGTGCTATGCGGTGCAGATCGGTCTGCTGCTGGCGGCCTTGCGCCCCATGGCAAGGCCTGGGGCCGGACGCGGCGTGCTTCTACTGGGCCTGGGGTTGGGCGTACAGATGATGGTGCTGCTGCTGCGCACGGCCATGGCGCTGTGGGGACAACAGCATCCGTCCGGGCTGCTGGCCAGCGACTTGGTGCAAAGCCTGACCTTCCTGATGTCGTTCCTCACGGTGCAGCTGGCATCGCTGGGCTTCGTTTTCATGACCCGGGACCGGCTCGACGAAGGCAACCGGCGCTTGGCCACCACCGATGCACTCACCGGCGTGGCCAACCGCCGCTCGGCGATTTTCGCGCTGGAGCGCGATGCCGCACGCGCCCAGCGCATGGGCGGATCGGTGGCGCTGATGGTGGTGGACATCGACCATTTCAAGCGCATCAACGACTCGCACGGCCACCTGGCGGGTGACCGCGTGCTGTGCCACGTCGTCAATGTCCTGAGCGACCGCGTGCGCACGCAGGATCTGGTGGGCCGCTATGGTGGCGAGGAGTTCCTCGTACTGCTGCCAGACACCGGGCTGGACGGCGCCCTGGTGCTGGCCGAGCAACTGCGCCAGAGCGTGCAGCAGTCGGTGTGCCACTGGCAAGGCCAGGCCCTGGCCGTCACGGTGAGCATCGGGGTGTTCGGCGGCCGCCTGGGCAGCGGCGATACCTGGGAGATGGTGCTCGACGCCGCCGACCGTGCCCTGTACCAGGCCAAGCAGGCGGGACGCAACCGTGTCCAGGCCAGCAACAGCCTGGCACGCGCAGAGCCCCAAAGCATGGCAGCCCCGGAGCCATCCACACAGAATATTTGAAGAAGAGATCATCCATGCGTTTCACGACCCGACTCGCGCTGTTCACGGCGCTCCCTGCCCTGCTGTTCATATTCGCCCTGGGGGCCAGCCTGTGGGGGTTGGCGCGCATGCAAAGCGACTTCAACCGCTACATCCGTACCGAGCAGGCCGTGGCCACGGGGCTGCAGGAGCTGTATGCCCAGGGGCTGCAAAGCGGGCAAGCCCTGCGCAACATCGTGCTCGACCCGGGCAACGCGCGGGCAGTCGACAACTATCTGGCAGCCGCGAAGGCGTTCGACCAGGCCTACACCACCACCCTGTCCAGGGCCAAGGGCACTGCATCGGAGACGGGCTTGGAGCAGATTGCTGCATTGCACAGCACGCAGACCACCATCCGGGACAAGGTGCATACCCTGGCGCGCAGCGACACCGCCGCCGCCATCGCACTGCTGAATAAAGAGGAAATACCCGCTTGGCGCACCTTGCGCGCAGCACTGCTGCAGCAGATCGATGCCGCGCGCAAGGCCGAATCTGCGGCGCACGACGCCACCCAGGCCAAAGCGCAGCGCATCCAGTGGATGGTCGGCGGGCTGGCGCTGCTGGCCGTGGTCGTGGCGGCAGGGCTGGGCTGGGCGATGGCACGGACCCTGCACCGCGAGTTGGGCGGCGACCCCGCCGAGGCGCGCGAGGCCCTGCGCCGTGTGGCCGAGGGCGACCTGCACCTGGACGACGCATCGCGCCGCCGGGGCGTCCCCGTCGGGCTGATGGCCGAGCTGGCGCGCATGCAGAGCAGCCTGCGCAACCTCGTGGCCCATGTGCGCGACGCCTCGCTCAGCATCACGCATGCCTCCAGCGAGATCGCCCAGGGCAACCAGGACCTCTCCGCACGCACCGAAAGCCAGGCCAGCGCACTGGAGCAAACCGCCGCTTCCATGGAAGAACTGGGCGCCACCGTACGCCAAAACGCCGATAACGCACGCCAGGCTAACCAGTTGGCCCTGAGCGCCTCCACGGTTGCGGCCCAGGGCGGCGAGGTGGTGGCCAAGGTCGTTGACACCATGCACGGCATCAACGACAGCGGGCGCCAGATCGCCGACATCATTGGCGTGATCGACGGCATCGCTTTCCAGACCAACATCCTGGCGCTGAACGCCGCCGTCGAGGCCGCGCGCGCCGGTGAGCAGGGCCGCGGCTTTGCCGTGGTGGCAGGCGAGGTGCGCGCGCTGGCGCAGCGCAGCGCCGATGCCGCCAAGCAGATCAAGGGCCTGATCTCCACTAGCGTGGAGCGCGTGCAGCAAGGCTCCCAGCTGGTGGACCAGGCCGGCGCCACCATGCAGGAGGTGGTGGCCGCCATCCGCCGCGTCACCGACATCATGGGTGAGATCAGCGCCGCCAGCAGCGAGCAGGCCGGTGGCGTGGCCCAGGTGGCCGAGGCCGTGACCCAGATGGACCACGCCACGCAGCAAAACGCCGCCTTGGTCGAAGAGAGCGCAGCCGCCGCGCTCAGCCTGAACCAGCAGGCGCAGGAGCTGCAGCGCGCGGTGGAAGCCTTCCACCTCGAAGCAGGCAGGGCCACCAGCCGGCCCGCGCTGACCTGAACCGCATAACGCAAGAAGGAATCCATCACCATGAACGCCCGCATTCCCAGCCCCACCCTGCACAGCGCGGAGGCCCTGGAGCGCATCGGCCAGGTCTGGGACGCGCAGATCGTCCCGCAGCTCACGGAATACATTCGCATCCCCGCCAAGTCGCCCATGTTCGCCCCGGACTGGGCGGCCGAGGGCCTGCTCGACACCGTGGTGCGCAACGCTGCCGCCTGGGTCGAGGCACAGAAGGTGGCAGGCTTGACACTGGAGATCGTGCGCCTGCCCGGACGCACGCCAGTGCTGTTCTTCGAGGTGGCGGCCACGCGGGCGCAGTCCACGCAGACGGTGCTGATGTACGGCCACCTCGACAAGCAGCCCGAGTTCGAGGGCTGGCGCAAGGACCTGGGGCCCTGGACGCCCCTGTACGAAGACGGCAAGCTCTACGGCCGGGGCGGCGCCGACGACGGCTACGCCGTCTACGCCAGCATCGCCGCCGTGCAAGAGCTGCAGCGCCAGGGCGTGCCGCACCCGCGCATCGTGGGCCTGATCGAGACCTGCGAGGAAAGCGGCTCCACCGACCTGCTGCCCACCATCGACGCGCTGCGCCCGCGCCTGGGCAACGTGGGCCTGGTGGTGTGCCTGGACAGCGGCGCGGGCAACTACGACCAGCTCTGGCTCACCACCAGCCTGCGCGGCATGGCCAGCGGCACGCTGAAGGTGGAAATCCTCACCGAGGGCGTGCACTCGGGCGACGCCTCGGGCCTGGTGCCGTCGAGCTTTCGCATCATGCGCCAGGTGCTCGACCGGCTGGAGGACAGCCGCACCGGCCGCCTGCTGCCCGAGGGCTTTCACTGCGCCGTGCCGCCCGAGCGTCTGGCCCAGGCGCAGGCCACGGCCGCCATCCTGGGCGAGGCGGTTTACCGCAACTACCCCTGGGCACATGCGGGCTGCGGCGCCACCTCGGCCTTTGCCCTGCCCACTACGCAGGACCCAGTGCAGGCGCTGCTGCGCCGCACCTGGGAGCCCACCCTCAGCGTCACCGGCGCCGAAGGCCTGCCCACGCTGCGCAACGCGGGCAACGTGCTGCGTCCCTACACCGCCTTCAAGCTCAGCCTGCGCCTGCCGCCGCTGGTAGACGCCGCCACCTGCGTGCAGGAGCTGAAGGCGCTGCTCGAAGACAACGCGCCCTACCAGGCCAAGGTCACCTGGGAGGTGGAAGGCGCCGCCAACGGCTGGAACGCGCCGGACACCGCACCCTGGTTCGCCCAGGCGCTCGATGCCGCCAGCCTGGCGCACTTCGGCGCGGGTGTGGGCTACATCGGCCAGGGCGGCACCATTCCGCTCATGAACATGCTCAGCCAAGGCTTTCCGCGCGCGCAGATGATGGTTTGCGGCGTGCTCGGCCCCAAGAGCAACGCACACGGGCCGAACGAGTTCCTGCATGTGCCCTACGCCAAGAAGCTCACCGCCGCCGTGGCCCAGGTCATTGCCAGCATGCCATAAGCGTTTTTTGGCTCTAGCGCTTACCCAGCAAGCGCTGGCAGCTTCTTTTTCAATAGCATGAATGCCCCACTCTACCCCTGGGGCACCGTGCCCTCTATGATGCGTCGAGCCCCGCCCCCGCCGACGCACCATGCCTCACACCTCTGACCTGGACGCCCTCCCCTACACGCTGACAGCCTTCACGGCCAGCGATGGCGAGAACCTTGCCGTGTACGACTGGCCCCTGCCCGACGCGCCACGCGCCACGGTGCTCCTGGTGCACGGTCTGGGCGAGCACGCCGGGCGCTACGACGCGTTGGCACGGCATCTGGGCGCCTGGGGCTACGCGGTGCGCGGCTACGACCACTATGGGCATGGCGAATCCAGCGGGCCGCGTGGCGGGCTGCCGTGGGACACGCGCCTGCTCGACGACCTGACCGACATCGTCGATGCCACGCGCGCGCGCATGCCGGCGGGCCAGCCGCTGGTGCTGCTGGGCCACAGCATGGGCGGGCTGGTGGCGGCGCGCTTCGTCGCCCTCGGGATGCGGCCGGTCGATGCGCTGGTGCTGTCCTCGCCCGCGCTCGATGCCGGGCTGGGCCCGGTGCAGAAGCTGCTGCTGGCCACGCTGCCGCGCATCGCGCCCAACCTGCGCGTGGGCAACGGGCTGGACGCGCGCTACCTCTCGCATGACGACGCCGTGGTGCGCGCCTACCTGGCCGATCCGCTGTGCCACAACCGCATCAGCGCGCGGCTGGCGCGCTTCATCGCCGAGGCCGGGCCGGCCACCGTGGCCCGCGCCGCGCACTGGCAGGTGCCGACGCTGCTGCTGTGGGCCGGGGCCGACCAGCTGGTGAACCCAGCGGGCAGCCGCGCCTTCGCCGCCGCCGCGCCCAGGGGGCGCGTGCAGGCGCACTGCTTTGAGCCGCTGTACCACGAGCTGTTCAACGAAAGCCCCGAGCTGGCCGACCCCGTGTTCGAGCGGCTGCAGCACTGGCTGGCCGCGCACGTCTGACGCGCTGCTACGGCGTGCCGCGCGGCGGCAGGGGCCGGGCCAGGCTGCCGGCGCGCTGGCCGGTCTTGGACAGGTACATGGCGCGGTCGGCGCTGGCCAGCAGCGCCTCGGGGTCTTCGCCATGCTCGGGGTACATCGCCAGCCCGATGGACGCGCCGATGCATACCAGCAGCGCCTGCTCCTGCGCCTGGATCTGCCAGGGCTGCGCCAGAACGCCCGACAGGCGCTGCGCCAGGGCCAGCGCTTGCTCCCGCCGGTCGATGCCGCGCAGCAGCACGGCGAATTCGTCGCCCCCCAACCGCGCCACGAAGTCCGACGCGCGCGCCACGTGGCGCAGCGTCCGCGCCACGTGTACCAGCACCTGGTCGCCCGCGGCATGCCCATGGGTGTCGTTGATCGGCTTGAAGCCATCAAGGTCGAGGTAGAGCACGGCGAAGCGCGACTGCATGCGCCGCGCCAGCGCCACTTCGGCGCCCATGCATTCCATGAACTTGCTGCGGTTGAGCAGCCCCGTCAGACCGTCGTGGCTGGCCAGATATTCCATGTGCTGCTGGTGCGCATGGCGCTCGGTCACGTCGGTGAAGGTGCGCAGCATGCCGCCCCCCTGGACGGGCAGGCTGCGTATTTCCAGGATGCGCCCGTTGGGGCGCCGGCGCACCACCAGCGGGGGGATGGGCGCACCACCGGCCGGCTGGAAATGCGCGATGGCCTCGGGCGGCAGGCCGTCGAACTCGCCCTGCGCGCGCTGGTAGCGAATCACGTCCTCGACATGGGGGCGGTTTTGCAGCACCTCCGGCGGCAAGTCCAGCAAGGTGAAGACGCGCTGGTTGCAGAACTCCACCCGCCCCTCGGCATTCACCATGGCCACGCCCTGGTCCATGGTTTGCAGCGTGGTTTGCAGGATGGCTGATTCCCGCTCCAGCAGGGCCGCGCTCGCGCGCGCGGCGGCCTCGGCGCGGGCCAGCAGGGCCTGCTGGCGCTTCAGCTCGGTGATGTCCAGGTGCGCGTACAGGCACGCACCAGCGCCGTCGGGCCGTGCCACCACGCGGCAGTAGCGCGGCCCGGGCAGCGTCAGCTCGAATGGAGCGCCCGTGAAGCGCAGCATCTCGCCCAGGGTCTGCAAGCCCTGGGTGCAGGCGTCGGCATCGGGGGCGTTCACGCGCGACCAGGCGGCGTGGAACACCTGCGCCAAGGTGGCGCCCACGGCGGCCTGCGGGTCGCGCAGGCGGTACATATGGGCGAACGCCGCGTTCACCCAGGTAATGCGCCCTGTGGCGTCGCACAGCATCAGGCCGTTGGGCACACGGTCGAGCAGCGACAGCGGCGAGCCGCTGCCCGCCGGCAGCGGCATGATGGGGGCTTGCTCTTGCTGCACATCCTGGTGCAGGCGCCACAGGCGCAGCCGCCCGACGCCGTCGATGGGCAACGAAGACACCAGCAGTTCGCGACCGCTGTGCGTGAACACATACGGCTGGGCCTGGTGGCGATGGCGCGCAATGCCCGCCTCGATGTACTCGTCGATGTGCGCCATCTCCTCGGCCCCTAGCCGGCTCAGGTAAAAGCGGCGCAGGTTATGGCGGTAGTGCTCGCCCACGAAGACATGGCCCTCGTGCTCGGGAAAGTAGCGCAGGAATGTGTCGTTCCAGGCCACCGTCTGGTCCTGCGTGTCGAACAGACACATGGCAATCCCCAGCCCATCGAGCATGTGCCCCAGGGGTTCAATCCACGCATTCGGACGGGTGTTCATGGTGTGCAGGGCTCCAGCCTGCATATCGAAGCCCTATGGTGCAGGTGTTTCCTTTAGCTTACACCAGCCTTCTGGAATACCGATGGCGCATTTCTACGCACCAACCCGTATCTGGCGCTGGCGCCACGCCAGCCAGGCGAGCCCGGCGCCCGTCAGGCCGATGGGCAGCAGCGAGCCCCAGTTGAGCAACGTCCAGCCCTGGGTGGTGACCAACGCACCCGAGGCAAACGAGGTCAGCGCCATGGTCGCGAACACGCAGAAGTTGATGGCCGCCTGCGCCCGATCCTTTTCCTCGGGCCGATAGGCCTGCATGGCGAGCGTGGTGCTGCCGGTGAAGAGGAAGTTCCAGCCCACGCCCAGCAGCGTCAGCGCCACGGTGAAATGCGCGATCTCCACCCCCGCCAGCGCCACAGCCACGCAGGCGGCGTTGAGCAGCACGCCCACGCCCATCACCGCCAGCACGCCGAAGCGCTTGATCAGGTGCCCGGTGAAGAAGCCCGGCGCGAACATGCCGATGACGTGCCACTCCAGCACGAACGCCGCGTCGGCGAAGTCGTAGCCGCACACCTGCATGGCCAGCGGCGTGGCCGCCATCAGCAGGTTCATCACGCCGTAGCCCAAGGCGGCGCCCAGCGTGGCGACGAAGAACGCCGGCTCGCGCAGCAGCGCCCCCAGCGGGCGGCCCTGGGATGCCGCGCCACCCGCCGCCTGCACCACGGCCGGAAAGCGCACGAACGCCATCAGCAGCATGGACAGCAGCCCCACCAGCACCAGCGCCATGTAGGCCCCGGCGAACGGCGCGGCCAGCAGGTTGCGCGTGTGGTTGGCCAGGTTGGGCCCGGCCACGGCGCCCAGCAGCCCACCGGCCAGCACCAGCGACACGGCTTTCTCGCGGAAGGCCGGGGGCGCCAGCTCGGCCGCCGCGAAGCGGTACAGCTGCCCGTTGGCGCTGTAGTAGCCGGCCACTACCGTGGCGGCGCACAGCAGCCAGAACTGGTGCGCGAACGCGGCCCAGGCGCACAGCAGGGCCGAGCCCACGGCCACTGCCAGCCCGATCTGGAACGACACGCGCCGCCCCCAGCGCCGCTGCGTACGCGCCACCAGTCCGGTAGACAACGCACCGCCCACCACGTAGCCCATGACGGGCAGCGTGGCCATCCAGCCATAGGGGGCGAGCTGCAGCCCGACCAGTCCATTGATGGCGATGAAGACAACGTTGTTGGTAAGGAAAAGCCCTTGGCACAGGGCCAGCAGCCAGAGGTTCTTGTTCATGGTGTTTTGTGCTGCATCAATTCCGAGCAATTAGCTAGGGCATTGTGCCGCAGCGTTGACCCAGGTCAGCGCTGCGGCCGTAACCCCGCCGTAAGGTGCGGGCCCATGCACGGCGCCTGACCGCCGTGTCGGCAAGGAAACCACGTGACCCACGAAGCGAGCATCATCGACCCTGCCACCGTGGTAGGGTCAAGCCCTGGCGCCCCTGATGCAGGCGCCCCTCCCACGCGCGCGCCGGAACTGGTATGCCCCGCGGGCAGCCTGCCCGCGCTCAAAGCGGCCATCGACGGCGGCGCCGACTGCGTCTACCTCGGCCTGCGCGACGCCACCAACGCGCGCAACTTCGCGGGCCTGAACTTTGACGAAGCGGCCATCCGCAGCGGCATCGCCTACGCCCATGCGCGCGGCCGCAAGGTGCTGCTGGCGCTCAACACCTACCCGCAAGCCAGCAACCCCGGGCCCTGGCGTGCGGCGCTGGACAAGGCGGCCGCCTGGGGCATCGACGCCGTCATCCTCGCCGACCCGGGCCTGATGCGCTACGCCGCCGACCACCACCCGCAGCTGCGCCTGCACCTGTCGGTGCAGGGCTCGGCCACCAACCACGACGCCATCAACCTGTACCACCAGCAGTTCGGCATCCAGCGCGCGGTGCTGCCGCGCGTGCTCTCGCTGGAGCAGGTCAAGCAGGTGGTGCAGCGCACGCCGGTGGAGATCGAGGTGTTCGGCTTCGGCAGCCTGTGCGTGATGGTGGAGGGGCGCTGCGCGCTGTCCTCCTACGCCACGGGCGAGTCGCCCAACACGCATGGCGTGTGCTCGCCGGCCAAGTTCGTGCGCTGGCAGGAGACGCCCAAGGGCCTGGAGTCGCGCCTGAACGGCGTGCTCATCGACCGCTATGGCCACGGTGAGAACGCCGGCTACCCCACGCTGTGCAAGGGCCGCTTCGACGTGGGCGGCGAGCACAACTACTACGCGCTAGAGGAGCCCACCAGCCTCAACACGCTGGAACTGCTGCCCCAGCTGGTGAAGATGGGCGTGCGCGCCTTCAAGATCGAGGGCCGCCAGCGCAGCCCTGCCTACGTGGCGCAGGTCACGCAGGTGTGGCGCGAGGCCATCGACCACTGCATGGCGCAGGGCCACCTGTACGCGCCCAAGACGGCCTGGATGGCCCGCCTCGACCAGGTGGCCGAAGGCCAGCAGCACACCTTGGGTGCCTACCACCGTCCCTGGAAATGAACACCATGAAACTCGCCCTTGGCCCGCTGCTGTACTACTGGCCGCGCGACACCGTTTTTTCCTTCTACCAGGCCATGGCCGAGACCGCCGTGGACGTGGTCTACCTCGGCGAGGCCGTGTGCTCGCGCCGCCGCGAGCTGCGCCAGCGCGACTGGATCGACATCGCGCGCATGTTCAAGGACGCGGGCAAGCAGCCCGTGCTCTCCACCATGGTGCTGCTCGAATCCACCGCCGACGTGGCCGCCATGCACAAGATCGTGCGTGACAAGGAGTTCCTTGTCGAAGCCAACGACATGGGCGCCGTGCACAACCTCGCGGGCCAGCGCCCGTTCGTGGCCGGCCCGCAGCTCAACCTGTTCAACCCCGACGCCCTGGCCTGGATGGCCGGCCTGGGTGCGTGCCGCTGGGTCATGCCGCTGGAAATGCGCCAAACCGACCTCGCCGCGCTGCTGCAGCAGCGGCCTGCGGGGCTGGAAACCGAGGTCTTCGCCTACGGCCGCATGCCGCTGGCGTTCTCGGCGCGCTGCTTCACCGCGCGCCACTACAACCGGCCCAAGGATGACTGCGGCTTCGCCTGCATCGAGCACCCCGACGGGCAACTGCTGCAAACGCGCGAGGGCGAGGGCTTCCTGGTGCTCAACGGCATCCAGACCCAGTCGGCGCGCGTGCACAACCTGCTGCAGGACGTGCCTGCCCTGCGTGCCCTGGGCGTGGATCTGCTGCGCCTGTCGCCACAGTCGCAGCACATGGCCGAGGTCATCGCGGCGTTCGATGCCGCACGCCATGCCGCGCAGCCCGACCCCACGGCGCTGGAGCGCATGCGCGCGCTCATGCCCGCCGCCCCCTGCAACGGCTACTGGCACGGCAAGCCAGGGCTGGACCTGATCATCGAATCCGCGCATGCTTGACCCGGAGGCCCCATGACCACTCCCCCGCCGCCCCCCTTCACCCTGCCGCGCCCCGTGGGTGCGGTGCTTGCGCGCCTGCCCGCCTACCCGGGCTCGGTGCTGCTGGTCACCGCCATCAACCTGGCCCTGGCGCGCCACCTGCCCGACGATGTGAAGGCGCTGCTCCAGGGCAAACGCCTGTCCATCCGCGTGCGCGACGCGCGCCTGGCGTTCGACTTTTCGTGGAACGGCCAGCGCTTCGCGCCGAGCGCGCCGCAGGCCCAGCCCGACCTGGCCATCAGCGCCAACGCGCAGGACTTCATGCTGCTGGCGCAGCGCCGCCAGGACCCGGACACGCTGTTTTTCAACCGCCGCCTGGTGATGGAGGGCGACACCGAGCTGGGCCTGGTGGTGAAGAATGCGCTCGACGCCCTGGAGCTGCCCGTGCTCGACCCCGCGTACTGGACGCCGCGCGCCGTGCTCGCGCGCCGCGCGCCGCACCTGGCGCGCCAGTTGCCACCGCTGCCGCCGATTTTTGGAGGCCGGCCATGAACGACCCGGCCCCCGCCTCGGACCATCCGCTAGGCGCACGCCCGCTGGTCTATTCCTGCTCCGGCTGCTCCAGCGCCGCGCAGCTGGCCAACCACGTCGCCGTGCAGCTCGACCGGCGCGGCGTGGCCGAGATGTCGTGCATCGCCGGCGTGGGCGGCGACGTGCCCAAGCTGGTCACGCTGGCCCAGTCTGGCCGCCCCATCGTCGCGCTCGACGGCTGCCCGCTGGTGTGCGTGAAAAGCAGCCTGGCGCGCCACGGCATCACCCCGGCGCGGCACTACCAGCTGCACGAATACGGCGTGAAAAAACGCAACCACCAGGACTTCGACCCCGCCCAGGCCGCCGAGGTGCTGGGCCGGGTCGAAGCCGACCTGATCGACCACCCGCTGCGCAAAGAGGCCGCATGACCCCCCTTCCCCGCCGCATCATCGTCGGCATTTCTGGCGCCAGCGGCGCCGTCTATGGCGCGCGCCTGCTGCAGGGGCTGCGCGAGATCGGCAACGTCGAGTCGCACCTGGTCGTCTCCGACGCAGGCTGGCGCAACCTGCGCCACGAACTGGACATGGACCGTGCCAGCGTCGAGGCACTGGCCGATGTGGTGCACGACCTGGCCAACGTGGGTGCCAGCATCGCCAGCGGCTCGTTTGCTGCGCACGGCATGGTGGTGGCGCCCTGCTCCATGCGCACGCTCGCGGCCGTGGCCCACGGCCTGGCCGACAACCTGCTCACGCGCGCCGCCGACGTGGTGCTCAAGGAACGCCGCCGCCTGGTACTGATGGTGCGCGAGTCCCCCCTGCACCTGGTGCACCTGCGCAACATGGCCACGGTGACGGAGATGGGCGGCATCGTCTGCCCGCCCATGCCTGCGTTCTACCAGCGCCCCACCAGCGTGGGCGAGATCGTGGACCACAGCGTGGCACGCGCGCTCGACCTGCTAGGCATCGAAAATGCCCTGGCCCCGCGTTGGCAGGGGCTGCCACCCAACTCCTGATTCGATAGCTGCCAGCGCTTGCTGTGCAAGCGCTGCAGGCTTATTTCATTCAAAACATGCACTACCGCGACCTGCGAGACTTCATGGCGCGACTGGAGGCTGCAGGCGAACTGCGCCGCATCGCTGCGCCCGTCTCACCGCACCTCGAAATGACCGCGCTGGCCGACCGCGTGCTGCGCGCGGGCGGCCCGGCACTGCTGTTCGAGCAGCCCACGGGCCACACCATGCCGGTGCTTGCCAACCTGTTCGGCACGCCCGGGCGCGTGGCGCGCGCGCTGGGCGTGGCCGGGCTGCCGGAGATCCGCGCCTTTGGCGAAGTGCTGGCGCAGCTCAAGGAGCCCGAGCCGCCGCGTGGCATGAAAGACCTGTGGAGCAAGCGCGACCTGCTCAAGACGCTGTGGAGCATGGCCCCGGCCACCGTGCGCCGCCCGCCCTGCCAGGAGGTGGTGTGGGAGGGCAGCGACGTCGACCTGACCCGCCTGCCCATCCAGCACTGCTGGCCTGGCGACGTGGCGCCATTGGTCACCTGGGGTCTCACCATTACGCGCGGGCCGCGCAAGGCACGCCAGAACTTAGGGATATACCGCCAGCAGCTGCTGGGCAAGAACCAGCTCATCATGCGCTGGCTGTCGCACCGCGGCGGCGCGCTGGACTTTGCCGACCACTGCCGCCTGCACCCCGGCCAGCCCTACCCGGTGGCCGTGGCCATCGGGGCCGACCCAGCCACCATTCTGGGTGCCGTCACGCCGGTGCCCGACACGCTGTCGGAATACCAGTTCGCCGGGCTGCTGCGCGGCGCGCGCAGCGAGGTGGCGCCCGCTTTGGGCGTGCCGCTGCAGGTGCCGGCCAGCGCCGAGATCGTGCTGGAAGGCCACATCCATCCCGATGCCAACCACAAGAGCGGCTGGCAGCACGCGCTGGAAGGCCCCTACGGCGACCACACTGGCTACTACAACGAGTGCGCCGAGTTCCCCGTGTTCACCGTCGAGCGCATCACGCAGCGCCAGGATGCCCTGTACCACAGCACTTACACGGGCAAGCCGCCCGACGAGCCGGCCATGCTGGGCCTGGCGCTGAACGAACTGTTCGTGCCGCTGCTGCAGCGCGCCTTCCCGGAAATCCTGGATTTCTACCTGCCGCCCGAGGCGTGCAGCTATCGCATGGCCGTGGTGCGCATCCGCAAGGCCTACGCGGGCCACGCGCGCCGCGTGATGATGGGCGTGTGGAGCCACCTGCGCCAGTTTCTCTACACCAAGTTCATCGTGGTGGTGGACGAGGACGTGGACGCACGCGCATGGCCCGAAGTCATCTGGGCGCTGACCACGCGCATGGACCCCAAGCGCGACACGATGCTGATCGAGCACACGCCCATCGACTACCTCGACTTCGCCTCACCCGTGGCCGGCCTGGGCAGCAAGATGGGGCTGGACGCCACCAACAAATGGCCGGGGGAAACGCAGCGCGAGTGGGGGCGGCCCATGGCCATGGACGCCGAGGTCTGCGCACGCATGCATGCGCTGGCGGACGCGCTGGGGCTATAGCAATCGCTATCCAAAAGATAGCTGCCAGCGCTTTTCACACAAGGGCTGGAGGCCCAAAAGGCTTTAAATCTCGATCTTTGACCCGAGCTCCACCACCGCATTGCTCGGCAGGTTCAGGAAGTCGGCCACGCCGCTGGCGTTGTGGTGCATTTGCGCAAACAGCTTCTCGCGCCACGGCGCCATGCCGCTGCCGACGCTGGGCGTGACCACGTCACGCGAGAGGAAGTAGCTGGTGGTCATGGCGTCCAGCTCGCAGCCCCGGCCGCGCATCAGTGCCAGGGCACGGGGCAGGTCGGGGTCGTTCTTGAAGCCGTAGTTCACCGTCACCTGCCAGCAGTCGCCGCCCAGGGGCTCGATCTGCAGGCGCTTGTCCATGCCGATCCAGGGCACCTCGTGGTTGTGCACGGTGACGAACAGGTTTTGCGCGTGCAGGACTTTGTTGTGCTTGAGGTTGTGCAGCAACGCGTTGGGCACGATGCCCGGCTCGCCGGTGAGGAACACGGCGGTGCCGTCCACGCGCGTGGGCGGGCTGGCCATCACGGCGGTGAGGAAGTCGCGCAGGTCGATGGCCTCAGCGCGGCGCTTGTCGTGCAGCAGTTCGCGCCCGCGCTGCCAGGTCATCATGAGCAGGAACACGCTGCCGCCAATGAACAGCGGGAACCAGCCGCCTTGCAGCAGCTTGAGCAGGTTGGAGCTGAAAAACGCCAGATCCACCAGGAAGAAGCAGCCCGTGGCCGCAATGCACAGCGGCAGCGGGTAGCGCCAGTTGTAGCGCACCACAAAGAAGGTCAGCGTGGTGGTGATGAGCATGTCCAGCGTCACCGCGATGCCGTACGCCGCCGCCAGATTGCTGCTCGAGCGGAACATGACCACGGCCAGCACGATGGCCACGAACAGGCTCCAGTTGACGAAGGGCATGTAGATCTGCCCGGCTTCCTTGACGTTGGTGTGCTCCACGCGCAGGCGCGGCAGGTAGCCCAGCTGGATAACCTGCTTGGTCACGCTGTAGGCGCCGGTGATGAGGGCCTGCGAGGCGATCACCGCAGCGGCCGTGGCCAGCACCACCAGCGGCATCAGTGCCCAGGCGGGGGCCAGCATGTAGAAGGGGTTCTTCACTGCGTCCGGGTTCTCCAGCAACAGGGCGCCCTGGCCGAAGTAGTTCAGCGTCAGCGCCGGCATGGCGATGGAAAACCAGGCCACGCGGATGGGCTGCTTGCCGAAGTGGCCCATGTCGGCATACAGCGCCTCGCCGCCGGTCACGCACAGCACCACGGCACCCAGCAGCACGAAGGTGGTGCCGGGGTTGGCCAGCATGAAGCCCAGCGCATAGTGCGGGCTCAGCGCCCACAGGATCTCGGGGTGGCGCGCAATCTGCGCCACGCCCAGCGCGGCGATGGTGACGAACCAGACGATCATCACCGGCCCGAAAAAGCGGCCGATGCTGCTGGTGCCATGCTTTTGCACCATGAACAGGCCCAGCAGGATGACCAGCGTCAGCGGAATGATGGCGCCATGCAGGTTGGGCGACATCACCTCCAGGCCCTCCACGGCACCCAGCACCGTGATGGCTGGGGTGATGACGCCATCGCCATAGAACAGGCAGGTGCCGAAGATGCCCACCACCAGCAACGCGCGGCGCAGCGCGGGCTTCTCCTTCACCGACTGCGAGGCCAGCGCCAGCATGGCGACCAGGCCGCCCTCGCCGTTGTTGTCGGCACGCAGCACCAGCACGACGTACTTGAGCGAGACGATGAAGGTGAGCGTCCAGAAGAGGATCGACAAGATCCCATAGACGTTATCGGTGGTGAACGGCACGTGGCCCGAGCCGAACACTTCCTTGACGGTATAGAGAACGCTGGTGCCGATGTCGCCATAGACGACGCCAATGGCACCGAGGACAAGCGCTCCCAATGGTGATTTGGTGCTTTGCACAGTCTGGGACCCCGCAGGGTTCCATGTGGTGTGGGAGCGCTATTGTGCGCTGGCCTCACCGTGGCGCGCCGCCAGGCGCGTACGTATTGTTGCAATGCGACAACTCCCCGCAAGCCATGCAACCGGCGCGCCCCAGGCCAGCAGACGCCGCGCAAGGGCCGCCCCGCCGCGCGGGCGTCATCCCCCTTCCCGTAGCGCGAAGCGCGTAGAGAGAAGGGGGAAGCGGCGCAGCCGCTTGTATCTTCCATCCAGACCGTCGCGGTAGAGTTTGACTGCCGTAAAAGTAGCCAGACCGGCCCGTGCAGTTTGGTAGCCGCTGGGGTGTTCGAGCCCGTCCCTGAGTACAGAACGCACGGCCACCGCGCAGGTCTTCATTGAGCCCGAACGGTTACGCGCGCCACCGTTGAGCGCGCATGTACAAGCATGGGAGTTGAAG
>NZ_CYIG01000022.1 GCF_001298675.1 Paenacidovorax caeni
CGCAGGGCGTCAAATGGGCGTGCCGCTGGCTCATAACGCCGGAATTTGCCGGCGAATCGAGCTGCCATCGTCGCTTCGATCCGCATCGCGAAACTCAACGTGCCTCAGTCAGCTCGGACACGCAGGCGGACTGGGTTTTGCAGACCTTCCCTAGGTAAAGATCGTGAACAGGCTCTCAGAGCACGGAGCGTACCCAGCGCACGATCTCGCCGGGCGGCAGCGCGCCCGAGACGCGCGCTACCTCGCGCCCTGCGCGGAACACGATCATCGTCGGAATGCTGCGGATTTGATAGCGCCCCGCGATTTCCGGGTGGGCCTCGGTGTCCAGTTTCGCCAACTGCACCTGTGGCGCCAGCGCCTGTGCCGCCTGGGCAAAGCCCGGCGCCATTTGGCGGCAGGGGCCGCACCAGGGGGCCCAGAAGTCCACCACCACTGGCAGGTGACTGCGGCCCACATGCTTGTCGAAGGTGGTGCCGTCCAGTGCCACAGGGGCGCCGGTCACGAGGGGGCGGTGGCAGTGGCCGCAATCGGGCGCGCTGTCCAGGTCGGCCGCGCGCACGCGGTTCGTGCCGTGGCAGTGCGGGCAGACGAGGTGCAGGGTCTCGGGGGAGGTCATAGAGGCTCTCGCGGGGGTTGTGCGTCTGCCCCTGCAGATGGGGCCGGTGCAGCGACGTTCAACAGCTTCACAGCAGCCGCGCCAGCAGGCTGACCACCCAGCTCAGCAGCAGGGTGGAGGCGAGCGGAATGTCCCACTCACGCCCGGCCAGGCGAAAACGCAGGTCGCCCGGCAGGCGCCCAAAGCCCCAGCGGCGCAGCAGCGGCGTCAGCCCATTGATGAGCACCAGGGCCAGGAAGACGACGAGAAACCAGCGCAGCATGGCGTGCAGTGTAGGGCCGGCGCAGGGTGCCACGCGCGGCTGGCTTGGAGTAAGCTGTAACGCATCACCATCACAACCAGCACGGAGCGGTCATGAGCGACAACAACGCCTTTGGTTTTGCCAAATTGGTTCCCGGGTTCGATTTCTTGCAAAACCTTGCCAAGGGCGCGGCCGACCGGGTGCCGCAATTGCCCAACCTGTCCAACTGGGTTGCGCCCACACTCAACGTTGAGGAGCTGGACAAGCGTATCTCCGAGCTCAAGTCGGTGCAGTTCTGGCTGGAGCAGAATTCGCGCGCGCTGGCCGCGACCGTCCAGGCGTTGGAGGTGCAAAAGATGACCCTGGCGACCTTGCAGGGCATGAACTTCAGCATGGGTGACGTGGCCAATGCCTTCAAGCTCAAGGCGGCCGATACCGTAGCCTCCGGTGTGCAGAAGGCCGGTGACACTGCCGCTGGTGCGGCCCAGGCGATGGCCGGTGCAGCACGTGCGGCAGCCGAGGCCGTGCCCGATGCCGCCGCGAAGGCGGCCAAGGGCGCTGCCGATGTTGGCCTGATCGATCCGCTGCAGTGGTGGGGCGCCTTGACTACCCAGTTCCAGCAGATTGCTGGCAACGCGCTCAAGGATGCCGCACGCCAGAGTGCCATGGACACCACGCGCAACGTGGCCACGGGGCTGGCCAAGGAGGCCTTCAAGACGGCCAGCGACATGGCCACCCAGTTCGCCGCCAAGGGCGTGCAGAGCATGCAGGAGGCCGCAGGCGTGAAGCCGGCCGCGCCAGCCAAGAAGGCACCCGCCAAGAAGGCCGCGAAGCCGGCCGCCAAGCCTGCGGCGAAGGCGGCAAAACCTGCGGCGAAGGCCGCGGCCAAGGCCCCGGCACGCCGCCCTGCGCGCAAGTCGGCAGGCTGAGCGGCAGGCGCTCACTCTAGAGTCAAAATGGCCTCCAGCGCTTATCCATCAAGCGCTGGCAGCTATTAAATCAGGAGCTTTTCGGGCCCGCCATGCTGCGCCGCATGCCCGTGAACGCCTCGAACTCCCAACTGCGCATGGCCAGCAGCAGCGTGTAGCCCTCGCGCTGTGCCTCGGGCTGGCGCTGGTCCGCCAGGTGCTGCTGGGCAAAGTCCTGCGCCACGCGCTGCATGCGCTCCATAAAGGCGGGCGCCAGGCTGCGGCTGATGCTGCCGTGCACCAGCAGCACGCCTTCGCCGGGCCCATCAAAGCCGCCAGCGAAATAGTCCAGCAGCGCGTGCTCGCGGAAGTAGTCCATCACCGGGCCGTGCGGCCGCCAGCGGAAGGTCTTGGCCAGCTTGAGCCGGTAGCGGTTGCCGGGGCGCAGCTCGATGATGCCGATGCGGTCGAGCTGCGCGAGGTATTTCACGCCCTCGGCCTCGGTGAGGCGGTAGGTGGCCAGCACCTGCTCCAGCGTCCACTGGCTGAGCACGCAGATGGCCATCAGCAGCAGCTTCTTGTCGGCCACCACGGCGCGCTCCTGCTCGGCCGACAGCTCTTGTAGCAGGGGCTGGCTGTCGGCCACGCGCCGCGCCAGGTCGGCGAAATCGAGCTTGAGTGCGCGGCAAATGGCATCGATGCGCGACAGTGGCATGTCGCCCTTGGCCAGCATGCGCTTGACGCTGGATTCGGCCATGCCGATGGCCTGTGCCAGATCGGCGTAGGTCATCTGGGCGGCCTTGAGTTCTTTTTTCAGGGCGGTCACGAGGTCGGCGGTGGTGCTCATGGGTATCGATTATGGATACCTGTGGCGTTCACGGTTGGTGCTGGTGCATCCAGGCGGTGCCCAAAATGCGGTGCCTGCCGACACTGCCGGCCATGGCGCCCCGCAGGGGGGCGCCGCTGACCGAAGGAGTGCGCGATGCACCTGCCAACCCTTTCCGCCCAGCGCCTGCGCTGGCTCCTGGCCACTGCCGTGGCCGTTTTCCTGGGCCTGGCCTGCGGGTTGCCGCCGCTGGCCCAGGCGCCCCACTACCACGCCTTTGCCGACCAGCGCGCCTGGGCGGGGCTGCCCTGCGCGCTGGACGTGCTGAGCAACGCCGCCTTCGTGCTGGTCGCCCTTTGGGGCGCTTGGGCGCTGCACGGGCCGCAGGCGCGCCGCCTGCCCGCCACGCCGCGTGCCCTGGCGGCGCTGTGCTTCGCAGGGCTGGCGTTGACGGGCGGCCTTTCGGCCTGGTACCACGGGGCGCCGCACGACGCGACGCTGTGGTGGGACCGCTTCGGCATGCTCTGGGCCTTTGCCGGGCTGCTGGGGCTGGCCGTGCACGCCCGCGTGGATGCGCGCGCTGCCTGGGCTGTGGCGGCGGCCGTGCTGCTGGGGGGCGTGGCCGCGCTGCAGGCGTGGACGGCCACAGGCAACCTGCTGCCCTGGGCGGTGCTGCAGGGCGGGGGCGTGCTGGTGCTGCTGGGCCTGGCCTGCGTGGCGCCGCTGCCGGGGGCGCTGCCGGTGCGCTGGGGCGCGGTGGTGGTGGTCTACGCCGTGGCCAAGGCGCTGGAGGCGGGCGATGCCGCCGTGTTTGCTGCCACGCAGATGTGGGTGTCCGGGCACAGCCTCAAACATGTGGTGGCGGCTGCCGCCGCGCTGCCGCTGATGATGGCGCTGCGGCCCCGCCGTGTCGGGCGCGAAGGCACAATCGCCAGCCTGCCTTTGCGTACCGCAAAGGCGTTCAACATTCAGCGAGGGAGCGCACGATGAGCCAAGCCCAGGCCAACCCGCATGCCGCGTCCGTGGCGCATGACGACCACCCCAACCAATTTGCCCTGCTCACCCAGCGGCGCTTTGCGCCGTTTTTCTGGACGCAGTTTGCCGGTGCGGCCAACGACAACCTGTTCAAGTTCGCCTTCACGGTGATGGTGACCTACCAGCTCAGCGTGTCGTGGCTGCCGCCGAGCATGGCGGGGCTGGTGATCGGGGCGCTGTTCATCTTGCCGTTTTTGCTGTTCTCGGCCACCTCGGGGCAGCTGACCGACAAGGTGGACAAAACGCGCATGATCCGCTTTGTGAAGAACCTGGAGATCACCATCATGCTGCTGGCGGCCTGGGGCTTTTTTGCCGCCAGTCCGGTGGTGCTGCTGGGCTGCACCTTTTTGATGGGGCTGCATTCCACGCTGTTCGGGCCGGTGAAGTTTGCCTACATGCCGCAGGTGCTGTCCGAGCGCGAACTCACCGGCGGCAACGGCATGGTGGAGATGGGCACTTTTGTGGCCATTTTGCTGGGCCAGGTGGCGGGCGGCCTGCTGGTGGCGCTGCCCGGCGTGGGCCCGGCCTACGTGGCCGTGGCCTGCGTGGGCGTGGCGCTGGCGGGGCGTGCGGTGGCGCAGTTCATTCCCAGCGTACCGGCCACCGACCCGGGGCTGGTCATCAACTGGAACCCGTTCAGCGAAACCTGGCGCAACCTGAAGCTGGCGCACGGCAACATCGTGGTGTTTCGCTCGCTGCTGGGCATTTCGTGGATGTGGTTCTTTGGCGCCGTGTTCCTCAGCCAGTTTCCCAGCTTTGCCAAAGAGGTGCTGCACGGCAACGAGCAGGTGGCCTCGCTGTTGCTGGTGGTGTTCTCGGTGGGGATTGGTATCGGCTCGCTGCTGTGCGAGGTGCTGAGCCGCCGCCATGTGGAGATTGGCCTGGTGCCGCTGGGCGCCATCGGCATGAGCGTGTTTGCCATCGACCTGTACTTTGCCTCGCGCGCGTTGCCCGCGTCGCCCATCATGGGGCTGGCGGCGTTTGTGGCGCAGCCAGCGCACTGGCGCGTGATGGCCGATTTGCTGCTGCTCTCGCTGTTTGCCGGGCTGTACAGCGTGCCCATGTACGCGCTCATTCAAATGCGCAGCCAGCCCACGCACCGCGCGCGCATCATCGCCGCGAACAACATCTTGAATGCGCTGTTCATGATTGCCAGCGCGCTGCTGGCGGGGGCGCTGCTGTCGGCCGGGTTCTCGGTGCCGCAGGTGTTCCTGTTCACCGGCATCGCCAATGCCGTGGTGGCGGGCTACATCTTCCTGCTGGTGCCTGAGTACCTGCTGCGTTTCGTCGCCTGGGTGCTGTCGCGCTGCATCTACCGCTTCAAGGTGCGCGGCGACGCGCACATTCCCACCACGGGCGCGGCCATCCTGGCGTGCAACCACGTGAGCTTTATCGATGCCGTGCTACTCATGGCCGCCAGCCCCCGGCCCATTTACTTTGTGATGGATCACCGCATCTTCCGCGTGCCTGTGCTGGGCTGGCTGTTCCGCCTGGCCAAGGCCATTCCGATTGCGCCGCAAAAAGAGGACGCCGCCACTTACGAAGCCGCGTTTGAACGCGCTGCCCAGGTGCTGCGGGGTGGCGACCTGCTCGCCATCTTCCCCGAGGGCGGCATCACGCGCGACGGGCAACTGCAGCCCTTCAAGGGCGGCATCATGAAGATTCTCGAACGCGCCCAGGCCGAGGGCGTGCAAGCGCCCGTGGTGCCCATGGCGCTGACCCAGCTGTGGGGCTCGTTCTTCAGCCGCATCGAGCAAGGCGGGGCCATGGTGCGGCCCTTCCGCCGGGGCATCTGGAACCGCGTGGGGCTGAATGTAGGCGCCCCCGTGGCGCCGTCTGCCGTGCAGCCCGAGGCGCTGCGCGCGCAGGTGGCGCAGCTGCTGGCGGCGGGGTAAAAGTATCGTTTTTTGATGCTGAGTGGCGAATGGTTTGCCACTTGGCACTGAAAGCGAGACTTTCTCGCTCTGCCCGCTGCACCATGCGTTCCATGTTCAACCAACGCCTGAGTGCAGCCACCATGCAAAACGCTCCCCTCACCCTCCCGCGCGACACCAAGGCCTGGCAGCTCCAGGTCTGGGCCTCTTTCGGTATTGCCCTGCTGCTGTGCGCCACCGGCCTGGCCTGGCTGCCCGGCGAGCCGCTGGCGCGCGCCTTCATGTTCATGGGCTATGTGTTTTGCCTGTCGGCAGCCCTGGTGCTGGCCAAGTTTGTGCGCGACAACCAAGGCGGCAGCAGCGACACCCCGCTGTGGCGGCTGGTGGTGTGGGGCGGCTTTGGCACCGCCATGGCACTGACCGGCTGGGGCCTGTGGGACATGGAGGTAAACCCCACCTACAAAGCTTTTCTGGGGGTGAGCTGGCTCTACCTCATCACCAGCGCCTTCACCCTGGCCAAGATGCTGCGCGACCGCCACGAGGCTGATGTGCTGGAGGCGCGCCTGCAAGGCCGCCGCGAGGCGGCCCAGTGAGCGGGCGGGCGCTTCTTTCGTATCGGGTTTACAGGAGAAACGTCATGCGCAATGACATGCCTTCATGGGTGCAGCGCCTGGCCGTCCAGGCACTGCTGGTGGCGGGCCTGGCCTGCGGCAGCGCCGCCCAGGCGCAAAGCGAGGCCTCGGCCGCCCTGTCGCTGATGCCGGTGGCCTCGGTGGTGGTGGCGTCGGGGGCGGCATCGGCCACGGCCGGCGCGGTGGTGGCCCTGCCGGTGGCGCTGTCGGTGGGTGGCGCCGTGCTCACGGTGAAGGCCGTGCAGGCCTCGGCCACGGGCACGGTGATCGTGCTGGAGCGTGCCTCGGACGGCGCCCAGGCCAGTATTGAGCTCACTGGCCGCGCCGCCAGCGCCACGGCCTACGGCGTGGGCACGGTGGTGTCGTGCAGCGTGATCGGCACCGGCGTCATCCTCTCGGCGGCGGGCGAGGTGCTGGCCTTCGTACCCAACGCCCTGGGCCGCGCCCTGCTGCACAACGAAAGGCTGTGACCATGCGCCCCGTTGTTGTTGTTTCCGCAGCGCTGGCGCTGTGGGCTGCGCTGGGGCTGCCAGCGCACGCCGGCCGCTCGTGCGCGCCGCACCGCCCCACGGTGCAGGGCATCGAGCGCGGCATGCAACTGGCGCAGCAGACCGCGCAGGCGCTGGACGCCAGCGGCGCGCGTGTGGTGCTGCTGGGCCGCGCCGGGCAAGACCTGACGAAATACGGGCTGCGTTACTCGCACCTGGGCTGGGCCTACAAGAGCGAAGCCGGGCCCTGGCGCGTGGTGCACAAGCTCAACGAATGCGGCACGGCCGTGGCGGCGGTGTACCGCCAGGGGCTGGGCGAGTTCTTCCTGGATGACCTGTGGCGCTATGAAGCCGTGTGGGCCGTGCCCACGCCCGAGGTGCAGGCGCGCCTGCTGCCGGTGCTGCAAGCCAACGCCCAGGCCACGCAGCTGCACGTGCGCCCCTACAGCATGGTCAGCTACGCCTGGGGCGAGAAATACCAGCAGTCCAACCAGTGGGCGCTGGAGACCCTGGCCGCCGCCATGGAGCCGGTCAGCGTGCGCCAGCGCGCCCAGGCCCAGGCGTGGCTGCGCTTCAAGGGCTACGAGCCCAGCGTGCTGAAGATCGGCCCGCTCACCCGGCTGGGCGGGCGCGTGACGGCGGCCAACGTGGCGTTTGACGACCACCCGCCGGAAAAGCGCTTTTCCGACCGCATCGAGACGGTGACGGTGGACTCGGCCCTGGTGTGGCTGGAGCGCGCGCAATTGGCCGGGGCGCCGCAGGTGACGCGGTGATTAGGGGTCAAAATGGGCTCTGGCGCTTGTGTGGCAAGCGCTGGCAGCTATTAAATTCATAGTTTCCAACGAGATTCCCAAGGAGAGAGGTGCATCATGGGCAAGGCATTGCGTCTGTCGGAGAAGTGGTTTCGCCGCGGCCTGTGGCTGGTGGCGCTGGTGTTCGCGGGGTTTCTGATCGGGCTGGGCGGCACCATCGTGGGCGATTTACCCAAGGTCGAGGCACCGCTGCGCGTGGACGATTTCCTCGACCGCACGGCCGCGCAGGCGCTGCGCAGCCAGGTCAAGGAGGCGCACCAGGCCGAGCAGGACGCCCAGGCCGCGCTGGAGCAGGCGCGGTTGCAGCGCGCCAAGGCGCGCAGCGAGAACCAGGCCGAGCGCGAGACCTTCAACAACTGGCTGGCCGCGCGCCAGGCCACGCAGCGCGCCGAGCACGACCCCGAGGTGATCGCGCGCACCCAGGCGCTGGATGCGCTCAAGGGCCGCGAGCGCCAGGCCCAGCAGGCCGTGGAAGCGCAGGAGCAGGCCCTGCTGGACGCGCGCCAGGGCGCCCAGGCCGCGCAGCAGCAGCTCGACGCGCTGGAGCGCGGCGGCTACGAAAAGCTGGCCGCGGCCCAGCGCACGGTGGAGCTGCGCGTATTCCTTTACCGCCTGGCGCTCACCCTGCCGCTGCTGGTGGCGGCGGGCTGGCTGTTCGCCAAAAAGCGCCAGGGCACCTGGTGGCCGTTTGTGTGGGGTTTCATCTTCTTCGCGCTGTTTGCCTTCTTCGTCGAGCTCGTGCCCTACCTGCCCAGCTACGGCGGCTACGTGCGCTATGTGGTCGGCATCGTCGTCACCGCGCTGGTGGGGCGCTATGCCATCGTGGCGCTGAACGGCTACCTGGAGCGGCAGAAGCAGGCCGAGGCGCTGCCTGACCAGGAGCGGCGCAAGGAACTGAGCTACGACGTGGCGCTGGCGCGCCTGGCCAAGAGCGTGTGCCCGGGGTGCGAGCGCCCGGTGGACCTCAAGAACGACCAGATCGACTACTGCCCACACTGCGGCATTGGCCTGTTCGACCGCTGCGGCCACTGCAGCACGCGCAAGAGCGCCTTTGCCCGCTTCTGCCACGCCTGCGGAACGCAGGCGGCGTGAAACACCCCCTGCGTCGCTTCGCGCCTCCCCCTTCTCCGTAGCGCTGGGCGCGATGGGACGCTCCGTTGTCATCCGGCACGGGCGGTGCGCAGCGCCGTGGAAAACAGAGGGCGCCAACCCGTTCCAGGCCCCGCCGGGGGGCTGTGCGAGAATCGCCGCGCAACCCCGCTCGCTCATGTCCGACCTCTCCCCCGAATCCCCGTCCGCCGCGCCCGCTGCGCGCAAGCGCCCCAAGCCGGGGGAGCGGCGCGTGCAGATTCTGCAGGCGCTGGCCGCCATGCTGGAGCAGCCGGGGGCCGAGCGCATCACCACCGCCGCGCTGGCGCGCCAGCTCGACGTGAGCGAGGCCGCGCTGTACCGCCACTTCGCCAGCAAGGCGCAGATGTTTGAGGGGCTGATCGAGTTCATCGAGCAGTCCGTCTTCACGCTGGCGCAGCAGATCGTGGGCCGCGAGCCGCTGGACCCGCAGCAGGGCAACCCCGAGGGCGCGCAGCAGGCGGCGCGCGTGGTGGCGCTGCTGCTGCAGTTCGGCGAAAAGAACCCCGGCATGGTGCGCGTGATGGTGGGCGACGCCCTGGTGCTGGAGCATGAGCGCCTGCAGGCGCGCATGAACCAGTTTTTCGAGCGCATCGAGTCCACGCTGCGCCAGGCGCTGCGCGGCGCCGCGTTGGCGCGCGGCTCTGGCACGCCGTCGGTGGATGCGCAGGTGGGCGCCAGCGTGCTCACGGCGTTCGCACTGGGGCGGTTGCAGCGTTTCGCGCGCTCGGGCTTTCGCCAGTTGCCCACCGAGCATCTGCAGGCCAGCCTGGGCTTGATGCTCTGAGCTGTGCACCACGCGCGCCAGCGCCCGCGCGGTGCTGTGTTTTGTCAAAAATGTGAGCTTCCAGCGCTTGTCCTGTAAGGGCCGGAGGCGTTTTTTGCTCTGATTTTCAACCCAGGTAGGCCCACGCCGGCAAAGGCGGGCCGCTCTGCGTACCATGGGCTGCTGGAGGCCTTAGTCCGTGCTTTTTTCGTTTTTTGAGAACCGCGTTCCCCCGTATCCCAGCACCGAGCCCGTGCCGCCCCCGCCGGGCTTCTTCGCTTTTGTCTGGGCCTGCACGCGCGGCATGCGCGGCTGGATCGGGCTGCTGACGCTCACCTCGGCGCTGCTTGCGGTGTACGAGGCGGCGCTGTTCGCCATCATGGGCCACGTGGTGGACTGGTTGTCCACCGTGTCGCCCGCAGGTTTCTGGCAAGCGCAGCGCGGCACGGTGTGGGGCATCGCGGCCATCCTGCTATCGAGTGTGCTGCTGCTCGGGCTGCATACGGCGGTGATGCACCAGGTGCTGGCCATCAACTTTCCGATGCGCCTGCGCTGGGTGTTCCACCGGCTGATGCTGGGGCAGAGCATGTCGTTCTACGCCGATGAGTTCGCCGGCCGCATCACCACCAAGATCATGCAGACCGCGCTGTCGGTGCGTGAGGTGGTGTTCATGGTGGTGGATGTGCTGGTGGGCGTGAGCGTTTACATGATCGGCATCCTGGTGCTGGCCGCCAGCTTCGAGTGGCGGCTGATGCTGCCGTTCGCGCTGTGGCTGGCGGCCTACACGGCGGCGTGCTTCTACTTCGTGCCGCGCCTGGGCCAGATCGGCAAGGCGCAGGCCGATGCGCGCTCGATGATGACCGGCCGCGTGACCGACGCGTATACCAACATTGCGACCGTGAAGCTGTTCGCGCACACGCGCCGCGAGGCCGAGTTTGCGCGCAGTGCCATGGAGGCCTTCAAGGCCACGGGCTACACGCAGATGCGTCTGGTGAGCCAGTTCGAGATCGCCAACCACCTGATGATCACGCTGCTGCTGTTGGGCAGTACCGGCACGGCGTTGTGGCTGTGGTCCGAGGGCCAGGCCACGGCGGGCGTGGTGGCGGCCGTGATGGCCATGGCACTGCGGCTGATGGGCTATTCGCACTGGGTCATGTGGCAGATGACGGGGTTGTTTGAGAACGTCGGCACGATCCAGGACGGCATCCTGACATTGACCAAGCCGCGCACCATCGTGGATGCCCCCGGGGCGCAGCCGCTGCGCGTGACGCAGGGGGCGATCGCGTTCGAGGACGTGTCGTTTGCCTACAAGGACGGGGGCAAGCAGGTGATCGACCACCTCAGCCTGCACATTCGCCCCGGGGAGCGCATTGGCCTGATTGGCCGCTCGGGCGCGGGCAAGTCCACGCTGGTGAACCTGCTGCTGCGCTTTCACGAGGCGCAGGGGGGGCGCATCACCATCGACGGGCAGGACATCACCGCCGTGACGCAGGACAGCCTGCGCAGCGCCATCGGCATGGTGACGCAGGACACCTCGCTGCTGCACCGCTCGATGCGCGACAACATCCTCTACGGCCGCCCTGACGCCAGCGAGGCCGAGATGCGCGCCGCTGCGGCGCGCGCCGAGGCCGCCGAGTTCATTGAGCAGCTCACTGACCTCAAAGGCCGCAGCGGCTACGACGCCCAGGTGGGCGAGCGTGGCGTGAAGCTCTCAGGCGGCCAGCGCCAGCGTGTGGCGATCGCGCGCGTGATGCTCAAGGATGCGCCCATCCTGCTGCTGGACGAGGCCACCAGCGCGCTCGACAGCGAGGTGGAAGCCGCCATCCAGCACAGTCTGGACGGCCTGATGCACGGCAAGACGGTGATCGCCATCGCACACCGCCTGTCCACCATCGCCGCCATGGACCGCCTCGTCGTGCTGGAGGCGGGCCGCATCGTGGAGCAGGGCACGCACGCCGCGCTGCTGGCGCAAGGTGGTATCTACGCCCGTCTGTGGGCGCGCCAGAGCGGCGGCTTTCTGGGTGAGGCGCAGCGCGAGGATGGCGGGGCGTTGGGAGGGTAGGGCGGGTATGGGTAATCATTTCGATGGGTTGCGCCTGGCGGCGGCGCTGGCGGTCTTTGTCTCGCATGGCGTGTTTCTGTACCGGCTGCAGCTGCCGGTGCCGTTTCCCGGGCACAGCCTCGGATCGCTGGCGGTGTATGTGTTTTTCTTCATCAGCGGTTATCTGGTACAGCAGAGCTGGGCGCGCAAGCCGCAGTGGCGCGCTTTTGCGTTGAAGCGCTGTATGCGGGTTTTTCCAGGGCTGCTGGTGGCCGTGGCGTTTTCGGTGTTCATCCTCGGTTGGGCGGTAACGACCCTGCCAACAGCCGCCTATTGGAGCGCGCCCGGAACATGGATGAACTTCTTCAACAACGCGGCCGGCCTGGCGACGGTGCAGACACTGCCCGGGGTGTTCGAGTCGAACCCTTTCGCGCGTGCGGTAAATGGCTCCCTGTGGACGATTCGCTATGAGCTGTTCATGTACGCACTGCTGGCCCTACTGGCCTGGAGTACCCGAGGGCGGCGCTGGGCGTATCCGGCAGTGGCGTTGGTTTTGGCCGTTCTGTGGATGGCAGCCCGGCAGGGGCAGTGGGATGTTCGCTGGGAGGCCATCGGCGGCTGGGGGGCTGAGGTATTCAGGTGGGCTGATTTTTGTGCCTTCGGCGTGCCCTTCTTCTTGGGCTGCACGTTTGCCGCCTATGCCCTGCGTCCGCGCGGTTGGATGGCCGGGGGGGCGCTGCTGGCAGCGCTGTGCGCGTACCACGCTGATGCGCAGGCGCTGCGCCAGGTGGCTGTGTGGAGCCTGATTGCCTGCGGGGTGTTCTATGCAGCGCATGTCGGTGCGCCCGAGCGGCAGGGCCGGGGGCGCATCGATATTTCCTATGGGGTTTACATCTATGCGTTCCCTGTCCAGCAGGCAATGACGCAGCTGTGCCTGCGCCAGGGCTGGCCGTTGGCAGTCTGCCTGGGGCTTTCGCTCCTGCTGGTGCTCGTGTTGGCCGTTGCGTCGTGGTTCTGGGTGGAGCGGCCGTGTTTGCGATACGGGAAAACGTGACGCCAAGGGCATAGCCAGGCTTTTGAGGGGGGCGCCGTCTGCGCTGCTCTTTGGAGCCGCCTCCCTATTTTCCCTTAGAGGGATGCCTAACGCGGGAAATTGCTGCAGAATAGAACGAACGTTCGTTTTTTTCTGCTCTCATGCCCACTGTTCCCAAGTCTCGCACAGCCTCCGCCTCCAGCGCCGCACGCACCGGCCGGGGGCGTGCGCTGCAGAAAGGGCAGCAGACCAAGGCGGCCATCGTTGATGCGGCCCTGGGCTTGGCCACACACATCGGGCTGGAGGGGCTGTCCATTGGCGCCCTGGCCGATGTGACGGGCATGAGCAAATCTGGTGTGTTCGCGCACTTCGGCTCGCGTGAGGAGCTGCAGATTTCGGTGATCCGCGAGTACCACCAGCGCTTCGAGCAGGAAGTGTTCTACCCCGCACTGGCGGCGCCGCGCGGCGTGGCGCGCCTGCGCGCGCTGTTCGACAACTGGATGAAGCGCACCTCGGTCGAGATCGACTCGGGCTGCATCTACATCAGCGGCGCGGTCGAGTTCGACGAGCGCTCTGGCCCGGTGCGCGACGCGCTGGTCGACTCGGTGCTGACCTGGCACGCCGCCATGCGCCGCGCCATCCAGCAGTGCAAGGAGTGTGGCGACTTGCAGGCCGAGGTGAAGGAGGAGCAAATGCTCTTCGAAATCCATGGCCTCATCCTGGCGCTGCATTACGAGGCGCGCTTCCTGCGGCACGCGGGCTCGATCGAGCACGCGCTGACCGGCTTCGACAACATCCTGGCCCGCTACGGTGCGCACGCGCGCCTGCCGGGCTGATTTCCTTTTCCACCCAACGCATCACTCAAGGAGTACGCACATGCCCACCTACCAGCCGCCACTGCGCGACATGCACTTTGTTCTGCACGAAGTCTTCCACGTCGCGGACGAGCTCAAGGCGATGCCTGCGCATGCGGAGACCGATGCCGACACCATCAACGCCGTGCTGGAGGAAGCCGGCAAGTTTGCCGCCGAGGTGGCCTTTCCGCTGAACATCAGCGGCGACACCGAGGGCTGCAAGCACGACGTGGCCACGCATTCCGTGACCACGCCCAAGGGTTTCAAGGAGGCTTACGCCACCTACGTCGAGGGCGGCTGGCCCGCACTGTCGTGCGATCCGCAGTACGGCGGCCAGGGCCTGCCCCACGTGGTCAACCAGTGCCTGTACGAAATGCTCAACAGCGCCAACCAGGCCTGGACCATGTACCCTGGTCTGTCGCACGGCGCGTATGAAGCCCTGCTGGCACACGGCACCGATGAGCAAAAGGCCACGTACCTGCCCAAGCTGGTGAGTGGCGAGTGGACCGGCACCATGTGCCTGACCGAGCCCCACTGCGGCACCGACCTGGGCCTGCTGCGCACCAAGGCCGAGCCCGTCGGCGATGGCACCTACAAGATCACGGGCAACAAGATCTTCATCAGCGCGGGCGAGCATGACGTGGCGCCCAACATCGTGCACCTGGTGCTGGCCCGCCTGCCCGATGCGCCCAAGGGCAGCAAGGGCATCAGCCTGTTCGTGGTGCCCAAGTTCAACGTGAACGCCGATGGCTCGCTGGGCGCGCGCAACCCCATCTACTGCACCGGCCTGGAGCACAAGATGGGCATCCACGCCAACGCCACGGCGCAGATCGCCATTGATGGCGCGATCGGCACCCTGGTGGGCCAGCCGCACAAGGGCCTGGCCGCCATGTTCGTGATGATGAACGCCGCCCGCCTGGGCGTGGGCAACCAGTCGCTGGGCCTGACCGAAGTGGCGTTCCAGAATGCGCTGGCCTACGCCAAGGACCGCATTCAGATGCGCAGCCTTTCCGGCACCAAGGCCAAGGACAAGGACGCTGACCCCATCATCGTGCACCCCGACGTGCGCAAGATGCTGCTCACCGCCAAGGCTTACGCTGAAGGCGCGCGCGCGCTGCAAATCTACTGCACGCTGCTGCTGGACAAGTCGCACCACCACCCCGACGAGAAGGTGCGTGCCGAGTGTGACGAACTGGTGGCGCTGCTGACCCCCATCGTGAAGGCCTTCATCACCGATAACGGCCACATCGCCACCAACGCCTGCATGCAGGTCTTCGGCGGCCATGGCTTCATCAAGGAATGGGGCATGGAGCAGTACGTGCGCGACAACCGCATCAACATGATCTACGAAGGCACGAACACGGTGCAGTCGCTCGATCTGCTGGGCCGCAAGGTGCTGGGCAACAACGGCGCCACGCTGAAGAAGCTGGGCAAGCTGATCGGCCAACTGGTGCAGGAAGAGGGCGTGAACGAGAAGATGGCCGAGTTCATCAACCCCATCGCCATCCTGGGCGACCAGATGACCAAGTTCACCACCGAGATCGGCTTCAAGGGCATGCAGAACCCCGACGAAGTGGGCGCTGCCGCCGTGGACTACCTGCGCGTGGCCGGCCACCTGGTGTTTGGCTACCTGTTCGCCCGCATGGCCCAGGTGGCGCTGCGTGCCATCGCCGCCGGCAGCACCGACCCGTTCTACACCGCCAAGCTGCAGACGGCGCGCTTCTACTTCGCCAAGCTGTTCCCCGAAGTCCAGACGCTGATGCGCACGGCCCGCGCCGGCAGCAAGGTACTGATGGACACCGACGCCGCCCTGGCCTGACCGGCGCGGTGTGTGGCGGGGGCGCGGCCGCTCCCGCCAGAAAACAGCCTTTTTGCCATGGAGACCTTATGAGACAAGCGCTAGCAGCTATCGCTTTGGTAGCAATCACGGCACCTGCCCTGGCCCAGATGACCCCGGTCGGGTTGTGGCGCAGCTTCGACGAAAAGACCAACGAGCCCAAGTCGGAGGTGCGCATCGGCGACAACGGCGGCGTGCTCGAGGGGCGCATCGACAAACTGCTGCGCAAGGGTGCAGACCCCGCCGCCAAGTGCACCGAATGCCGCGATGAGCTGAAGGACCAGCCCATGGTGGGCCTGCGCATCATCAAGGACGCGAAGAAGGCCGAGGGCAAGGACGTGTGGGAGGACGGCAAGATACTCGACCCCGAGAACGGCAAGTTCTACACCCTGCGCCTGACCCCCATCGAGGGCGGCAAGAAGCTCGAAGTGCGCGGCTCCATCGGTCCGTTCGGCCGCACGCAGACCTGGCAGCGCGTGGAGTAACCCCCTCATTCATCCCCGGATTCAAAGACAACCATGTCCCGATTCAATGTGAAAAAAGTCGCCGTTCTCGGCGCGGGCGTGATGGGCGCGCAGATCGCGGCCCACCTCGTCAACGTGAAGGTGCCCGTGGTGCTGTTCGACCTTCCCGCGAAGGAAGGTCCCAAGAGCAGCATCGCCGAGCGCGCCATCGCCAACCTGAAGAAGCTCAAGCCCTCGCCCATCGGCGTGGCCGAGGACGCCGACCTGATCCAGGCCGCGAACTACGAGGAGCACCTGAAGCTGCTGAAGGAGTGCGATCTGGTGATCGAGGCCATTGCCGAGCGCATGGACTGGAAGCTCGACCTGTACACCAAGATTGCCCCGTTCGTGGCCAAGCACGCCATCGTGGCCAGCAACACCTCGGGCCTGTCGATCACCAAGCTGAGCGAGGCGCTGCCCGAAGCCATCAAGCCGCGCTTTTGCGGCATCCACTTCTTCAACCCGCCGCGCTACATGCCGCTGGTGGAGCTGATTCCCACCCCGACGACCGAGCCCGTGGTGCTCGACCAGCTCGAAGCCTTCGTCACCAGTGGCTTGGGCAAGGGCGTGGTGCGCGCCAAGGACACGCCCAACTTCATCGCCAACCGCATCGGCATCGCCGGCATGCTGTCGACGATGAAGGAGGTGGAGAACTTTGGCCTGACCTACGACGTGGTCGATGACCTGACGGGCAAGAAGCTGGGCCGCGCGTCCAGCGGCACCTTCCGCACCGCCGACGTGGTGGGCCTGGATACCATGGCCCACGTCATCAAGACCCTGCAGGACAACCTGAGCCTGGAGTCCGATCCGTTCTACGGCAGCTTTGGCACGCCCGCCGTGCTGCAGAAGCTGATCGAACTGGGCAACCTGGGCCAGAAGACCAAGGCCGGCTTCTTCAAGAAAGTGGGCCGCGACATCCTGCGCTTCGAGCTGGAGAGCGAGTCGTATGTGCCTGCCGGCCAGAAGGCCGACGATGTGTACGCGCGCATGCTCAAGCGCCCCGCCGCTGAACGCCTGCAGCTGCTGCGCAATGCCGAAGGCGCGCCGGGCCAGTTCCTGTGGGCCATTTTGCGCAACAGCTTCCACTACGCCGCGCTGCACTTGGAAACCATCGCCGACAGTGCGCGCGACGTGGACCAGGCCATGCGCTGGGGCTTCGGCATGAAGCAGGGCCCGTTCGAGCTGTGGCAGGAGGCTGGCTGGCTTGAAGTGGCGCGGATGGTGCAGGAGGACATCGACGCCGGCAAAGCGCTGTGCAAGGCGCCTCTGCCCAAGTGGGTGTTCGAGGGTCCGGTGGCGCAGGCTGGCGGTGTGCATACGGCTGAAGGCTCGTGGAGCCCGGCGCTGGGCAAGTTTGTGCCGCGCCGCGTGCTGCCGGTGTACGAGCGCCAGCTGTTCCCCGAGAAACTGCTGGGCGAGGCCAGCCTGCCTGACTGGCAGACGGCTGGCACCACGCTGTTCGAGTCCAAGGCGCTGCGCACCTGGACGCTGGACGGCCAGGTACTCATCGCCAGCATCAAGAACAAGATGCACGCCATCAGCCCCGAAGTGATGGAAGGGCTGGTGGAAGCCGTGGAACTGGCCGAGGCCGAGTACCAGGGCATGGTCATCTGGTCGGGCGACGCGCCGTTCTCGGTGGGCGCCGACCTGGAAGCCACCATGCCCGCCTTCGTGGTGGGCGGCGCCGACGCCATCGAGAGCGTGGAGCAGGAGCTGCAGAACCTGATGATGCGCATCCGCTACGCGCAGGTGCCGGTGGTCGCTGCCATCCATGGCATGGCGCTGGGCGGCGGCTGCGAGCTGGCCGTGTACAGCGCGCGCCGCGTGGCCCACATGGAAAGCTATATCGGCCTGGTGGAAGTGGGCGTGGGCCTGGTGCCCGGTGCCGGTGGCCTGACCTACATCGCCCGCCGTGCGGCCGAGAACATGGCCAAGAGCACCAGCCGCGATCTGTTGCCCTTCCTGACCGAAGGCTTCACCGCAGCCGCCATGGCCAAGGTGGGCACCAGCGCCATCGAGTCGCGCAAGCTCGGCTACCTGCTGGATTCCGACCTCATCGTGCCGCACAAGGACGAGGTGCTGTTCGTCGCCATCAACGAAGCCAAGGCCATGGCAGCCGGTGGCTGGCGTGCGCCGCTCAAGCGCCTGTTCCCGGTGGCCGGCCGCAGTGGCCTGGCCACCATCAAGGCACAGCTGGTCAACATGCGCGACGGCGGCTTCATCAGCGCCTACGACTTCAAGATCGCCAGCATGATCGGCGACGTGGTCTGCGGCGGCGACGTGGACGCGGGCTCCCTGGTGAGCGAGGAATACCTGCTCACGCTGGAGCGCAAGGTGTTCTGCCACCTCATCGCCCAGCCCAAGACGCACGAGCGCATCCTGGGCATGCTGAACACCGGCAAGCCGGTACGCAACTGATCGGCCAGGAGAGAGAAACATGAAACAAGTGCAAGACGCCTACATCGTTGCCGCCACGCGCCTGCCCATCGGCCGTTCGGGCCGCGGCTACTTCCGCAACACCCGCCCTGACGACCTGCTGGTGGCCGCCATTCGCGGCGCCATGGCCCAGGTGCCCACGCTGGATCCGAAGGCCATTGAGGACTCGATCATCGGCTGTTCCTTCCCCGAGGGCGAGCAGGGCATGAACATGGCGCGCATTGCCATGGGCCTGGCCTTCGACCACCCCGTGGGCGGCGTGACGGTGAACCGCTTCTGCGCCTCGGGCGTGACGGCCATCCAGATGGCGGCCGACCGCATCCGTGTCGGCGAGGCCGACGTGCTGATTGCCGGTGGCGCCGAATCCATGAGCCTGGTGCCCATGGGCGGCAACAAGCCTTCGTTCAACCCCGAGGTGTTCGCGCGCGACGAGAACGTCGGCATCGCCTACGGCATGGGCCTGACGGCCGAGAAGGTGGCGCAGCAGTGGGGCGTGACGCGCGAGGCCCAGGACGCCTTCGCACTCGAATCGCACCTGCGCGCCATCAAGGCCCAGCAGGCGGGTGAGTTCGCCGACGAAATCACGCCGTTTGAGATCGTCGAGCGCACCCCCAACCTCGCCACCGGCGCGGTGGTGGAAAAGAAGCGCACCGTGAACCTGGACGAAGGCCCGCGCCCCGACACTTCGCTGGAAGGGCTGGCCAAGCTGCGCCCGGTGTTTGCCGCGCGCGGCAGCGTGACGGCGGGTAACAGCTCGCAGACCAGCGACGGCGCAGGCGCGCTGATCCTGGCGAGCGAGAAGGCCGTCAAGCAGTTCGGCCTGACGCCGCTGGCGCGCTTCGTGAGCTACGCCGCGCGCGGCGTGCCGCCCGAGATCATGGGCATCGGCCCGATCGAGGCCATTCCCGCCGCGCTGCGCTACGCCGGCCTGAAGAGCGACGACATCGGCTGGTACGAGTTGAACGAAGCCTTCGCGGCCCAGTCGCTGGCGGTGGTGAACACCCTGGGCCTGGACCCGGCCAAGGTCAACCCCATGGGCGGCGCCATCGCCCTGGGCCACCCGCTGGGGGCGACCGGCGCCATCCGCGCCGCCACCGTGGTGCATGCGCTGCGCCGCCACAACCTGAAGTACGGCATGGTCACCATGTGCGTGGGCACGGGCCAGGGCGCTGCCGGCATCTTCGAGCGCGTCTGATGAGCCTCTGACGCACCTGCCACCCGTCCCCCGTGCAGGGGGCGGGCGGCGGCTTTCTTCCATGCGAGCCGACGCAGAGCGGCACCCAATCCAGGAGACCGACATGGAACCCCGCACCAGGCGATACCCCAGCACAGTCGCTGGGACGACGGCGCCGCCCGCCAACTCCGGGCACACTTGCGCGCCATGAGCACTTCCCAATCCCACCCCCTGGACGCGGCGCTGGCGCTCGCGTCCTCCGCGCCCGGCCAGTACGCGGGCCAGACCAGCCCGTCCTACTGGAACATGGTCGGACCCTTTGGCGGTATCACCGCCGCCACGCTGCTGCAGGCCGTGCTGCAGCACCCCGACTGCCTGGGCGAGCCGCTGTCGCTCACCGTGAACTACGCCGGCGCGCTGGAGGCCGGGCCCTTCACGCTGCAGGCCGTGCCGGTGCGTACCAACCGTTCGACGCAGCACTGGACCCTGGCCATTTCCCAGGCCGGGGCCGACGGCCAGCCGGTGGTGACCACCACCGCCACCGCCGTGACCGCCACCCGCCGCGACACCTGGAGCGCCAGCGACCAACCCCTGCCGCCGGTGCCCGCACCGGCGCAGTGCCCGCAGGCCGAGGCGTTTTTCGGCTCCGAATGGCTGCGGCGCTACGAGATGCGGCTGGTCGAAGGCAGCCTGCCCACGCAGTGGGACGGCAGCGGCGACTCCAGCCTAACGCGGTTATGGATGCGCGATGCACCCGCGCGGGCGCTCGACTTCTGCGCCCTTGCGGCCATGGCCGACATCTTCTTCCCGCGCGTGTGGCTGCGCCGCGCGCAGATGGTGCCGGCCGGCACGGTGTCGATCACCATCTACTTTCATGCCAGCCGCGCACAGCTTGCCGCCACGGGCGCGGGCTACCTGCTGGGGCAGGCGCGCGCCCAGGAGTTCCGCCACGGCTTCTTCGACCACAGCGCCCAGTTGTGGAACGAGGCGGGCACGCTGCTCGCCACCAGCCACCAGATCGTTTACTACAAAGAGTGACCCCCCAAGGAGATTGCACGCCATGAGCGAAGCCACGACCCAAGACATCCTGATCCACACCGAAGCCGGTGTTTGCACCATCACCTTCAACCGTGTCGAGAAGAAAAACTCGCTCACGCAGGCCATGTACGCCACGCTGGCCGATACCCTCGGCCAGGTCGAGGCCGACGCCACCACCCGCGTGGTGGTGTTCCAGGGCGACCCTGCCATCTTCAGCGCTGGCAACGACATCGGCGACTTCTTGAATGCGCCCCCGGCCACGCAGGAGTCGCCGGTGTTCCGCTTCCTGCGTGCCCTGGCAGGCTTTTCCAAGCCGATCGTGGCCGCCGTATGCGGCCCGGCCGTGGGCATCGGCACCACCATGCTGTTCCACTGCGACCTGGTCTATGCGGGCGACAAC
Source organism: Paenacidovorax caeni (assembly GCF_001298675.1). Classification (GTDB taxonomy): domain Bacteria; phylum Pseudomonadota; class Gammaproteobacteria; order Burkholderiales; family Burkholderiaceae_C; genus Paenacidovorax; species Paenacidovorax caeni. Next base: position 20,643 of record NZ_CYIG01000022.1, read on the forward strand.
GCGGCATTCTCCATGCCCTTCGTCAACCTGGGTCTGTGCCCCGAGGCCGCCTCGAGCCTGCTGGTGCCGCAGATGCTGGGGTACCACCGCGCCGCTGAGGCGCTGCTGCTGGGCGACCCCTTCATGGCCGAGGCCGCGCTGGAGGTGGGGCTGGTCAACCGCGTGGTACCTCCAACCGAATGCAACACCGTGGCGCAGGCGCAGGCCCGCAAGCTGGCCGCCAAGCCCCTGTCGTCCCTGGTCGAGACCAAGCGGCTGATGAAGAAGGGCCAGCTGGCGCCGGTGCTTGAGCGCATGGCGGAAGAGGGCGCGAGCTTCGGCCGCATGCTGCGCGAGCCCGCAGCGCGCGAGGCGTTCACCGCCTTCATGGAAAAGCGCCTGCCCGATTTCAGCAAGGTTTGACATGGGCAAGGCCACCGCGGCTCCGGCCGCTTTCGAGCCCGAGTTCATCGAGGGCGTGCGCACGATCTTCGAGGAGAAGATCGTCTTCAACCAGGTGTTGGGCCTGAAGGTGCAGGACGTGGCGCCCGACCGCGTGACGGCGCGCATTGACATGCGCCCCGACCTGATCGGCCACTACGCCTACAACCGCATGCACGGCGGCGTCATCAGCGCCGGGCTTGACGCCATGGGGGGCCTGGCCGTGATGGCGGCTATCGGCGCACGCCACATGGACGAAGCGCCCTTGCAGCGCCTGCAGCGCTTCGCCAAGCTGGGCACCATCGACTTGCGCATCGACTACCTGCGCCCAGCCATCGGCGCGCATTTCGAGCTGCGTGCGCAGGTGCTGCGCCTGGGGTCGCGCGTGGCCACCACGCGCATGGAGTTTCTCGGGGCCGATGGGCAACTGCTCTCGGCAGGCGCGGCCGCCTATATCGTTTCCTGAAGGGCGCCACGGCGGCCTCTGGTGTTGCAACAGGATGGTGGCTGCGGTGTTCCGGTGCAAGACGTGCAAGTGCAGGCAACAAACGAAGGGTTTGCTTACGGCTCTTGCGCGATGCTGGAATTTGTCACGCGTCAAGGCTTCTAGGATGGGCTTTTCCCATTGAACCCAGGAGTCCTGATGGCCGTGCAAAACCCCTTCTTTGGCAAACGTGAACCCGAGTCACCGTTGATGCGCACCAGTGCGCAGCCGCTGCCTGGCGGCACTTCCATGGGCGCCAGCGCCGCAACCGGCCAGGCGGCGCCCGCGTCAACGCAGGCCAAGCCCGGCCGCACCGACAATGGCGGCAGCAAGCTCACGGTGGGGCCCAACATCAAGCTCAAGGGCGTGGAAATCACCGACTGCGACACGCTGGTGGTCGAGGGCACGGTCGAGGCGACCATGGATTCGCGTGTGATCCAGATCGCCAAGGAGGGCGCCTTCCATGGCACGGCCCAGATTGATGTGGCCGAGATCCATGGCCTGTTCGACGGCACGCTCACCGTGCGCGAAAAGCTCGTGATCCACAGCGGCGGCAAGGTCAGCGGCAAGATTCGCTACGGCAAGGTCGTGATTGAGGAGGGGGGGCAGTTGACGGGCGAAATCTCTGCGGGCAACGCCTTGGCTGCCTGAAAGCGTGAACGCGTTGTGAGCGTGGGGCATCTTCCTGTGCGGCCTGTAGCTGTCGGGAAGATGCATCGCGTTACAATCTGACACTTGGTTGGCTTCCTTCGGTATAGTGCGGCAACCGGAATTTCCCCTCTCTCCCTTGGCTGCGCAATTGTTTGACAAGCTTTCCATTCGCACCAAGCTGGTGGTGCTGCTGGGCCTGAGCCTGGGGTTGGGGCTGTGCGTGTCTTCCGCAGTGGCGCTGTATTCCACCTTTGCGGCAGAGCGCCAGTCATCCTTGCGCGCGCTGCACCAGATCGCGGCCATTACCAGTGAAAACATGCGCGCGGCGCTGGCGTTTCACGATGCGCAGAGCGCCGCCAATATTCTGGCGCCGCTGCACACCAACCCGCATATCCGCTATGCCTTCGTTGAAGACGAAAAGGGCCTCCTGCTCGGCCAGTACCGTGCCTCGGCCACGACCGAGCCCGAGGCAGCGGGCTGGCGCAAGGCACTGCAACAGGCAGAGGCGGCAGGCCCGGACGGCCTGCGCCAGGGCATGGAGCACGACCACCATTACGTCATCTACCCGATCGATTTCGACGGCAAGCGCATTGGCACCCTGTCGCTGCGGGCGGATAACCAGGCCATGTACGCCAAGATGCGGCAATTCGTCGTGCTGCAGGGCGGTGCCTCGGTGCTGATTCTGGTCGGCCTGCTTCTGCTGTCTTGGCGACTGCAACTGATTTTTACGAGGCCTATCCTGGAGCTGCTGGACGGCATGCTGACCGGAGGTGAGATAAAGAAAGAGTGGGCGGCGCGATAAATGGGATTTTTGGGGCCGTACCGGGGAATAGTGGGATGACGGTTTTGCAAGTGTCTTGCACACTGCGCAAATGCCGTCATCACTTCCCGACCCGTTGCAACCACTCCAACGTGCGCTCCACGATCTCGCTCCGATCCTCATCGGATAGACCGAGGTAAGGCCGGGCCGGGATCGTCACGGATTTCGCAACGTGCCCCCGGAACATCAGCACCCTGGCCGCCCGGGGCTTGATGGTAGCCCCGAACTGGTGGACGGCCGCATAGGGCAGGTTGCTACCGATCTCGACCGTTCGGTCACCGACAAGCTGCCATGTCATTTGCCCGCGCAGGTAGCCGTTCAGCGTGAGGATGCGGCTCTTGTTGCGGCGCTTCTCTCGCTGATACCAGGGCTGTAACGCGGCCCAGGCGGTGCCATCGGGGGCCGTCTGGCTCTTGAATCGTGCCCGTGTCGAGCGCAGCCCGTACTCCCCCAGTTCGGCGAGCAACGGCGATGGATCGTTGATCGCGTCTACCAGGCCGGACAAATGCTCTATCGCGGCCGTGCCGTCAAATCGTGCGCCAGCCATCACGCTTCCTCGCGGTACTTGCGCCACCGATCCCTGCCGGGCGCGTACTCAAACCCGGGGTCGATGCCCGAAGGCACGCTGACCACGCGCGGCCCGCCTGGGCTGTACTTGCCGATCACACGCTCAACCCATGTCACCTCGGGCGCACGATCCGGCCCGCTCTTGCCCATGCGTGCCAGGTCGCGCGGCCACAGGCCAATCACCTTGCACTGGCATCCCCAGCCGTTGGGCGGGTAATGCGTCTGCCACCAGGGATCATCACGCGCCAGCACCATGCCGTCCCAGGCCTTGTGCTGGTGCCGTGGGTTCTCGACCCAATCGCTGTGCTCGTACATCCAGAATGGCGCAGCCTGCAACTGCTCCCAACGTCCCGCCGCATAGCTGGTGTTGAGGTTGGTCTCGTAAATGACGCGCGTGCGCCAGTCCCGGCCGCCGTTGTAGTCCCAGCCGTAGCGCGCCACGATGACGTCGAAGTCGCGGCGGAACTCTTCCAGTGTTGTGCCCTCGGCAATGGCCTTATCGACGGCCTCCCGGAAGTCGCGCACGATGGCGTCGCGGTTCGCACCAGCCACCATGAACGCCCATTCGTGCTCTGCCGCATAGACATCCGTCCAGGCCTGCGTGGGCATGTTGAGCTTGCGCCTGAAGAACTCGATCATTTCGAGGAACGGCAAGCTGCCGTAAGCCACATCAGCCATTGCCGGCCGCCTCCTGCAGCACCTCATAGCGACCTGCGAGCTGCGCGGCGGACAGGGCCTCGGCCATCGCCGCCGCGTACTGGTCAAGCGTCATGTCAGGGGACAACGCCGCCAGGCCGTCGCGGATGTCCTCCAGGCTGGCCGCCCGCCCCACCAGCGCGCGAATCTGCTCCACCCATGCCGCAGCAGGCGCGCGTGCAGCAGCGGCGAGTTGGGGCGCCATGGCCGCCTGCGGTGGCACCGCTGCCGCCTGCGAGGGCTGTGCTGTGGCGGCTGCAAAGCCTTGATGCCATGCGGTAGCCGCCGCCATCGGCGGGATGACCGGCACATGCTGCACTGGCATGAGCACGGGCTCGCCGTCCTTGGCTGTCGGGACACCCAAGCGCTCGTTCACCCACCACAGTGGGGGGCGCAGCCCCATGTTGACCAGCGGCGGCAGGCCTTGGCTAAAAGCCGTCAGGTCTTCGCGTTCCTGGGTCTTGAGCCGGAACTGGGGCAAGCGGCGCAGGCCACCCAGCGCCAGGCCGTTGACCGAAGCCACGGCGAACACAAGATCGCGCGTGAGCGTGGTGTTTGCCTGGCGAATGTCGCCGTCGCGCAGATCCTTTCTCACTTCGTTGTGCACGTTGCCAAGGGCGTTCGTGCTCGCCTTGCCATCGGCCCCACTTGTGAGGGTGCCGCCCAGGATCACCTTGGACTGGTTGCGCTCGCACCACGAAATCATCAGCTCAAAAGCCTTCGGGTCACCCGAGGCGGCGTCCTTGAACTCCAGCAGCATGCCGTCCGGGATGATGCCCGCCGCGTTGTGCCCGATGGATGCCAGGGCACGCAGCAGCGTGGCTTTCTCCTTTTCGGAGGCGTTCGCCGGGTACTTGCCTAGGCGTACAGGGATGCCGTAAATCTCCAGAAACTCAGCCAGGTCGCCGACCGAGTAGTTCTTGAACAGGTACGTCCATACGAGTTGGCGAAACAGCGCCGCGCGCTCAAGGTAGCCGCTCTTGGCCTTATGGATGTGAGTGATCCAGTTGAAGGGCCGCAGCGGGTCGCCCATGACGCCATCCACCGTGTTGTTGCTGCGCAAGCGCAGCTCCTGCCGGTAGCCTCGGTGCAGTGTGAACCACGACTGCGGACGGTGCGTAATGGTCTTGGGCACCCAGTAGCCCTCCACCTGGTGCCACTCAATCTCAAGGCAGGCATAGCCCTTGCCGATGGCATCCGTCAGGTCGAAGACCATGTCCTCGAAATCGGGAATCTCCATGAGCAACTCGCCGAGCTGGGCGGCGAGCTTCTTCTCGGCAGCGTCGGCGCCCTCGGGCGGCACCACGTCCCATTCGAGCACGCAGGCGCGGCGGCGCTTGCCCATCTCGGCGGCAATGTGGCCGTCCTTTTCCTCCATATCCTCAAACAGCTCGAATTGCGCGGTCAGTTCGCCGGTCTCGGCGGCGTCCAGAATCTTCGCCAAGCGCGAGGGCGTGAGGCCGCGCGTCGGGTGTGTCTGCAACTCGCGCTGCAGGTGTGCCAGTCTGGCGGTCTGAGGCTCCTGCAGGTCGGGCATTTTGATGGGCTGGCCGTCCGGGCCGAGGATGCGTGAAGTTGCCATGGCGTGCTACCAGGTGGCGTGCGATTCGACCAGGCGGATGTAGTCCTCTGCGAACGGGCTGAGGGCGTCTTCCGCGTCGTGGTCATCGGCCGCGCCGAGGTTGTCGAAGCCGCGCGGGAGCGCGGGAGCGGGAATGAAGTCGATAGGGGCGCTCAGGTTGAGCGTGGCGAACCAGCCCAGGCACAGCATCACGGCGCTGTCGCCGTGCCGGAACAGGTCGGGGTCTTTGACGTCCTTGCGGCGGGCCTTGACCACCATCGGAACGCCGTCTACTTCCTCAATGGCACGGAGGTCTTGCGCATAGTTCGGGTCGGCGGGGATGTCGATCATCCCGTCCTCAAAGCCCTGCACGAGCTTGGGCATCCATGTGCCGTACCAGGTACGGTTCAACTTGATCTGGTGGACATGCGCGTGGCCGAACTCGTCGGCGGTCTCCTCGGCCATGGGTTCGCCGTTGCCGCCCGCGTCTATTGCGCCGCCGCAGCGGCGCGGCAGGCGCTTAATGGCGTACCACGAGATCTGCTTCTGCTGCGCGTACGGCACCTTGTGCATTTCGATGGACAGGGGCACGCTGCGGCGCATACCCACACCCAGCGCCGTCGCACCCCAGACCGAGAAGTCCCGATGGCGGGCATAGTCATGCGAGAAGACGTGCCGCTCGTTCTTGTCGAGACGCTCCAGGGCCGGGGCGAGGTAGCGCTCGATCCAATCAGCCACCCACGCCGCGCGCTCGTCCGGGCTCCTGAGCACAAAGTCGTCATCCAACGTGAGGCGCAGAACGCTGGAGTCAGGCAGCACCATGGCCTGCTCAATCCACACACCGGGCAGGCATACACCGTTGCCGTCGCGCGGGATGGCGTCTAGTTCCTCCCGCATGGCGGCCTTCCGCACGCCGTAGCCGTTGCGAATCCTGGTGTACCAGGCTTGCTTGCCCTCCGGCGTGGGCTGGATGCCCTTCATGTAGCAGTAGCGCTCGTAGAGGCCATTGGCCACGGCGTCATCGAACGTGACAGTGACCACGCGCGCATCGGCGCCGTAGCGGCCGGCCTCGATGTCGCGGCAGAACTGGGCAAAGGGGTTGCTCTTTCCGTTATGCGAGCTGATGACGGTGATCTGGCCGCCCCAGATCAGCAAGGCGGTCGCGGCATCCAGCACGCCCTGCACATCCGGGTGAAAGGCGGCTTCATCAATGACAACATGGCCCTGCAGACCCCGGATGTTGGCCGGGCGGCTGGACAGCGCGCACACCTGGAAGCCCGAGGCGAAGCGGATGCGGTAGGCTGTGATGTGCTTGGTCTTGCCGTTGTCGTCCTGGTCCTCGAATAGGAATTCTTCGACGCCGGATGCACCCTGGCCCTGGGCCTGTGCGATGACGCGGGCGAACTTGGCGCAGTAGCCGATGGCCTCCAGGCCCTTTTCTTTGGTGTCGCCGATGTAGTACACGTTGTCGCCGCCTGCACTTTTGCGCGCGGCCGCCACCAGCGTCTTGTTCAGCATGGTGCCGAAGGTGATGCCGGTGCGGCGCCCCTTGGGCACGGCAATGATGGACGCCTGGATGGCTGCCACTTCGCGCTGGTGCTTCATCAGCACCCCATCGTCTAGCGGGTTAAACCCCTCTGGAATGGATCGCACGCTGGCCGGGAGGTCGTCCCATTCCAGCGTGCGCACGGTGGTGGCCAGGGGCTTGATGGCGTGCATGCTTATTGCCCAATCCCCAGGAATTTGCGTCGCCAGAAATCCACCTGGGCCTCATCCATGCCCTGGGCCTTGGCGACCTCCTGCAAATTGGCCTCCTGCTCGGCCAGCAACTTGCGGCGCGCGGCTTCCTCCACCTTCGCCTGGAACTCTTTGAGGTTGATGCTGCTGCGCGTGAGCGTGGCGATGTTCTTGGCGGCCTTGCTCAGGACCTCCACGCGCTTTTCGTGGTCGATCTTCTCGCCATCTTCCCCCTGCTCATCGGCCTCCTGCAACATCAGGATGGCCTCGAAAAGCTCCGTCTGCACCATCGCCGTGAGGGCCTCGCTGCGCGCGTCCTTGTCGTCGCCCGCATGCTGCTGAATCAGCTTCGCCGCCTCGGTGCTGGCGCGGATGGCCGACAGGCGCCGCTCCAGCTTCTGCCCATAGCGGCCTACCGCCGAGCGGCTGGGCAAGTCGCCCGCCGTCGCGGCGGCGGGAAAGCGCCCCTGCAGGTCGGCGATCAGCTCATCCAGCGTCATGCTGCCCGAAGCCAGCATGGCCTGGATGTACGCCTTGATCTCCGGGTCGAGCCGGTCAATGCTGCTCTTGCGGCCCATGGCTCACCAGTACTTCTCGGGCCGGGCAATGCCAGGCTCGCAGGGGATGGTGTACTCGGCCAGATCAACGCCGATGCGGGTCAGTTCGGCGAACCACCGGCCCGAGGGCTGCTTGTCCACCTGCACCAGTTGCCGGTCGTGCAGGTAGTCCATTTCGCGCCGCAGTTCCAGCGGCGTGGCGTCCGGGTATTCCGACTGGGCCACGGACAGGATGGGGCCTTCATACGCGCCAATCGGGCGGGCGTTGTTCAGGGTCAGGATGATGAGCCACCGCAGGTTCTCGCGGCGGATACGGGCGGTGTCGATAGCGGTGCTCATGGGCTCCCTCGTTCTTTCATGGATGCGCGCAACTGCGCGTTGTCGATCTTGGTTGCCAAGCCGTCGAGCTTGGCCTCCACGATGGATTGGCCGCGCACGTAGTCCTCGCGGCGCACGTAGTGCAGGGGCAGATCAGCCTGGAACTTCAAGAACTCACGCTCCAGATTCGTGATGCCCTGGGCCTCCAGCTCGCGGGCGCGCTGCAGGGCATCGAAGCGCTCGTTGGTGCGGGCTTCCTCGGCCGCCCGCTCAACCCGCATGGCCTCGAAGCGCTCGGAAATGCGCTTCTCAAACTGGCCCGCAATGAGCTTTCCCGCGCCGAAGATGATTGCGGCGAAGCCGCTGAGCAGCGCTGCGCCGAACCCCACCAACTGCCAAAAATCAGCTTGTACCGTCACAGATTCCCCTTCCTCTCCCGGCGCGCTTGGCACGCCACACAGAACTGAACGCCCGGCACGGCACGGCGCCGCGCATCGGGGATGTCCTCTGCACAGGCCTGGCAAAACTCGGCCGAGTCGGCCACCGTCTTGCCCGCCAGGCCAGCGCGGCGCGCGTGGTCGCGCAGGGCATCGGCGAGTAGCTCGGCTTCGCGCGCCTGGGCGCGGTCGATGTCATCTGTCAATGGCGCCTCCCGTGCCCGCACGGCATACGTCGCGGGCGAACTGCTGCAGGCCGATCACCTGGTCGCGGAGCCCGTCAGCCTCTGCTGCCAGTTGCTGATATGCGCCGCTGCTCTCTCCGAGTAGCTCTCGGGCGGTGGCGGCTTCGCCAGCGCAGGCGGCAAGTCCGGCATCTCCTGCCGGGTAGGGATCGGGGCGGGCGTTGAGGCGGGCAATCTCGGCGCGCAGGCCGCGCACAGCAGCGGCAGCAGCAGCGTCACGAGCAGCCCGCGCAGCCTCGCGCTTGGCGTCTTCATGGGCGGTCCTTTCGGCGTTACGAAACTTGATGGCGTTGTCGCGGGCGGTAGCCTGGCTGCGGGCGTCCTCTTGCGCGTCCCAGGCGGCTTGCACGCGCGCTGCGCCCTGGGCATCGCCCTTGGCGATCAGGTGGGACTCCCACAGCTTCACACCCACAATGGCGCCGAGAATGGCGGCCGCGATGACAAGGGCGCGGCCGTTCATAGCCCCGGCCCCCAGGCCGCATAGCGCGGCTGGATCAAGACAAGGATGCGGTGGGGGTAGCCCAGGTTTTCGGGGCAGTGCACCGGGGCGCGCTTGGCCCTCCCGCATGCTGCATCTACCTGGGCCTGCGTAGGCCGCACGGCCCCGGTGGCCGCCGCCTCCGCCTGCCAGTGGCCCAGCCCGCCGTTGTAGGCCCGCAGCGCAACGTGCATGCGCTCGCGCGGCGTGTAGCGCGCGGGCGTGCGGTCGTAGAGCCAGCGGTCGTAGATGACCAGTGCGCGCAGCGCCCAGGCCGGGCTAAAGGGCTGCTGCGCGGCCAGTGCCGGATCAATGCCCGCGATCCAGCGCGAGGTGGCGGGCATGAACTGCGCCAGACCCTGGGCGCCCACGCGCGAGACCGCATCAGAGCGCCAGGCGCTTTCTTGGTGCACCTGGGCCGCGAACACGGCTACGGGCGCATCAAGCCCCCAGGCGGCATGCGCCGTGCGCACCAGCAGCGCGCGGTGCTGCTGCGCTGCCTGCGGCACCTGGGCACGCGCGGGCAGTACGAAAGACAGCAGCGCGCACGCCAGCACCAGGCCCACGGCTGCGGCCAAATCCTTGAGCGCCTGCCGCATCACAGCCCCATGGCCACGCCGATGACGACGCAACCGACAACGACAGCACGGCGCAGCATCGCCGCCATGAACACCAGCTCGTAGCCGCTGACGACGCGGAAGTCAGCGTCCCCCTCGGGCTCGGTCGTGCCGCGCCGCCAGTCGCGCTCAAGGTAGCTGTCGGGGCGAGCGTATGGGAACAGCGCGCGGTCGAGCCAGTAGCCGATCACCGCCGCCAACGTAATCAGCGTCAACTTGTACAGTGCCACCGGTAACTGCACCGGAGACACCACAGCGATGCATGCCAGCAGCACCACCGCCAGGACGAGGAACAGGCTGTTGCGCGGGGCGCGCAGCCACAGGGGGATGTGAGGTTTGATATGCATGCACGGCAGGATGCCGCGCAGGTGCGAGATGGCGTGAGTAAAGCGTTTTAGTTATTGAGGGGCTGCGGGCGCTTGCACCATGCAGGGCATGACGCAACCACCACTGCCCCTCTTTCGACAGCGACTGGCGTTGCTGGGGGAACGCCTACGCAACCTAGCCGAACATGGCCCAGGTGCCATGGAGCTGGCTAACGCACACCGCGCTTTGTTAGCAAAACTGTGTATAGCTTCTGGGCGGCAGTGCGATATGCCTCAAGATCGGTCAACGGAATCTGGGCGTCAGCTACGGCCTCGGTGCGGTCGAGAGCAGCCTCCATGACCTCATCCTGCTCCGCGCGCGGCAATCGTGCAAACAAGCACACGGCCAACGATTCGGCTGCATCGATGCGCGCTTGCAGGCGAGTGATGGTATTCACCATCTGGTTCAACAGTGCCAGAACTTCGTCTTGCTCGTTACTGCTCATCTTGGTTCCTTCGGGCATGGCGCTTCCTTGTTGGTGTGATCGTCATTGGTCGCCGCGCGCGGCCTTCATCCCGGCCCGGGCTGGCCGTGCCGTCAAGGACTGCTTGTAGTCGCCCACATAGCCGAAGTCCGGTGCGGGTGCGCGCTCTGAAAACCAGAAGTCGGTGAAGGCCGCCACATCGGGTTCACAGAACCAGTGCGCCTTTCCGCCCGCATCCATGGCCCACCAGCGCGCCAGCCTGGGGGCCTTCTTCCAGTCAACGCCTGGGTGGCCGGTTGGGGTCATATATCGCTGACGCCCCTCACCGCGCCATTCGCGTCCAGTCGAAAGACCTTTTGCTCGATGGCGTAACCTCCAAAACTGTTCTTCGCCCGGTACTTGACCCGAACCATGAAGTCGTTACCTGGGCCAGACACCACATTGCCCCACTCGATCACTTCCAGTGATGATGGGTCTTTGAGATGTCTCTTGAGGTACTGCTCCACCTGCAATACGGAGCCATTCCACGCGCTGTTGGAAACAACCGGAGCCGCAGCAGCCCGTGCGGCATCGGCGGCACGCGCAGTTCTCTCGGACTTTCGCTGCTGCGCATAGGCCCCCCATATCTCGTGATAAATCCAATTGGGGATGGCAACAGCCAGGCACGCAAGAATGATCCCGTATTGCCACCGCAGCGTCTTGCGCTGCCGTTCATCCGCCTTTGCTGCACGCACCCTTTCTAGGTTCGTTGGCGTGCTTGCGCGTGCAGCTGCCTGGGTTGCTTGAGCGGCATCCACGCGGCTATAAATCGCGCCACACTCCGGGCAAGCATCGAACTCCGCGCCTGTGGAAGACGGGTTGGGATGGTGGCACTTCTGACAAGTCTTGAGCATGCTCCCCCTCCTATTCAATGTTGATCGTCGTTGGCTGCTTCATCCGGCCTTGGCGCCTATCGCTGTATAGCAGTCACTTTTCCGCCGTCCGTGTACAGGTACTTGATGCCGCCGACCCGGAAAACATATTGACGATTAACGCCGTTTGAAGTCTCTGTCTCATTGACGTGCGCGCCTGCACCGTAGCGCTCCCAAAAGCGCGTGCAGTTCTCCATTGCATGCACTGTCATGCCGACAAAAGGCACATCGTGTATTTGCCCTCCGCACAATTGCTGGCGCTGCTTCTGTTTTGACTCGTACTCCGCCCATGTGCGGCGCGATGTTTCTTCACTGATCTGTCTTCGCTTGGCTTCTGCTTCGCGTTCGGCTTTGTGTTCGGCTTCGCGGCGAGCGATCTCAGCGCCCACGAGTTCGCCAGCGTCTGGACACGCCGTCGCCTGGTAAACCACCCTGCCATCTGGCCCCATGCACTTGTTGATCGCCCATGCCGGTGTCAGCGCAAATAGGGCGCATGTGAAAACTGCTTGCTTGATCATGCCCGCTCTTCCTCCTGATTGCGTTGGATTGTCTCCACATAGCGTCGCACTCGGTATAGCTGCTGGCCATGGAGCTGGCGGACTAGGCCGGTGCCTAGCTCGCGGCGCATAAAACTCACCACCTGGTTGTAGGCACGCGGCCTCAGTTGCCTCATCAGCGCCAGCACCTCGCGCTGCTCTGGGGTCATGGGGGAGTCATTGGCCGCTGTTTGATCGCATGCCGACACTGGTGCAGGAACATAAATATGCTGAGTGACATGGGTCACATGCAGCGCGCTGCTGTTTGTGCTGCGATCCAAATGCAAGTCACCCTTCAAATGGCCCACCTGCACTGCATCGTCGCCATGCACTGTTTGTTTTGGAAGCAGCCGGGCCAGCCAGGCCAGCAATTTGTTTGATAGCTCGCCCACGCCTGGAACCTCACTTGCTCTTGATGCGCGCCTTACCTGTCACGCTGCCAATCTGAATTGCGTTGTCACCCACTACCGATTGCCCACCGCCACTGCCAGCGGCAGCAGCGCTTTTCTTCGCTGGCGCTGGCGGTAGTCCCGCCGCCAACAGCGCCGCTGTCTGAATCAGGTGCTGGCGCGCCTGAGCGCTGCACCGCCGGTAGCTGTCGAGCAATACCTGCTCGGCAGCATCGTGCGCGGGGTGTGCACCGCTGCGCTCGCCCGTAAGTACGTAGAGAACGTCCACGCCTGCGGCTGAGAAGGCGGCCATCTGAAAGCCATCGGGCGCAGTTCTCCCGCTCTCCCAAGAGAACAGCGTTTGCTTAGTCGTGCCAGCGAGTTCAGCGAACTTGGGCTGACTCAACCCTAGCCGCTCGCGTTCCTCGCGCAATCGCTCACCAATGGGCATGAAATATTTCCCAAAAGCCTATTGCAAGGGAAAGATTTCTTTCCCATAATTCAAACAAGTCAAAACCAAACGGCACTTGCGCCAACAAGTGCCAACAACCCAGGAGCCACCATGCCCCTCAAAACCCGCGCCGAGGTGCGCCAGGAATTCGCCAGCCGTGGCTGGTCAATCTCCGGCTGGGCCAAGCAGCACGGCTATTCACCCGTGCTGGTCGGCTACATCCTCAACGACGACGAGCGCAACCCCAAGCGCAAGTGCCTGCGTGGCGAAAGCCACAACATTGCCGTTGCACTGGGCCTCAAGCATGGCGAGATTTCGCGCACCACCGGCGTGCAGCATTACACCGCGCTGGCAGCGTGAGGGCCATGCAAATGCATCCCGCGCCAACTGTAACAAATCGAGGCTACGCAGCGCTGACGGCTTGCGCCGCCAGCTGCGGCCGCGACGCACTCGGATTTTCCATACCTGCCGCAGTCATCGGGGGGCCGCGCGATGCTGTCGCGCCTCGTCCAGCAAATCAGCCATCCGATTCAGCAGAGCCTGCACTGCGTCCTGACGCTTGTCCCTTGGATGCTGCTGCGTCGCCACCAGCCGCCATGCGTGTGACACACGGGGGCCATCGATGACTTGCGCAACCTCCAGTTCAGCGACCACCCGCAGCAGCGCATGTCCCATGGCGTCAATGCGTGCGGCGAGTTCATCGAAGTCTGTGCTGTCCATTGCGGCCTCCTTGCCCGGTGTGATGGCCGCACTTTGCCACCCTGAAAGCCACTTTCAGTATTTCCACTCCGGCATATGTTTGGACGTGGCTCATGAAGGGGGCTTCCAATGATCCGCCGCGATTGGAAGCGCCTGCGCCCCAGTAGCTTGGTGCATGCCATGCGCCTGTGCAAGGAATTCGCCCAGGCCAAGCACAACCTGAGCGTGGAGCGCATTGCCGACCGCATGGGTGCCACGCACGACGCCCTTTACAAGTGGCTGGCCACGGGGCGCATGCCCGCCATCCTGATCCCGACCTTCGAGTTGGCCTGCGGCTGCAACTACATCAGCGAATGGCTGGCCGCCAGTGCCGGCCGCCTGGTGGTGCCCATGCCCACCGGACGCAAGGCCGAAGGCACCGAGCTGCTGGACATGAACAGCAGCTGCGCAGCCGCCCTGCAGCTGCTCACCGCCTTTTACCAGGCCCCCACCGAGGCCGACACCGAAGCCACCCTGGCCGCCCTGCGCCTGCACCTGGAGCAGGTGGCCTACCACCACGCCAACGTGGCGCGCTACGCCACGCCCGAGCTGGAGTTCGACGCATGACCAAGCGCGCCACCGACTACACCAACGCCGCGCAGCAACGCATCTTGCAGCTGCAGCTGGCCCTGTTCTGTGATGTGGTCAACGGCTACCCGCCATCCAAGCTCGCAGAGCTACTGCGCGTCTCCCCCAGCGCCATCACCCGCGACCTGGACAACCTGCGCATCGCGGGCCTGGCCGAGCGCGACGACGCCACCGGCCACTGGCGCCTCACCCCCCGCCTGCCGCAGCAAGCCATCAAGGTCCTCAACAGCATCGACGCGGCCCAACGCCGCGTGGATGAAGCCCGCAACCGATTCACCCGCAACCCCGACTGAGAAAGAAACCCATGGCACGCCCACCCAAGACCATCGAAGTGCAAGACGTGGATGACAAGACCATCGACCAGGAGAAGTTCGCAGACGCTATGACGCTGATGCGCGCCGACGAGGCCGCACAAGCGCTTGCGCTATCCCAGCGCGAGACCACCGTTCGCGCTGTGGCACAGCAGCTGGGCTACCAGCTGCCGGCAGACGCCACCGACCCCGACCTGATCCAGCGCGACATTGCCGCCAACATGCGCCGCTCCGTGGAAGCCTGCCTGGAAGTGGGGCGTGGTCTGCGTGTCCTGAAGGAAGCGTGCGAACACGGCAGCTTCATTGCTAGGCTGGATGTACTTGGGATTGAAGAACGCGTTGCTCGCCGATTCATGCAGTCGGCCATCAAGTTCACAAAACGGGCGACGTCGCCCGTTTTGACGGCAGCTGGCTCGCAGTCCAAACTGTTCGAAATGCTCGTCCTAGACGACGAGCAGATCGAGGAGCTGGAGCTCACCGGTCAAACTGGCGAGCTCTCCCTCGACGACGTGGCCACCATGAGCGTGAAGGAGCTGCGTGCCGCGCTGCGCGAAACACGCGCCGAGCATGACGCCACCAAGGCCGTCATGTCCAAGAAGCAGGCCCGCATCGACCAGCTGGAGCGCGCCCAGGAGCGCATAGCCAAGCTGCCACCTGACGAGGAGTTGGCACGCCTCCAGCAAGAAGCCACCACCCACCTGCTCGCCGCCCAGGGCGCCATCCGTGGCCAGCTGCGCGCGGCGTTAGTCGCCCTGCAGAACCACCAGGAGGACAACGGCACCTTCATGGCCGGCATGGTGGGGCAGCTCATGGCCGACCTGACCCTGCTGCGCGACGAATTCAACCTGCCCAGCCTGGCGGACGGCGCTCAGCCCGAGTGGCAGCGCTGGGCCACCGCGCAAGGCGCTGGAGCCGCTCAAGCGAACTGAAGGCTGCTGCATGAGCCCCGCACTCATCGAAGCCCTGCTGGACGTGGCACGCCGCGCTCAGGCGGCCGGCCACGGCGGCAAGGAGGCCGTCTACGCAGCCGCCTGCCAGCACCTGGGTCTGTCGCGCGCCACGCTCATGCGCCGCATTAAGGAGGTCACCGTGAAACCTGAACGCAAACGCCGTTCCGATGCAGGCTCCACCGCCTTGAGCCTGCCCGATGCGCAACTGCTGAGCACAACGCTCATGGAGGGCTACCGCGCCAATGACAAGGCCATCCACGCCCTCAAGCTGGCGCTTGTGCGGCTGCGCGCCAACCGGCCGCACTTTGCCTGCACGCTGGATGCTGCAACTGGCGAGATCCGGCCGCTGTCCGACAGCGCCTGCGCCCGCGCGCTGCGCACCTACCGGCTGCACCCCGAGCAGTTGCGCCAGCCCGAGCCGGCACAAGCCCTGGCCAGCGAGCACCCCAACGACGTGTGGCAGATCGACGCTTCCATCAGCACGTTGTTCTATGTGCCTGAGGGCGGTGTGGCCGACATGGACAAGGCGGTGTTCTACAAGAACAAGCCCGAGAACTTCGAAAAGATCAAACGCCAGCGCCTCACGCGCTACGTGCTCACCGACCACTGCAGCGGCGCCATCTTCGTGCACTACGTGGCTGGGGGCGAGTCCATCGTCAACATGGCCGAGGCTTTCCTGGCCGCGATCGCCAAGCGCCCCGACCAGCAGATGTACGGCGTGCCGTTCCACCTGATGATGGACCCAGGCAGCGCGGGTATCGGCGGCGCGTTCAAGACGCTGCTGCGCCGCCTGCAGGTCAAGCCCGTGGTGAACGAGGCGGGAAACCCGCGTGCCAAGGGCCAGGTGGAAAACGCCCACAACCTGGTCGAGACCAACTTCGAGAGCGGCTTCAAGTTCCAGCATGTGCCCAGCATCGCCTGGATCAATGCGCAGGCCGCCCACTGGATGCGCTACTACAACAGCGTTCGTGTGCACAGCCGCCACGGCCTGACCCGCTGGGCCAAGTGGATGGAGATCACCCAACAGCAGCTGCGCCTGGTGGATGCCGACCTGGCGCGCCAGTTGCTCACCCATGAACCCGCCACCCCCAAGGTGGATAGCGGGCTGTGCGTGCGCTTCAACGGACGGGTGTGGTCGGTCAAGCAGGTACCAAACGTGATGGTGGGCGAGAAGCTCACCGTCACCTTCAACCCCTTTAACCCGGCCACGGCCTATGTGTTAGACCGCGATGCCCAGGGCGGCGAAGTGCTGATTGAAGTACCCGAGGTGCAGCGCGACGCGCACGGCTTCGCCGAAGGCGCCGCACTCATCGGCCGCGAGTACAAGGCGCTGCCCGAGACCGCCGCAGACGCCAACCGCAAGCTGGTGGAGCGCATCGCTACCAGCGCGCAGACCGACGAGCAGGCCGCTGCCGCGCGTAAGGCCAAGGCGCTGCCCCTCGGAGGCGCGCTGGACCCCTACAAGCACCACGCGGACCTGCCCGACGTTGCCATGCTGCCGCGCCGAGGCACCGAGCTGCAAACCGGCGCCAGCGTGGCCCAGGCCGCGCCCGAGCTGCTGACCCACTTCGAGGCTGCCAAGGCACTGGCCGCTAGGGGCGTGCCCATGTCGCCCGAGCTGGTCGGCTCGCTCAAGAGCCTGCACCCCGATGGCGTTCCCGAAGCCGAGCTGGGCGCACTGGAGGCCCGTCTCACGGTGCGCGCCAGCCTGCGCGTGGTGGGAGGCCAGTGATGCACGCCACTGCCTCCATGCCCGTGATGCCCCCCCTGCAGCCCGTACTGCAGCAGCACGAGATCACACAGGCCGAATTCGCCCGTGGCGTGGGTCTGTCGGCTGCTGCCGCGTGCCGCCTTGTCCGTCATGGCCTGCTGCCTGCGCGCAGTCCTGCCGCCGTGCGCAAGCGTGCTGTGGACTTTCTCAAGGCCCGTGGCGTGTCCATGGCCCATCTACGCGACCTGGTGCTGCCGCATGTAGCAGCGCCCAAAGAAGTTGGCCCCGCCGGGTTGCACCCCGGCGAGGCCGTCCCCGTGAACCCCGACGCAATCGAAACCCAGGAGGAAGAGTCGATGTTACTTCGCTGCGAACCCATCACCCCCGCCGCGCGCAAGCACTTCAAGCTGCCGCGCAGTCCATTCACCGACGACATCCAGTGCCGTGACGACGTATTTGCGAGCCAACATGGCCGCTACGTGCGCGCAGCGATGATGGATGCGGCCACCAACCATGGCTTCGTCGCCATCATCGGGCAGAGCGGCTCGGGCAAGAGCACCCTGCGCGAGGAGCTGGAGGAGCGCATCCGAGAGGACCGCCGCCCCATCGTCCTCATCAAGCCCTACATCCACGGCGTGGAGCCCAGCGAGGCGCGCGGCAAGCCCCTGCGCAGTGGACACATCGCCGAATCCATCGTGGATGCCTTGGCCCCCGGCATGGCCCTCAAGAGCAGCCCCCAGGCCCGCTACAAGCAGGTGCACGAGCTGCTCAAGGCCAGCCGCAGCGCGGGCTACACGCACCTGCTGGTGATCGAGGAGGCCCACCGCCTGCCCATTCCCACCTTGAAGCACCTCAAGAACTTCATGGAACTCAAGGACGGCCTGCGCCGCCTGCTGGGCGTGTGCCTCATCGGGCAGAACGAGCTGTTCAACATGCTCAGCGAACGCAACCCGGAGGTGCGCGAGATCGTGCAGCGCTGCGAGCAAATCGCCATGGAGCCGCTGGACAACGACGTGGAAGCCTACCTGCAGCTCAAGTTTGAGCGCCTGGGCTTGAAGCTGGCGGACGTGTTCGAGGCCGATGCCATGGACGCCATCCGCGCCCGCCTGATCCAGACGGCCCACGGTCAGCGCACGAACGAGGTGGTGAGCATCTGCTATCCCCAGGTGGTCAACAACCTGGTCAGCCGCGCCCTGAACGCGGCTGCGCAAGTGGGCTTTCCGAAGGTGGATGCCCAGGTGATCGCAGGGTGCTGACCATGTTCGCATTCCGCATCCGTATCACCATGTCAGACGGCAGCAGCGGCCGCTGCACAGGCCTGTTCGCCACGGCCTGCGCGGCGGTGCGCACGGTCTTGTCCAACTTCCCCGGCGCAGTCAGCGTGTCGGCCATCTGCCTGCGAGGTGGTGCATGAAAGCCCCGCGCCACCACTTCGCCCCCGGAACGCTGCAGCAGATGCCCACGCGCACCCAGCGCCTGCGCGTGACGCTGGGCGTCGCCCTCTGGTTCTGCGCCATCGCCATTGGCGTTGTCGTGTCCATCATGTGGAGGGGCGCACTGTGACCGACATCACCTGCCCCGCCTGCGGCGCTGAGTTTGACTTGACGGTGGCTTTCGCCTGTGAAGAGGAGCGCCGTGCCTTTGCGCGCCTTGCCAGCGTCAGCATCCCACTGGGCACTCGCGTGCTCAAGTACATCGCCCTGTTCACGCCACCGAAGCAGCGCCTGACCAGCGCCAAGAAGCTCAAACTGCTCATGCAGTTGCTGCCTGACCTGGAGCGAAAGGTCATCACGCACAAAGGCCGAGACTGGACCGCGCCACTGGACGCCTGGGCACAGGCCATCGACCAGATGCTTGCCGCGCGCGACGCGCAGCGCCTGGAGCTGCCCATGAAAGGCCACGGCTACCTCTACGCCGTCCTGGCGGGTATGGCCGACAAGCACGAAGCCGCCCAGGAAGCCAAGCGCGAGGAAGACGCCCGCCTGCGCCCGCGCCGCGACACCGTGCAAGTGCGCGGCCAGGCGCTGGAGATCGGCGCCGCCCTGGACGTTGTGTACGGCGGCAAAGACCCGGCCCTGGCCGCCATCGAACAGCGCGAACGCAATGCCGCGCCCATGCCCGCGCACCTGCGTGCACGTATCGACCAACTCAAGAAAGGAACGCCATGAGCACTCCATCACCAACGCCCGAGCAGCGCGCCGAGTTTCGCCAGCAGGCATACGACATGGCGGAAAAGATCATCGTCGCGCTGCAGGGCGAGCAACCGTCGTTCGTAGTGCTGGAAGCACTCAACCTCGTTCACAGGTTTGTCACCTCCAACCTGCCGCCAGGATTGGTTGGCTATGTCGCCATGGCAATGGCTAGCTATGCCGGGGAGCTGATGCAGGCCGATGCCAAGGGCAAGGGCCTTTCGCCTTATCCCGACCCTGTCACCACCTCCAAATCCACCACGCATTAAGGAGCCACCACCATGGCAACCCGCATCAAAACAAAGACCCTGGCCGCAGTGCCGCAAAGCAAAAACGACTGCGCCCAATCCATCCGCCTGCTGGGCGACCTGCAGCGCGAATTCGAGCGCGAGCGCGCGGCGATGAACGACGCCATTGGCGCCATCACGCAGCAGCACCAGCCCAAGCTGTCCGACCTGCAGCAGCGCATCGAAGCCCTGCAGGGCGGCGTGCAGGCCTGGTGCGAAGCGCACCGCACCGAGCTGTGCGGCGAGGGCGACAAGCTGGGCAAAACGGCCAACCTGGTCACGGGCGAAGTGTCGTGGCGCCAGCGCCCGCCGAGCGTCTCCATCCGTGGCGCCGACACGGTGCTCGAAACCCTGCTGCGCATGGGCCTGGGCCGTTTCGTGCGTGTGAAGAACGAGCCCAACAAGGAGGCCATGCTGAACGAGCCCGAAGCCGTGCGCGGCATCGCCGGGATCAACATCGTCACGGGCGTGGAAGACTTCATCGTCGTCCCGTTCGAGGCCCAGGCCGAGGGAGCATGACCATGGGCAGCATTCAATCCCGGAAGGCCGCCATGGGCTACATGACGGCAACGCGCCGCCCCTCGTGCCGCAACTGTGCGTATTCGTCGCAAGACTCCAAGCTGGGTGGCACAACCGACGTTTACCCCTGGCACTGCGATAAAGGCGGGTTCGGCACCACGGCGCAAGCCGTGTGCGAAGACCACCAGCCCAGCCGCCTGCAGAAGGAAGGCGGCGCAGCATGACCCGCGACGAAGCCCTCAAGAAGATCAAGAAGTGCCTCGCACTCAGCCGCAGCGCCAACGAACATGAGGCCGCTGTCGCGCTGCGCCAGGCCCAGCACCTGATGCGCGAGCACGGCCTGCGCGAACAGGACGTGTCGCTGGCCGACGTGCACGAGGTCAGGGTGAAGGCGTGCAGCACCGCCGCGAACACCTGGGAATTGCGCCTGGTCGGCGTGATCGCCGATGCCTTCGGCTGCGAAACCTTCGGCAACCTGGAAGGCCGCTACAACGACGCGGGCGCCTTCGTGCGCACGCGCCATTGGGTGTTCGTGGGCATGCAAGCCGCGCCCACGGTGGCAGGCTACGCCTGTGAGGTGCTGCTGCGCCAATGCGCCAAGGCCCGCCTGGCCCACATCGCCAAACAGCCCAAGAACTGCAAGCCCATCACAAAGACGGCACGTGGCGATGCCTTCGCCATAGGCTGGGTGGCTGCTGCATCGCAGCTCGTGGAGCACTTCGCCCAGCCCAAGGCCGACAAGGCCCTGCTGCTCACCTACATCGAGCAGCGGCACGGCGAGCTGAAAAAGGGCAAGGCCCGCGACACCACCAAGGCGCGCAAGACGGATTGGGGCCACTTCTCGGCCGGGCACCGCTCAGGCCAGGACGCCAAGCTCAATCGCGGTGTGGGTGGCATGCCCGCGCAGGGGCGGCTGGCATGACCCGCATCCTCTCCGCATTTGAATCCGTGCGCCCCAAGGGCACGGCCGCCATCGGTGCCGCGCCGCAACCGCAGTCGTGGCGTGATCGCGGCAAAGCGCCGCCCAAGCTGCCCGGAACCCCGTCCCTGTCTCCTACCGGCCCGCTGGTCATGGACCGCACCGGCAAGCGCATCGTGCCGCTGCAGCCGCGCATCAGCAGCGCGGCGATTGAAACCAGCGTGGCTTACCGCGCGTCCGTGGATCGCCGCCAGGCCATAGCGAAAGCGAGTATTTGATGTTCAAGACCTTGATCGTTTACAGCATCGTGTCGCCCTGGCCCGTGGGCCTGGGCGAAGTCGAGGCCGCGCTGCAAAAGGCGCTGTTCCTGGAATGCGGCGCCACGCAGGAGAAGTCCATCGGCTTCGTGCCGCCGCGCGGCGAAGAACACGGCCTGCTGGCCGAGGGCGTGGGCGGGCACTGGGTGCTGCGCTACATGACCGAGGCCAAGATGCTGCCCGCCAGCGTGCTGGCGCGCAAGGTGAAGGAAAAGGCCGCGCGCATCGAGCAGGAAACCGGCCGCAAGCCCGGCAAGAAGGAAAGCCGCGAACTCAAGGACGAGGCCCGGCTCGACCTGCTGCCCATGGCCTTCACCAAGCAGGCCGCCATGTGGGTGTGGATCGACCCGCAGGCCCGCACGCTGGCGCTCGACACCAGCAGCCAGGCCCGCGCCGATGAGGTGGTAAGCCTGCTGGTGGAGCTGTTGCCCGGCCTTGCCCTGGCGCTGCTGCATACGCAGACCGCGCCCCAGGCCGCCATGGCGTACTGGCTCAAGACGCAGGAGCCGCCCCCGGGTTTCAGCATCGACCGCGAGTGCGAGCTGAAAACCACCGACGAAGCCAAGGCCGGTGTGCGCTACACGCGCCACCCGCTGGACATCGGCGAGGTGCGCGCGCATATCGAGGCGGGCAAGCTGCCCACCACGCTGGCCCTGACCTGGGACGACCGCGTGTCCTTCGTGCTGACCGAGGGGCTGCAGCTCAAGGGCATCAGCTTCCTCGACGCGGTGTTCGACGGCCGCTCGCCCGGCGACCAGGGCTTTGATGCCGATGCGGCGATTGCCACGGGCGAGCTGTCGAAGCTGATCCATGACCTGGTGGCGGCCCTGGGCGGCGATGGCCGCGCCGCACAGGCCGCTTGATACGTACAGGAGCCCCGGAAATGCCTTCCAAACCGTTCCAAACCGCAAACCCAGGGGGTTGCACCTCCTGCGGCGCCGGGCCGCTTAAAACGGCCCTGGCTTTTCGTGTGCTCGCGCTGTCGGTCGCGGGTGCGTTTTTCGGCGTGCTGGGCGCGCTGCTGCTCGCCATGCCCGCGCTGCCCGGCTGGGGCTTCGGTGCCTTCGCGCTCAGCAATGTGGCCTGGCTCACGGCCAGCGCTTGGCAGCGCCAGTGGCCCCTGCATGCCCAGCAGTGGGTGTTCCTGGTCTGCAGCCTGCTCGGGCTGTGGAACTGGTGGCTCGGGCCGCTGCTGCTGGGGTAGATCAATGGCAAACCACATTGCAGCCATCCACACGCTCAAGGGCAAGCTGGGCCTGAGCGACGACGACTACCGCGCGCTGCTGGTCAACCTCACTGGAAAGAACAGCAGCAAGGCCCTGGGCGTGCAAGCGCAGGCCCGCGTGCGCGACCACATGCAGGCCCTGGGCGAGCGCCTGGGCGTGCTCAAGCCAACGCGGCAGCGCTCCTTTGCGCAAACCCGGGCCGCAGCGAGCCCACGCGAGCGCAAGGTGTGGGCGCTGTGGAACCAGCTCCACCGCGACGGCGTGATCCAGAACCACAGCGCGCCCGCGCTCAATGCATGGGTCAAGCGGCAGGTGGGCGTCGATGCCCTGCGCTTTTGCAACACTGCCCAGCTCGACTCCTGCATTGAGGGCCTGAAAGTGATGCACGCGCGCGGGAGTGCCGCATGACGATGCCAGCACGCCGCTTGACTGAGGCCGAGGCCGCCGTGCTCGCACAGCACTTGCCAGCAGGGCTGACCGACGAGGTGCGCGACGTTGCCTGGTGCCTTTTTGAATCCATCGCGCTCATGGATTCGCGCGCCGGTACGGCCCATCCAGACCCTGCCTGGCTGCGTGTGCTGCACGCGATGGCGCGCATAGCCACCGTGCAAGTGCTGCACCTTTGCGCCGAAAAAGGCGGCAAAACCATCTACCTGGCCAAGGGCGTGGCCGCGTACCTTTCGGCGCGTGACCTGCAGATGTGCAGCGAGTTCAGGGGCGACAACTACCATGTTCTGGCTCGCCGGTACGGGCTGACCGAGATGCGCGTTCGGCAGATCGTGAACGACTGGCACGAAGAGCAAATTCGCATGCGCCAGGGTCGCCTGCCCGGCATTGACGACTGAGCCCCCCACGCTGGCGTGCAATGCGCCAGCGTTTTCTAAAGCGTTTTAGTTCACCTCAAACGCCCCCCGCCGCGACCATCGCGGCATGCCTTCCCCCAACACCCTCCGTAGCGCTGTAGCTGTCGCCGCCTGCACCTTTGCCGTGCAGGCGGCGAGCGCTGCCGATGGCCTGATGCGCCGGGTGCAGTTCTTCCCAGCCGGTGAGTTCCGCAGCGGCGACACCCGGCCCGAAGAAGTGCCCTCGTGGCGCATCGACGCCGCCAGCGCCGCGCTGGTGATAGAGCGCTTCAACGCCCGCCGCAAGCCCCTCGTGGTCGATTACGAGCACCAGACCCTCAACAAGGAAAAGAACGGCCAGCCAGCGCCTGCTGCGGGCTGGCCCAAGTCCCTGGAGTGGGTCGAGGGTGAGGGCTTGTTCGGCCTGGTCGAAATGACGGCCCGCGCCGCTGCTGCCATCGATGGCAAGGAATACCTCTATTTCAGTCCGGTGTTCGCGTACTCCAAGACGGACGGAACGGTCCTTGAAGTCTTGATGGGCGCGCTCACGAACGATCCCGGCATCCAAGGGATGCAGCCGGTTTCTCTCATGGCCGCCGCCACGGCCGCTTTCCTTCCGTCACTACAGGAGCCCTCCGTGAATCCTTTGCTCAAGGCCGTGCTGGCCGCCCTCGGCCTGCCCGAAACCACTACCGAAGAAGCGGCCACCGCTGCGCTGACGGCCCTCGGCCCGTTGCAGTCCCTGCAGTCGCGTGCGGCCGTGGCCACGGCCGCCTGCACCGCGCTGCAGCTTTCGGCCGACGCATCTGCCGATGCGGTCACGGCGGCCTGTACCAGCCTGCGCACGTCTGGCGCGCCCGACCCCGCGAAGTTCGTTCCCGTGGCGGTGGTCGAGGAACTCAAAGCCAGCGTGGCCGCGCTCTCGGCGGTCAGCCTTGCCCGCCAAGTGGACGACCTGGTCAAGCCCGCGCTGGCCGATGGCCGTTTGCTGGCCGCCCAAGAAGCCTGGGCGCGCGACCTGGGCAAGTCGAACGTCGCCGCACTCACTGCCTACCTGCAGACGGCCCAGCCCATCGCAGCGCTCACAGGCACGCAAACCGGGGGGCGCCCGCCCGAGGGCGCGGCCAAGGGTGACGCGCAGCTCACGGCCTCCGAGCTGGCTGTGTGCACGGCCATGGGCCTGACGCCGGAGCAATACAAGGCCGGTGCCGTGAGCACCACCACCGCTTAACTACGAGAGCCCATCAACATGACTGCACTCACGCAAGACCGCGCAACCCTGCGCCGCCCCGGCGAACAGATCGAACCGCCCGTGGGCGCCAATGCCCGCATCTACGCGGGCGCCCTGGTCGCCATCAACGCCGCAGGCTTTGCCGTACCGGGCGCCACGGGCGCGGGCCTCAAGGGCGCGGGCGTGGCCGAGCGCCGCGCCGACAACACGGGAGGCACCGATGGCGCCATGCGCGTGCGCCTGTCCAAGACGCCCCACCAGTTCGGCAACTCGGCCGCCGCCGACGCCATCACGCTCGCCGACCTCGGCGCCGATTGCTATTTGGTGGACGACCAGACCGTCGCAAAGACCAACGGCGGCGGCACCCGTGGCCGCGCTGGCCGGGTGTACGACGTGGACGCGGATGGCGTCTGGGTCGATTTCCGCTAACCCACGCAACGCCACAGGAGCACCCCGACATGATCATCAATCACGCCAACCTCGCCATCATCAACCAGGCCTACAACGGCGCGTTCCGCGCGGGCCTGTCCACAGCCACGCCCATGTGGCAGCAGCTTGCCACGCTGGTGCCCAGCACTGCGGCCGAGGAAACCTATGCCTGGCTGGGCAATTTCACGCGCTTTCGCGAGTGGCTTGGCGAGCGCCAATACCAGAGCCTGATGCTGCACAGCTACAGCATCAAGAACCGCACTTTCGAGAACACGGTGGAAGTGCTCCGCGACCACATCGAGGATGACAAGTACGGCATGTTCTCGCCCGTCGTGCAGCAGCTCGGACAGGACGCCGCCACGCACCCCGACGAAATGGTGTTCGATGTCGTCAACAACGCTTTCACCACGCGCTGCTATGACGGCCAGTACTTCTTCGACACCGACCACCCCGTGGGGCCTCCGGGCCGCCAGGTGAGCGTGAGCAACTTCCAGGGCGGCAGCGGCAAGACCTGGATGCTGCTGGACACCACGCGCATCCTGAAACCGTTCATCTACCAGAAGCGCCGCGATTACGCCTTCACGGCCAAGACCAGCCTCACCGACGAAGCCGTGTTCAGCCGCAACATGTTCGTCTGGGGCGCCGATGGCCGGGGCAATGCTGGCCTGGGCCTGTGGCAGATGGCGTTCGCGTCCAAGGAGCCGCTCGACGTTGGCTCCTACTCGGATGCCCGCGCCCAGCACCAGTCGTTCCATGACGACAGCGGCAAGCCGCTCGTGATCCGCAGCGCGGAGCTGTGGGTGCCGCCTTCCATGGAGCAAGCCGCGCTGGAAGTCGTCACGGCCGAGCGCCTGGCCAACGGCGCATCAAACGTCATGCGCAACCTGTCCAAAGTGGTCGTGTGCCCTTGGATGAAGGACTGACACGCCCACCCGTTCAACCCCAAGGAGCATCCCCATGGCAACCGCCAAAGATACCCGCGCCAAGGTGCGCACCTCGGCCCCCGCCCCCAAGGCCAAGCCCCAAAACGACACGCAGCTCGTCCTGGTCGTCACGCCCAAGGTCGAAGGCTTTCGCCGCGCAGGCTTCGCGTTTTCCGGCGAGACGCGCCTCCCGCTCGCTGATCTGAGCGACAAGCAGTACGAGCAGCTCACCCGGGAGCCGATGCTCGTGACCTACCTGGCCGAAGCGGAAGCCGTGGCCGATACGGCGGCGGCCGAGGACGAGGACGAAGCCAGCGTCTGAGCAAAGAGCTTTACATGCCGTACATCACGCACGAACAACTGGCCGACAGCCCCGGTGCGCTGGAGCTGTCGGAAGTGGCAACCGAGGAGCACCGCCCGTCCGTGCGGGCCGAGCTGCTCAATGCGCTGCTGTGCGGCCAGGACACCAGCGCCTGGCCGCCCGATGACGTGGCCGACGCCGAGCGCGCGGTGCAGCGCATCGACGCCGCCGTGGCGGATGCCACGGCGATGATCGACGGCTATCTCGCCAAGCGCGGCTACGTGCTGCCGCTCAACCCGGTGCCTGGCCTGGTCGTGGCATGGTGCCGCGCCATCACGCGCTACATGCTGCACAAGGATCGCCGCGCGCTGGAGGCCACCGACCGCATCGCGCGCGGCTACACCGACGCCCAGCGCCTGTTGCAGCAGACGGCGGACGGCAAGTTCAGCCTGGGCGCCGAGGACGTGGTGGCAAACGACAAGCTGGACGCGCGCTTTGAGTGCGCCCCCAGCGTGTTCAGCCGCCGCGAGCTGGGGGCCTTCCGGTGAACTTCGAGCCCTTCGACACCAGCCTGATCGTGCAGCGCCTGCGCGAGCAGGTGCCCGAGCTGCAGTTCGTGGGCGGCGCGGCGGACTATGCGGCGGTGAAAGAGCTGTCATCGTTTCGCCCGCCCAGCGCCTATGTGGTGTTCGCCGAGGAAACGAACACCGGCAAATTCCCTGCCGCCCCGGGCGTGTGCATCCAGAGCTGCACGACGCAGATCGGCGTGGTGCTGGCCCTGCGCCACTACCGCGAGCAGCGCGGCGACCAGATGCAGCAGGAGGCGCGCCAGCTTGTGGGCGCGGTGCGCGTGGCCCTCATCGGCCACAAGCCCGCGTCCCATGGTGCGTCTCCCGTGAGCTGGGTGTCGGGCAAGGTGCTGGACTACGACGCGGGCGTGCTGCTGTTCGCCGACCTGTACCAGCTCCACAACACGCTGCACAAGGATGGGCCGCAGGCCTGCGCGCGATGAACCAGCCAAGCGTCATCGAGCTCAAGCGCGGCGACACCCTGGATCTCGGCTGCGCCATCCAGTCCGAGGGCGTGCCGCTGGACATTACCGGCTGGCAGATCGACTGCTGGGTGCGCGCGCCTGGCGGGCGGCTGGTGCATCGCTTTGCCGTGGATGTGACCGACCCCGCGCAAGGGGAGTACTCCATGGCGGCCAGCAGCGCCGAGACAACGTCCTGGCCCCTGGGCAGGCTCACGGCCGACATTCGCTACGCGGACGCGGCCGGGCGTGTCATGCACACATGCGACGTGATCTTCGCCGTGGCCGACTCGCCCACGATCCCGTGACAGGGCCAACCCATGAGCATCGTCACCCTCATCAACCATGGCGCGCGGCGCCACGTCGTCACCGTCGTGGGCCTGCGTGGCCCGCAACCCAGCCCCGGCGCTGCCGGTGCGCTCATGGCGGCCAACAAGCTCTCCGAGCTCTCCACCGACCCCGCCGTGCAGGAGGCAGCCCAGCAGCACCTGGGGCTCGGCGTTGCTGACCCCCTTGCTCACTACATCTTGGCCAAGGCCTGAAAGGAAGAACCATGTCCCTCGACAACCGTCTCATTGCGCTCGCCCAGGCCATGGGCTCCGATGTGAAGGCCCTCACTCTGGCGCAAGGCCAGCTCAGTGCGCTGAACACGACCACGAAAACAAGCCTGGTCGCTGCCATCAATGAGCTACTGACGCTTGTCAGCGGCACGGGCGCGGTCATTGACGATAACGCCGGAGCTGGCGATACCGGCGTGGCGTGGAGCGCCAGCAAGATCGTCAGTGCGATTGCAGCCGCGCAGATGGCCGTCAAGAACGACCTGGTCAACGGCGCGGGCGCTGCGCTGGACACCCTGAGCGAGCTGGCCGCCGCGCTGGGCAACGATCCCAGCTTTGCCGCAACCATCGCAACACAGATCGCAAACCGCGTGCGCTTCGACGCGGCTCAGGCACTGAGCGCGCCGCAGCAGGCCCAGGCGCGCGACAACATCGGCGCGGCGGCGGCCAGTGCGCTCAATGCGCTGACCGCTGGTCTGGGTGGATACGACCGCGACTACGCCGCCGACTACGCCGCCGCGAAGGTGTAGCCATGGCCTCTTTGCAAGCGCGCATCACGGCATTGGCGCAGGCCATCGGTGCCGACATCAAGGCCCTGGTGAACGTGTACATGCCCCGGGCGGCTTTTGGCGGGATCCCGGACAAGACGCGCAAAATGGCAAATGCCCAGATTGGCGCTGTCGATGCTTTCGTATCCGTGGATGGCGCAGGGACGGACTGGCCCGCCCAATCGCTCTCGACCGCGTGGTGGAACGTCTTCACGTTTGGTATTCCCGGGCGGTTGAGCCAGGTCGCGCAGCAGGTGTTTCACACAAGAGTTGCTCAATTCTGGTTCAGGCATTTGCACGATGCCATCTGGACGCCCTGGTACAGGCACCCGTTCACATTCGCAGAAACCGGGTTCCTCCTGCAAGACGGTGGCGTGCTCGGCTATGGTGCGGGATGCGGCGGCACTGCGAATCAGCCCACGAACAAGCGGATGCCCGTGACGGTCAATAAGCCGTGTGGCGTTATCACAATGCACCCCGAACAACTCAGCGCCGGTGCGTCTGTCGAGTTCATTTTTTCTAGCTCTGCGCTTTCCTCAGCCGCTGTTTTATTGCCGGTTATTCTGGGCTACTCTGGATACTCAGTGGTGGTGGCATACGTCGACACAGCGACGAGTGTGGCGCTGCGTTTGACGAACAACGGCGCCACCAGAAGCGACCCGGTCAACATCAGCTTTTGCATTCTTTCGGGAGCGCATTCATGATCATCGAACTGAAGTTGGACGCTACGAATTGGCTGGAGGCCACCTGGATGGACGGTGCCGCCCAGGTCCGCTGCGTCAGCTACCACCCCACGCAGATCGACATGCTGCGCGCCGATGCGGCGGCGATGGGCACGCCGCTGGATGAGCACCAGGCGATGCTCGCAGAGTGGGTGGCATCCTACGTCCCCCCGCCTGCCGATCCTGCGGCGCTGCGCGCGGCACTGAGCGCACAGCTCGCAGGCGAGTACGAGCGCCGCATGCAGATCATCGCCACCGGATACCCGCCCAGCGAGCGCGAGAGCTGGCCGGTGCAGACCGGGGAGGCCCGCGCGCTGCTGGCCGATCCGGCTACGGCCACGCCATGGATTGACGCTGCCGCCGCAGCGCGCGGCCTTGGCCGCGTGGAGCTGGCCCATCGCATCGTGGCAAAGGACGATGCCTACCGCGTGATCCATGGCACGCTGACCGGCGTGCGGCAGGCGTTGGAGGATGCCATCGGCGCGGCAGGCGATGACGTGCAGACGCTGCAGGCCATCGACGTCACGACCGGGTGGCCGGGCATTTCCTAAAGCGTTTTCCTTCGCACGAAACGCCACGGCGGCGAACACTGAGGGCTCTTACACAGGAGCCCTTTTTCATGTCCACAAAACCCGACTCGCAGCCGCCGCGCGTGCGCATTGAGCTGCTCAAGCCGCACCGCCACGCAGGGCGCGACTACAAGACCGGTCAATTCCTGGAGCTGCCCGAAGGCAAGGCTGGATGGCTCGTTTCGGTTGGCACCGCGAAGGCAGCGCCCGCAGCCCCCCCCCGCAACTCCCGCCGCCAAGAAGGAGTAAACATGGCTACGCAAGCATCTAAATCTACCCCCATCGTCTGGAATGGCCAGGGGCCGGTGCACATTGGCATTTACGACCCGATCAACGGTCGCCCTGAGATGGGTTTCCTCACGAACCTGTACAGCGTGGGTTGTGCCAACCGCACGCTCACCGTCACGCCATCGCGCGAAACGGGCAAGATCAAAGAGAGCTGCTCCGGCCAGCGCATGACCCTCAAGGAATACGAGACGGGCAAGGGCCTGGAAGTGAACCTCTCCATGGTGCAGTTCGACACGCGCACGATGGCTTCGGCGTTCTTCGGCGAAGCGATGGAAATCCCCGGGGGCACAGTGACCGATGAGCAGTTGGCGAAGCTGGAGCCGGGGGACTACTTCTTCCTGCGCAACCCGCGCAGCAAGAGCGTGGTGATCGAGGACAGCACTCCGGGAACGCCCCTGACGTACGTCCTCGGAACGCACTATGAAGAAGATGACGCAGAGCATGGTCGGTACCGCTTGCTGGCACACCCTGCCTTGCACGTCGAGCCACTCAAGGTGGACTACGAGTACGACAGCTTCGTGAATGTCGCCGCATTCAGCAAGACGAACGTCGAGCGCGGGATCATCTTCTCGGGGGTCAACGGCGACGGGCAGAAGCAGCGCGTCATCATCCCGCGCATCCCCCTCGCACTGGATGGCAGTTTCAACTGGCTCTCCGATGAGCCCAGCGACCTGGCGCTCAAGGGCGAGGCGCAGTACGTTCCCGGCCTCAAGAACGACCCGCTGTTCGGCCCGTTCATGCGTATCGACGCGATGGTCTGACCCTGGCCGGGGGGCAATAAAAAACCGCGCCGGGCGTTTGCCTGGGCGCGGTTTTTTTTCGAGGTGAAAGCGCTTTATCGGTGCAGCAAAGAGGCCAGGTAATGCAGTGGCCACAGCAGGAGGCGACCCCAGAGCCAAAGGCCGACAAGCGCAAGTGCACCCACTCCAAGAGCCATTGCACTCTCCGGCGATACCAGGGCCAAGACCAGAGAGGAAGCTGCTGCCAGGGCTCCAATTTTGAGCGCAGCCATGTTCCTGGCGCTCGGCCGGGCGAGGGCAAGCACACCGATGGCGACAACAAGCAAGAGCAGCAGCAGGTTCATGGCTGCGGATATTAAGGCAAGCGAGGAAATATGGCGAACCAGAACATGAAGGCCAAGTTGGTCATTGATGTAGAAGCCAACGGCGCTAACGATGTGGAGGCTATCGCGGATGGCTTGGAAGGCCTGGCACAAGAGAGCGGTGATGCAGCGCCAAAGTTGACCGAGCTGGCGCAAGCCATTCGTGCCATCGGCGCACAGAATAAGCTTGTCGATGACTTCATGCGTCTCAAGCGCGAGACCGAGAGCGTTGCGACGGCCATGGATGCGGCCAGCGGCAAGGTGGATGCCCTGGCCAAGGAGATGGCGCAAGCGGGCGAGGAGGCGAAACGCGCGGCCGATGCGCAGAAGGTTGCCGCGCTGGAGCTGGGTACAGCCAAGCAATACCAGTTGCAGTTGCGTGATGCCATCGCGCAAACGCGGGTGGAGCTGAAGCAAAGCCGGGATGACCTCAAGCAGGCCGGTGACGGTAACGCGATTTTTTCTGAGCGGGTGCGGGATGCTGCTGCACAGCTCAAGATGCTGCAGGCCGAAGAGCGGGCGGCTGCGGGCAATGTGCGCTTGCTTGCTGCGGCATACAAGGAGAGCGAGGCTGCAAGCAGCAACGCAGCCAATGCGCAAAAGCGATTGGTGGCCGACTACGAACGTGCCGTTGGCAGCGCCGGTCAGCTCAGCGTGGCATTGCGCCAGGGTAACCAAGCGCTGAATGACTCTCGCCAGGCGTTGCAGGCTGCGGGCATGAGCACCAAGGGCTTGACTGACCAGCAAATTGCGCTCAAGGCACAACTACTACAGGCCCAGCAGCAGGCCCAGCGGTACACAGAGGTGGTGCATGACATGCGCACTGAGGCGCTTGCACTCGCCCCAGCGCTGCAACAGACCTTTCAACAATTGGGCATGCGGGGGGTGCGGCAGATCACGGCCGAGATTGAGCAGCTCCAGGCTGTGATGCGCGGTCTCAAGGGCCAAAAGCTCATGCCCGAAGACGCAATCCGAGCAACCGCCGAGCTGCAGCGGCGTATCCAGTCGCTACGTGCCGAAATGAGCGGGACGCAAGGCGCTTCCAAGAGTGCAGCCAGCTCAATCAAGGAGCTTGGGGACAGCGCTGATGGGGCTGGCAGCAAGATCGGCGCTGCCGCGCACAAAGCCGTGGCATGGGCGGGCGCCATGATCGGGCTGGGCGAGATCAAGCGGGTTGCTGCTGAAGTGCTTGAGACGGGGAGCTCTTTCGAGCAACTGGAGCGCCGCCTGACAAGCATCCTGGGCAGCTCGGAGAAGGCGCGCGAAGCATTCGCCATGCTCAAAGACCTAGCGCAGCAAACGCCGTTTGACGTGAAGGGGCTGACAGAGGCCTACGCCAAGCTGTCCGCGTTTGGCCTGCAGCCTACCCGGGCGCAGATGCTGGCGATGGCAGATGCGGCTGCAGAGCTGGGCGGTGGTACGGAGATGCTGGAGGGCGTCACCCTGGCACTTGGGCAAGCGTGGACAAAGGGCAAGCTTCAAGGGGAGGAAATGCTGCAGCTTGCCGAGCGCGGCATCCCCGCGTGGGATTTGCTCGCCAAGGCAACCGGCAAGAACGTGGAGGAACTTCAAAAGCTGTCGAGTGCCGGCCAGCTCGGGCGTGATGCAATCCTTCAGCTCATCGACGCCATGGGCAAGAAAAGCGCAGGCGCCAGTGCAGACCTGATGAACTCCTACGCTGGAGCCGTTCAGCGTGCCCAGGATGCGCTGCAAGAGCTTTTCAACATGATCGCCCAATCGGGCGTGCTGGAGTATCTGACCGCGCAACTGCAAGGGCTGCTGGCAAAGTTCGACCAGCTCAAGGCCAGTGGCGAACTGGATGTAATGGCAAAGCGGATTGCCAGCGGCTTCGTTGACGTAGCGAACGCGGCTCAAGGTGTCATTGGCGTCTTGCAGCAGCTTGCGCCAGCCATCGAAGTGCTGATGAAGCTGTGGGTGGTCTCCAAGGTCGCCGCATTTGCTGGAGCACTGACGGGGGTAGGCCTGGCAGCCAAAGGTGCAGGCTTGGAAATGGCAAAGGCCGCAGATCAATCCAAGGCTTTTGCAGTTATCTCCCGGGCGTCTCTCGCACTTGTCGCCGTGGGGGTTCTTGAACTCGGGCAAGCATGGATCAAAGTCGCAAAAGACTATGGCGCATACCGGGCGGAACTTGCAAAGCATGACGCCATTGCGTCGCAGACGGCCCAAAAGCAAGACCTTGTCGCTCAAAA
Organism: Paenacidovorax caeni; assembly: GCF_001298675.1. Lineage (GTDB taxonomy): Bacteria > Pseudomonadota > Gammaproteobacteria > Burkholderiales > Burkholderiaceae_C > Paenacidovorax > Paenacidovorax caeni. The sequence continues at coordinate 53,815 of NZ_CYIG01000022.1, forward strand.
ACTCAAAGCCATTTCTGATGCAACGGGCGTGCTCGTCACAAGCATGCAGCAGCTCAATGAGGCACAGAGCGCAGGCCTGCTGGTATTTGACCAGGCAACCGGCAAATGGCTTTCTGCAGCTCAGGCCCAGGAAAAGCTATCCGGGGCCGTGAAGGAAACGACGGCCAAAATGGCCGCTGCTGATGCAAGCAAGCTGGTGGCCGAGTTTGAGAAAACCGCCACGGCGGCGGACAAGACAAAGGAGGCCATAGAGCGCCTGGCTGCGGGCCTGAAATTCGGCGATGTGCAAGGCGTCAGCGCTTTTGTAATGGCCCTGGACGAACTGGCAGCAAAAGGCAGGCTATCTGCGAAAGAGGTGGGCGAAGCATGGCAGGAGGCGCTGGGCAAGCTCAATGCGGGTCAGATTGGCGCGCTAAGGGCAAACCTTGAGGAGGCCTCGCGCCAGGGCGTCATATCCGCGCAGCAGTGGGCACAGGCGAACGAACAGGTTCTCGCGGCCAGTTTTGAAAAGCTCGGCGTGAACGCCGCGCAGGCCCTGGGCAAGATCAGCACGGGCGCGCAGGAGGCCATCAACCAGGTTGACCTGGTGGCCGAGTCCGCCAAGGCGGCAGGCGTGGGGGCAAAGGACGCCGCCCGTGCCATCGAAATGGCTTTCGCTGCGGCCATCCCCAAGGCCGACAGCCTGCAGGCCATCGAAGCGATGGAGCAAAAGCTCAAAGCCATGGGCGCGGCGGGCCAGGTAAGCGCAGACGGCATGGGCCGCCTGCAATCGGCGCTGGACAAGCAGCGCGCGACCATCGAGGGGCAGATACCGGGCATCCAGAGCCTGGGCGAAGCGCTGCGCCAGCTCGGCGTGAAGCCGCAGGCAGAGCTCAAGGAACTTGCACGAACGGCCAAGGAAGCCTTCGACGTTGTGCAGGCCAGCGGCACGGCCACGCCACGCGAGATCAACGAGGCATGGAAGGCCATGGCCGAGGCGGCGATTGCTGCGAACGATGGCATCGCGGACGCGACGATCCAGTCTCAGGCCCGCCAGCATGGCTTCGTGATTGAGACGGATAAGGCGGGCAAGTCCATCGTCAAGTCGATGAAAGAAGCCGAGGACGCGACCAAGAAGGTGGGCGATGCAGCCAAGGACGGCGCAGATGGCATGCGCGACATGGCGGACGCGGCCGACGACTCGCGCACCGCCCTGCAGAAGCAGGCCGCAGCGCAGAACGAGGCGGCAAACGAGGCCGCCAATGCGTGGGCGGATGCACAGCGCAAGGCGGACAAGTACTTCGAGGAGATGGCGAAGATCGCCCGGGAATCCGGCGCCTGGGCCCAAGATGTGCCCAAGCTGGCCTGGGCCATGTCGGCAGCCCTCAAGGAGCTGGACGCCGCCCAGCAGTCGCTGGAGCGCTCCAACCAGGGCGCGGCGCAGGGGCTGGAGGATTTGAAGATGCGCCTGCTGGAGTTGCACGGCTCGGAAGAAGACGTGGCGAAGGCACGCCAGGCCCGCGATGAGGCCGAGGTGCGCGCCAAGATGGCACTGCTGCGGCTCGACATCGAGCGCGCCCGCATCCGCAAGAACAACGAGGAAGCGGAGCGGCTCACCAAGGAACTGGCGCTGCTGGAGGAGCAGCTCGTGGTGCTGGGTGAGATCTACCGCGAGGAAGAAAAGCAGCGCAAGGAGCGCGAGCGCGAGGAAGGCGGCGCGGGCGGCGGCAAGAAGAAAGGTTCATCGCGCCTTTCCGGGGAAGGCGGCCTTGATCTTCAGGAAGAAATAGGCTGAATCCCGGAACCCGTAGGCCATACGCTTGATGACCTTAATGCGGTTGTTGACGCCCTCGAGAATGCTGGTGTTCAAGGGGAAGATGGCTGAGGCGAGGAT